>NZ_JBXENX010000016.1:0-114498 GCF_059383895.1 Paenibacillus sp. J22P59
GGCGTGTGAAAATTCCTCACTACATTCTAGTCCTCTTATGTCCCTAAGAACCTTATCGTGATCTTTCCCAAACACTTCCGATACTGTTAGACTGTCTGTTACTGCTTGTCCATTTTCAATGTGTACTAAGTTCATGTTGTTTCATCCTTTCTTATTTAAGACGAATGTTCTGCTAACCAAGTAAGTAGAAATTCTCTCGACTCCTTGGCAGGGTAGTACCACTTCCCGCCGATTTTGTACTTTGGAAACAATGGATGATAGAAAAATGTTTTTTGAATCGTTTCCATACTCATGCATGTTCGCTTGATCAATTCGTTTGAATCCCAAAACACATATTCAGCATCAACCTGCTTAACCAAATCATCAATACGTTGACGAACAAGGTTACGGGTTTCTTCTTCATTAACTGAGATGGAGATCACAGTATAGTACCTCCTTATGCGATTAATTTAAGGCGACATCTATCATAAAATTGAACTAACGCCTGTTTTCTCTGCTCGAAATCTGGCATTGCCAAAAGCAATCCAATGTCAGCGCGCTGCAGCGATTCAACTGCAAGAATTTGAGTGCTGCTCAAATATGGGCGAATCGATTGCCCCTTTGCTATGCCGTGCAGTTCCCGGAATTGCTTTGCGTTCATCCCAAGCACAATTCGATTAATCATGTCGGCCTCATTGCTGAAATGATGGAAAGAGACGTCCTTGCCCTGCATTTCTCTTGCTGTCTGAATTGCATTGGTGAACGCAGGATGTTCGAGTTTTGCAGTAATTACAGACTTGATGAACAATTCCATTTCGTTGAAGCGCTGAATGTAGGCTTCTTTGAATTTCATTGCTTTTCTGCCGTTAAACCCCATTGCGATAATTGAAAAACCGTCTTTCGTGAGTAAGTATTCAGGGTTCCGTTTACCTGAAGCGTCTTTGTAACGACTGAGCGCAAAATTGCGTTCAGTGAATTCTACACTCGCTCCACTTGTTGGTGCAGTGATCTGCTCAATTGAACGAAGTACATCTGCATGTCGCTTTCCAAACTCTTCGGCTACTTGCCGACTGCTGCAAAATACTTTTCCACCACGTTCATACAGACCGTATTCCGGGTTAAGGATCAGCTTTATCATTTCGTCACCTAACTTTATCAAATTTAATTTTAGTTATAGGCAAAACTAAATAAGACCACAAATAATACTTGCGCAAACCCAAATGAAAGTATATAATTCTAACTGTTGGTAAAACTAAATTTGAGTTTTATCGCAAGTAAAACTCCGGCTTATGCAAGTCGGGAAACAACTCAGTGTCTGAAACTTTAAAATAGAACTGCATTCTTTTGAGAAGCCGTGTCCCTGGAACGGAACGTCCGTTTTCTAATTCCCTTAGATGGGTTTCTGTAATTCCAAGTTCATCAGCAATAAATCTTTGCGTGCCTTTTGCTTCACGCACTTCTTTTAAACGTGTTCTAACGTTTGTTTTTGTTGAAATCATTCACACTCACCTCCTGTTCTAAAACAATAATATCACTCAAATATAATTTGAGCAATAGGTGATTACTAAAATTTTATTTGTGGAGTTGGTATTATGCAGTCCCTTGGTAATAGAATACGAGAATATCGTAAAAAAAGAGGATACACACAGCTTCAAATGGCCGAAAAATTAGAAATGACTGAAGCTAATTTTTCGAGTTATGAGAGAGATAAAAGCAAACCGCCCGTTGAAAAGTTAATTAAAATTGCATCCATACTTGGTGTATCAACAGACTTCTTAATGTACGGCGAGTACACGGCAACCGAACTAGTGAAAATTGAATTAGACCGTTTCAAAGTCAATAAGTTAGTTTTAGAAAATTATCATGAATTACTAGTTTTTTTAATTAATATAGCCAATAAATACGATGGAGTTATAGGGGTAGATTATGCTATTTCTGCTGGAGTCTGCGGTTTGCATCATGCTTGTCAAGAATATGATGAAAATTCAGATATTCAATTTCTTGATTTTGCCTTTATGAAAATCGAAAGCGAAGTACTGGATGCATTAAAAGAGACTGGGTTTCCCCCTATTTGGGCAACACCAAAAGATAAACTAGACCTAAAAAAAATGTTGAAAGAAGATGGTCTAATGTTTGATGGAACACCGCTGACTGAAAGCGACCGCCAACGTGTTATGGACGTTTTGACCGGCCTGTTCTGGGAAGCAAAGCAAATGAACAAACGACCAAAAAAAAGCGATGACCATTCTGATTAAACCGACAACAAGCAGGTGCTGCCATGGATACGTTTCCTTTGCGCCCATGAATCGGGCATTATCAGTTTCACCTTGGCTTCAACCGCTTTGGGCTTGAAGAGCATCCCTATTTCAACGTCTGCCTGCTGACGGCCGGCGATAACTGGAGAGCAGCGAGACCTTAGCGGAGCTGCTTTCCCACAACCGAATACCGAAAGAAATGGACAAATTTTATTGATGAAATCCTTGCGCTTACCAGCCGGAAGGCTGTTTAAATATACCCAAAAACCGAACGTATGTTTGATTGGAGGAATAAAATTGGCAAATTATAAGAAGCATCCAACAGGTTGGGAGTTTCGGCTAAAGTACGCAGACCCCTTTACCAAAAAGGAGAAGGAAAAATCAAGGCGAGGATTTAAAACGAAAGCGGAGGCTGAACTGGCCGCAGGAGATTTTTTAAGAAGCCTTAAACGAGGGTTTGAACAGGAAGATATCCCTCTAGTTGACTACCTTAATAACTGGATCGAGAAATACAAAAAAGGGGTGGTAAGAAAAAATACATTGAACATCCATAAAAACAATGTCAAAAATCACATAACTCCTTATTTTAAGAAGCTTATGTTGCTTAATCTTAAACCTGACATGTACCAATCTTTTTTAGATCATCTTGTAGAAACAGGATTAAGTCGCCGCACCATTGAAATAATAAACTCTACAATGTACGGGGCTCTTGAGCATGCGGTAGTACAAGGCAAACTGGAACGTAACCCCATCATAGGATCAGTTATTAAAGCTAGGAAGAATAAAAAAGTTGTAAGCTTTATAGACTCAGATGACATACCAAAATTTCTATCAGCTGCTCACCATTATGGATATATATACTGGATATTCTTCAATCTATTAATTGAGACTGGTATGCGTAAAGGAGAAGCAGCAGCATTAAAATGGGAGGACATAAATTTCAAGGAGAGGACTATTCGGATTGATGAAACGTTGGATTTCCAAGCTGGAGAAGAGGAAGAGTTATTCGGGGATACTAAAACATTACGGTCAGAACGTTTAATTACCATCAGTACAAGACTTGTAAATGATCTAAAGTTTCATGCAAACTGGCAAAACCAAAATAAGCTCAACCTCGGAAATCTATATCGCCATGATTTAAATCTAGTACTATGCCGAGTCGATGGAAACTTCATGCCAAAATCTTCATTATTCAATGCCTTTCAGCGCATCCTAACCCGAGCTGAGATACCGATGCTCCCTATCCATTCATTACGCCATACTTGTGCAGTTATCATGCTTGAGGCAGGCGCCGACATGAAGTATGTCCAAGAATACTTAGGACATGGCAGTATACAAATTACTTCTGATGTCTATGCTCACATTTCCAAAAAAATTGATGTAAGAAATAGCGACAAAATTGAAGCCTATAAAAACAAAAAGTTCGGGGGCATTTCGGGGGCATCCCCGGAAAAGAGTTAATCCCCTCCAGAGTGCCCCCGAATAAAAACCCCCGAAACCCCGCGCCATTACTGGATTCTTCGTCCTAGTAAAGCGTCAAATATTGATCTCTCTCCCATTGGTGAACTTGCGTCTTATACATGTCCCACTCAATGGCTTTGAGCTCGTAGAAGTGAGCTAGCGCATGATCGCCAAGCGCATCACATACCACTTCGCTGCGAAGCATTTCGTCCAACGCTTCCTTCAGATCTGCCGGTAAGCTTGGAACACCTGATTCGATTCGCTCTTCTTCCGTCATAATATAAATATTACGGTCGATTGGAGCAGGCAATGCTGTTTTGTTCTTAATGCCATCCAGGCCTGCTTTGAGCATGACAGCCAGCGCCAAATATGGATTAGCAGCAGGATCGGGATTACGAACTTCAACACGTGTGCTAAGCCCACGAGAAGCTGGAATTCTGATCATCGGAGACCGATTGCTTGCTGACCAAGCAACGTAACAAGGCGCTTCATAGCCTGGAACCAGACGTTTGTAAGAATTAATTGTCGGATTCGTAATAGCAGCCATTGCACGAGCATGCTCCAATATACCTGCCATATAATAACGAGCTGTATCGCTAAGCCCAAGCTTATCCGATTCCTCGTAGAATACATTTGTATTGCCTTGGAATAAAGATTGGTGGCAGTGCATGCCTGAACCGTTAACCCCAAATAGTGGCTTCGGCATGAATGTTGCATGCAGGCCATGCTGTCTTGCTATCGTTTTTACAACCAATTTGAACGTTTGAATCTGATCGGCTGCTTTAATTGCGTCTGCATATTTAAAGTCGATCTCATGCTGGCCAGGAGCAACTTCATGGTGAGAAGCCTCAATCTCGAAGTCCATTTCTTCAAGAGTAAGTACAATCTCTCTACGACAGTTCTCCCCCATATCCATTGGCGCCAGGTCGAAATATCCGCCCTGATCGTTAAGCTCTGTTGTTGGATCACCATTCGCATCGGTTTTGAACAGGAAAAATTCCGGTTCTGGACCAACATTCATCGCTGTGTAACCCATTTCCTCTGCTTCTTGCAAAGCACGCTTGAGAATACCGCGCGGGTCACCTGCGAACGGTGTACCGTCCGTCATATAGATATCACAAATCAAACGAGCAACACGGTCTTGTGAAACCCATGGGAATACAACCCAAGTATCTAAATCGGGATATAAGTACATGTCAGATTCTTCAATACGAACATAGCCTTCAATTGAAGATCCATCAAACATCATTTTATTGTCAAGCGCCTTGTCCAACTGGCTTACAGGAATCTCAACATTCTTGATTGTTCCAAGTAAGTCAGTGAATTGCAGGCGGATAAAACGAACATTTTGCTCTTGCGCGATACGTTTAATATCTTCTTTAGTAAAGCTCACACGAATCATCTCCTAAGTTTGGTGATGGGTGATGCTAAGTCACTCCAATCAGAATTATCGCTTGTTCAGGAAGCGCGACAATTGGCCTTGAATAAGGGAAGCTTGCCCCGGCCTTTTCTCAATCAATTGTTGCTTAAGCAAACGATGAAGCTGTGCATCGGATAACTCTTTACGCTTTACTTCGGACTGCTCGCTGACGATAGTAGCATCATCGGATTCCTTAGAAACCGGATTCATAACTTGCTTGATTCCAGCGATATTGACACCCTTCTCAATTAACGCTTTAATCTCAAGAAGCCGTTCCACGTCGTTAAATGAGAATAAACGTTGATTGCCTGCCGTTCTAGCTGGCACAATTAATTCATGCTGCTCGTAATAACGGATTTGGCGGGCCGTTAGATCCGTTAGCTTCATTACGATGCCTATCGGAAATAAGGCCATATTTCTACGTATATCATCACCCATGTCGCATCAACCTTCCAGTCCTACATTTATATGTCTAGTTTAACGTCCTTCCAAAAACATGTCAAGTTATGTTAGCTTCTATCACAACCAATCCTCTGTCAACCATGCGATTCAAGGCGGTCAAAACGCCGAATTTGGCATGTGCAAAGGTTAGTCCTCCCTGCATATAAGCAATATACGGCTCTCGGATGGGCGCATCAGCGGATAACTCCAAGCTTCCGCCTTGGATGAATGTTCCTGCAGCCATAATAACGGGATGCTCATACCCCGGCATATCCCAAGGCTCCGGAACGACATGTGCATCAACAGCGGCAGCTTGTTGAATACCCTGAACGAAAGCAATTAAATGCTCGGCACTGCCAAAGCGTACGGCCTGAATCAGATCCGTCCTAGAAGCATCCCAACGAGGCTGTGTCTCGAAGCCAAGCTTTTCAAATAAGGCAGCCGCGAATACACTTCCTTTTACAGCCTGTCCAACCAGATGTGGCGCGAGGAACAGTCCCTGATAGATCGAACGCAGCGTTCCTAGCATAGCTCCAACCTCTACACCAATGCCTGGAGCAATTAGGCGATTCGCTGCTGCTTCAACCGCCGAGGCAATCCCCGTTATATAGCCGCCTGTAGACGCAAGGCCACCACCCGGATTTTTGATTAAAGAACCCGCCATAAGATCCACACCAACCTGTGTAGGCTCCAGCAACTCGGTAAACTCCCCATAGCAATTATCAACGAATACAAGCACATCAGGCTTAATCTGTTTAACCCTGCGAACCATTTCCCCTATAGCTTCCACGGAGTAGGAATTACGCCAGCTGTACCCACGGGAGCGTTGAATACCGATAACCTTTGTGTGCTCGGTCATTTTTTGCTCAATTTCTTCCCAATTCAAATCACCGTTATCTAGTAAAGGAACTTCCCCGTATTTCACTCCCCAATCTTGCAGGGAGCCTGTCCCATCCCCAGGCTTGCCAATCACCTTATGAAGTGTGTCATAAGGCGTTCCTGTCATATAGAGCAGTTCGTCTCCTGGCCTAAGCAGACCGAACAGCGCACAGCTTATCGTATGGGTTCCTGAAGCAAAATGAGGACGAACCAAAGCAGCCTCTGCGCCAAATACATCCGCATAGACGAGGTCAAGCACCTCACGCCCTCTATCGTTGTAGCCATAGCCTGTCGACCCATTAAAGTGGAAATCACTAACTTTATGTCGTTGGAATGCCTGAATCACCTTCCATTGATTCTTCTCTGCAATGCGATCAATTGACCGCAGCTGTTGCTCCGCAAGCTGCTCAGCGGCATCCGCTAGCTGCTCTAGCTGTGTCCAAGTTTCATTATGTTGCTTATTCATGCTGGTATTCCCTCTCCCTATGTTCTCATAACCTATCTCATACAATATATGGCTTCAAACGATGTCCATTCACTTCATAATCTTGACGGCTTACTTGCAACGTGATTCGCATATATTCCGATTCAATTTCCTGCCTAATAACCTCGCCGCTGCGATAGGCTAGAGCGATTAATTCACCGCGGTCAGCAGGAAGAGCAAAGGTAATCGTGTCTCCCGTCAGCTTATCCTGAATCTTTTGACGAAGCAGTAGCTGATCTTCCGGATCATAAGCATTGATAACTAACGTATCGCCTGCTGCATGCGGCAATTCACTGCTTTCTTCCGTACACAGATCTTTTTTATTATAGACTGTCAAGCTGGGCGTACTGGCTGCTCCGAGATCACCTAATATGTTGTCCACGACGAGCATTTGCTCATCCCGCATCGGTGAGCTGCTGTCTACGATATGTAGAACAAGATCGGCTTCGAGAACCTCCTCCAATGTGGCACGGAACGCCGCAATTAGGTCATGAGGCAGGTTCTGGATAAAGCCTACTGTATCAGTCAGAATCACTTCCCTGCCATTAGGAAGCTCTAAGGTTCTTGATGTCGGATCAAGCGTTGCGAATAATTGATTCTCGACATAAACATCTGCACTGGTCAATTCACGGAGCAGCGTAGACTTGCCTGCATTCGTATAACCAACAAGCGCAACTTGGGTAACGCCTGCTTTGCGCCGCCTTGCACGATGGAGCTCTCTATGACGAACGACTTCTTTCAGTTGCGATTTCAGGTCAGAAATTCGATCGCGAATATGTCTGCGATCGGTCTCCAGCTTTGATTCTCCCGGCCCCCGTGTGCCAATTCCCCCACCGAGTCGAGACAGATTCTTGCCATGGCCCGATAGCCTTGGCAGCAAATAACTGAGCTGAGCCAATTCTACCTGAATAATGCCTTCCTTGGTCTTCGCACGTTGAGCAAATATATCCAGAATAAGCTGAGTACGGTCAACTATTTTTAAATCGAGCGCAGCCTCCAGATTACGAACCTGAGCACCCGACAGCTCCTGATCAAAAATTGCCGTTGTTGCCCCCATCTCATCTGCGATGAGGCGCAGCTCCTCTACCTTTCCCTTTCCAATAAACCATTTCGTATCCCGTGCTTCCTTGTTCTGGGTCATTGTGGTCAGAACTTCAGTCCCCGCAGTCTCAGCTAACTGAACAAGCTCTTCAAGCGAATGCTCCGGATCACTAATACCGCGCTTCACCTCAGGAGTAACCAAGCTGACGAGTACAGCCCGTTCATTCATCGTCATCGTCGTATCATACGTTTTATCACTCATGGCCTGCTCCTTTGGTTTACATGACTAAGTTTATCATTAGGGCTTGCGCTGCCAAAGCTATTTTATCATTTTCAACTGATTCGCACATCATCTTATCATTTATTATTAGAATATCCTTGTCGTTCTAAACGAATAATAGCTCCCCAGCTTAGGTTCAAAGCGTTCCAAAACAAAGACATGCAGTTTCATAAAGGGGCTTTCTCATGTCCCTTTATGAAACTGCATTTCCTTCACTTGATTTATAATCTGCTTGATCCGTTAAATCCTGAGGAAGAAGCTCCATTAAATCCTGCCTTGATAAGACGCGATGCTTGCTCATTAGCCTGACAGCTTGCTTCCTGATTGATTTTTCCAGTACATTTCTAATATATCTGCCATTGCTGAAATTATCGCTCTCTAGCTTTTCAGCAGTAATTAATCCTAACATTCTATATTTCGATTCTTTTGCCAAAATATAATCTCTTTCAAGTACCATTTTATCAGCAATTGTCATTAATTCTTCCACAGTATAGTCAGGAAAATCAATTTGTAGAGGAAACCGTGAAGGCAGGCCTGGATTCGTTTGCAGGAAGTAGTCTGTTTCTACAGGATATCCTGCAAGAATGATGACGATATCATGCTTGTTATCCTCCATTGCTTTAACGAGACAATCGATTGCTTCTTTGCCAAAATCTTTTTCTCCGCCGCGCGCCAAGCTATAAGCTTCATCTATGAACAGAATGCCGCCAATTGCTTTTTTTATTAGATCTCTTGTCTTAGAGGCGGTATGTCCTATGTACTCACCCACCAAATCAGCTCGTTCTACCTCTATAAAATGACCCTTGCTCAAAACGCCCATTGCTTTGAATAGCTTGGCGATTATTCTGGCCACTGTAGTCTTCCCTGTTCCTGTATTGCCTTTGAAAATCATATGATAAACCTGATTATCAGATCTAAGCCCTGCCTCGGCTCTTAGTTTGTTTACGCGAAGTATGGCATAAATCTGATAGATTAATTCTTTAACCTCTTTCAAGCCCACCATTTTGTTAAGCTCATTAAAAACCTCCACATACGTCTCTTCTAGCTGCGTCTTTATTGAAACCTCCTCTTGCTTTACTAATTGACCGCCATTACTTTCATTGGACTTAAACACTACATTTATTTTGGCGTTGTTAACCGTAATTTCACGTTCGTTCTGATTCATGCACATCACCTCTAGACTAGTCTATGCCATAGCTTGAGGGATTAATTCTATTTCAATATGCGGTTCTTCCTTCACCAGCTTCTCGTTCATTCAAGATTGATTTGATCATCGAAGGCAAACTCTTACCTATACATCTTCCAATAGCTTTTTCTTCATAGGTGTGGTGTGAATCTGATTCTTCTTTCATAATATCGTCATAAACTCTATTCCCGAGATGCTTTAAAATGATCCCCATATCTTCGATTCCAAATTGCTCATCAAGTACGTTTTCATCAACAAGTTTGTACAATAATTTCTCTACTCTTGCCTTAGTTACACACTCTTCAACAAATAATGCTTCTGGTGATTGGGTCCTCGTAGCTTTTGGTGCTCTCTGTTTGTGAACTTCTTTAAATTCATCAGTAACCACTTTAATAAAGCACTGTTTTCCATAGCTATTTTTATAATGTACGTTCTTAACAACCACTCCCTCGCCTCTTGCTCCTAATACCGACTGGCCAACAAATGATTGCACATGCTCGACAGACTGATACTTGCCCTCATAGAACAACGGAATTAAATTTATGGATAGACGATGAGACTCCTCTTGCACTAGTGAAAAGCTCGCATACTCTCCCATACAGTCATTGTAAATATCGTACAAATAGAACTGGTCCTTATGGCTTCCATAATTCAGCTTGTGCTTGACAAGCCATTCGCCATAATAAATAACACCTACGAGCAATTTAGAGGAATCTAGCGTTTGAGTCCATTCATAGAACCCTCTTAAATTATTCTCGGGGCTTAACTGAGTATTGCGTGAGAATGCTTCAACTATATCTCCAGATCGTTTGAATGAGGCATTAGCTCCATCCAGCTTTTCTTGAATGACAATCTCATCGCCTTCATTCAACACACCTACTGCAGTTTTATGACCAAGACGAATAATATCCGTATACTTATGAACTTCCATTTGATCGCAGCTCCTAGTCGTTTCTTTAATAGTAAGCACGCAAAAAAACACCTTAATCCAATTAGATATAAGATGGTTTTATTGTTAATATATATATAAAAATCTCATTAAATGATAAACATCTCTTTCATTGCCTGTCAATAGGAAGCTATTCTCGCTTCTTAATTTTAACCGCAACTGCTTATTTTTTAAATTTTGATTTGAAAATAACGATGACTCCGCCAAGGAAAATTCCAACTATAGCCCAACCTGCTATAAATAATGCTGAATCCATACCAAACACCCCTTATCTAAAAATGTTCATAAATATGTTGAAATTATAGTTTACTTCTGGAGCTCATCACGTTAAGCTTACAAAGGCGATGTTTGCTGCTATCTTATATTTCTACATAAGATACTTATTTTCAAAACAACAATGTACCAAGCCACAGGTGCAAAGTCAAGTTTGTTCTTACAATGGACATACGTAAGCAGCTTGTATTGTCATTTCAGAATCGCTTACAATAATGAAGAATAAATATTTGCTGCTTTAGAAGGGGATTGAATATCCGCCCGCTATTGGGAAACCCTAATAACTCAAATGTTGATTTCCATTGTTAGTATTTTTAGGAGGGTAATATATATGATTCAGAAACCAACATTCTCACCTGGACAAGAACTAAAATCAGATCAAGATATTCAAAACGCAAAGTCAGCCAAAGTGCCTGTTACGGTCTATCAAGATGCTATGCGTCTAAGACCAGCACAGCCAATAATCGCGTATAATGAAGATATTGTTAAAATTGCTGACGGCACAACTTTTCTTCGCAGAGTCACAAGCTTCTATACTTTGACCGAAGAAGAGCAAGAAGCATATACGGCGAAATAAGAATCTATCTGAGGGGAGGAGCTTAACGCTCTGTACCCAGAGGATGTCGTTCCCATTCCTATTATACATAAGGAGTGAAATTAAAAATCCCTACTGACTCATCTGAATTTCGGATGTCTCAGAGGGATTTTTAATTTTGTGCAACGGCAAATATAAACCAAACTACGTTGTAACATCAGGGGTTCGATAACCCAGCTTGAGAAGGGCTGCATCGAGCTTCCATTTCGTAAAAGCAAGCACCTCTCGCGTCTCATTGTACAGAGGATTAAGAACCTTAGACTCGGTCCCTGCTACATCTACATTCGAATAATTAAGAGCTTGTGCAATATCCAGAGCTCTCGCTGAATGATAATCATGTGTAATAACGAGAAGCTTGTCCCAGCCCTCTG
This sequence comes from Paenibacillus sp. J22P59, assembly GCF_059383895.1. NCBI lineage: Bacteria > Bacillati > Bacillota > Bacilli > Caryophanales > Paenibacillaceae > Paenibacillus > Paenibacillus sp. J22P59. The sequence goes on from NZ_JBXENX010000016.1 coordinate 11,615, forward strand.
TCTCTGCAATCAGCTTGCTGAATAACAGATTCTCATAAGTGCTGCGTGCTGCATTTTCTAACTCCAGCTTGTCCGCAGGAATGCCTTTGCTAACCAAATAATCGCGCATTCCTTCTGCTTCCGTCTTCTTTGAACTCGCGTAATCCAAGCCGCCAGTCAATATGAGGTACTCAACCGTGCCATTCTTGTACAGCTCATACGCATAATCCAGGCGCTCTCTAAGCGCAGGGCTTGGCGCATCATTCCATAAAGCTGCCCCCAATACAATTCCCGCATCTGCCTTGGAGAGCGTCTTGGAGGAATCATAGCCGTTAATTAACCATAATAAATAACCACACCATATAACGCCCGCGACTATACCCCATGCTATAGTGCGAAACAGGAGCAGCCACGGACGAAATTTCTTCCGTCGTTTGTGTGTTCTGCTCCTCGCCCCAACTACATTTCTCATGATTCACTTAGCTCCCCGGTTCTTTGGGATAAGCTCTTGCGATGCTTCAAGCTTAAGGTGAAATAGCGGAACCTTCCGTTCCGAATACTGGATAGCAATCTTCCTGCCGTCTTGCGTGCCATAGCTGCTTCTTTCCCTGTGACTTCACCAAGACGCAATGCGTCCTCGAGCTCATCTTCATCTAATAAGAACACTTCGCCAGTTGGAAGCACAACTACATCGAGATAAAGGTCATCGAACCAGGGAACCTGCTGGTCTGTCATGCCTTGTGTCTTGCAAATATCAATATACCATTGCACGACACGGCCCTTATCGTCGAACATCGTTGTTACTACAAAATGCTCACCCTTCGGAAAATGCTGCATCCACAAGTAGCCGCGATCTGCCAAGCAAAGTCTTCTGCCGTTATATTCTTTCCAAAGAGGTTCTCGGAGCTCATGAATACGGTAAAATGTGACGAGTCCTTTGAACTCATCGCTGTCTAGCACCAAGCAAGAATAGCTTTTGCGTAAAATCCGGCGCCAGTTAGCCCGATCAGAAAATTTTCGTTTCATACGGAACGTACCTTTCCGTTGAGATAAGCCTCGACGGCTTTCATTGATGATGGATTGCTTTGTAAAAAGCTTACCATATCTTAACGTCCATCTCCAGTTGTCAAGAAAAATAAACCAAGCTTCAAGAAGGCATAAAAAAGCTTCGCCGCTCTTATAGGGCGGCGAAGCTTGGTTTTATTTGACTTCAATCGTTATGGACTCAATAATAACATCCTCAATCGGGGTCGTCGTGTTAACAGGAGATTGCGAAATTAGCTGTACAATATCCATTCCTTGTGTAACCTTGCCGAATACAGAGTAATTCGGTGCTTGATTCAGGTTATCAGCATCAGGGCCTGTACAGATGAAGAATTGGCTTCCTCCTGTATTGGCCTGTCCCATATTGTACATCGCTACTACACCAGTCTCATACTTTAGGTCTGCATCCAGCTCATCGGGAATAAAATATCCCGGGTTGCCAGTACCATTGCCTTTTGGATCGCCGCTCTGAATCATGAACGACTCAATCACGCGGTGAAAGGTTAGACCATTATAAAAGCCTTCCTTCGCTAAAAAGACGAAGTTATTTACTGTAACTGGAGCTTCCTTCGCATACAATAGAACCGAAAAGTTACCCTTATTCGTCTTGAAATTCGCGTGATAAGACTTATTCAGCTCAATTGACATCTCCGGCATTTTGTCCCATTTCATTTGCTTTGCCGATACAGTGGAAGCCGGCTGGCTACCGGACTGCGATTCAGGAGACGATCCGCAGCCTCCGAGTAATGCTGCGGCTGTCAGCAGCATAATGATCGCGCTCCAGCCGCTCCCCTTCTTCTTGCTCATCTCTTACAATCAACTCCTACCCGCTTCAGCCAAATACAGTAACTGCATAAGCATCATGCTATACATCCTTCAGCATCTTTTATTCAAATTCCATAAAGTCCTCACTGCCATCTTCTCCACCGGTCGCTCCAACACTGCCATCACCTGGCTTATTAGTTTGACCATTTCCTTGCCCGTTTCCGTTTCCTTGTCCATTCCCATTCCCAGCCCCGTCACCTGGTACGGTAGGGGTCGGCGTAGGGGTTGGCTCAAGCCCTCCGCCATTACCTGGATTATTCGGATCGGTTGGGGTTGGCGTAGGGGTTGGCTCGATTCCAGGGCTCTCTCCTGGATCCAGGCTTCCATCCGGATTCGGTTCTGGCTCCATCGGAACTTCCGGTATATCAATCTCCGTCTCCGGTATTTGGACCTTGACCGTATTAGACGCTTTACTTTCCAGATTCGCCTCTGCATTATAGGCAACGACATAGTAATCATACGTGATTCCTGGGAAGACACTCATATCATCAACCCCAGTTGCCGTTAGGGAATCAACAAAACGGATAAACTCACCTTGCGATTCATCTTTTCTGAATACTTGATACGTAATGCCTTCGCTGTTCGCAGGGGCTGTCCATGACAGCTGTACCTTCATTTGTTCAGGTATATAAGTCGCATTGAAATTCGATACGCCAGCCTGCTCTGCTGGAACCTCTTCCTTCACGCCTGAAGGCTGCTTGAAGCTAGAAGCCGGAACACCCTTCATCGCTTGGCTCATAACCTTAGAGAACATCTTAGCGGACTGTGAGCTGCCTTTCTTAATAACATGCTGCTCATTAGTAATATCGTAGCCCATCCAGACTGCTGCTGTCCACTCTGGCGTATAACCCACGAACCAAGCATCACGGTTAGCGCTGGAATTAAAATTTTTCAATCCGTGCTGTGTCGTTCCTGTCTTGCCGGCTACTGGTCTATCAATACGTGCACTGGTGCCCGTACCGCCCTTTTGAACAACCTTCTGCAGCATCTCCGTCATATACCAAGCTGCCTGCTCACTGATGATCTGCTTGGAAGCTGGTGCCTTATACGTATAGATGTTTTTCTTCGCACTATTGGTAATCTTGGTAATTGTGTGAGAATCAACTGACTTGCCGCCATTAGCGAATACGCTGTACGCTTCGGCCATCTGCAAAGGTGTCACGCCATGGGTTAATCCACCTAACGCAATAGTCAAGTTACGGTCATTTTTGCTATCTAGCTCAAAGCCGAATTTCTTAGCGTATTCCAATCCGCTCTTCACGCCAACTTCATTAAGCATCCATACTGCTGGCAAATTTCGCGATTGCTTAACGGCTTCCGCCATGGAGATCGGAGTTGCGCCTTTGGAATCTCGCGGACAATAATTTCCAAAGCATTTCTTGTCATTCGCAAGAACCGTCCAGGGGAAGTATTTCCCAGTATCCAGTGCCGGAGCATATGACGTTATTGGCTTAAATGCCGAGCCTGGCTGACGTGGCACCTCTACACGGTTAAGACCTTTTTTGACATAATCACGTCCGCCAGCCATTGCTTGAATCGTACCGTCACGATGATCCATTATAATCATCGCACCCTGTACCTTTTGATCTTCCGGGCTTTCCTCGAAGTTGCTGTCATCAGCAAATTCTTTTTCAACCGTTTCCTGAGCTTTCGGATTCAGTGAAGTATAGATCCGGTAGCCGCCTATTCTTAGCTCTTCCTCTGTCATTCCCTGAGGCATCACCTTAACGGCTTCCTCTACTACATAATCGACATAGGCTTTATACGGATCAGCAAATTTCTCATCCGTATTAGTTGGCTGTACATATTTGGCCGCCTTCGCTTCATCCATCTCAGCCTGTGTAACGAGTCCTTGATCGAACATCAGCTTCAGCACGACTGCGCGGCGCGCTTCGGAAGATTCCAGATCTTTAATCGGATTGTAACGGTTCGGAGCCTTCGGCATTCCTGCCAATGTAGCAATTTCCCATAGCTCCAGCTCTTCAAGCGGCTTGTCGAAATAATAATCGGCAGCTGCCTTCACGCCATATACTTTACCGAAATAAATCCGATTCAAGTACATCGTCAGAATTTCGTCTTTTGTCTTATTATTCTCAAGCGCGACCGCAATAGAAGCTTCCGTCGCTTTCCGGAATAACGTCTTGTCTGCGGTCAGGAACATATTTTTAGCTAACTGCTGCGTTATTGTACTTCCGCCCTCTACTGCACTGCGGGCAATCACGTCTTTTACAACCGCCCGTCCAATGGCCCAGAAGTCAATCCCGGAGTGTTCATAGAAACGTTGGTCCTCTGTAGCAACGAATGCTTGGAGAAGCAGCTTTGGAATTTCATCAAATTCAGCGATTTCACGATTCTCATTCGCATGATAGAGCTTCGTTACTTCCTGTCCATTCACATCATATATGATGGATGCTTCGCCCATGACGAGCATATCTGCTCTTTCCGTTAGAATCCTTTCCCCGTTCAGAATAATAAGCAAATATCCAATGATTCCGCATACGATTGCAATGACTCCGGTAAAAAATAAAGCAAAAAACCATTTTCGCGGTGTCAGCTTTCTTTTTTTCTTGCCCTTTCCCTGCGTCTTGGGCGCAGGTGATCTTCTACTAGGTTGTTCAGCCATGCCGATTCCCCTCCTGTTGTCCGTATAATCGGATCTATCTCTTTATTTATACCCCGGAATAGAAAGAACAACCCTGATGGAGCGGGTTGTTCTACCTTACCGCTATCTAGTTAAACGTTACGCAGGATTAGAAAGTTTCAGTCTCTGCTATGACCTTAGGACTCTGAGCTGCTGTTATCCTGCATAAGAGATACGTTCCGCTGTGGCGTAAACGTCGAAATCGCATGCTTGTACACCATTTGTTGACGACCTTCACTATCAATGATAATAGTGAAATTATCAAACGCTTTAATAACGCCCCTGATTTGAAAGCCATTCATAAGAAACACCGTAACCGGAATGCTGTCTTTGCGCAATTGGTTCAAGAACGTATCCTGAATATTGATCGATTTGTTCATTGGACGTTACCTCCGTCTTAAAAAGATTGATTAGAAGTATATTCAAGATTGTCTTGAAACTTTCCTGCTATTATACCATGAATATGCTCTAAATTGTTGTGAAAATTTGCGTCCATGTCAATCCACGCAATATCCTTCATATGCCGGAACCAGGAAAGCTGACGTTTGGCAAATCTTCTTGTATCTCTTTTGAGCAAGGTAACGGCTGCCTCAAGTGTGCATTCCCCCCGCAAATACATGGCAATCTCCTTATAGCCTAAGCCTTGCATCGCAACCGCATGAGGCGGTACACCGCCAGACAGAAGCTTACGGACCTCTTCTACAAGCCCTTCCTCCATCATAAGATCGATCCGCTGCTCAATCCGCGCATATAGCACGGCACGATCCATTGTAAGGCCTATTAGACATAGTTCGTAAGGAGACTCCTTTTTCTGTCCCTCAAGCTGAGAAGATAGCGTCTGGCCCGTCAAATGGTAAATTTCGAGCGCTCGAATAATTCTCCGCTGGTCATTGGGATGCAGCCGCTTGGCTGAAGGCGGGTCAATCTCCTCCAACCTTTGGTGAAGCGCTTCTGCCCCATGCTCCAGCGCATAACGCTCCTGTTCCTGCCGGAACAGCTCATCAGAGCCGCTCTCAGCAAACTCAAACCCATAGCAGACCGACTCCACGTAGAGCCCTGTACCGCCTACAATAAAAGGCAGCTTCCCTTTTCCTGCGATTTCCTCAATACTGGCTCTGCAGCCAGTCTGGAAATCTGCTACAGAATAAGGGGTCTGCGGATCACAAATATCAATCAGATGATGCTCGATTCCTTCACGCTCCGCAAGCGGAAGCTTAGCGGTTCCGATATCCATGCCTCGATATACCTGCATCGAATCTCCCGATATAATCTCGGCATTCCAAGCTTTGGCAAGTTCGAGGCTTAGCTGGGTCTTGCCAACGGCCGTTGGGCCAATTAGTACAAGCAGCGGCTGCTTCTGTGTCATACTATTGTTCTCGCGCAACTTCTATCACTCCATAAGCAATTTTCGACGTGTTCACATGGCGCCGTTCGAAACCAAGCCTTGCAAATTCTCCGCTGTCCCGGTGCTCTTTCATTACCACAGTCTTGCGTGCAACACGCAGCGCTTCGGCAACCGATTCAGGAGAGAGCGCATTAGCATTCGCAAGCGTCCGCAGCGGCTCAATCGCGCTTGATTCATGAATTGGCTGCCGAAACATCGGATCAAAATATACGACATCAACACTATTGTCCGGCAATCCGCTCAAATAGCGATAATGCTGCTCACAGCGCATCTCTATTCTTCTCATTGCCGCATCTACGTCAGGCAAGCCCGACTTATAAATGGCAAGGCCTTCTCGCACAACCGTGCATAGCACTGGCTCGCTCTCCGTCGCAATAACCGCTCCTGCCTCCCCTACGGCATAGGAGAAAACAAGGGCATCTGAGCCCAAGCCAGCTGTACAATCAACGACAGTGTCGCCTTCCAAGCAGCCTGACAGCACAATCATCGGATCATTTTCCCCCCGCCGTAACCGTTTGACCCTGACAAAGGCCATACTAGGGTGAAAATATAAGGGAGTCTCCGTCTGCCCTTCATAAAACCGAACTTCCCTCTCCGTTACCACAAGGATGCGGATGTTCTCCATTTGCTCTCCCATTTGCCTGAGAGTCTTTCTGCCGCGCGGAATATAAGGCACTTCTAATTCTGCTGCAAGCCTCTTAGCCGTGTCTGATGCTTCCGCTGACGGCTTATCCGCTGTTGTTACAATCATGACATCACCCGTTTGAACATTTTTTCTAGTTGATAGTTAGACATATGCACGACAATCGGTCGCCCATGCGGACAAGTATATGGCTGCTCACAAGCAGCCAATTGCGCTAATAAAGAGTCTCCCTCTTCCCTAGTCTTGCGGTCATTTGCTTTAATTGAAGCCTTGCAGGAACACATAATAGCGGCTTTCTCACGCAGCTTGGCAATATCAATCGCTTTTTTATCCGACAGCAGCAGATCGGCCATCTCTTCGACGATGGCTTGCTCCTCGCCCTTGGGCAGCCATTCCGGATAAGAGCGGACAAGAAAGGTTTGTGCACCGAATGGCTCCAGCTCTACGCCGGCATCGGCAAAAAGAGCAATCATTCCGCGTAATTGCGCTGCTTCACCAGGCGTAAATTCAAGTGTCAGCGGTACGAGCAGCTGCTGGCTTGCCGCAGCTGGATTGCCGAACTTTTTGTAATAATATTCATAATTAACCCGCTCATGCGCCGCATGCTGATCAATCAGGTACAGGCCATCCTCCGCCTCCGCGACAATATAAGTGCCATGAAGCTGACCAATCCAGTGCAGCTCAGGGAAGAAAGGGGCAGCTTCAGAAGTCTGCGGCGCGTTAGCCTCTTCTCCCTGCTTATCCGCCTGCTGCCCTTCATTCGTAGAAGGGATAGCCTGAGCAGAACTGTCATAAGCTGCATCAAGCCCACTCCCGAAGGTAGCTTGTTTGATTGGATAGCTTGCTTGATCGCTTGTATATTGCTGGGTCGGCAACTGCAATGAAGGAGCTGCTTCCTCCCATGGCGCTGCTGTTTCCCTGAACGCTGTCTCCCGCTGCTCAGCTGGCTTATATAGCTTTTCTGCCGCATTTCGAGGGACATATTCCCGATTGTCACGTATGGAGGAAGGCGCGTTGTAAGGCCGGCTGGAAGTCTGCCTATCCCCTGTTCCTGATGAAGGCATAACCTTGTCATCCTTCGGCTCAGGCCGATGGAATGACATTGCATCCTGTACGAATAAAGGCTTTGAGCGCTCTTGCTTGTAGGCTGATTCCGGTCCCGGAATATGGCGCACCGTACCTAGCGCTGCTCGAACGGCCTGCTCGATCAACGTTCTTAGCTCAGCTTCCTTGCTAAAGCGGACCTCCATCTTGGATGGATGCACATTCACATCGAGCAGGCTAGGATGCATGCCAATCTCCAGTACGACTAGTGGAAAACGATTGATAGGAAGCAAAGTATGATACGCTTGAAGCACCGCCTGATTAATCGCATGACTTCGGATATACCGCCCATTGACGATAGCCGTCATGCCATTGCGATTCGCTCTCGTAAGCTCAGGCTTGGAGATATAGCCTGTCAAATCATAATCGCCGCTCTCGCCCTCTACCTTCATCATCGCCTTAGCTGTATTGGAGCCATACACGGCTGCAATAACTTGTAGTCGGTCTCCCGTCCCTAATGTACGAAGCAAGGTATTGCCATTATGCTTGAGCGTGAAAGCAATGCTCGGATGAGCCAAAGCTATTCGATAGACATAATCTGATATATGCCCCAGCTCCGTTTGGATCGACTTCATATATTTCAGCCGGGCAGGGGTGTTATAGAACAAATCCCGTACGGTCATATCCGTCCCTTGCGGGGCATTCGCCGGTTGATCTATGGTTACTGTACCGCCCTCAAAGCTCATCCGATGAGCCAGACCCGTCGTCTCAATGGAAGAGATGCATTCAAGCCTCGACACCGCCGCTATACTTGGCAGCGCCTCTCCACGGAAGCCTAGGCTGGCGATCTTGAACAAATCGCTGCTTGACATAATTTTGCTCGTTGCATGACGTTGGAAGGCTGTTCCCATATCCTCCGGCTCGATACCCGTCCCGTTATCCGTCACCCGAATAAGAGAAAGTCCGCCCTCCTCGACTGTTATATCTATGACCGAGCTGCCCGCATCAACCGCATTCTCAACCAGCTCCTTAATAACAGAAGATGGCCGTTCGACGACTTCGCCTGCAGCAATCTGATTCGCAAGCTGCTCGTCCAGCACTTGAATTTTCCCCATTCGAATGACTCCCCTCTCTGGCTATAGTACCGTTATCCGTTATAGCTTGCTTTTCCTATCATTAAGCCATTGCATGGCCTGCATTGGCGTCATATTGAATAAATCCAGCTTGCGAAGCTCATCCGCCAGCTGCTCTGCCTTAGGACTCGCTTTACGCTTGCCAGCTTCCGGCTGAACGACAGGCTCGTCGAAAATGGACAGCTGAACAGCCGCTGTCGCAGCCGTTTCCTTGAAGGCATCCTGCGTTGATGCATGATCTGCATGCCGTTCGTATCGTGCTTCGGACGCTGCACCCTTGCGTTCCTTGATCGGATGCTCTGACTCGGTGCGGGCAAGAAGTTCATAGGAGCGCCCAATAATCGACTCAGGAAGACCCGCGAGCTGAGCGCAATAAATACCGTAGCTCGTACTTGCGGCTCCAGGAATCAGCTTACGCAAGAAGGTCACATGATCTCCGCTTTCTTGAACCGCCATACAAGCATTCGCCAGAGAAGGAAGAGAATCTTCCAGATGCGATAGCTCGTGGAAGTGAGTGGAGACCAGCGCTTTGCAGCCAATATGATGGTGTACGTATTCAATAACAGCTTGGGCAATTGCCATTCCCTCTCCAGTGGAGGTGCCTCTTCCCAGCTCGTCGATAATAACCAGACTGTCTGCTGTCGCCTTCTCTGTCATGATCTGAATATCCTTCATTTCAACCATGAAGGTGCTTTGGCCGCCAATCAAGTCATCGGCTGCTCCAATCCGGGTGAAAATCCGGTCAATCATCGGAATTTGAGCCGACTTCGCTGGAACGAAGCAGCCTATCTGCGCCATGATAGACAACAAAGCCACTTGGCGCATATAAGTGCTTTTGCCCGCCATATTCGGACCTGTAATAAGCAGCATAGACTGCTCACCCTTGCGAAGAGCCGTTCCATTAGCTATAAAAGGCACTCCTTCTACAACGGCTTCAACGACAGGATGCCTTCCCTCTTCAACGATAAGGTCGTATTGCTCTGTAATGACAGGACGTGTAAAGCGCCGCTCTGCACTGACCGTAGCGAAGGATTGGTATACATCCAGCTCCGCAATTACCTCTGCGAGGCGCTGCAGTCGATGAAGCTGAAGCGACAGATGGTCTCTGAGCTCCACGAATCTGGCATACTCCAGGTCCACCATTTTGTCCTCGGCTTCAAGAATGAGACGCTCCTTCTCCTTGAGCTCTGGCGTTACGAAGCGTTCGGCATTAGCCAGCGTCTGCTTCCGCTCATAGCGGCCTTCCGGCAGCATCGCCAGGTTCGCCTTAGAGATTTCCAAGTAGTAACCGAATACTTTGTTGAAGCCAATCTTAATAGACTTGATGCCCGTCGCTTCACGCTCTTGCCGTTCCAGCTCTGCAAGCCATTTTTTCCCGTTCGTGCTTGCTTCCCGCAATTGATCCAGATAATCATCATAGCCCGCACGGATTAAGCCGCCTTCCCGAATCGAGACAGGAGGCTCGTCCACCACTACAGTCTCAATCATATCCGCTAGATCCTGACAATCATCCAATCCCTCCACCAGACGCTGAAGCCTGTCTGAGTCCGAGCTGGCACATAGCAAAGTCAATTGCGGCACTCTGCGAATCGAGCTTTTGAGTGCGTTCATATCTCTCCCGTTCGCGCTGCCGAAGGCAACTCTGCCTACCAGCCGTTCCAGATCATAGATCTGATGAAGCTCGGAGCGAATATCGTCGCGCAAAATAAGATTGCGGTAAAGCGTATCTACTGCTTCATAACGCGCTTCGATTGCCGTGCGGCTGAGGAGCGGTTTATCAATCCAGCGGCGCAGCAGCCTTGCTCCCATTGACGTCTGAGTCCGATCTAGCAGCCATAGCAATGAGCCTTTTTTGCTCCTGTCGCGGACGGTCTCGGTCAATTCCAGATTACGCCTTGTATAATGGTCCAGAATCATATATTGGTTGGGTTCATAGCTTCGTATCGTCCGAACATGGCCGAGCGAACGTTTTTGCGTATCATCCAAATAGCCAGTCAACAGGCTGACGGCACGAAGCCTCGTCTCATTAAGCGATTCCAGCTCTACGGGCTCAAACTGCTGCCCTAGCTTACTCTGGTTCATCGGCTCACGCGGCGTCAATAAGACAGGCCTGTTCCATACCGCTTTCTGGCGCAGCTGCTCTAATAGAATCTCATCGCCGACGATCTCAGCAGGCTGATAGACATTGATCTCATCAATCAAGGTGTCTATCTGTCCAGCCATAGATGTCACATACAACTCGCCTGTAGATAGATCGCAGGCTGCCAAACCCAGCCGCTCTGGCGAGGAAGAAAGCGCTCCTACGGATACAATGAAGTTATTCGTTTTGTCTGCAAGCGACTTGGACTCCATCACCGTGCCCGGAGTAATGAATCGGACAATCTCGCGGCGCACGACGCCTTTGGCAGCCGCTGGGTCCTCTACCTGCTCGCATACAGCTACTTTAAACCCTTTATCTACTAAACGGGCTATGTAATTGTCCGCGGAATGATGCGGCACGCCGCACATCGGAATTTTTTCCGTGCCTCCGCCTTCCCTGCCAGTCAACGTAATTTCCAGCTCACGCGATGCCGCTATGGCATCCTCAAAAAACATTTCATAAAAATCACCCAATCGAAAAAACAAAAAAGCATCCTTCGCCTCTTCCTTAATAGCGAGGTATTGCTGAATCATCGGAGTATAGCTAGCCACTGTTGCCCCTCCTACTTAGTTATATATTAACTATCAGATTATTGAACAAATGAATACGCAGGTGTAAGAAAAAGAAATGAGAAAAATACCATTAGACTATTATAGCAACCAGATTGGATAACGCCAACCACAGCAACTTGTTCGGCATAAATTCCCTACTCTTATACAAAAAAAAGCTCACCAAGCCTAATCCCGATACAGGATTAGCTAGGTGAGCTTGGTATACGCCATTTGATGCGGATGTCTGCGCGCTCATCCCAAGTGATGCCGCGCCGCGCCGCATCGAGGAGCGGCTCAATATAAGGCGCCAGCGAGGGATAGCTTGGCGCCTTGGCCATTGCGGCGGCGATACCATCCAAGCAGCCGGCAAGCTCCGTGCGATCGCCGGCGTAGAAGGCCTCGACATACCGCTCATCAAGCGCAGGCAGGTCCGTGAGGGTCCAGGTCTCCCGAGCGCATAGCAGCGAGAGCGCGAAGGCGGCTTTGGCGGCTGCCGGGGAGACGAGCCAACTAGGCAGCGTTCGATATTCGAAGCCGCCATGCGGCTGCCGGCGGTAATCGCCAAGGGCGCCATAGCGAGGCCGCCGGCCCCGCCCGGCGGAATCCTCTACGACAGCGAGCGGGAAAGCCACGTAGCTGTCAAGAAGCCGGAGCAGCCGACTAGTGAGTGGCGTACCGCTCAGGTGAATATGCCCGCCGAGTGCCAGCCCCGGCACAGGCATGGCCCCAGCGGCCCAGCGCAGCTCGGGGTCACTAATACGAGCAGCGGCGCGCATCAGCAGCCGCCGCACATGCCCCGTCAATACGGCAGGATCAGCCGCTGGCTCTGGACGCAATTCAGCGACGGGATAGATAATCCGCCGCCCAATAAGCATCGCATCGCTGCCAGCCGCTCCTCCCACCCCTTCCCCCAAATACCGTGAGGCCGGGACGATCTTGCCGTCCTGCCTCAATAGAACAAACTCCGGGTCTGCTCCAATCAGCAGCCCCTTGCCTGTTCCTTCGCTCCTCGCTCTTGCTTCCGCCTCATGCCAAAGGGCGAACCGTCTTAGCGCAGCCGCTTGCAGCGGACCTTCTCTAAGCGGTCTAACCTCCCTTGCCGCGGCTCTTCCATCCGCACCAAGCGCCACATCGACCTCGCCAAGGTCGAGGCCAAGCGAATAGAGCGCAGAGACAGCTGTACGCACCACACGGCGCAGTCCGATATCATCAGGCATGACTTGGCTTCTTTGCTTCATTCGAAGCAATGGCGCTGCCTCGCCAAAGGGCCTGCCAGCGATATCTATACGCATCAGCTCAGCAAGCTCCAGATGAACAAGGCTAACGCGGTATAACCGCTCGTCCATTGTTGCCGCGCGATAAAGACCAGCACGGCTCCATATCTGCAGCCTCTCAGATGGCCGCTTCGCAGCTAGAACAGCCGCGCCCTCATTAAATAAATGAGCGCCAGGAAACTTGTTCGAGTCAATGGTTCGCCGCTCCGATAAGGCGATGACAGCATCGCCTGGTTGAACAGCGGTTGCAGGACCGAAGCAAAGGACCGATGGTACCTCAGCTTCCAAGCGTTCCAGTCGCTCATCATTGCCTTGCCAGATCCAAGTATAAGCCTTTCCCGCAGCCATGGCCGCCACCTTCTTATCGGAAATGGATTGCTAATCATAACGTTATTATGCTCAGCCTACGAGGTAGGCCTAGCTTTATGGCATTGTTGGCAGGAACAGCCGTAGTCTAATACCCATTTTCAACAAAAAGAGGGCTTTCGCCCTCAAATTTACCGCAATAGCGGCATATCATACCGTACAGAAATGGAAACCGGATTACAGCTCATCGTCCAGCAGGTCCGGGTCCAAATCCTCGTAATCCCCATCGCCGAGATTATAGTCGAGTTCCTTCGCTTCCAGGCCGTCGTAACCGCCCGGGAAGACAGCAACCCATACTTTAGTCTCGGCAATCATTTCCACTGAGAATTCCCGCTCGACGCGAATGACAACGCCGGAACCGCTCGAAGAGATGTTGGCCTCAATACAATTAGGCTCTTGAAGCGCCTCGGCAGACACTTCCTCTGTCGCTGTCCTATGCTTGGGATCTACATAAGACAACGGAACATGCTCAACATAATGTACGGATTCCTTAGCTACCTCGGTCTGCGAGTTTTTGCTGTACGAATACCAGATATTGATATCGTAAGTACCGATTACCTCAATACCGTCGCCCGATCGAACCGCTTCATACTGATGGTTGATAATCCATGCACCAAGAATGCTGGTTGGTTGATGAGGCGGCGTTACGGTATGGGTTACAGTGGAAAACTTACGACCTTTTCCGCAGACAGCTTTCGTTATAATCTCTCTACCCTGAAGCTGTTTATCTGCATTAGTCATCGATTTAACCTCCTCCATACAATCATTCATTTAAAGTGTATGCAGGACATTCGTCTAGGGTGACTGTTTCTTTTCCTGCTCCGCAACGAATTTTTTCCCTTTTTAGTTTATGAGGGATCTTTGTCTAAAATGACTTTTCTTTTTTTAAGCCGTTTGGCTGTAGCCAAATACCGCTCCAAATCATGCATCATCTTGAGCAGAGCAGCCCGAACCTCGAATTCTTCACGCGTATGAGGCAACTCCATCGTCCGGAACATTCGGCGAAGCTCCGACAAGCGCCGCTCTGTCATTCCTTCATAGACATCCGACCGCACATCCTTCACCAACTGCTCCAGCAGCTCCGCGATCAGATCATTTTGCGGCCATTTCTCGTAGACAAGCGCAAGCTCTACGAGCATGAGCTGGACGGATTCCAGCTGCTCGCTCCGCATTTCAAAATAAATCAGCCAATCATGCTCTTGCCCCCACAGCTGATTATCCCGATTAAGCATCGAGCGCCTTTCCCCTTCTGCTATGACGCGCTCGACCTCCAGCAGCTCGCTCCCGTTCCACACATGGTCCGGGCTGCGCAGCGTAGTCGCCATCTCCAAAAAGATCGTACTGAATAAGCGCTCTGTCTCCTTCTTAAGCGATTGCAGCACATGCTTGTCCTTCGGCATGTAGATCACGTTAATGACCGTAGCCCATCCAAGGCCTGCAAGGAGCAGCATAATCTCGTTGCCGATAATGCCTACCGTGACGCTTTTGTAATTGAATAGATGAAACACGATAACGGAGCTGGTCACAATGCCATCCTTGAGCTGGAAGCGCGACAAGAACGAAAAGGTAATTAATATAAACAAAGCAACCGCCCAGATATGAAATCCGAACAGCGTAAAAATAAGCGAAGCGAAGAACAATCCTAATACAGAAGCAACAAACCGGACAAAAGCGCTCTTCAGCCCTTTCATCCGGCTCACCTCAACGCCAAGTATCGCTAGAATGCCCGCCCCAAGAGGAGGCTCCAATCCGAAATAAACTGCCGTATAGATTGCTGCTATAGCCGCCAATGCGGTTTTTACAATTCTTATGCCCATAATACCCCACCAAGTTCATTCATTATTTCCGTCTATCCTAACGCTCCCGCCAGCCTGACGTCAACTTTCTCTCCAGCATAGCTACCAACTGGTACATAATGGTCGCAACGACGGCAATAACGAGCAGGCTGGATAGCACTAACGTGAAGTTGAATACCTGAAAGCCATAAATAATCAAGTAACCAAGGCCAAGCTTTGCCACTAGAAACTCCCCTACGATAACGCCGATCCATGCAAGACCGACATTTACTTTTAGAGCGGATATAATGACAGGGAATGACGCGGGCAAAATAACGAGCCGGAATAATTGCGCCCTGCTTGCCCCGAACAATCTCACCACCTTAATATACCCCGCTTCTATTTCACGGAAACGATTATAAATATTAATTGTCGTAATAATTACGGTGACCGATAGCGTAACCGCGACGATCGACATGAATCCTGGGCCCAGACCTACGATGAAGATAGGACCAAGCGCAACCTTAGGCATGCTGTTCAGAACGACGAGATAAGGGTCAAGCACGCGTGACAAAAAAGGAAACCACCAGAGAGCAGCAGCAATTGCCGTGCCGAGCAGCGTCCCGAGCGCGAACCCAATCGCCGTCTCTGCGACGGTCATCCCGACATGCGGCCATAAGGAGCCGTCCGCCATCGTTCTCCATAGCTGGTTGATCATTTTGGAGGGATAGCTGAACAGAAGCGGATCGACCCATTTGTTCCTTCCTGCCGCTTCCCACAGCGCGATGA
The DNA here is from genome assembly GCF_059383895.1 of Paenibacillus sp. J22P59. Lineage (NCBI taxonomy): Bacteria > Bacillati > Bacillota > Bacilli > Caryophanales > Paenibacillaceae > Paenibacillus > Paenibacillus sp. J22P59. The sequence continues at coordinate 27,224 of NZ_JBXENX010000016.1, forward strand.
ACAAGATGAGTATGGCAGCCTGTGTCAAGCCGACCGCAGCCGACACTCGTCTGGCACGCCTCTTGAAGCGGATATGAAGCTCACCCAGCCAATTCGATCGATCGTCTTGAATGCCCGATATTGCTGCACGCTCCAGCATTTCTTCATCCCGGTAAGCCTCGCCCTCAGATGTATTTCTAGGCTCATAGCTGTACGGCAATCTCCTCACCTCCTTCTTCATCCTGCTCATTGACAGCTTCCGCTGCCTCAAGCTCCGCCCACAGCTGATCGAAGGTCTCCTGAAAGCTTGGAAGCTTTCTTGCCTCCATCGGCGACGCCTTTCTAATCTCGTCTGGCACGAGAATCTCTGCAATCTTGCGTCCGGGATTGGCAGCCAGCACAATAACGCGGTCGCTCATTGCGGCTGCTTCCGCCAAATCATGAGTGACAAGAACTGCTGTTTTACCTAATCGCTTCAACGTCTCCTGCACCAGATCCTCAAGCTGAAGCTTAATATGAAGATCAAGCGCCGAGAACGGTTCATCGAGCAGCATAATCTCAGGCTCTGTAGCGAGCATTCGCGCCAATGCCACACGCTGCCGCATGCCGCCTGACAGCTCATGCGGATAGCGGCTGCCCGATCCGGGCAGGCCAAGCTCCGCAAGCAATTCATCAATGTAGGCAAGCGAGGCTGAGGTCTTCCTACCCGTTATTTCGAGCCCAATGGCGGCATTATCTCGTATCGTTCGCCACGGAAATAAATAGTCCTGTTGAAGCATGTACCCAACCTTCGTCGAAGGTCCAGATACCTGCTCGCCTCCCAGCGTCACCAGCCCTTTCGTCGGTGGGAATAAGCCAGCGAGCATGCTTAGAATAGTCGTCTTCCCGCAGCCGCTCGGTCCGACAAGGCTGACGAACTCTCCGCGATGAACCGTCAGATCCAGATTTTCAACAGCCAATGACGCACCTTTAGCATTCACATACACTTGGGACACATCTGCCAGCACCAGCATTGCCTCTTCGTCAGCCATCGTCTCTCCTCCCAGCTACTGTAAGTTATTTCAAGCCTTCAATTGCTTTCTCAGCAAACGTATTATTCACAATGGCATGATGCTCAGTACGCTCCTTGAGCTCGCCAGCTGAGGTCATCACATCCAGCAGATTATTCCACTCTTGTTCGTCTATAATCGGATCAGCTGCGTAAGAGCCCTGCTGCTTGTAACGGTCGATCGAGCTCACCACGATGTCGCGGTCCACATTGTCGAAATAAGGGAGAACCACTTCCGCGATCGACTCTGCATCATTGTCCTTCACCCATTGCTGCGCTTTTTGGATCGCATTGGTGAAGGCTTGAACCGTCTTGCTATGTTTTTTCGTGAAGCTTTGCTTCGCCATGAATACGGTGTAAGGCAGGTGACCGCTCTCAACTCCGAATGAAGCAACGACATGGCCCTTGCCTTCTTTCTCGAAGATCGAGGCAGTTGGCTCGAATAGCTGCACATATTTGCCTGTGCCAGAAGCGAATGCTGCCGAGATATTGGCGAAGTCGATATTTTGTATAAGCTCAAGGTCCTGATGAGGGTCAATGCCGAATTTCTTCAGCGTGAACTCTCCCGCCATTTGGGGCATACCACCTTTTCTCTGCCCAAGGAATACTTCTCCCTTCAGCTTATTCCAATCAAAGGAAGCATCCGGCTCCCGAGCCACTAGGAAGGTGCCATCCGTCTGCGTCAATTGGGCAAAGTTTATGACTGGATCATCAGCTCCTTGCTGATAGACATAGATCGACGTCTCCGAGCCAACAAGAGCTACATCAATGACACCTGAGAGCAAAGCCGTCATCGTCTTGTCGCCGCCAGCTGTCGTAGTCAGCTCTACATCCAAGCCTTCTTCCTTGAAAAAGCCCTTCTCAATAGCGACATATTGCGGCGCATAAAATAGCGAGCGCGTAACCTCGCCAATCGTTATCTTCGTATTTCCTGAACTGCTGCTGCCACAGCCCGCGAGCGCAGCGGTTGCAATCAATGCCATCGTAAGCAGCAGTAGCATCCCTACTCGTCTTCCCATTCCCATTCCTCCCGCTAACCTGGTTGTAGTGATTTCAGCCTATGCACAACAAGGGAACGCGGTGATTTCTATCCATGCCCAAAATAAAAAACGGCCGTCCCTTCATTTGCAAAAGGGCGACCGTTTTATTGAGCTATTTTTATTACAGCTTATAAATATCCTTATACTTCTGTTCCAGATAGGTTACCAGATGCTGCGGGTCAAGGGGCTTGCCAGTAACGCCCTCAATCAACTCCGAAGGTGTTCTCAGCTTGCCGTATTGATAGATGCGCTCTGTCAGCCAGTCCTTGATCGGCAGAAGATCTCCCCGTCCGATCATATCCCAGAAGCCGTCCAGCTCCCGCTCCATCGTATCGGCGAATTGGGCAGCATACATATTGCCGAGCGAATAAGAAGGGAAGTAGCCGAATGCGCCGCCGGACCAATGAACATCCTGCAAGACGCCTTCTTCGTCCGTCTCTGGAACGATTCCCAGATATTCCTTATACTTTTCATTCCATATTGCTGGAAGATCAGCGGCCTTCACGCCCTCATTAAAGATCAGCTTCTCAATCTCATATCGAATAATAATATGCAGATTGTAAGTCAGTTCATCCGCTTCTATCCGAATAAGAGACGGCTGTACAACATTGATGCCGCGGTAGAACTGCTCGACCGACACATCCAGCTGTCCAGGGAACAGCTTCTGCAATTCGCCGAAGTTATGCTCCCAGAAGGGCTTGCTGCGTCCGATCATATTTTCCCAGAAGCGTGATTGCGATTCGTGGATGCCCATGGAAGTGCCCGTGCACAAGGTTGTGCCAATTAATTCAGGCATGATGTTCTGCTCGTAGAGAGCATGGCCGCCTTCATGAATCGTTCCGAACAAAGCACTCGTCACGTCGTCCTCCAGATAACGGGTCGTGATGCGGACATCACCAGGATTCAGGCCAGTCGCAAAAGGATGCATGCTCTCGTCCAAGCGTCCTGCTTCGAAGCTGAAGCCCATCTGCTTCAGAATAGACAGGCTGTATGCTTTCTGAGCTTGCTTATCATAAGTCTGACGAAGGAATGCGGTATCGGGCTGATGCTTCGAGTCTGCGATCGCTTTGGCAAGCGGAACGAGCTGCTCACGAAGGCTTCCGAAGATTTGGTCAAGCTTGGCAGTCGTCATGCCAGGCTCATATTGATCCAGCAGCGTATCATAACGAGTCGCCTTAGGCCCCCATAGATCTATGAATTGCTGCGTATAATCAATGATCTTCTCCAGATAAGGCTGGAAGCTGGCATAATCATTCGCCTCTTTGGCTTCCTCCCACTTGGATTCTGCTTGGGCGGCGAGGACGACATATTCCTGATAGAGCTGCGGCGGGATTTTGACACTGCGGTCATAGTCCTTGCGCATCTCACGTACCAGCCTTTGCTCAATCTCGCTTAAGCCTTCTATCGTTCCCGGTGCTTCAAGCTCCGTCAAGTAGTTGCCTAACTCAGGTGAAGTGGACAGCTTGAACATTTCCCCCGACAATGAACCGATAACCTCCGACCGTGCATCCATCCCTTTACGCGGAGCACCTGTACGAAGATCCCAATAGAGGACGCCTAACGCCTCTTCATACCCTTTAATTTTGCGAACCGTTTCCAAAAAAGCGGGTAACGCTTTCACTGCATGTGCCGTCATTATTCATCCATCCTCCCTAGTGAATTCCCCTATAATTACATAGGAACTTAACTTGATCTTACCGATAACAAAACGTATAATCAACCTTAACCTATGCGGCTCGTTGGTATACATAATAAGAAAGAGGAATCCTTATGCGAATTACTTTCTCAGCATCTGCCATTGCAGCCATAACGCCCCATTTGGCAGAGGGCAAGCAGCTCAAGCTGCTTCATGACACCGAAGGCTGCGGCTGCGTCGTCAGCGGGGTTCCTGCTCTGCAGCTCATCGAGCACAGCGGTCCTGATGATCGTCTGGCGCAAGGAGACCCTTTCCCATTCTGGTATGAGCCCAGACATGAAGTCTTCTATGATCCCGAGCTTCGAATCGATTATGATCCGAATAGCTCAGCCTTCAGCTTGAAGAGCGACAACCAGATTTATACTCTTCATTTGCGTTTCTTGAAAAATTAACAGAGCTTCAAAGCTTCGAAACCGTCTATTTTAGGAGGAAATGATCACCGATGAATAAACTTAATCAAATTATGAGCTATAACCAAAGCTTCGTAGAGAACAAAGAGTATGAGCAATATTTAACTACCAAATTTCCCGACCGCAAAATGGTCATCGTTACTTGTATGGATACACGCCTGACCGAGCTGCTTCCCAAGGCGATGTGCTTGAAGAACGGCGATGCCAAAATTATAAAAAATGCCGGCGCCATTATTACACAGCCCTTCGGCAACCTAATGCGCAGCGTGCTCGTCGCTGTCTATGAGCTGCAAGCCGATGAAGTATTCGTTATCGGCCATCATGAATGCGGAATGACGGGACTCAACCCTGAGGTAGTCGTGAGCCATATGGTTGAGCGCGGCATTCCCGAGGCACGCATCGAGACTTTGCGCCATTCCGGCTTGAATCTGATGCGCTGGCTGACAGGCTTCGACAACTTGACGGAAAGCGTAGAGAAAAGCGTAAGCATTGTGCGCAACCATCCACTGCTCCCGCCTAACATTCCTGTGCATGGACTGGCGATTCACCCGGAGACTGGTGCGCTTGATGTCATTGTCGACGGCTATGAAAACTTGAAAAATAAATAACGATAAGGAATCGTTCGAGTGCCTAAGATGCACCCGGACGATTCTTTTTTTTGGCTTCTGCTGCGGCAGCCCTGTCTGCAATTACACCGCTTCGATCCCTGAGCCTATGGCGATGAACAAGAGCTTCATCTGTCATGCTGCTGCTTATACCCCATTGGAGGCTTTCAGCTTCACATTGCTGCATACACAGCTGCTTCAGCAGCGGATCAATTATGTTCATGTTGAAATCTGCATAAGGCACTGTCTCGCCTGCTATTAACGCATTCAATCTTAGCGTCAGCACCGCTAGCACTTGCTTGCCATCCAGTCCCCAATGATTAAGCGACTGCTCCGTTAGCTTAGCGATTGCTCCCGTGTACATTTTGCGTGCGCCTACCTCGTTCCCGCGTCGCTCGTGGTACTGGCCCACTGCCAGCTGAATAAGGCCGACCCATAGCTCTGACCACACATCATTAGGATGTTCTTTCCAGTATTCCTCCAGCAGCTCATGGCATTCGAAAAAATCTCGCTTTGCATGAAATTCGACGAGATAAGAAATATAAGATTGTGGGTAATTCATGGCAGATGCCTCCCAGAACAAATTTTTTCCAAGCTATTTCTTTGAAAAATGTGAAACCTTCGTTTATCTTAGCCGTAATTGTATATGATAGCAACGAGAGTATTAAACAGATTAGCAGGAGGAGAATAAGGATATGAAAAAAGGGATACTGGTTATGATGGCGTTGACGTTGTTCCTGACGCTAAGCTTCACCTTCGCTTCAGAAGCTGATGCAAGACGAGGCGGCGGCGGTGGAATTAAATCACCGAAACAAAGCTTCACACAGAAACCAGCTAAGAAAGCTGATAATGCAAGCCAATCGAACTCTGGAAGCAAATCTTCTACTGCTGGCAAAGCTGGCGCTTCCAAGACAGGCGGCTTCATGAAAGGCATGATGCTCGGCGGCTTGGCTGGTCTGTTGTTCGGCAGCATGTTCGCAGGAATGGGCGCTCTTGGCTCGATATTGGGCTTCATGATTAATATGCTTGCTATTGTGGCATTGGTAATGGTGGTTGTTGCCGCATTCAAGTACATTCGCAATAAAAAGAATACACCTGATTCACGGAGACCCTACTAATGACTCGGATTTACACGGATGAGATTATTAATGCAGTATGCTTGAATGTAGCGGAACGTCGAGGCGTACAGCCAACCGACGTCGAAGTACAATTGTCTTGGGAAGAGCAATACGGCTTCACTGCTGAGATTTGGGTTCAAGGAAGAAGCCAATATTTATTGGAATCCAATATCCTTGAAGCTATCGAACAATATATGTACAAGCAATATAATCGCCGGGTATTCCGCTCTAATATTACGCTGGATGCGGATGAGGATTTCTGGGCGGATATCGCAGACTAATGAAAAAGGCATTTCGGATAAGCCGATGATTGATCGGCCCACATCCGGAATGCCTTTTTGTTGATTACACCAATTACACTCTGCGAAACGCAAGCGCCGCATTCACGCCGCCGAATCCGTATGAGTTCGAGACAGCAGCCTCTGCCTTCACTTCTCGTCCACAAGAAGTAACCAGATCGATCTCTGCCTGTGGATCAGGCTCATCCAGATTCGTCGTAGGCGGCAGCCAGTTCTCATGCAGAGACAACAATGTAATAGCAGCTTCAATCGCACCGGATGCTCCTAACGGGTGGCCATACAGCCCCTTCGTTCCACTAACAGGGACAGGGCGGCTGCCGAATACATTACGAATGACCTTCGATTCTGTCACATCATTCAACAAGGTCGAAGAGCCGTGCGCATTCACATAACCGATATCCTCAGGTGATAGATCAGCGCTCGACAGCGCCATCCGCAATGCACGTGCTGCTTGTGTCCCGCATGGCAGCGGTGCGCTCATATGATGGGCATCGTTCGTTAGGCCAAAGCCCGCTGCCTCGCCATAGATTCTGGCCCCTCGCGCTTTGGCATGATGCTCTGCCTCAAGCACAAGTACGGCGGCGCCCTCTCCCATTACGAAGCCGTCTCGGTTGCGGTCGAATGGCCGGCTTGCACTTGAAGGCTTCTCATTACGTGTCGACATCGCCCGCAGCATATCAAAGGCACCGAATGACAACGGCGCAAGCGGCGCTTCCGATCCGCCCGCAAGAATAACATCCGCTTCCCCCCGCTGTATGGCCTGCAACGCTCGTCCAATTGCTATCGCCCCAGAAGCACAGGACATTGCATTCGTCTCGTTAAGCCCAGTAAATCCAAATTCCATCGCTAGGTTGCACGAGGCGGCGCCTCCGAATACAGAGAATCCGAGTGTCGGCGATACCGAGCGGAATCCCCCGTTATAGTATTGTCCGCATTGCTCCTCTGCAAAAGCGATTCCACCCAGCGCACTGCCCATGAAAATACCCGCTCGCTCGGAATCGAGCTCTTCTCTTGTTAATCCAGCATCACGCAGCGCCATTGTTCCACCTGCCACAGCAAGCTGGGAGAAGCGATCCATACGATGCGCCCGTTTGCGGTCCATATAATCCTCGGCATTAAAGCTTGGAATTTGTGCAGCAATCCGGCTGCGCAGCCCCTCTGGCACGAATCGGTCAATGGGCTTAACCGCGCTTTCCCCTCGGCGTACCCCTTCCCAGAATGCTTCGACCCCTGTCCCTATCGGCGTAATGCATCCAATCCCCGTAACGACGACCCTAATAGATCCCATATCATCTCTCCTTCTCTGCTTTTTTCTTGTTCGGCTTGAAGCTTCAGCCCGTGCAGTGTACGATCTGCTATGACATGGACGAATAGGCTGCCAATCAGATTCGCCAGCAGCTTCCTTCCGAATGGCGGACGATCCCATTTATGGACGATAGATACTCTGACCGTATCCTCCTCTGCCTGCAGCCGCCACTCGACTTCCATCCCTCGCGTCACGCCCTTCACATGCTTATAGCCGACAAAATGCTCCTCCGGGCGTACATCCATCTCGCTCATCCACCATACCGGCCAGTTGAAAATCTTGAAGCGTCTGACGGCTCCCATCTCTACAATTCCGCCGCGCTCGCTGCCTCCTTTACGGAATCGAATTGTTCGATAATGAGGCAGCAGCTCCGGCCAACGCTCCACCTCGCTTGCATAACGAAAAGCCGTTTCAGGCGAGCATTTCATAACCACTTCATTATAGGTATACATCCGTTAACCTCGCTCTCTTCGTCTAAGCTGTATGATCTATGTACACTACGGGCAATCTCCGATCGTACTTACCAATTTGTTCTTGAGAAGCTTGGAAGAACCCGCCAAATGAACAGCAATGCGCCATACGGTGCTGTGCCTGCTCAATCTGTCAATCGTCTTTTGCAAAAACACGCCTGCCGCGAATTGATTGGCTCGCTGAATGTTATATCGTCTCAGCGTTTCATCGCTCCCTGTCTGAAGTGCCTCTATAAGTGCAGGCGCTGCCAGCTCCGCGCTCTTAATCGCGCGATATAACCCTTGCCCGGTCAAAGGATCGTAGTAGCCTGCAGCATCACCTACTAACACCATACCCCTCAATGCAGCTGCAGTTACCTGCCGATCAAATGGCCCGCAGGCCAGCACGTCTCCAACAAATTCCGCTTCTCGAAGCCTGCGCCTGAGCTCGTCTACTTGCCGTACCGATTCCATAACGAAGGCTTCCTTACCCAATGCTGCGGCAGAGGCTGCTCCTGCTGTTCCTGCTACGGCAACCGTCATATTAGCTAGTCCATCGCCTATCGGCGCAAGTCCGATAGCCATGCCAGTGCTGCGCATGAAGAGCTCCACCTTGGCGTTTAATCCCTGAACACCAATTAGCCTTGCGGTAAAGGCCGCTTTTCGCAGCGTTCCGAAGCTGCTGAGCCCTGCACTGCGAGCAACAGCTGAACGGATTCCGTCTCCTCCTGCCACATAGGCGGCCTGATATTCCATCATCTGACCGCCCGACGAGCCTCGCACACCGATCACCCGATTGCCTTCCCATAGAAGCCGGTCTACGCGCACCTGCTGCTCGAATCGCACGCCGGACCGGCAGGCTTCCTCGGCTAACCATTGATCCAGCAGCTCTCTTCGGCAGCCAATGCCGAATTGACCCGCCGGATAAGAGCCTTCCAGCCCTCTTCCACCCTCACAATGCAATTGCCAGCCGTGCAAACGGTCCTGAGGCAGCTCGTGCAAGAAGGCCTCCAGCCTTCTTGGCTCTTGTTCCAGTATTCGCGACAGCGCTGCAACCGCGCCTGGATTCAAGGATTCCCCGCAAGGCTTGCGTCTTGGGAATGAAGCAGCGTCCAGCATAAGGACATCTATTCCTTGCCTTGCGAGCAGCAGGGACAACAGGCTGCCAGATGGTCCAGCACCGACAACGATGACGTCAGGCATGACCAACCAGCGCTAGCCGGAATGGAAAATGCCGATGGACCAAAGCATCTACTCCTGCTGTCTTCACAAGCTTCCTCGCCTCCTCCGCTGTGAAGGAGCGTTGTACCGACAACGGTCCATCATGCTGGGTGACGGGACTCCGCCAGACGAACTTAGCCATCAGCCTTGCTGCCAGATAAGCATATTTATGGCGTTCCAGATCCGTAATAATCCAGCCGACCTTGGCTACACGATTCATCTCAGCAACCAGCTTCACAGCAGCCTCGTCGTCCATATGATGAAGGGCCAGATTGCTATATACAATATCGAAGCTGTCATTCGCGAACGGGAGCTTTGTGCCATCCGCTCTTACAATCTCAATCTTCGGATGGTCGATGGTCTTCCTGCCCGCCAACTCCACGATTCGTGGATGAGAGTCAACACCGACGATCGAAATATCCATGTTGCGCCTGCGGGACCATTCCAGAAGTGCGATCGGTATATCTGCAAGTCCGGTAGCTACATCTAGAACGGTTATGCTGCTTTTGGGACTCTTGTGCTCCATGCGTTTCATTAAACGATTCATATGATGGAACAAGGCTGGATTGCCTCCCAGGAAACGATTGACGTTCCACACCTCACCCAGACTTCTTTCCAGCTCAGCCAGCTCCACATCCTCTTCATCCAGCCATTCCCTTGTGTACAGCCGTTCCAATTGATCACCAACTTTTATCCATTTTTTATATTGTTATTGTTTTCCACTCTTTTTATCCATGCATTAAAAAATAGGCTGGAATAATTTGCTGACTTTTATTTCGCAGCTTCTATCGCAACCTCTATGAAACTAGCGCGTCTATATATTAGATAACGAGAGGAGAGTGATAGAGAAGATTATGATGAAGAGATTAACGGTAGCAATCCTGCTGATATTCGTCTGTCAAACCTTCGGTATGGCGGCAGTCAGCACAGCTGCAAGCAGCGCCGCTGGAACGATCACCAAGTACCGCGTCTATCAGAATGATAAAGCACTGCGTGAATATGCAACGGAGCAGCAGGCGATCGGCTACGCGAAGAACTTCGAATACAGCCATGTCGAGACCATTACCGGGCGCAAGTGGGTATGGGACAATTTTCCGAGCTACAAAATTTATCAAGGCAGCTTCTCCAATACCAAGTGGGAGTATCAGACATACGCCCAGGCATTAGCCGCTGCGAAGCAGATGAGCAACGTACATATACGGGATTTGGAGAAAACAGGCTGGGTGTATCATTCCTATCCGAAATACCAGCTCTATCAAGGTGACAATACGAAGGTCAATTGGGGCTATCCGACACTTGAAGCCGCGAAGAAGGAAGCGAAGAAGTGGACGAACTCTCATGTCATTGAGCTGTCGTCGAATACATGGATATGGGATAACCTGACCGCTGATCAGAAGAAAAAACAGCGTGCAGGCAAAGCAGTCTACCAAATTACCGTTGACAGCAAGCAAGCAGCGAATACGAAAACGTATGCATTCCTATACGATGCGATAAAGGCAGCAGCAAGCATCTCGAACAGCATCGTCTTAAACCAAAGCACGGGCAAAACCGCTTATTCTAATGAGCCGTTCTACCAAGTGCTGCAAAGCAATAAGCCAATCAAGTCCTTTGTAAGCCTGGACAAGGCCATTCAATATGCGAAGTATTACACGAATGCCGAAATCCAAGTGAATGGAGCCACGCTGTGGACGAATATCCCTTACCTCACTGTCTACCAAGGCGACAAGAAGGTAAAAGGCTTCCATTCTCTGCAATCGGCTATCGCATTCGCGAAGGGCTACACGAATAGCAGCGTTCGCAATGCAGATGGACGCAAGCTATGGAGCAATGCAAAGACACTTGTCTACCTTGGCTGGAATGGCTCTTCGAACACGACAACCATTCTGAATCACGTGGCGAATACACAAGGCTTGTCTATCGACTCCCCGAGCTGGTTCGTGCTTAGTGAAGCTGATGGCACAATGACCGATTCATCCGATCCTGTCGTTGTGAATACTCTGAAAGCCAAGGGCACACTTGTCACACCGCTGGTGCATAACCAGTTCGACAAAGCCATGACAAGTAAATTCCTAGCGGATGCCAAGGCACAGCAGAAATTCATCACGAGCCTTGCCAATAGGCTAGATGAGCTGGGCGTCTATGGCGTTAATCTTGACTTTGAGGAGGTCGCGGGTACAGATCGTGCCAAGTACACGGCGTTCGTAAAGTCGCTAACCAAGGCTGTTCATGCCAAAGGCTTGAAGATTTCCATAGACCTCCCTCGTGGAAGTCTCAGCTGGAATCACAAAACCGCCTATGATCATGCAGCTCTCGGCCAAATCGTCGATACCGTGATCATTATGGCCTATGACCAGCACTGGAAAGGCAGTGATACACCAGGTCCTGTAGCCGGATTGAAATGGGTAGAAGAAGGCGTAGAGCAATTCTTATCCTACGGCATTCCGCGCAGTAAACTCATGCTGGGCATTCCCTTCTACGTGAGAGAATGGAAGATTGACAGCGCGGGCAAGCTGGTAAGCAATCGCGCGATCTTTATGAAAGAAGTACCGCAGCTAATCGAAGATACGAAAGCAGTTGGAACCTTCGATGCTGAAGCTGGACAGACCAAATATACGTATGTGAAGGACGGTTACTCTTACGTATTCTGGGCAGAGACAACGGACACTGTTCAAGCAAGAATCGATATCGCCAAGAAATACGATTTGGCAGGCATTGGCGCATGGCGTCTCGGCTACGAAAGCGCAGACCTATGGACAATGATGCTTCGTAATAAGTAAGAGGTAGAAAAATACCCGTACACTTGTCATGATGACGAGGTGTACGGGTATTTTTTCCAGTGCTGGGAGTAAATTTGTGATGGTAGGCTTTCCCTGGTTAGTCTTGTAGCCGAGCTTCGAGACTTTTTATATGGCTATTCCATTTCTCATAGTCTTCGCTTTCTTTCCATAATTCTTTTAGTTCTGATTGATCGCTTAGCACTAGCCTTATCGCTTTTCTTGATAATTCGACCAAATCATGATCAAGCTCACGATGCTCACCGATCCATTCTATTATCTCTTCAGGCAAATCAGCATCTCTCCTTCCCTTCAATGCAGATACCACTTCAGCTGCTGCCAAGACCTGCTCACCTTCTGTTGCATCAATGTATTGGCTCCCTCCATCCACTACAATTCTCAATGTCTCCTCAACAAAGCTCCAATCATCCGACTCCGTTAATTCCTCTACCCAGTCTAATGCAGAATCGTTTTCAAATGCTTTAGCTCCCCATGCTCCCATGATGTGCTGCCTCCTTTTTGATAAACTATATCCCTAATACATTACGATTTTGCGATGTTTATTTTAGAGATAACATTGGTTTGATCGATTCGATAGACAATCCCTGCGCCCGCATATACAAAATGATCATCATTATTGGCTTCTGACAAGCTAACGGAATGTAACAGCGATAGATTGGAAGCCTTATAAATTTCTAATTTCTTATCATGATGCAGCATAACAGTTTGATCTTTTGCAGTCTGGAAATAAAAATCGCCAACCGGCAGCTGCTGCGTATTCCCTTTACGGTCAATTAAAAAGAATTTGTTTCCGACGGTTCCGCCAAAACCATTAAATGTACCGTCTCCAGGATGATGATGATCGTACATAGTGTCTCGGCCAGCTTGTCCCTTCATTTCTTTACTCCAAACGATTTTCTCAGTCCGATCTTTGGCAAAGTATGTAGTTTTATCTCTTGTGCTGTTGTATTTATAGAAAATAACAAGGCCATCAGAGGTAATTCCAGAGTAATAACCTTCGCTAAACTTAAAATCAAGCGAGAATGCCAGTTCCATAGCATCATCGTAGAAGGATATTCGTGTAGCTTGTTTTCCAATGACTGTCATTGTTACTAAATAACCGTTCTGATATCCGTTAATATAGCTTTTCCATTCTTTCTTTTCTTTTAATTGACCCTTAGCATCATAGGTATAGGTCACAAATCTTTCTGATGCCGTCTCCAAGTAAGTCACGATATTGCCATTGTTTAATGTTAAAACACCTGCGGAGGACCGAATTTTTTCTTTATAAGCTTTTTCCCACAGCTTTGTGCCAACATCATTGTAGGCCGTAAGCTTGTATGCATAGTTACCAGAGCTGTTTTTGCTAGCTGTCATAGCATACACGTTGCCTTTACTATCAATTTTGGCAAATGAGCCGAAAGAAGCATAAATGAAGTTAGAATTTTTCAAGTAGTCAATGCTTGCTTTATGTTTTCCTGTATTGGTATTAATGATATGTAATTTTTTATTGGAGAAATAGTATAAATTATTATTGCGGATTTCTGTATTGAATTGACTAATTTCATCATAATAATCTTTTGGATTAGGATCGGTATAACTCCAAGCTGCTGCTGGCATACTTGTCCATGCGCGTGCTGAAACTTGGGTTGGCAATAACAAAAGGATAGCGATCATTGTGCTTAGTAATAACTTTTTGGCATTCATTTTCGTAAGTAACCTCCTATGGTGTCAATTCATATATGCTTTGTATGAGATGAAAGCTAAATACGACAATCCGTCATATAAATAAAAACATAGAAATCTGCATCTGGGATCTGAAATCAACTAAAAATAACACTCATCTATCGTATTTGTTAGCTCGGCCCACCTTGCAGATAATAATTTTGCATAGTCCAGTGAGAATAATCCGTAATGCCCTAATGCATATCCATCATTTACTTCTATTAGTAATGTTTCGCCTTTATCTGTTAACCCAAAGTCTACGGAATAACCGTTAGGGGCTGATTTGAAATCAGAGACAACGTTTTCAACTATTTTATAGTCAAAATGCGCTCTCCAGTCCCCTCTATATCTTCGTATATCGAGAATCCTGCCGTACCTTACAAAGCATCTCCATTCTGCTAGAAAGTTTACTACCTCTGAGCATAAGATCTCTGGGTCTTCGCCTTCTGCGCCACATCCAACCAAATCCTTCGTGCTTTTAACTACTACACCGGTGAACTTCTTATCCTCGACAGGTTTAATAAATACATTCCAACTCTCTGGATTGTTAGCAATTATACTTAACTTAGACTTCCAAACCTTTCTTCCCAAGTAGTTTGTCAAATCCTCCGGGTAATCAATTTCTGGCGCGACTATATTATGTTTACTAAGAACGGTTCTAACATCATCAACATAGCTTACAATAATATCTTCTTTTCTATTATCTATTAATTCGTTCATATCGTTATAATAAACAATTTCAAATCCCATCTGCTTAAAACCATCATATGCTGCATAAAAATTGTGATTTGCTATTTCATTATCAAAATTTTTCCTTATGTACACCCTCATTAGTTCACCGCGTTTCTACTATGATCTCATGGTATGTCTCGCCTACAAATCCAGACTATCATTGTCCTTACTCTCTACGTTATTTATATGTTTGAAAGGTTATGGTGAAGATTTTGGTTTAAGTAAATTCTATTAACTAATTAACTATTATTTTCTCTACTTTCATGTTCATCTAAACTTAATCCATTTCTCGTTTTCCATTCTTTTCTTCCATTCACTGAACTGTTTCTTACAACAGCGGCTGCAGCCGATGGAGATGTGAAATCAATATCCTTTGATAATTCAAAAAAACTGTCGCTATTTGAAGGACTAAAAAAGCCATCTGCTTCTAATTGTTTTCTCAACTTTGCATAATTATGACTAGAAATACTATTAGTAAGTTCTTTCCTTATGTATGAGCCACTTAGAAGTTTATAAATATTATCTATTATCACAAGATTTGCTTCTCTAGCATGTTCTCCTTTTTTACCCGTTACACTTAAATAAAAAGGAGTTTCTCTATTCTCTTTAATACCTAATGTATGATGATTTTTTGTGAAATTTAAAATTCCTAAATTACTCAAAACAAAAATTATATTATCGCTAAAATCTTTCATATCATCGGAATCTGAGGCTGGCAATTTAGAACCAGGAGGAGTATTGGTATTGAAGGTTTTAATAGTCGTCTGACTTTCTTGCGCGACCTCATACAATATTTTTTCAAGATATCTCACGTGCGACTTTGTTAAATTAGTATCCTTACTAATAAAAATTACAAAATCACTCCACCAATCTTTACTTTTAAATTGTTCGGATATTCTTTTATTTACTTCATCCGCTTCTCCAATGTATATCTTTTTTTGATAGGAGTCTTCTATTTCAGAAATTAAAAAATATATACCTGGAGTCGATAATTCTTCGAAAGTTTGTAAGACTTGAACATGTTTTCTCTGTCCAATGAATGCCTTGCCAATCCAATTGCTTAATTCTGCAGACTTGAGATTTTTTTGATCGTCACTCATAATATATAATTTTATAGATTTCCCTCTCATTAAAATGCCTCCGCAAATTTCTTTGTCCATTTTTTATGAAATGCACTTAATACATTATACTTCAAAATGAAAATTATTTAACTATTTACATATTATCCTTGTAACAAGCAATCTAACACTTTAGCTTAATAAATCCATCACTCAAATATATAAATATAAATTAATCGCTAGCTATATACAGAGACACGAAGACAGGTTTTCTTCTGTTTATTTTTGTAAATCACTGCCCTCAGCCATTCTATTGAGCTTACAAAATCACCAAGATCGGCGTATAATCATCTTCTACATACTAACTTTTAAGACAGAAGGGACCTGATAGGAATGGTTGGGGAGATGAATGGATCGTATTATGCTGTTATATTTTCAAGTCAACGTACTGAGGGAGATAACGGATATAGCAGAATGGCCGACGCAATGGAACAGCTTGCAGCTAAGCAGCCTGGCTTCATAGGAGTAGAAAGTGTCAGAGATGCTTCAGGAGCTGGCATTACGATTTCTTACTGGGATAGCATGGAAGCTATCCGCAATTGGAAAAAGAACGAGTCTCATATGGCTGCCCAAGAAAAGGGTATACAGGACTGGTATCAAAACTATAAAGTGAAAATCTGCAAAGTTGAGAGGGAATATAGCTCAAAGGAGCTGTAGCACTGTTCTCATAGTAGATTATTGCGATAAAATATAACTTTACCTGAACCGCCTTCCATAAGACGGTTCTTTCTTTTGTTCCCAAGAACTGGCTCATCATTCCCCTTAATGCTAGGAACCAGCAGACCCGTAACATCAGCTACATCAGGAACGGATTTTCCTCCAATGCTGCTATCTCCAGCAAGCACTAAGGTTCCATCGCTTTTTAAGCCTAGTGTATAGTAATGACTCGCATCTATGGCAACAACATCTGCCCACTCATTGCCAGATCCTGCTCATTAAGCTGTTTCGTTTGCGAGCAGATGATACACGTGCAAATAACCATAAAACAAAATAACGGCAGTCCAAGACTGAACGGAGCGTCTTCCAGCTCTTGTCATGTCGATGTTCTGCCGCTTTAATAACAACCATTACAACCGTGAATCAATAATCCTTTAATTCAATACTTCCGACCTTGTTCTGCCTTTAACAAATTTAACGAACAAATACCGTACAATCGGCCCTACAATAAGGAGCTGTAGAGGAAGAGCGAAAATAAAATTTTTAAATACTAACGAAAAATAGCTTGCGAGCAGTGATTCTCCAATTAGGCTGTCCGAAAGGTACGCCGTTATCAATCCATACAGAGACATGCAGAGAACCATTCCAATTACCATGCAACAGGCAAGAGCGATTATGACATATGCTTTCTTCGATTTGTCATAGGGCAATGAAAAAGCAATTTTCTTCGCCACAGGGCCGACGATAAATAGTTCTAATAATGAAGCCGTAATAAAGATCGTAATAAGCTGAACAAGTATTTCTTTCACAGTAATCGTGCCAATCAGACCATGAGTAAATAGATTGTAAAAGGTCATGAATACAACCATCCCAAAGCACATCATCAATCCAAAATAAAAATTCTCTCTCTTATTAACTGGCAACTTCCATCATCCTTTCTTGTTTACCTTTGTTATTATAGAGAAATGAAGTAGCTCTTCATAAGTGAACAGTCTGTGAATATTTCAAAAACCCACAAATGAAAGGCACTGCCTCACATCTTAGGGATTCACTTGAGAAGCTACTCGATCGCTCGCTAGTTCAACACACGTTATAGGTTTAACAGAAGCATTCAAAAAATCGACTGTATTAAAAAAAAGCGCAGGCTACGGGCTAATTCTGCCCTAACCTACGCTTTTTTTTTCATGAACTCTATCCTAACTTGCTTATTGCGACTGTGTTCCTATAGGAAAATCTAGATTTAAGACAGTCCCTATCGTTTACTCACAATAGTTACGACTATTTAACGAGCTCAAGCTGTATGTCACCATTATTCGTGCTGACATTTAATGTTTTACTACCCCCGCTTTTGTTTTCCGGGAGATTTGTTTTTCCTTTGGAGGCTTTGCTTGAAATTGCAAAGTCATCATAAGAGCCATTAACAGTGCCCGTGATGTTCCCGTTTTTTGATTTTAATTTCAAAGTATCATCAACCGCAATTTTTGACACCTCGATGTTGCCATTTGAAATGGAGGCATCAATAGAGCCTTTACTGCTGACCTCAGACAATATCATATTGTCATTTTTGGTTTGCAATTTCAAAGTCTGATCAACCGCTACATTCGTAAACTCAATTGTCCCATCTGAAGTTGCTGCATCGACAGCGCCAGCTATATTCACTTCTTCAAAGAGGATATCCCCTTTGGAGGTGTTAATCGTAATTCCGCTGGCAAGGCCATCTGGAACAGCAATCTTAACTGTACGATGCTCTTTATCAGTATCCAGCCCAATATAATCCTTCCAATCCTTATTGTTGACAGCTTTCATTGTAAGTTCTTTTTCATCTGAAACATTAAGCTCATAGGCTTCTTTTTTGCTTTCAAAATAGTTGATATGAATCTGGTCATCGGTTGATTCTAACAGCTCAACTGCACGGCCTTTAGCAGTAAAGGACAGCTGGGCAATCTTCTCCGCATTAACAGAATAGCTCTTCTCTTCGTATGAAGTAGCAGTATTGTCCGAACCAGAATCTGTAGTACACGCTGAAGTTAACAGTGCTAAACCAAGTGCAGCAAAGGCAACCGTTGTTCGTTTAAATGTTCTTTTCATAGCTATAATACCTCTTTCTTTTGAAATAGAGATTTCACATATCTTGTAAACCATATGGTAAGTCCCATAAACTTTCTGGTCATTTTTCTTATTGGCCTAAATGTAAATATGCCGACAGCTATACTAATTAAACCTCCGAAAAGCATGAGTAAAGCGAATGGAATATTCTCACTAAAGTCGATAATTGAAGCAATAACTGCTGCTATGCCAGCTAACAAAAAGGACAGTTCAATTAAAAATAGTGTGAGAATGATCAACCAGACAGATGCATAAAAAATGAATAACAGTGCAACGACTATAAAGAATACTGGTAAAGCTAATACAAATAACGCAATGTTTGATTTTGAAAAAGAAGGGCTCGGAACGATAAGCTTAAATAGTGGCGTAGCATCAAGCATGACCTCTCGTACAATGTCCTCGATATTCCCAAGTCCACAGACGGCTTCTTGTTCACTCATTCCTTCATCCATGCGATCGTCAATGATTTCAGAATAAAAATCTAGTGATTTGTTCATTTCACTCTTAGGCAAGGCCTTTAATTGTGAAGCAAGCTCGGACAAAAACATGGATTTATTCATACCCTGCTCCTTTCCGCACAAACTTATACAAAGCTAGAACGGACTCCCATTCATTTAGAAAGTTTTGAATTTTATCTTTTCCCTGCTCTGTTATTTTGTAATATTTTCGCAAGCGGCTGTTGTGTTCAACGGAGTATACGGTGACACAATTCTGCGTCTCCAATCGTTTCAATATTGGATAAAGCGTTGATTCAGAAATCTCAATATGTCCCGATAAGTCCTTTACAATTTGATATCCATAAGAATCATCCTTGGAAAGCACCGTCAATACACAGACCTCCAGCAAACCGCGTTTTAGCTGTATATCCATAGCATCCCCCCTCAATACTTCATTCATGGAAAGCTCCATTATTAATTACTTTCCCTAACAATCTCTCAAGCTATACTACGCATTATACTATGCAACGCATAGTATTGCAACATAAGCATAGGCAAGCCGCCTACCCAAGGAAAGTAAGGACTATATGTGAATACAAAAATAGAACAGCTCCAGCGACAGTTAAGACTCTACCTGCGCGTCTTAGCCTGCCGCTGTGTATGGGTGTACTTTTATAAAATTAAAACCAGCCAAATATCCCTTTCTTCTTCTCAGCCCAGCGCTCGCCCCTGCTGGTAATAAACATACGCAGCATCGCTTGAAATTCGGCTAAATGTGCATTCGCCTGTGCAATCGCCTGGCGTTCCTCTTCTTTCAAGGTATATAGCCCGTTCTGGGAATCTATCGGTCCTGTGTGGAAATCATCCTTTTCGCCTTTGTAGTGGCTATGAAGCTGCTGCCGAATAGCGGCATAGGTCTGGAATGCAGCCGACAATTTTTTCACAACCCCTGAATCCAACTGCTTAATCTTGCCCAATTCTACAATTCGTCCCTCTGTAGAGTTTGCACTTAATCCGAAGTAGGTGGCGAGCTTCTGCATACTCATCGTCATCAACCTCAACCATGGCTCCTTAATATTATACGTTTGATTCGCTCGCAGCTCAGGAACTCCATATTGCTCAATGATGTCGCGTAGTCCGCCGAAAGCGATCTTTGGATCCCGAAGCCCCTTCTTGCTCTCCATAAAACGTTGGGGCAAAGCCTCTCCTTTTTCCTCCTTTCCATCAAAATGTTTGATCAGTCTTGCATCCTCAACTGTCCCTTTGGCGTTACTGTGTTCAGCTACTTTCTCCGGTTCGACCGATTCCGGGCTTTGCAGCCACAATGGATCAGCCTCGAAGCCAGCCTTCACACCTTCCGGTAAATTCAATTGCTTGGCAAGAATGCCTCGCGCCAGATTGATTTTATTCATCATCAGACTTGTTAGGGAACGAATAAGTGCCATATCCGAATCGTCGCCAATTACACCGAAATCCAGATCAGAAGCAGGCATTGTTTCTTCACGGCCGAATCCGCCTGTCGCTAGTACAGACATGCCTTTTTTAGGAGTCCCGAGCAGCCTCATCGCTTGCTCTGTTACTTGCTCCATTATAAAATCACCAACGTTAGTCAGATAAGCCATCTTTCCCTTTGCATCGAGATCTTTATTTGTAGTAACCAACTCCAATGATTTTACCATTTGGTGGGCAAGTCCTTTGGCTTGTTGAGCTAGCTGCGCTAGATCCTTATCATTCACAGCATTATCACGAATCAGATCAGTGAATTCATCTAACTTCAATACCTCTTCATTTCCCTCCTTATTCATTTCTTCATGCCCTTGCATTAACCGAGCACGGGCTTCCTCCGTCATCTGCAAAGCAGTTTTGGCATTATCATTCCTCTCTGCTTCTCTCTTCAAATTACTCATGATATAGGTTAGAAAGCTAATCGGATTATCTTGCCCTTCCTCAACGCCCTTAATTTTCTCTTGAAAAGCTGCTAAGTCTGCGGTATCAAATCCTTCTATCGGGCTGCCTTCCCGGTCCTTCACTATGTAGCGTTGAATCGGATTATTCCTCGATGCATTCATCATCTGAATGACAGCCTGATTGCCGACCAAGCTCTGCATCTGCAGAATTTGACTATGTAAGGGGTTCACACTAGTAGCTCTTTCTGCTGGCTTTGGCTTTGAGTCTGTTCTAGTTGACTTTGGTTTTACTGCATCTTGTTTCATAACTACCTCCGTCTATGAAGCTGCAAGATTATATTTAAGACAATATTCGACATGAGTCTCATTTCCCCCTTCCAGAAGTACTAAATTTGTCCATTATAGTTTGTAAGCAGCAATTGCATCATAAGGCCTGCTAATGGGTTATTTTGTAACATGTATTTTTTTCCCACTCAACATGTCATTTATATTTGTCGATAAAATCATTATTCTAGCATGAAACTACATAATGGGGGTTCACAATGAAAAGATTTAAATTTGCTCAATTGCGCCATGTATTCAAAAAAATAAACTTAACCGGTTTATTCGCCAAAATTATGTTGATCTCCATCGCTTGCATGATAATACCTATGTTAATTGCCTTGTGGTATGCAAGCAGCACAGCAGCAAATTCTCTAGAGAGTGAAGCAAGCGAATTCATGACGAATATCGTCTCGGAAAAGGTTAATCAAATGGATCTGTCCTTCAAAAACTTGTCACTCAGCTCGTCAACGATTGCGAACAATCCTTTTCTGGTCAATACGTTCAAAGAAATTAAAAATACGAGCAATCTAAAATCAAATAATACAATGGCTGCTTCCAACTATCTCAACAAAATCATCACGGATGCAGACGGTTTGTATGAAAATATTTATGCAGCTTACAACAGCGTGATTGTCTCTGATGGGATCGGCGGCCAATCTCTGGGCATCGACATTGGTGTTGCCGAGCTGGATTCAGCTCTCCTTGAAGGGATGAAAAAAGGGGCCGTTCTCTACGGACCTGTTCAATCTCCGGTAACCGGCGGTCCAATTATGGCCTTGCTCAATCATATTCCAGACGGAAGCACAGATGTAATGCCCTCCATCGTAGGGACAGCGGTTGATCTGTCGAAGCTATCGGAGGAAATCGTCAAGACGACAGATAAAGGCAACGTCAAAACTTACATGGTCAATTCCGTTGGTGTTCTGGTCGCTTCAGCAAACAAGGAAGATGTGCTGAATTTCGATATGACAAAAGCTGAAGGCGACATTCCTGCTTTCTTCGAGGATGTGAGACTTAACAAGAATGGGATCGGTTATTTCAGCTTGAACGGTCAAAAACAAATCGCTTCGTACGGCAAATCAACACTTCAGGATATGTATATCGTGTCCTTCAAGCCTGTCGATGAATATTTGCATAATGTAGACAAGATGAAGCAAGGGCTGCTTATCGTCATTATTGGCAGTATCATCGTGTTCGCAGCTATTCTCGTCGTCCTGTCGTACCGTATTACAACACCGATCAAGCTGGCAACCGAGAGTCTCAAAGTACTTGCAAGCGGCGACCTCTCTCAACAGATTCCACAGAAGTATAGGAAGGCCAAGGATGAGACTGGTGTTCTAATGGAATCCATGCAGACCATGCAGACCTCCATTTGTCAGACGATTAGCACCATTATGGAGGAGTCAGATAAGCTTGGCGGTTCCGTTACGACTGTTAACAACCATCTCATGGAGCTCAACAAACAAATTCAAGATGTATCGGGTACATCGGAGCAAATGGCTGCCTCCATGGAAGAAACAGCCGCCGCGACGGAAGAAATGAATCAGTCCTCTGTCAGTATTCTTCAGTCTGTTGATCAAATTTCGAATAAAGCGAAGCAAGGAGAGCTTATTTCCAAGGAAGTCAGCAAGCGCGCCGAAAACTTGCGTCAGACTGCGGTCCTGTCATCTGATCGCGCTGTTCATATTGGTGACCAAATGCGGGTGAACCTTGGCAGTGCCATTGAACAAGCTAAGGCTGTCGAGCAAATTCAAGTGCTGGCAAGCTCTATTCTAGAAATTACCGCACAGACGAATCTCCTCGCCTTGAATGCCAATATTGAGGCTGCAAGAGCCGGAGAAGCTGGACGCGGCTTTGCTGTTGTCGCTGGCGAGATTCGCAAGTTAGCTGAAGTATCCGGGCAGTCTGCGAACAAAATTCGGGACGTCGTGCAGATCGTAACCTCTTCTGTCCAGAACTTGAAGAACAACTCGGAGAATATGCTGGAATTCATTGATAAGACCGTCATCAGTGATTATAAAGCGATGGTCGAAACCGGCATGCAATATTACCGCGATGCCGAATATTATGAGAATCTGCTCGGCGATTTCAATGCAACCTCTCAAGAGCTAAGCAAAGCGATCCAGAGCATGGCCGTAACGATTAACGAAATTTCCCTTGCCAACACCGAATCAGCTCACGGAACCGAGAGCATCTCGGATAAAGCTGGCTTTGCCCTCGACCGCTCAAGCAAAGTGCTGGACATTGTCGGGGATACGAAAGATAGTGCTGAACAACTGAAAGAGACGATTTCAAATTTTAAAATTTAACTGCGAAATAAGGAGTCTATCGTTAGTTCGATAGACTCCTTATTTATTTTATTCAGGCATCCAAATGTAGGCTTAGTCCCAAACCTATTATACTCATCACAATAAGAAGCGGCAGATTAGCCACATATGCACGGATCGGACTTGTTTCTTGAACTAGAGGAAATTTTCTTTAACAATAGAAACTGCTTGCTCGACAGTTTGTTTGACAATTGTAGCAGCAGATTGGTTGCGGGCTAATCGAAGACCCTGCCCTGCCCAAAGTGACATATACTCAGGATTATTCACTTTCGCAGCTACCTGTCGAATATCTTGGGTCAGTTTGTTTTGTATTGGGAACGGGGGGATTGTTCCGGAATACTGCTTCATATCACTCATGAATTTTGTTCGAATACCTCTTGCTGCTTTGCCCGAGTAAGCATGTGTAATTTCAGTAGAATTCTCATCTGATGAGAGGATCATCTTTTTGTAAATTGGATGGGCTCCGCTTTCCGTACAGGCTAGAAATGCAGTTCCCATCTGCACAGCTCCAGCCCCTAAAGCCAGGCTTGCTACAAGTCCTCTTCCATCCATGATGCCTCCTGAGGCGATGACCGGGATCTGCACATGGTCTACAATCTGTGGAACCAGAGCCATGGTTCCGATCAGGGATTCAGAAACATTTTTCAAGAAAGTGCCTCTGTGACCTCCTGCCTCGTATCCTTGAGCTACAACCGCGTTTACACCAGCCACTTCCAGATGTTTAGCTTCTTCAACTGTTGTAGCAGTCCCTATAACGACAGTCCTACGCTCCTTCAATGCGCGGATTACATCTTCTGGCGGTACACCAAAAGTAAAACTAAATACGGGGATATTTTCTTCTAACAATACTTGCACTTGCTCCTCGAAAAATTCAGTAAACATAGAAATTGATGGATTTGAAGCAATTCCAAGTTTGAGTCGAAGTTTATTGAGGTGATCCGTCATTTGAACGATTGATTCTTTCGAAGCTTCCGATTGCTCTGGCTCAGGCACAAACAAGTTTACTCCGAATGGCTTGTCAGTCCGTTCTCTGACCTGTTGGATTGTGCTTCGAAGCTCATTTGGTTTTAAGTATGCGGCACCCAAATTACCTAAGCCGCCTGAATTTGATACTGCAGCTACTAAGTCGGGAGTTGTAGGGCCACCTGCCATAGGGGCTTGGATTATTGGGAAACGAATTTTCAGCATCTGTGTTAACTTCGTTTCAAACACTGATGAACGCCTCCTGTTCATTAGTTTTATATGACTGCATCAACGGCAAAATTGAAGTATAGGAAAAACATCCAATATCATTGCAATAATTAGGATAATAATACCAGATATCATAGTCTTTGCTGGATCAAGCATTCTTGTAATCTTTGGATTTGAAACCTTCATAATATCGTTCCCCCTGACACATATCATTGTAGTCCTATAATGACATCGTGTAAAATGAACATAAACAATGTTTTGCATTAAAATTTTCAATACAAAGAACAGGAGAACAAATATGGATATTCGAGATTTGAAAATTTTCCTTGCAGTTGCAAATGAGGGGAGTATCACCAGAGCAGCTGAGAAGCTGGAATACGTTCAATCGAGTGTGAGTATCCGAATTCGGCACCTTGAACACGAATTAAAAACTTATTTATTTCATCGCGGTAGGCAAGGGGTTACGCTTACAACATCTGGTGAGTCCCTCAAGTCCTATGCCGAAAAAATCATCTATCTGACCCAAGAGGCAGAACGAAATGTATCTGATAACTCCATTCCTCGCGGCCCCCTTCGTATCGGATCGCTTGAAACCACGGCAGCGATTCGTTTGCCTTCTATTCTCACCGACTACCTTCAGTCATATCCTGAGGTCGACTTGACATTAAAAACGGGAACGACCGAAGAACTCATCCATTCCGTTTTGAAGTATCAACTAGATGGGGCCTTTGTATCTGCTCCAGTTGAGCACCCTGAGCTTGATATTATAGAAATTGGGGTTGAGGAACTTGTGTTCATATCTGGAGGAAAACCAAACTCCAGCGATTGGACGCAAAAACTCTAAAAAATTACTTTACTAGTCTTTCGCTCAGGTTGCAATTACCGAAGAAAACTAGAGGATTGGTTGCATATGGAGGGACTGATCCCCGATAAAGTCATAGAACTCGGAACATTAGAAGGAATACTAGGATGTGTACATGCTGGTTTAGGAGTAACTCTTATGCCCCGTTCAGTGATCGAAAGGGCTACGCTTCAATTTAATGTGCACTATAAAGAAATACCTGAGGATTTCCTTAAAACACCGACTCTATTTATACGACGAAAAGATACCTTTAAAACTGTAGCCATATCAGAGTTTATACGGGTTTCAAGTGAGAGATTCTGCTAACCCCATTCACTTTACGTGAAATGAAATGTGTGCTTTTTCCATCCTGCCCCGTACATCCATTTATCCTCCTCGTGTAAACGTACCGCTTCTTTCCTTACTTCATTGGAATGCCATTTATTCGTTTGCTCTCTTTTCCTCATAAAAATACACCCCTAAAGCATCATCGGTTTCCCATATGGGTTTTTCCAATGTCTACTATAAGGGGTGCACTTCATTCTACACTATGGGCTCAGACTCCTTGAACGTCGATTTGACTTATATACAACCGCACTAAATATTTATAACAGAGGTCTGATCTTTTGTCTTAAGAATCGTGAATTCTTTTCTGACCATAACAGCAGTCCAAAATACAATAATCGCATCAATCGCTAGCGAACCATAATAAATGCCAGAGACTCCCATCATTCTTGGTAAAATCAGCATGACTGGTATATAGAAAACCAGCTGTCTTGCCATTCCTATAATGACTGCCGGTTTTCCTTTATTAATAGAAGGGAAAAATGTCATTGCCATAAAAATCATCGACAATAGCGGTAGAATAGCCATGTGAATTCGGAAATACATCGATTGCGTTCCCGTAAATACTTGATCCGGCAACATGAAGCCCAGAATCACTTCGGGAGCGGTCATAGAAAAGATCCAGAAAGGCAAGGTTAACAGCATGGAGACAACGGTGAATATTCGATAGGACTTTATGACGCGCTCATATTGCCTAGCGCCATAGTTTATGCCAATGACCGGCTGCAGTGCACGCATCAAGCCAAAGATCGGCGTAAGTAAAAAGGTGAACACACGATAGACCACGCCATAAAAGGCAATATCCAGCATTGTACCAAATTTAGAAAGTGCGTTGAACACGAGAACCGCCTGTACCAGGCTCATCACATTCATAATTAGCGAAGACAAACCGAGTCCAATAATCGATTTAATCGTGGCGGCATTTCTATAGATGGAGAAAACCTTGGTTCTGAAGGAGGCAAATCCTTTGCCAAAGTAAAGCCAGCCCAGAAGCGTGTAGACAAGCATACTGATATTGGTCGCCCATGCTGCCCCTTCCACGCCTAGATCAAGAACTGCCACTAAAATATAGTTAAACAATATATCTGCCGCCAGACCGATTCCCATGATGATGGCCGCCGACTTCATCTTTCCTTCTCCTCTTACAATCATGTTGGCCGCCAGACCATAGATCCAGAAAAACGAGCCTATAACTGTAATTCTAAAGAAACGGTCCCCCAGGAGTAGCACATCCCCTTCTCCTCCCATCATCCTTATTAATTGAGTTGAGAATAGCAGGCCCAGTATCATATAAATCACCGTTACGATAAGAGAAAGATAGTTGACATGCCCGAGCAATTGTTCCTGTGTACGTTTGTCTTGCCGGCCGATGGCCATGCTTAATACTGAGCCAGCGCCAACCCCTATTAAGGAGCCTAAACCGACACTGATCTGGGTTAGAGGATAGGCCACGGAAACCCCAGCCAAGGCGGTTTCTCCGATATAGCGGCCTACAAAAGCGGCAGCAATGACAGCATTCAATCCATAGAGAACCATAGCAACGATCGCCGGCCATGATAATTGGAGCATAACTTTCCAGAGATTTTCATTTAATATAAAATACTGCTGTTTTCCTTTTTCATCTACAGATGATTGACTCATATAAAGCCTCCTAGCTTTCTAGTACAAAGCTTCCGCTCCATTCCGTGTCGTGATTCACACTAGCATTAATAACTCACAGGCGCTTAATTGTTTTACCGAAATAGGACACGGTCCGTGCTTGTGTATCCTTATTTGACTCGCCATCCATCGGATTCTTGCTGCAAGCTCCACAAATTCGCATATAGCCCTTCCATTTTCAACAACTCCATATGAGTACCTTCTTCAACAAGTTGTCCTTGATCCAGCACAAGTATCTTATCCGCATTTTGAACCGTCTTCAGTCGATGCGCGATAAGGATGACGGTTTTATCAGCGACCAGTTCGTTAATCGCCTCTTGTACAGCAGATTCATTCTCAGGATCAAGTGAGGCGGTTGCTTCGTCGAGCAGCACGATTGATGCGTCTTTCAGTAAAGCACGGGCGATCGATATCCGCTGCTTCTCTCCACCGGACAACGTCGAGCCGCCCTCTCCTACTGGAGTGTCATAGCCTTGAGGCAATTGAGAGATGAATTCATTACAACTAGCACGCTTGGCCGCGGCTTCCACTTCTTCTTGGGTAGCGTCCATCTTTCCAATCCGGATGTTGTTGCCGATAGTATCTTGGAATAAATAAACGTCTTGGAACACCATGGAAATATGCTTCAAAAGCTCCTCTGGATTGGCATGCTGAATAGCTTGACCACCAATCTT
The DNA here is from genome assembly GCF_059383895.1 of Paenibacillus sp. J22P59. Lineage (NCBI taxonomy): Bacteria > Bacillati > Bacillota > Bacilli > Caryophanales > Paenibacillaceae > Paenibacillus > Paenibacillus sp. J22P59. The sequence goes on from NZ_JBXENX010000016.1 coordinate 55,212, forward strand.
GATCGTCCCCTGTTGGATATCCCAGAATCGTGCAATCAAGCGCGTCACTGTACTCTTCCCGCTGCCTGACGGTCCTACCAATGCCGTGATGGTTCGGGGTTCAATCGTAAATGACAGGTCCCTAAGGATAAGTAGATTATCCTCATAGCCAAATTGAACTCGGTCAAAAACGATCTGCCCTTGAGGCTGAATGCTTGCTGCCCCCTCCATCGGTTGTTCATGATGCACGTCCATGATGCGCTTTGCGCTAAAGGCCGAATAGCGCATTTCCCCATAGTTCATCAACACCACGGTCAGTGGCTCGAATATTCGGGTTCCCACCAGCAAGAAGAGGAGGAAAATAGGAAGCGACAGTATTCCGCCGACCAGCAGATAGCTGCCGACAAAAATCATGATCGTCATCCCGGAGCGGGTCAGCAGCATCGCTCCCATAATCAAAGGCCCCATGACGCCTTCCAAGCGAATCGACGCACGCATTAACCGATCAAATGAAAGACGCAATCGCTCAAAACGTTTCCCCCCCATATTATGGGCTTTGATCTCGCGTATGCCAGTTAAATACTCCTGCAAACGGCTGGCGGCTTCATTCTTCGCCTTGACATGAGTATTGCTCAAGCGCGCTTGAATCGCGTCCGTAAGCCAAAGCAGCAGAACACCGAACGGAACAGCAATGAACATAGCTAATGCCATTCGCCAATCCAGGAACACAAGCCCTAACAAAGCCAGAAAGGGCAGCATAATAGCGCTGATGAGCTGGGGCACATTGTGGGAAATGGTGTGCTCAACTTGCGAGTAGTCACTTAATAATAGGTTGGTAACATCCCCCGGATCTCGTTTGCCGAAATAGCCAAGCGACAGGTGTCGCAAATGCTCGGCCAGCTTCAGCCTGCCTGATGCAGCCAGGCTATAGGCAGCTTTGTACGACTTGTCATAAAGTAAAGCGTATGCCCCATAGGATACTATCAGCCAAAAAAACAAAAAGCCGCATACCATCCATAATCGTTCGGTATTCATACCCGTCTCCGGTTCCGCAAAGGAGCTATAGATCGTATTGAAAATATCGACAAGCAAAGCTGCTGGAATGACTTTAGCTATCCCATCCAGCAAGGCCGCCAAGGAGGATGGCCATAAGTTTCTGGCGTTTCCTCCTGAGATGTTGGTAAAATAACGAATCATTCCCCCAAGCCCTCCCCTACAGCGACTGCATGTTGCGGTGAGATGTCTTTCGCTCCCAGTCTCCATGAAGCTGCGCTGATATGCGCTTGCCACATCTGCTCATAGAGACCGTTTAAATTCCGCAGTTCGTCATGCGTTCCCCGTTCCACAATTTCTCCCCGCTTCACGACCAGAATTTGATCTGCCGCGCGAATCGTAGACAGGCGGTGAGCAATAATGAGAACGGTTTTTCCTTTGACCAGTTCAGCTAGACCCCGCTGGATCTTCTTTTCGTTCTCGGCATCCGCATAAGCTGTTGCTTCATCCAAAACCAGAATCGGCGCATTTTTCAGTAAGGCTCGGGCAATCGCAACTCGCTGCGCCTCTCCGCCAGATAAATTGGTTCCGCCTTCCCCGATTTTGGTATCGTACCCGTGCGCCAGCTTCTCAATGAAGTCATGGCAGCAGGCCGTCTTCGCGGCTGCAATGACCTCTTCTATACTAGCGGTCGTATTTCCCATCCGGATATTCGCTTCGATCGTATCGTAGAAGAGATGGACATCCTGAAATACGAAGGAAACCGTATCCATCAGCTTTTCCGTCCCCATCTCACGAATCGGAACCCCTCCAATCATGATGTCGCCCTCCTGAACATCCCAGAACCGCAGCAGCAGATTGGCAATCGTCGACTTGCCACCGCCTGAAGGACCGACCAATGCAGTCATCTCACCCTCTCGCGCAACAAAATGAACACCGTTAAGCACTGGCTTGAAATTCTTGCTTTCTCTAGCTTCATATGCGAAAGAGACCTGCTCAAAGGTGATATCATGTGCTGCTGGAACTTGGGGAGATACCGGCTCCGTCACTATCGCTTCCGAAAAAATAGCCGCAATACGCTTGTTGCCTTCAGCAATTTCTCGCATCCCACTTCCTACATGCATCACCTTCAATAAAGGTGTCGATAAGCTCGGTGTAATGATGAGAAATAGAATAAAAGTTATGGCAAACGATTGACTGCCGGAATGGCCATTTCCAAGTAGGATGCCGACAGGTATAACAAAAGTAAACAGGGAACTGACAATAACGAAAAAAAGACTGTATGGCTTCTTGCATAAATCTGTTATTTTCAATGAAATATCACGGTAATTAGCAACGGACCGCTTAAAGGTCAGAAAAGATTCGGCCGTAATACCGAATATTTTTATAGCGGGCATTGCGCGGATATATTCGACGCCGGTTGCATTCATTTCTTCCACCGCATATTGAAATTCGCGATATGCGGTTTGCCCTCTTTCACTAGTAAACATACGAGCCTGTAGCCAAAAGCCGAATCCGATCGGAATGAGCAGAACCAGCGCCAAACGCCAATCCAGCCAAAACAAATAGGCCAATAATAAAATGGGTATCATGATCGCACTGACGATATCGGGTAATTGATGGGCAATAAATTTCTCGATTTTTTCGACACTGACCTCGATAATTTTTTTTAATTCGCCCGTAGTCGTTCTCGTATGGTAGCCCATTGGCACTTTGGCAATATGCTCTGCAAGGCGTATCCGAAGCTGATAGAGAATATGAAACGCAGCGATATGTGAACACATCCCCCCGATATACAGAGCTGCCAGAGCTCCAATACAGGCTACAAACGCGAAGATACCCCAATAAAGTATAAGTTCCTTGTCGGCGCCCTTAGGACTTTGTGCATGGTTCAACAATTCCTCCACTATCTTATACACCGCGACGAAAGGAGCAAGCTGCAACAAGCTGGATAAGACAGAAAACAAGCTTGCGACCGTCAACAACCCCTTTTTCTCGCCGGCAATACGCAGCAGGCCCGACATTTCGGACTTGGAACTCATCTGCCCACCCCCTATCTTTTTTATTCTATTGAAAAACGAAATTATCCCTGCCCGAAAATCAAGCAGGGACACCCGGAGCTTCTATACGGACAAATTGGTTTTAGCTATTGGTCGCTTTATGGATTTCCAATATTTGCGCTCCGAATCGGTCAAGCAGCTCTTTACGACCGATAGCCGTGAAGGAATAATTGTAATTGTCTACATTCGATATTTTATAGACATTGCCTTTCTGTACAGCCTTGAGATTGTTCCAAACTTTACTGTCGTTCAATGTGTTTTCACTATTCTCCATTAGAATCAAGTTGTCAGGATCGATGGTCGCTAAGGATTCAAGGCTTATTTCCTTCCCTCCCCAGCTTTCAGGCTCTGGAATGCCTTCCGTACGTTTGAGTGCTAGTTCCTTATAAATAAGCTCAGCAGTTCCAGATGAGGAGTAGATAACAAGATTTTTAGGATAGGTTTCGATTACAGCAAAGGTTTCGTTCCCAAGAACAGGCTCTAATTTCTTGCTCCATTCTTCTACCTTACTGTCATACTCCGCTAGCCATTTATCCTTCTTCTCTTCTTCTCCAAAAAGCTCCGCTAAAAAGGTAAATCGGCTTCTCCAATCGTAATAGGGATATGGCACAATCACTGTCGGGGCAATCTTGGATAGCTGCTCGTATAAATCTTCATTAAATAGCGTTCCTAGTATAATCAAATCTGGTTTAGCGGACATGACTAGCTCCAGGCTAATCGGCTCTGCGTACCAGCCCAAATTGATGGTATCTGCACTTAAAAGATTTTTAATGGTTGGAGAAAATACTGCTCGATCGCCGAAATCGGCATTTCCTGAGGCAATCGGCTGTATTCCTAGCAGGAGAAGCTCCTCCGTTGATCCTGAGAGGTCAGCGATGCGCTTAGGATTAATCGGTATTTTAACCTTTTCTCCCTTGGCATTTTCAATCTCTCTAAATGTTGGTTCATTCTCGCCTCCATTGGTCTGCTGGTTTCCACATGCGGTTACTATCAAAATGCAACATAGGATGGCCAAAACAATTACTCGTTTCATTTTCTCTCCCTTTCACTTCTAGATAATGATAATCATTATCAATTGATGTATTTTTGAAAATGTATTACCGCTGCTTCCTAACAGCTGTCATGAACTAGTATCCCACTTCCCTCCTTAAGCCAGATACCCAAATCGGGAGCAAAAACTACAAATATGGATTTTGTTCCTTCTTAATGACGAAATTGCTGGAAGTACTCAGAGGGATTGACACCGTATTTCCTTTTGAATTGCTCTGAAAAATGACCTGTCTTCCCGAAACCTGCTGCATAAGCCGCCTCAGTAATCTTCATTCTGCCTTCTTCTAGCATGTGGAAGGCAGCCTCCAGCCTTCGGTCGATTACATAAGCATACACGGGCATGCCAAACAGCAATTTGAATCCTTTTTTTAGCTTGAATTCGTTCAAGCATACCAGCTTGGCGAGTGCTCCTAGACTGGGTGGGGAAATTAAGTCGGCTTCTAGTATATCTTTGGCGAGGTGAAGGCTTGCGACCTCCGTTCTGGTCAGGCCTACCGCGGGCGAAGAGTTATTCTTTTCCAGTATACCTTCGTATAGATACACCGCAATTAGCTCCAATACTTTTCCTTCCAAATAAATATGCTTGATATCACCATCGTAATAGCAATGCACGATATCATGAACGATACGTTTCATTCCAGATGTCATTTGACTGTTATAGAAAAGTCCCGCATTTCCCGATAAAGCGGCCGACATTTTGTGTAGTGGAAGATGCTGCAGGGCGCCCATAGACTCTATGTGGTTAAGCTTCAGAGATAGGCCTTGAAAGTGACTATCGACGTCATACTGGCATCGATTGCTAATTTGATTGTTGCCGAAAGCGGAGACCTCCCATGGATCGAGTCCAAATTCGCCCTTTCTCCCTTCTACGTTCCAACGGATGCTGTCTCCGAGACAAAATCCGAGATTAATAGTATTCCCTCCTTCTCTACTGCTCAGGGTCATCGTTTTAGTAAAGCGCACGTCGCATATTACTAGGTCTATAGAGGAATAGGTTCGAATACACTTCCAGTACCCCTTGCCCATCTCTTCTGGCACCTTCACTACCTGCTCAAAAGAGCATGTTCGATACATTTCATTTAGATTAACTGTGAGTGCGCAGTTCCTATTCTCTTCATTCGCAATCTCACAATATCGCTCAGCATTGTCCATAAATTCAACCCCGTTTCTATTAGAGGCCCTGCTCGCATTAGGAGCAGCTTCTCTAAAGACCATATCTTTCGCACTTTTTCTTCTTCCCTATCATCCAATCCTTACTTTGAAGAAAGTAAACTTAAGCAAATGTGGAATCTTTTTCTCAAGAATGCTTTTCATTGTTAATGATAATCATTATCAATATTTTAATCAATAGTAAAAGACTCCCGGGATGCTTTTACACCAGGATGCATAAATGAAAGCAAGGAGGACGCGATTGCTCGCTTCCCCCTACTCTCTCCATTAGTACGCACAAAAAACCTACTCTGCAAGAAGCAAAAACACGCCACATGGTCACATCAAAGCATTCTCCATCATGCGTCATGCAATCGCCTCACAGATCACAACCAGATTATAATCGCAACAAACTTATATCATCCCTAAATGTTCACGTAAAGTGGCCCCGCTATATTCGCTTCTGAACAAGCCTCTTTCAACCAACTGTGGCATCAGCTTTTCAAAAAATAGTTCCATAGATTGTTCAGAACCCCCTGGAAGGGCTATAAATCCATCAATAGCTCCAGCATCAAGCCGCTCCATAATATCGTTCAGCACATCCTCGGCCGTTCCAACAGATACCCAATGGGCAGATCCGACAACCTCCGGCCTTGCCAGTACCTCTTCCACTGTAGGCTGATGCTTAGTAATATACCGCCGCAACAGCTCGGCATGTGTCCGGCTGCGAACGGGCTGACTGGAATCGGGAAGCATATCGGCAGTGACCTGTTGCTCCAAAGGAAGACCTCTTAAATCAAGGCCAAGCACCCATTTAAGAGAGGCATGTCTGCGTTCATTACTTAAATGTGCATGCGCAACCTTATGCAACTCAAGCGCTTCTTCGCGCGTATCGGCCAGGAAAAAATATAAACCTGGCAAAACTTTGATGGCATTCGGATCGCGCCCCTGTTCTGCGGCTCTTCTTCTTAGATCATTGCGCAATTCCACTCCCGATTCAATATCCGGCATTGCCGCAAAAATAGCATCCGCTACGGAAGAGGCAAAATTCCGTCCAATATCTGAAGCGCCGGCTTGAAACAAAGGAATGGGCCCCGATTTATGAGAAGGCAAAGTAAGCGGCCCTTTCACACTGAAAAACTCACCGGAATGATCAATAGCAGTCACTTTATCCTTATCAGAAAATAAGCCTGACTCGCGGTCAATAACAACGGCCTCAGCAGGAAAGCTTCCCCATAACTTGCTTACAACATCCGTAAATTCCATTGCCTTGGTATACCTTTCTTGCGGGGAAGGCATGGGAGAATCCCCAAAATTTTCAGCCCCTTCAATAGAAGTGACAATGTTCCAGCCTGCGCGTCCATTGCTCAGCCAATGCAAAGATTGAAGCTGCCTTGCAACAACATACGGCGGATTGAAAGTGGTAGAAATTGTCGTAACCAGTCCGATTCGCTCGGTTTCACGGGCAATTGCAGCAAACATCATAGTAGGATCAGGGCTTCCGAAGCTAGCGGTATCACCGATCATCTGTTGGCTAACGTACAGATAATCCGCTCTGAAAAGAAAATCGAGCTTTGATTTCTCCGCCATCTTTGCCACATCAATGTAATAATCAATGGAACCCATTTTTTCCACTTCGCTATCTGGGTGCCGCCAGCCGTTTCCCTTCATCCAAGTTGCATTTAAGGACAAGCCAATACATAATGGTCTATTTACAGCCAATGCTATCAACCTTTCTTATAGAAATAGATTGCCTCCTAGACAACGCTTCGATCAAATAATGCATCTAGCAGACTATTTTGTGATAATGATTCTCATTATTAAATAAAGTTTAACAAGCACTCAAACAAATGCAAATACACAAATCACAAATTCTATATGCATAATTATCTAATTCAGGCTTGAGGATTTAGCTGACCATAAATCAGAAACTCAATAGATGTGATGATCTAATTTATGTATATATGCGGACGGGGACAAACCGAATTTCTTTTTAAATAATCTGCTGAAATATAGCGGATTGGCATAACCGACACTGATAGCAATATCACGTATAGGGAAATTGCCTGCTTTGAGTAAGTCACTGGCTCTTTCCATACGATAATTAATCACATAATCGATTGGACGCAGCCCGGTATATTTGTGAAACAAGTATGAGAAGCGTTTGGTGCTCATGGCATGCAGTTCAGCTAACTCATCAAGTGTGAGTGGATTCATATAATGTCCGTTAATATAGGCAATGGCTTCCTCTACCACCCTTTTGCTTGGAGAACTGTCACTCTCACGATAGCTGCAGCCAATCAGAACCTGATGCATAATGCTTAAGAATAATTCCTTGACACGAAGCTTTCCAATGCCTGCAGCTGTATGGGCATTCTGATGGAGCATAATCAGTAATTCTATTACTCTCGGATTTGCTCCCGGTTCCAGCTTGAAATGAGCGTCGCATTCATGAGTAACATTTGCATCGTCTAACTTATCCAATCTATAAAAAATTGAATAATACTCGAACTCAGATTGCCCTATAACTTGCGATTCCAGTTGCATACCTGGAGCCGCATGAAATACTGATCCTGGCTGTAACTCGTAGTCTGTTCCATTCACAGATATTCTAGCTCGTCCACGAATAATAAAAAGAAACCCATACTTTAAGGTGGTAAATTCACGTAATATACTTTTTGGCTGGATGACTAAACGGTAGACATCTTCTATTTCATAAGTGCTATCAGCAAATATCTCGGCTAATTTATCCAAATAGTTCATCGCTCTACACCTGCTTTCTTCCATCAACATAATAAAGTCTATGGGAGTCATCCCATAGACTCTCTTGCTTGCGTTACCGATTAACCTACATTTTTATTCGGGCGTTCTCTCGTTCCAGTTCACGGTATTCCTTCTAAGATAAGCCCCTGTCAACACAATTACAATGGCTAGAATCGTGGTTCCCAATGAAAGCAGCAAGTAGCCATAAGGAGACAAGTACTCCACTTCAATAATGGCGTAGCTGCCAGGAGTAATAACGTAGCGAATCATTTCCAGCCAAGCAATATGAAAGCCTATGCACATCCACAGATTTCCCGAATAGATTCGGCATAGCTGGAGAACGGTTCCAAAGGCAATCAGATTAATCACATATTCCAGCGTAATAAGATCCCATGTGCCTATGCCTGCAGCTACCATAATAGCAGTCAATGCAATTGGAGCAAGTACAAACAACACGACTTGAAATAGCAAGGCAAGCCACCTTGAGTATCTTACATTCAAATTTCGGAACAAATACCCGCGAAAAACCAATTCTTCGGGAAAGGCCTCATAGAAAAAGGCAATGGGAATGTTGATTAGAATAACAAGAAGCGTTTCTACAGGCAATCGCAGCTCTACAACCCTCAGCCAACCTATAGCCTCTCCAACCACCAAAGCTAACCATGCTGATCCAGCAAGAAGCCCTACCCCTAGCATAAGATAAGGCAGGCCTGATGGAGGAGAACTCAAGCCGAGGCCGCTCCATGGTCGCTTATCTACATATTTTCGGAGTACATAAATAAGAGGAACGGCGATGGCAGTCGTGACGACCGCAAGTAAAAGCTGTATCGCAATTCTCGGGAACTCATACGATTGTGCAATTTGAGCTAAGGCGACCGCTGCCCCCAATCCAATAACGAAGGACAGCCAACCGAGCATAATACGCCATAATAGCTTAATTCGTCCGTCTAAAGCATACAAAATACGACTTCTGAACCTCTGGTTATTTGATGGAATTTGATTCATACCGTCTCCTCTCTGAGAATATAAAACTCTCCTTTTAATCGAATGAACTCTCTCCCAATATATTGCGCGAATGATAGAGATGTGCTGCCAATTACGCGCCCGAATTATAGCTTAATAGTATGTTCATCCCTTTTTCAAAAGAAATGGACTATATTTCCATAAAAACAAGCTAGCTTCAAATTTCGAAGCTAGCCTAAGTATTGCTGATTGAGCTGCCATAGGACAGCGTTGGAAGCATCGCTTTAATAGTGATGTTGAGGATAGTAGCTGGAGGCTTGGGTGCCTGCTGCATTCTGATAGCAGCCCGGCGGAGGTCCAAGAATAACAGATTCTTGTAAAGGTGCCACCGCTTTGGCATAATCACTTTCGCTAATACAGTAAGCACGCTGCATAACCTCTTTGGGCGTATTGCGCAAGAAATCTGAGCCATAGACGATATCTGGAGTAGGATGATCGAAGATGGTCAAGATATGCGCATGTGGGGACACCGCAATAATCCAGTGAAACCAGCCCTTTGGCAAAATGGATACCTGACCCGGCTTCAATTGATAGGTCATCAGCTTCTGAGTGAAGGGATTAAAAACCGAAGTCATAACCTCACCACTAATGACGAAGATCATCTCAGTTACATTCGTATGCCAATGAGGCTGGATGATAATGCCCTTGGTCAGATGAACGTTAAAGAAACCGTTTTTGATCGCAGGAAGCTGATCACCGAATAACTGTGTAATATAATTGTGGGAATCAAGCTTATAATTAAGCACTTGGTTGGAATCTGCCGCTAATTGCAAATCTGGGCATTCCAGAACGTGTTCCTTCATTGTTATACTTCCCCCTCAATAGGTATACGTCTATTCAATGTATGCCCGGAAGGAAGAAGTGACACTTATTCTCGATGACATCTTGGTTAGTCATTACCCTTGCGTTGTACAGGAAGCTACCTTGGGATGTATCCTAAAAAAAATGCTTCACAAAAGTTCTTGTACCATTGAAGCGTCCGTCAGACAAGACCAATATAGTTAAAGACGAGACATTTAGAACCGAATGCATACTTTCCCGAAATGGGAGCCCTTCGCCAAATAATGCAGCGCATCAACAGCCTGATCGAACGGAAATACTTGATCGATAACCGGGCGAAGCCCGCTTCGCTTAATTGCAAGGTTCATCGCTTCAAACATATCGCGACTGCCCACATTAATTGCTTGCAAACGTGCTTTTCTTCGAATGGCTGGGATTATATCAAAGCCTTCTACTCGAAAGCCTGATAAACCGCCTACTAGGCTGATCTGTCCGCCAACACGCAATGCTGCGATCGAACGATTCAACGTTGCAGCTCCACCCAGATCAACGACATGATCTGCCCCTCGCCCATCCGTCAGCTCTAGAACAACCCTATCCCAATCCTCTATTTCCTTATAATTAATTCCATAATCTGCGCCAATGTCCTTCGCTCGTTCCAGCTTCTCATCACTGCTTGATGTCACAATCACTGTCGCTCCTTGAAACTTGGCGAATTGAAGCGCGAACAAAGACACTCCTCCGGTACCCTGCACGACAACCGTTTGACCAGCCCTGACCCTGCCTTCTTCAACAATCGCATGCCAAGCTGTTACGCCTGCGCAAGGAAGTGCTGCTGCTTCCTCGTCTGTCAAATGATCCGGCACATGAACCAAGCCTTCCTCGGGAAGCACAGCATATTCCGCAAGCAGCCCATTGAGAGGGCTGCCCAGTGAGCTCACCCAATTTTCTCTTGTTGCCTCTCCTGAAATCCAGCTTTGCGTAAAAATTCCGCTTACCCGATCTCCTATGGTGAATCTGGCAGTCTGTTCCCCCACAGCGATCACTTCACCGACTCCATCGGATACTGGAATTAGTGGCTCATTCAAGTCCGGATTATAAAACCCGTCGATCACGCCCAGGTCTCTAGAATTAAGCGAAACTGCCCGCAATCTAATCAGTACTTCCCTAGGACCAGGAACCGGTATCGGATAGTCTGCTATTTTCAATTCATCAAGCCCAAATTGACCTTGAATTTCATACACCTTCATGAAATTTCTCTCCTTTTATAAATGGTATAGACATACAATAATACACATACTACAATTAAGTAAGTAGGCACTATATAGTGTCTAGGGAACCTACAGGTGCACAGGAGGTCGACCTATGAAAGCCCTCGATTCAGCTAAGCATGTACAGCCCGACATTTCCATAACAGCATGTGCATACAGTAAAGTGCTTGATATCATTTCTAATAAATGGACCGCGCTTGTCATCTATTCATTGGAGGATGGTGTTATACGTTACGGTGAAATTAGAAGACGAATCGACGGCATCTCCAAAAAGATGCTAACACAAACACTGCGGCAATTAGAGCGTGATGGATTAGTTCAACGCGCAATTACGCCATCCGTTCCGCCCATCGTCGAATATTCACTTACATCGCTGGGTGAATCTTTACTTGGGCCGATGAGAGCTCTCAAGGAGTGGACGAGAATCCATTATTCCGAGGTTGAAGCAGCAAGAACATCCTACGATCTTACTGCTTCTGAAGAATGAATGGTGTTTAGCAGTGCAGTTGACCTACTAGACTTGGATGCAGCAGTTCCCATTGTGACAAAAATAAAAGCATGACCACTTCCCATGGAAGTAGTCATGCTTTTTTAGATCGGATTTTAACGACCATATGTTACGCTGCTGCGCTCATACGAATTCCATTGCTACTTTCTTTTGCTGCCATGCTTCTGCCAGTAATAATTTGTTGATACACAATGGCAACTGCGGACACAGGCTCCACTTCGTTTTGAATGAAGAGCTCCACCACTCGTGCTGTATCTCCTTTAAGATAAGCGGCGACCAAATTGCGCAGGAGAGCTTTGCATTCTGAATGCTCAGATAGAACAGAAGCATTCTCTGCCAAGTCATGCTGGACATCAGCCAATGACTTACGAGCGCGATGCAAGGCTGCTTTAACTGCCCCCTCCCCCATATTCATTCTATTGGCTATTTCACTATTGGAATAGCTGTAGACATCCTTCAATAAAAAAACCGCCCTTTGCAAAGGTGTCAAATACTTCATTAATGTGTGAAACAGAATTTCGAGATTCCCAAAGTCAGATTCCGACTTAGAGTTGGTTGTATTCTTTTCCAGCTCTAAATAGCTGTTATACAATTTCAGCCTTCGGCATTGGTCAATCCATGAGTTTTTGGCAATCTGGAATAAAAATGCCTGGGGGTTAGAGTGGCTGCACATTTTGCGTGTGCGCAAAGCCTTCAACCAAGTCTCTTGTACAAGATCATCCGTATCCCAATGGTTTCCTGTGAGGAATAAACAATATTGCGATAACTTTGCTTGTAATTTATTCATCGTTTCGATGTCCATGCCTAGACCTTGCTTAAGCTTTTCCATTGATTGACCCACTTTAACTCCTCCTTGCTGTACGACTATATAACTAATATAACGATTCAGCCTACAAAAAGGATACGGGTAAAATATATTTTTTTGGCGCGTATCTACGGTTCGCCTCTATTCGTTTACATTACGTTAAATAAAACGATAAAATGGAGGCAATAACATGACCATTCCTATTCCCTACGTTGTAGAACAAAGCAATCGCGGAGAACGCTCTTACGACATATACTCAAGACTGTTGAAAGATCGCATTGTATTTCTAGGCTCCGCTATAGATGATCAAGTTGCAAATAGCATTGTCGCGCAGTTGTTATTTCTAACGGCAGATGACCCGACTAAAGAAATCAGCATGTACATTAACTGCCCTGGCGGGTCTGTAACGGCGGGATTCGCAATTTATGATACGATGCAATACATCGAGCCGCCTGTTCATACGATCTGTGTCGGATTTGCCGCTTCCTTCGGTGCACTGCTGCTGCTTGCTGGTGCCAAAGGAAAACGGTTCGCTCTGCCCAACAGTGAAATTATGATTCATCAGCCGCATGGAGGCGCTCAGGGGCAAGCAAGCGACATTGCGATTAGTGCACAGCGCATATTGAAAACTCGCGAGCGTACCATTGCAATTACCTCGGAAAGAACAGGCCAATCCATCGAGAAGCTTGAGAAAGACATGGATAGAGATTACTTCATGTCCGCACAAGAGGCACTGGAATATGGCATTATTGACCAAGTAATAAGTCAAAAGTAATTGCTCTCCAATCGCCATAACAACAGTACAAAGAACCGCCTTCAGCAGGCGGTTCTTTGTTTTCTTAATAGTAGTAAAAAGCAGCACCATTACCTGCCTCTTCGCCTCCAACCGAATACTCGCACATGTACAATTGCTTTCGTCACCCAATGCGTAAGAATATAGAGCACGATAAAAAGCAGAATCAGAGGCTTAAATAAAAACCAAGCGACTAGCCATGTGACTAGAACCTGCCAAGATTTCATTCTCCGCAGAAATTTTGTCGGCCATAAAAAAACGCGAAACAGCTTATTGCTATGCTGTAGAGCTTCCAAATATTCATCCTGCAGTTGTTTATCTTCAGGGTTCAGCCTTACCGCATTCCGCATATAGGTTTCTTTGAGGTCGTAATCACCACGATTGCCGGCCGCCCAAGACAAGTAAGCAAGTACATAAGGCATCTCGGCATCATATTGAACCGCCTGGCGATCCAGCCGTCGCGACTCGGCAAAGTTGCCGAGCAAAGATTCCACATAACTCAGCATGGCCAAATAGAGTGGGGATTCGGGTCTCAGCTCCAGAGCCATGAGCAATTGCTCACGCCCTTCGTTGAATTTCCCTTTTTTAATCAAACGATTGGCTTTCATGAAATAATAATTGGGCTCATAAGGAGAAATTCGTAAGGCTTCCTGCAAAGATTCATTAAACAGTCGTTCATTATCCGTCTCATAATAGACAGCCACGCGTACATACCAAGCCAATTCATGCTCCGGCTCCCGCTTAAATACTTCCTGTGTCCAATGCAGTGCCTTATCATGTTCATCCATTAAGAAATAGATATGCGAAATAAGGGCAAAGGCATCTGGATCCTCAGGTTCCTGTCTCAGAATTTGCTCTGCTTCCACAAGGGCTTCCTTGTATCGTTTCCACTCGATGAGCTGGTGTGCTGCTGTATAGGCTGCTTGATTGGAACCTATTTCCACCGCCATAGCCTCCGTTCCTTAGCTGCTATTTGATTCCGTGCTTCTTGACATAATCCAGCACGATCTGATAATCACGGTTCACATCACTGAAGGTTGCGTAATTTCTAGCGGTGGAGAACCAGTCCAGCGTAGTTGCTTTACGCGACTTCACTGCTTTTTTCAAGTCGTCATTGGTAATAGGCTGAATCTCACCTGTCTCAAATGTACGCTCCATCGCGGATTCTACAGCATCCTTTACTACTTGCTCCAGATCGGCACCCGAAAAAAGCTTTGTTTCCGCTGCAAGCCTTGCTAAGTTCAATGATTCCGTTGGCTTGCCGGAAATCTTTAATTGAAGGATTGTCTCGCGCTCGGCCTCCTCTGGCGGCGGTACAAACACAAGATGGTTGAACCGCCCTGGACGCCGCAGCGCCGAATCGAGATACCAAGGGGTATTCGTTGCACCAATTACGAACACATTATCATTCTCTGTTTGCAGTCCGTCTAGCTCGAGCAGCAACTGATTGACAAGCATTCGGTCATGATGCTGACGCATCAGATGACGGCTTCCACCCATCGCATCCAGCTCATCAATAAAAATAACGCATGGTTTGTTGTCTCTGGCCTTCTCGAAAATATCATGAAGATTATGTTCGCTCTGTCCCGCATACATAGATAGAATAGCCTGAAGCTCGATGTGCATGAAGTTAGCGTCAATCTCACCTGCTACTGCCCGTGCTAGAAACGTTTTACCGCAACCCGGCGGGCCGAACAATAAAAGACTACCCCCAGCTTCTCTTCCATAGGCTGCGAACAATTCCGGTTGCTTCAACGGAAGAATGAAATTCATTCTGATCTTCTTCTTCACGTCCTCCAGACCGCCAACATCAGCAAAGGTTTGCTTAGGCTTCTCAGACTCGATTAGCGATTGGTCCTCTTTACTAAATTGAATAAGCTTTAAGTTTTTCCGTCGTTGCTCAGCAAGTTCGTCAAAATCAGACATTCTCTTCCCCCCTAAAATCACTATGATAAGTTTACCATAATTTCGAGGATTTTCTTCCCTTTCAAGAGAATAAAGAACTGCTTTTCTAAAAAATATTGGCTTAGGCCACTGTCATCCCCGGACATACATCCAATCACATAGCCGCATTGCTACATAGTCTATAGGGTAGTCAACAAGCAAGGAGGTGTATGTTACATGTCAGGATTCGTTGGTGGATATGGCAATAACAATATCGGTTTTATTCTGGTATTGTTCATTTTGTTGGTGATAATTGCTTGCAGCTGTGGTTTTTGGGGCGGCGGTTGGTAAGAATTATTCATTAACCGACGATTAACGATTTCACCTTAACACTACAATAGCTGAATGAGAATTTTCTTATTACACTTGATCGATAGAGCAGGTTGCCGAGATCATATCGGCAGCCTCCCTACATAGATGGAATACTGAATACTGTTTATTTCAGTAGACGCTTGCTCTCCAAGCCAGTCTTTCATGCTCTGCCAATCAAATAACTGATCAATATGATACACACCATGAGGATACTCGGTACGATAGAGAGCATCAGCAACGAATACTGCCGCTCTGGCAGTCATCTTGGATTGATCTTTGCCTGTAAGCAAGCACTCTACCACTGCACGCTCTCCACTCTTGCTTCCGAAGGCATCAACTTTAACGGCAAATTGATCTACTCCGATATGAAGCTTGCCGAAGCTGCGGATCATCGCATTGCGAATTCCCTTCAACGCTAATACTCGGAACATGCCTGTTCTTCGTAATCCCACCATGAATGCAGTCGCTATAGAGGAGTCGAAGCAGAGACGTGTAGCGACCGATGGAACATGAAGTGTTCTCGCTAGCGTTTGTTGGTCGGAGAATGGAAATCGATAGGCTCGTCTGCGTCCAAGCTCAGAGCCGAAGTCTGTAGCCTTGCCGTCCAAGAAGCTACCCACGGTAACTTTGCGGTTATTCTCAATGACTTGGAAGGTTGAGCTCAAGTTATCTATCGTCCATTCGATCGCTGCCTTGCCATGTTGATCCCCCAAGCCAAGCAGAATAGATAAATCTATAGCATCCGTCTGATCCAGCAGCCGATGGGCTTCAAGCGCCAGCAAATTGGTCAAGCCTGGTGCCAGCCCAACACTCAATACAGCAGTTGCGTGATTCGCTTCAGCTTCTAGCCTCCATCGCTCCACTTCCTCTAGAAAAGATCCATTTGCTGTTACGTCCATATAATGTGTGCCACTCCGAAAGCAGGCTCGAACAAACGCCGTATCCGTCTGATCCATGCACATGATGACAAGCTTGGCCTGATCCAGAATGTCTGGAGCGACCTTCTCCCTTATATCTAATCGCAAAGCTCTAACTTTGCCACCGGTTTCTCGGCTGAACTGCTCCGCACGTTCCAAATTTCTGCCTGCCGCATATATTTTTCCAGGGTAGATGTCCCCCAGCTCTTTGCATATCGTTTGCCCTACATGGCCATATCCACCCACCACAATAATCGTATCCTTCAACGAAATCTCTCCCTTTTCTGTCTCTCTCGAATGCTGTACACTATAATTAAGAATTATTCTCAATTATAAAGATTGCGCATGAAAGCACCATCCCACAAATATGGGATTCTTCGCGTAACAACATGAATGGACGGGAGAAGAATCAAGTATGCGTGTGCCAATAGAGACAATCAGACAGCAACTAATAGAGCTCGAGCAGCATGCTCTCACAGCATGGGATTATAGATCTGCATTAATTACTTATTTGAGTGAGCTAATTTCGTTTGATGGAGCATGCTGTACGAGTGTCGATCCTCAGACGCTTCTGTCCACAGGCGCAGTGACTGAAGCAGGCGTAGAGGTGATCCATCACAAGCTGTTCGAATATGAATACTTGCATGAAGACTACAATTCTTATGATCTGCTGGTGAAAGCAGCCGACCCTGTTGCTACATTAAGTGATGCCACAGAAGGTCAATTAGAGCGTAGCGCCAGGTACAGGAATGTACTGCTCCCTGCTGGATTCGGAGATGAAATGCGCGCAGCTCTAATGTATCAAGGGGGTTGCTGGGGCTATTTGACGTTATTCCGCAATCAGGGACAACCCTTATTCAATAAGGAGGAGCAGATGGATATTGCCTCCCTTATCCCCTTAATTGCATTCCATTTACGTAAAAGGAGCTTAGCATTACCGATTGCAGAATCGATGTCGATCGAGAAAGAACAAGGCATAATGATCCTCTCTGATCAGCTTGATATTTTATCTTCTAATTCCGCTTCTTCCTATTTCCTTAACCTGCTGCGGCAATGGGAGGGCATTGATGCGGCCACACTTCCTAGACCGATTCGAGCCGTTGGCTCCCGTGCCTTATTTGGTTCAGATGCAGCAGCTACCACGGTGAAGCAATCCTCCAATACCAAAGTTTGTATTCGGATACCAGAAGGTCCATTTCTAACGATCCAAGCCAGCCTGCTTAACGGTCCCGACTCTGTCATCCAGATCGCCATTCTATTCGAGCTAGCCAAACCGCTGGATGCTCTTCCTCTTCTTGCAGAAGCGTATGAATTATCCGAACGGGAAAAGCAGGTTCTCGATCGAATCATTAAAGGATTTTCCACCAAGGAGCTTGCCCTTTCCCTTCATATTTCTACTTATACGGTGCAGGACCATCTCAAATCGATATTTGCCAAAACAGGTGTAACAAGCCGAAGAGAACTCATATGGCAATTGTTCTCCCGCTTCCAGCGCCCACAATAACGATACATCTCATATAAAAAGGATAGAGTCATCAGATTACCTCTGATTCTCTATCCTTATCAGTTATTCGACAGAATTCATTAACTCGAAGAAGTATTTGGGTTCATGCGTTTTATAAAGATTGAACCATGAATGTAAGGTGTCGGGGGCAAATACATCCAGCAGCTTCAGCACATGCATAGCAAATTCCAGCGGGGCTACTCCTGATGCAGTAATTAAATTCCCATCTGCTACAGCTGATTCCTTTTCATAATAGGATTCTCCTCTGTAGTTAGGGCATATCATTTTCAAATAGTCCAGATCATTGCTAGTATGCCTTCTTGTATCTAGCAACCCCGTCTTCGCGAGTGCCAAGGTTGCCCCACAAATTGCTGCAACGACAGTCCCTTCTGTTAAAGCTATAGAAACCTTGTTCAATATAGGTTCGTGAACAGGTTCTGTCCAAGTATTCCCGCCTGGAAGAATGACAACATCCGTGCTTTCCAAGCTGCACTCTTCAACAGAAAGACTAGGCAGTATTTTTATTCCTCCCATTGTGGTAACCGGATTGTTATCAACGCCTACTGTTATTACCTCCAAGGGCGCTAGTCCTTTTTTGAAAAACCTTCCCGAGTTCAGCTCAGCAATTAAATAGCCGGTCTCCCAATCTGCCATCGTATCAAATACATAAAGATATACTTTTTTTGTATGCATCATACACGCTCCTATTAACTAATTAATCGTTATACCCTATTATAAAAAAACTTTACTGACAGCTGCTGTCAGTAAAGTTAGGAAAGTTGATCATATAGCCCAAGAACCTGTCATTAATCAAATATTTATTGCTGTAGGCAATCCGTATTGATTTACCATATAGAGTGAACTGGCACGCTATCATAACTCCCAAATCTCATCTCGTCAAGAAAAAATGTGCGAATGTGCGACATCGCAGGAAATCTCCCTCTATACTTGAGAAATAAGGATGAATTTCCGAGTATGAGGCGCGATATCGCCTTTTTCAATTTATCCAATCTCACGTAAAATTTTCATTAAGCGGATGGAGAGATGAGGAATATATACATAACGATCAGAACACAATGAGTTCAAGGCCATTCCAAATACTAGAAAAGGAGAATCTACATGCACAAAGTGATCAAAATCAGATATACACTCTTTTACAATGAAACCCCTGAAGCAAATTGCTATGGATATATGGAGTTGAATCAGGAAGACAATATGATCGCACTCTTCAATACATACGGTGAAGAAATAGATATGTATGGCGGTCATGAATATGTTAAGGTACGGACACTTGGCAAATTTGATAACGAAGACCGTGATCATTTTTATTCCCTGCTAGAAAGCGATGGCGTAGGATAATCTGCCAGGCACCCTGATAGGTGCCTGGCAGATTTCTATCTCAAATGCAAAGCTAATTGCGCAATTCCGCGAGCACCTGCCCAAGCCGATCAAGGTTTTGTTCGTTAGCTTCTAAGCAGATTGGCTTAACTAGTTCAAATTCCTCTTTATCCTTGAACAGCTGACGGAAGGTTACCTTAGTGCCGCGCTCGATCGTCTCGAAGGTAGCGGTTATTCGAAAGTCGTGGCCGGATAGATGATCAAGCACGACCCGCTCCGGCGATATTAGTTCAACAAAGACGCAATGGTTCGGATAATCCACACCATCTGGTCCATGCATGGTGAACACCCACGTCCCTCCCGGCCTCATATCGCACTCGTGAAACGTATTCGTAAAGCCTTTCGGACCCCACCATTGGGCTAATAATTCGGGAGTTGTCCACGCACGAAACACAAGCTCCCGCGGGACATCATATTCGCGAGTAGCAATAAGTTCATTGGCAGCTACAGTCATGCCCCACCCTCCCCTTCTACCACCTTACCCAAGGCATCCAACATAATGTTTGTACCATGCTCCCGTATTTCCACCGTATCATGTCCATCAAAGAACGCACCTTGCTCCGTAAAAATCAGCTTCGTACCGCCATCCAGCTCAATCAGCTCGATGGTAGTGACCGAGACGGATATGCGTGTGCCATCCGAGTCTAACGTGTACGTATAGACAATACGCTGCTCTGGAACGAGCTCTTGGTAGATAGCGTCGAAGGTGAAAATAGGCCCATCTGGCGGCCCGCCGCTGCTATACTCGCGTCCTCCAACTTGGAAATCGAAAATGTCTGGCTTCGAAAACCACTTCGCTTTGGCAATCGGGTCAGCCCATGCATGATAGACCCTCTCTGGCGAAGCAGCATAAGTCCGTTCGACGACGAAGGTTCCATGCTTAACGAATCGTTCATTCATTAATTATCCCCCTTAAGTTTTGATCGTTCACTCTTCTCGGCAAGAAAGTCTCCCAACTGGTCCAAATGTCGGCCCCAGCTTTTTTGTCGCTCAAGCATTGGTTTCTCAAATTCCATCTTCATCGCTTGCAAAAGACTCGTAAAATCTTCAACGGTTAATTCCGCCTTGCCCTGCATCAGCTTGGATACATGTCTGAGCTGCTCCAATAGCTTCTGCTGCTGCTTGATCTGTTCATGGATTTGGTCTATCTGTAGGTTGACGATCTCAAGCGCACTGACCTGACCGCCTAATAAAACAGTCTTGATTTCCTCAAGGGACAACCCCAGCTCCTTAAGCGATACTATTTGGTGCAATCTCGACAAATCCAATTCATTGTACAGCCTATGCCCCGATTCGGTTTGTCCCGACGGAGAGAACAACCCGATCTGATCATAGAACCGCAAGGTTCGTACGGTAAGCCCCGTCAGCTTGGCAAGCTCTCCAATCTTCCAATATCTCTTCATGACCATCTCCATTCTATTGTGCTAGCTTTGTACCGGTAGCTTTATTGTAAAACATTACGTTACGTAAGGTGCAAGTGAAATTGTAATATGAAAGCAAGTTCCGCCATTTTCATTATCCGTAACCGTAATCGTACCTTTGTGCTTTTTAATAATACTGTCTACAATCGAAAGTCCTAAGCCCGCACCACCCACTTGGCGGGAGCGTGATTGGTCAACCCGATAAAAAGGCTCAAATATATGCTTTTTATTATTATCGGGAATGCCGATGCCTGTATCATTAATTTTGATCGAAACCTGCTCTTTATTTAATCGCTTTATAATAACCCCAACGCTTCCACCGTCAATATTGTACTTAATTCCGTTTTCCACAAGATTATAAAAAGCTCGATACAATAAGTCCGTGTTACCAGTAACCATGCTATTATCACAATTTAAAGACAGCGCAACCTTTTTATCTTTAGCAATGTGAGAAAGCTCGGAAGTAATATCCTCAAAAATATTCTTTAAACAAATGCTGCTTAGCTCATCGTTATCGTCCATATTCGTCATATTTAGAAGGTTGTCAACGAGTCCTCTCAAGCGATAGGTTTGCTTTTCAATAACGGAAATAAGTGCATCATATTCCTCGTTTGTATGATTAGTTTTCTTCTTAAACACATCGACCTTTGTTTGCAACACGGCAAGAGGTGTCCTAAGCTCGTGAGCAGCATTTGCTGAAAATCTTGCTTGCATCATAAAAGCATTATCCAGCTTGTCTGTCATCTCATTGAATGTGACAGTAAGCTCAGCAACTTCATCCTTTGTAGGCGGCACAGCTAATGTTTCAGATAGATTATGCACATTTATGTTTTTCACCTGACCATTGAGTGTATGAAGAGGTTTTAATGCCTTGCCCGAAATATAGTAGGTTAAGAATCCACCGCCTACAATAACAAAAATCATATAAATAATGCTTTTAAATCTAAAATCCATTCTTGCTTGTTGGGCATCAATAGATGGAACGATATTGATCATACCGCTTGCCGGTGATTGCGGGCTTTCCTCAACCTGTCCATGTTCGTCGAGTTCTTTTGCCGGTACTACCAATGTGGCATCAATTCTTGATGCCATCGTATCAGCAGATAAATTAAGTATGAAGGTAAGGCCTACACAACAGACCGTCAAAAGTGCAACGGTCATAACCGTAAGCCGCAGTCGAATTGGCATTTTTTTATGCATGGGCATTACCTTCCCTATCTGATAATACGTAGCCTTCGCCAATTTTCGTACCAATGGGGTCATAGTTTAATATAGCTTTCAGCTTCTTTCGGAGAGTTGCAATATGAACCCGAATAGCACCACTAAAGCTATCCGCATTCTGATCCCAGATATGTTCAATCAGCTCTTCTTGGCTAATCACTTTATCCTTGTTAAGCAAGAAATATTCAAGCAATGCAAATTCTTTTTTTGTAAGCAATATTTCATTTCCATTAATAACGGCAACACGCTTTGATAGATCCACTTTAATTGCGCCGCAGGAATGCATATTACTTTCTTGTACAAACCTTCTTTTTAACAAATTTCGTATTCTTGCTTCCAGCTCGGCAAAGTCAAAGGGCTTCCCCAAATAATCATTTGCTCCTAGATCTAAACCTTTAACTTTGTCATGGACACTGCTTCTTGCACTGAGAATAAGCACCTTTAATTCTGGCCTTTCATCTCGTATCTTAGCTAAAACCTCAAGCCCATCTAATTTCGGGAGGTTTAAGTCAAGCACAACCAAGTCGTAATTCACTTCATATAGAAGCTCGTAAGCAGCTTCACCATTGTCACAAGTATCAACAGCATAACCATCTATTCTAAGCCCATCTGCAATCGCTTCTTGCAAATCAAGCTCGTCCTCTACAATTAGTATTCTCATATGCCAATCACCTCTTCACCTATTGTAACTAAGTATAGGTTAAATCCTTGTTAAGCATTTCATTCAACATGAAAAAAATTGCTTAACAAGGATTTAACATCAGGTGTTATACGATAGTTGTATCAACAAGCAGAAAGGAATAAACCAATGTTTGAAATTAAGAATGTATCCAAATCATATAACGGCGAATTCGCTTTGAAAGACATTACCTTTTCAATGGGAAAAGGGATGCATTTCATAATCGGTGCATCGGGCAGCGGCAAATCAACTCTTCTGAAAATCATCAGTGGTATGGAGCAAGATTTTGATGGAGAGGCTTACTACTGCGGTAAAAGCATTAAAGAATTAACTGCCAAAGAAAAAAGCTATTATTACAACCATATCTTCGGCTTTGTTTGGCAGGATTTCAATTTGCTCGAAGATTCATCGGTCCTTGACAATGTGCTGCTACCACAATATTTAACAAGCAATCAAAATCACAAACAAGCTGATAATATTTTAAAGGATCTTAAGATAGCTGAGCTTACCCATCAAAAGGTGAAGTATCTCTCTGGCGGCCAAAAACAGCGTGTTGCCATTGCTAGAGAGCTTATGAAAAATCCACAGGTTATTATTGCTGATGAGCCTACCAGTGCTTTGGATGAAAAAACTGCAAAAGCAACTATGGAAATTTTGCGAGCTATTTCTAAAAAAAGAACAGTTATCCTTGTAACCCACGACACCCATTTTATTGATCCTCAATCCAACCTTATACATTTGGATAAGGGAGAATTGATTGAAGCACCACATGAAATAGTAACTGCAACAGACAAGCTTAACTACGATAAAGGTCATTCCATATCCCTGATGAATGCTATTAAGCTCACCAGATCGAATGTCAAAAACAAATTTGGACGGTTTTTGGTATCCACCCTTGCTCTAATGCTTGCAGGAGTATTATGTCTTACAACTATAAGCGGGGCAATTGGGGGCAGCGGTCAAGATGAATTCAACAAGTTGATTGATACGTATGGCGAGGGATTTAAAGATATTAGCGTAGTTGGCAGCTTTATGAGCGCGGGAGGAACAAGTGGTAATCAGGAAGAAAAGCCCAACGCTGACGTAACACAAGATATTAACGGCTTATATGATAAATACTTAGGCGATGAGCGCGTTGCTTTCACTGCTTTTTTACAAGCATTTGATGATATTAAAGTATCGGTTAATGACAAGGAATATAACATACAGAAAACAGGAAGTACTCCGGTAATCAATAAGCTGGTGGCAGGAAAAATGCCGTCTGGCATCGACAATGAGGTTGTTGTCCCAAAAAGCTTTGTTGAAACGTTAGCAATATCAAACGAGTTAGCAATAGGACAAAAAATTGATTTTAGCGGCTCTATATACAATTGGGACAGCGGCGAGCCTGTTCTAAAAGAAACGTCCATAACCGCAACAATCGTAGGTGTTGTAGATACGACTGTCTTTTATGAATATGAAGGAAAGATGACATCTTATCAAGTTGAAGACTCTTTCTTTTTCAGCAAAGTTGCGCTTGATGATATGAGAAAACAAGCAGCAATTGAGAAGAACACGATGAATTTTCTTATTCGAGCAAAGGCTCCTGCTGATATGATCTCCATTAAAGACGAGCTTAACGAAATAGGAATTGTCCCTCTTGGCAGATTTGAGCTTGTTGAAGATATTGTTAGATTAAATGAGCAAACAACGAAGCAATCAGGCTCTGCAAGTGTGATCATAGGAAGCTTATCTGTCGTTATGGTTATTGCTATCTTCCTTATTACAGGTTTAATCAGAAAAAGAGAATTTGCTATTTATAAAGTCAGCGGCTTTAACAATGCTCATTTAAGCCTGGTCAGCTTGATGGAATTGATGGCACAAACTATCACAGCGATCCTATTGATGCTAGTTACCTCACCTCTTATTAATATAGCTACCAAAGGCTTGTTCAATGTGAGTATTCTTCATTCAACAATGTTGTTTACTGGAATGCTGTTGATTGCTGCGGTAGGTGTTGTGGCTTATTGTACAACGGCTATCACTATTATAAAGACCCGCACAGTCAAAGCATTAAAGACAGGTGACCACTAATGATTGAGATCAATAACGTTACAAAAAAATATGACCGTTCACTCATTCTTGATGATGCAAGCTGTACTTTGCCTAGCAAAGGACTTATTTGCCTGTTAGGTGCGTCAGGCTCTGGTAAAAGCACACTGCTCAATATGATTGCAGGCTTTGACAGTCATTATAGCGGTGATATTACAGCTTGGGGTACCTCAATCAGTAAACTGAATACCGAGGAATTGTGTACGTATCGCAGAGATCATATCGGATTTATTTTTCAGCATTATCATCTTCTAAGCGGCTATACCGTACTTGAAAACATCTTGCTCGCTTGTGAGCTAAATCAATCAAGTGATGAACAAAACAAAAAAAATGCCAGAGAATTGTTAAATAGACTGGGATTATCAGCGAAGACGGACGAAAAAATCGAAAATCTTTCAGGCGGCCAAAAGCAAAGAGCTGCTATCGCAAGAGCATTAATTAGTAATCCGCGTATAGTTTTGGCTGATGAGCCCACTGGTGCATTAGACCGCAGCAACTCCAATGAAATTATGGCGCTTTTAAAGGAGATTTCAAAAGACCGTTTGGTTATTGTCATTACACATGATCAAAAGCTCTGTACCTTTGCAGATGATGTGATTCATATCGAGAACGGAAAAATTATGGCCAAAGATATCGCTGCTCAAACAGATCATACTGATTCTAATAGACTACGCTTAACTAAGGTTGCCAAAAAAGGATCTGCGTTCAAACGAGGGCTTAAGAATATCAAGGTTCATATTATACGATTTGTTGCTGTCAGTCTCGCCATTTCCATTGGTATCCTTGCCTTTATGCTGTCTCTATCTTCAGGCAATATTATGGAGCAATCCATATCGGAGTTTAAGGACAATAACACGGCCTTTAACAACGGATACATCAAAGGCGAAGATAATGAAACGGTATTTGAAATGCTGACTTCCGATCAACGAATCGAAAATGTCTATTACCAATACAAAATTACGGATGTTACTTTGAGGCTTGGCGAAAAAAGTGAAGCTTTAGCAGACAAATACCCCATGCCGAAGGCTACTGAAGGGATGTCATACGGTGCGATGCCAAGAACAAATGAAAAAGAAATCGCGCTTAGCCCCAGCCTTGCCAAAAAATTTGGCAAGGATATCAAAAACTTGCTTGGTAAAGAACTAATCTTACAACATGATGAACAACAATACTCGCTAGCGATAAGCGGCATTTATAATGCTGGCTATGATGATTTCTTTGTAAGCTCCGATATTGAACGGGATTTGTATGTAAATACGGATGACGATAAGTCCTATTCCATTAGTTACGATGTTATAGCATTCAAAGACATTGTTTCAGTAAGTAAAATGCTGGCTGACAAAAAAATAGACAGTAAAACTGCAGCCACAGAAGTAGAACATTTGCAAAGTACATTCAAAAGCCTTAGCCGTTTGTTCTTAATCGTATCTATTCTAATCTTAGCAATTGGCTTATTTATTAGTACAGTACTGCTTATCAAGCTTCAAAATTCCAGATACAAGGAAATAGGGCTGCTATCCGCTTTGGGATTTAACAAAGGAACGATACAAAACATGATTGTCAGTGAAAATCTTCTTCTAACGACAATGTCCGCTTGCTTTAATGCTATCCTAGTTGGCTGTACTTATTTAATCGCCAGGGTCCTTCATTTAGCAATTATCCTTACCCCGGCGCAAATCTTACTATCCATACTTTCCACAGGTGTAGTCGTTATTGTCATTAGCAGAATAGCCAGCTACAAGTTAATTCGTACAGAACCCGCTGTAGCGTTGAGAAAATAACAGATTATCCATACAACTTACATTCCAGTGAGCTTTCCTACAAAGAAAATTGCCCCTGCTAAGCAGGGGCAATTTTCTTTGCTACATAAATGTGCAAGATATTCTCTTAAGCTTACCCGATCATGCATGCCGAATGTCCAAGCGTACCCTCTACATCGTTCCCCTCTTTACGCCAGTATTCTATGCCTCCAAGCATTTCTTTCACCTGAAAACCGAGATGGGATAACCGAGCTGCTCCTTTCGTTGCACCATTGCAAGCCGGACCCCAGCAATAGACAACGATTATTTGATCTTTGGACAGTGTCGCCGTTGTTTCTTCACTGATCGTGTTAGAAGGAAGACTCAGTGCACCCGGTATATGGCATTCTTCATAACTACTAGCACTCCGAACATCGATAAGCACAAAATCATTGAGACCATGCTTCATATCGTGATGCACATCCGAGACATCCGTTTCCATCGAAAGCTTGTTCATGTAATGCCGATGAATATGCTCCGGCGATAAGGCTGGCGTCTCGAGGACGAGGGAACGGCGAGCTTGATTTATCATGCGGGTTACCTCCAATAGGGATGTTTTCTTTCTTGGAATGAATATAACACAGCCCCAGACCATGGAGTTATTGATAGAAATCTATACTATACTTCAATCATTCTGATGATTGGTACCTCCGATCAACTCCACGAAATCTTCAAACGCCTTGGACCTCCATTTTTTCTTAGAGTAAATTAATTGCGTATAGAACCTGCACTCCGAATGAATGAAAGGAATTGCTGTGATCTGGCCTCTGCGGATCTCCTCGGCAACCGCTACCCGCGGTAACAAGGCAATACCAAGACCATAGATCACACACTGCTTGATCGCTTCCAGATTGCCGAATTCGTAAGACAAACTATAATTCACTTGGTTTCCCTTCAACACTTTGAGCAGCATTGCCCGGTAAGTGCAGCCATCTTCCGTCATGATCAAAGATTCCCCCTCCAGGTCTCCAACGTGGATGTCACTTTGACCAGCTAATTTATGATCAGGCTTAGTAATAATAACTAATGCTTCTTCCCTCAGAATACTACAGTGAAGATCGGGATCCGTGAATGGAGGGTCCAGAATGATCCCGACGTCCAGTTCGCCATTTTTGACCGATTCGATAATGTAGGGCTCGTTCCCCGGCTGAATAATCACATTGACCCCGGGATAATAACCGCGATAAGTCTGAAGATGAGGCGGGAGATAGAAGGCCGCTAATGTCTCGATCGTCCCGATAGAGAGTGTCCCCGTGGCTTGCATGGAAACGACTTGCTTCGACTCTTCATGCAGCCTGTATATATCGTTGGCGTATTGCAGAAGCGCTTCGCCGGCCATCGTCAGCTTCATGCTTCTCCCAAAGCGCTCCAAGAGAATGACTCCGTAGGATTCCTCCAGCTTCTGAATCTGAGTCGTAATGCTCGACTGGGCATACCCCAGAGTTTCCGCGGCTCGCGTATAACTTCCCCATTTCGCCACTTCCCGAAAGGTTTTCAAATAAGTCAGTTCCACTAGCGTCCTCCCATTTTTTCAAGCTTTTCAAAAACACCATCAACCCATACTTGGTCATCCCATAGCTTTGGATCATGAAGTTTTCTAACAGCGGGATGCCCTGTTACAAACGTATCTATACTATCTTTGTTTCCAAAGTACAAATCAACGATTGTTAATGCCTTCTTTTCAGCTTGAACTAACATCTCAAAGCTGCTTCCAGACCCTTGGTTTGAGAAAGGTAAGCTTACATAGTAGAGATTTTCATCAAGCTTTTTGAGCTCTGCTTTCTTGAATTCATTATTCAAACCGAAATTCACACTGGTTTCTCCCTTTAGTTTCTTTGCTTGTTCTAGCTGTAACATTTTATTTGTATAGTTAAGAAGATTCTCGTTAGATATGTAATGATGAAATGATACTGTTTTCTGTTCTGCAATAGCACCGGCATATAAATTCACAAAAGCTTTTCCCAATGCGACAACGGTTTCTTGATCGCTGACTTGATTTCCATTGACTGCAAATTGTTGATTGGCTAAGTCACTTAATATTTCTCCTGCTGACTTCTCTCGTAGTTCCAAAGGAACCTCTTCACCTGATGTTGTATTCGTTGATCCAGTAGTTTGTTCTAGTGCATCTCTCCCTTTTACTACAGGGTTTGCTAGTAGTCCTATCCCAACTGCTAGCATAATGACGATTGAGCAACCAAATAACCAGAATCTTGGTTCTCTATAATTCAACACATTTTTTATCCTCCCTTTTACATTTCCCTCGCCAAAAGCAAGGGGGCTTCCATTCACAATTTGTCTATCCGTAGCAAGCGATAATAGGGATGACGCATATGATTTTTTTATATCCATATCAGAATTCATCTGTTTCAGTACACGTTCATCACAGGAAAATTCCATATCCCTACTCATTAACAGGAAGGCTACCCATACAAGAGGATTACACCAGTGCACCAATACGATTAAGAAAGCTAATGGCTTAATAATATGATCATATCGTTTAATGTGAGTCTGCTCGTGCAGCAGAATATAGCTGCGCTCCTCAGCATGAAGTCCCACGGGCAAATAAATCTTTGGTCGTATAAATCCAAGTACAAAAGGTGTTTGCAAATTTTTAGCCTCGTAAATATTCTGCTCTACCCATCGTGCATTTTTAAGCTGTTTTTTTAAGAGCAATACAGATGCAAGACTATAAATAAGCAATACCATCATACCTAACACCCACATATATGATCCAATCTGGATGTAAATCTGCAGGGGATTGACACTATCCTCCACATGCAGTGCTGGTAATGTCCCTACCACAAAGGAATCAACCACTTCTATTCCGCTGTTAATCGGCAGGCTTTGCTGCTGGATGCTTTCTTGAGGAATTGAATTCCTATCTCCAGTCCTTGGCAACAAGCTAAACACACTCTCGAATGAGACTGGAACAACAAGTCGGAAAGCTACCACAACCCATAAAGCATAGGAGATGACCTTTGGGGCTTTTTTAAATAGCAGTCTGATTATAATCACAACAAGAATGACATAGCTGGCTGTAAGGCTCATGTTCAACACGGATAGAAATAGATTGCTCATGATTACACCTCCTTGTGCTCATCAATCAGCTTTTTCAGCTCCTCTGCTTGGCGATTATTTAATTTTTTTCCTCCCATAAACGCTGTTAAAAATTTAGGCAACGACCCTCCATACGTATCCTCAACGAATCGTACGCTTTGATATTCGTCATACCTATCCTTTGAAATCAACGATGAAACTACTGAATTTTCATTTTGAAAAAAACCTTTTTCACACAGCTTTTTCAGTACGGTATAGGTTGTGGACTTTTTCCAATTCAGCTCTTCTTTACATAGTTTCACAAGATCACCAGAACCAATCGGTTCGTTGTTCCAGATTAAATCGGTAAACTTTATTTCGCTTTCTGTAAGCTTGTAGCCTTTCATTTCCCCACTCCCTGGTCTATAAGTTATCGACCTCATAGCTGTAGTCTATAACTTATAGACCAGATGTTCAATAGTAAGCTGCAATTTATTTATAAAATGGCAAATTGAATCAACCGTTCTTATTAATGATAAGGTTCTCTACAATTCTCGGGTAAACTGAAGTTTTCTAGGAGCTTCACTCTGCCTAAGCTTACGAGGGCAAGACAGATCGTCAATAGCCATCTGCCGCCGACGATCTATTCTTGACTATAGTTTAATATTTTGCATGCTTTCTTACGATAGAATCATCACTTTCCAAAAATGGCCATGCCGGGTACTCGATTGGTAAGCGGCTAACCTCATCCAGTCTGAGCAATTCATCACTTGTTAGAATAATCCCGCTTGAAGCAAGGTTCTCCTGTAATTGATCGGGCCGTTTTGCACCAATAATGACACTCGTTACGGCTTTCTGATTCAGAACCCAAGCAAGAGCGATTCTGGCCACCGTGGACTTGCGCACTGCCGCAATATCCTGAAGTGTGTCGATAATTGGAAATACTTTGTCTTTGTCGACCGGAGGGAATGGAACATTCGTATGACGGTCATTGTCATTGCCCGGATTATCCCGCGTGTATTTCCCAGACAGGAAGCCCCCGGACAGCGGACTCCAGACGATTAAGCCCATATTTTGATCCTGAAGCACTGGGATGATTTCCCGCTCGATATCACGCGCGGCGAGAGAGTAGTAAGATTGGCTGCTCTTGAAAGCGTGAAGTCCGTGAAGCTGCGAGAGACCCCGAGTTTTCATGATATTCCATCCGGTCATATTAGAATTGCCGATGTAGCGAACTTTCCCGCTCCGAACCAGATCATCGAGAGCCCGAAGTGTCTCTTCCCAATCCGTTAATTGATCGGGGTTATGGACTTGATACAGATCGATATAATCCGTTCCAAGCCTCTTCAAGCTTGCTTCGACTTGCCCAATGATATGCAAGCGAGACAACCCGAGCTCGTTCGGACCAGCTCCCGTGCGTCCTCTGACCTTCGTGGCGATCAGGGCTTGATGCCTTTTGTTCTTCAGCGCCTTCCCGAGAATTTCTTCCGATTGTCCGTCGGAGTATACGTTGGCCGTATCAAAAAAATTCACGCCAGCATCCATCGCTTGATCGACTAGAATGCCCGACTCCTTTTCGTTCAGACCACCGAAAACACCCCACTTTTCGCCGCCGCCAAATGTCATTGTTCCAAGTCCTATCTCCGATACCAGCACTCCCGTATTGCCAAGCAAGTTGTATTTCATCTTATTTACTCCCTCCAATATTTGGTTTATATTAATGGAGACGTAGCCAAATCGAAATGGACGCAAATAAGAGAAATATTTTTTGAATAAATTTCGTGGAGTGAGGGGACCGCACCGATGAATCTAGAGCAATTATGGGATTAATACCATGAGCACATCCGGAATTTCGTTTTGCAAAAAACGAATCATCACACGGATACCGAGGACATTGTACAGATGACTTTTATGAAAGCTTATGAAGGGATGGCTCGTCTGCAGGATGAGGAAAAGAGACGCACATGGATTTTTCAAATCGCAAGAAATAGCATCATTGATCATTTCCGGAAGGAAAAAAAGGCAGAGGAACTCCTAGATAACGTGAACATTGTGGAAGATGAACCAATCGGAGATTGTAATTCGGAGGCCACTGAAGGGATGATGAACATCCTGACTCGCATGCCTGATAAATATCTGGAGGCGCTTGAGCTTTCTGAGCTGCAGGGCATGTCGCAGAAGCAGTTAAGCGAACATCTGAATATCTCCTATTCGGGAGCGAAATCCAGAGTGCAGCGAGGCCGCGAGCTAGTAAAAGAGATGATGACAAGCTGCTGCGCTATCGAAGCGGACCATTACGGGAATATCGTCGAATACTCCATCATTCAGAATGAACCAAAATCAAAGAAGAAGTCCGATTAATAAATCCGGCATGTCATGAGTTCCCTGAGAGAACTGATCACATGCCGGAGTCTCCGGAGTAAAGCCAGCTTCATGACTATTCACGCATCTAAGGTATACCGAGATCATTATGAAATCGTTTCGCAACCTTTTGACAAGAGCCATTGCTTTATGACGGCAAATGCCTGAAATGCATCCTGTTCATAGAAGACGGCTACCTCTTGTTGGTAAGCATAATTCAATCGTACATAGCCACCCAGTTGCCGATAAAACAGGAAGCAAGCATACGGAGTCTCAATGGTCAAATCCGTTGGAAGATCCGCTTGGCACTCTCCAGCCAGCTCAGACAGAGAATGCTGGTCCTGTCTCGGTGGCAGACGCAAAAAGAGATGGCTCCGAGTGCCCGTCCACGGTTCATAATAGACGGCTTCCTGTGGGCTGCTTCCATATACCTGGCGGTATAGTTCGTCTAATACCAAGGCATACGTCCCTTCATCTTCTTGCTCCCGTGCCTGCAGCGAAATGGACGTTATGCACTCCGCATGCCGCGGCAGCCAGAGCAGCCCGGCCGATTGGGGATGTACGGCCAGAAAATCACCGTCCACCGTCGTGCCTATAGCAATACACTCACTGATCTGCTGCTCAGTAATGGGACTGTTTTCGTCAAACTCCCACAACCCGTACTCAGCAAAAGGCACTAGTACCTCTGAATCTGGTAATTGGACATTTATCCACCCTCTGTAGGTCCCTTCACCGAATCGCTGCAAAAACTGAAGATAACCTGGTGGATAAATAGCGGCGTTTCCCTTCGCAAGCACTTGGATTTGGCTCTCAGACAGCGGCTTTGGTCGAGATACGATGTACATGAATACTCCCCCTGTCTTTCAATTCGCTAATAGATTGCAAGATGGACGTGCAGGACTCCATACCACCTCGACCACATAATCTATTGAATTGGACTAATTACCATTCACAAAAATTTTCCTCGATCATTTCCTCGAATGAGTCTGCCAATAACTTGATCTCCCCGGTATCGTGATAACAGATGAATACCTTTCCTGCCTGATTAATAATAATCGGATCGCCTGACCCGTCCATAGAAATGACATAACAGGTTTCCAACACCTCTGCAAAAGGAAGTTCCTTGAACTGCTCTCGAAACCCCAGCGTCAAGTCGACAACCGTCTCATTTCCGAGGCTAGAACCATTAGAGAATGCATGTATGGCAAGACCTGCATATGCTCCTCCAAACGTCTTGATAAAGTGTATGTAGTCCTCATGAAAGCTCACATTCAGCAACTGCTGGGCCTTAACTATCTCCTCTTGGCTCGCTGGAATGCCTACTAATGTTTTATTATCATCCCGATTGAGAAAAATCTTTAATCTGTCCATTAACGCATCTTTCATAGGATATCTCCCTCCTAGCGCCTTTCACAATCTCATTGTAATCAGTAATCTCGCGCTGCATCGAACCAGCGTTGAGCCATCTCCTCGGCTATAGGCTGGCCAATCTGATGATTGGACTGGCTGAGTTGCCATACTGCTTCTCCGAGGTCCTCTCTTTCGGTGGTTTCGATGCCTTTAACGGTATTGAAGCGGACGGTGAAAGCGGTAATGGCTTCCTCGGCATCCGCAAAGGTCCGGGCCAGGGCCAAAGCTGATTCTGCAACGCAATAAGCTTCGTTAGCCAGCTTGGCCTGACGTTTGGACCAAGACGAGAACGGGCGCCCATATTCGGTCGTCCACCACTCAGGCTTTCGCAATTGGCTCACTGAAGCATAGTCGGTCCACGGGCGGGCTTTAGCGCGTGTTTTCAGTTGCTGCCTAAGGCGCTTGCCTGCGGTATCCTCCACATTATAGGCGATTAATCGGTCAAGCAAAGGCCAAGTATCCAAGGGCGGCAGGTCCTTCAGATCAGGCATGAAGCGGAGCTCCAGAGTCGTTAACCCGGTATGACAAGCCAATGCATCCAGATCGCAAAAGTTCCCCCATAAACTCAGAGAGTTAAGGTTTGGGAACCGATCTAGACACTTCAGCGAGATGGGCTGTCCCAGCGGCGTATTTTGCAGCGTCAGGTTCGTCACTTGGTACAATTCGCCCAGGTCGGGCAGCATGAAAGGAGAATCATTCTGGCGTCGACTGGTACGAGGCGCTAGTATCAGTGAAGACGGCATATCGCCAGTGGCTAAGAAGCGTGATAGATGACCAGACACGCTCAAGCGGAAAGGTCTCTTCGGAAGCTTCAAGCTCAGGCTCCCTCCCGAGCCGCCCAACTCGATGTGCAAGCCATACAAAATAGACTCTCTGGCATCCACCACCATATCATCGGACAGGACCGGAGCCCACGTCATCTCTTCAATGGGACGTTTCTGCGCCCAATCTAAGAAGCTCGTGTCACTGCCTGTATAGTACAGAAAACGTGGCCAAGGTGAGCCAGCCGGTGTAGTAAAGGCATCGAATACAGTCCAATCGATACGCGCATCTGGCGCGACGTGAAGGTCCGCCTTATTCCCCAATTGCGGCGATCCAATGGATAGGCTGCCCACACCGGGCTTAATGACAAGCGTATGGCTATGAGGACCCGTCAGGTCAATGGAATAACGACCGGCTTCACTAATAGAAGCAGAAGGGCGAGCTTGGTTATCATTTGGCACTTCCTTCATCCTTTCTTCTGCCCTTGATTTAGATGCTCCACTTTTGAAAACCCAACTTGGATAAGGAAGCTTGTATTTCTTGATCTACTTTGCTTCTGAAGGTCGTGAATTCCAATTCGGACAATGCACTCGGAAGCTTTTGCTCGATGAAGGAATCAAAATGGATAGCCGTTTTTTCAACGCGGAGCTTGCGCAGCGAGGGCAACAGCTCCATTCCCGACAAACGAGCCAAGCCTTTACAATTTGAAATGGTTAGCTCCTCCAAAGCTTTTATCTCACGCTCAAAGCCGATTTCATTCAGTTGGATTTGATCCTCGATGACAAGGCTCGTTAGTGCTCGGAAGTTCGTAATATTGGTCAGGTCATGAAAACCGCGAACTCTACAAATCTCCAGATGATCGATTTCATTGTCTTCGATTTCCTGAATATGCTCTCGCCCACCAAGCAAAATACGAAGATGCTTCAACTTTTTCAATCGGTTTATAAAATGTAACGGTAATTTACTAATCGAGTGCAGCGCGAGGTAATTCAAATCTTCCAAATACCCTATAGCATCCAGGTTTTTCACCTTGCCCCCAACATGCAAATGTTCCAAATGAGAGAACTCCTTAAAATATTGCAAGTTGAGAAGCTTTCTATCCGAGAAAACAACTAACTCTCTTAACGAGCGCAACGAGTCTATTCCCAAAATATCCGAATTCTCCTGCTCATAAATGTCCAGATTCAAACTGTGCAAATGCTCGAGCTCGGCCAATGTTTCGGTGTTGTGGGCCTGGACGAGACTATTGAGATACAGCATTTTGACATGGGGAATTCTAAGCAGCGTACGACCATCGAATGAGAGGGAATAATGCCCATAAAAACGCACGCCAAAATTTTCATCAAAGATTGTGCAGAGCTCATCCACTTCCTCCAAAATAGAGCCATAAAAATCCGGGTGGGAGAACTGAACAATCACATTGTTACCATCATTCAAATCCTGCTTGATCTGTACCCGATCCAGTTCAACAGGATCATTGATCAGGATCCTTCTTTTCCATTTCTTACGCATTCGTATCCTCCTATGTGCCTGCTATTACTCCGCCGCTTCCGCCAACCATGCTTGCATAGCCGGGAACTCCACCCGATTCAAACGCCGGGCAATTTCGGTATTGATTTCAACCGGCGGCATAACCTCGACAAGTACGCACACTGACTCCCGCAGTTGATTCAAAGCAAACAGGCCTTCTTCATCAAGCATTTTCATCGCCAACTCTATCGCATACAGCCTCAACTCAAGCTCACGATTCCTTTCGTCAGCCTCAAGTCCCTCCATAGCAGGACGCTCAATAAATAATTGTTTAACCTCATCGAAGTTCTCATCCCTGAAACAACAATAGGGCGAATCAGCATAGGACCATTTGACGAGCTCCGCAATCGTTGATTCCGGCATGTCGCTATCGTTACCTTGCCTAACCGCCTCCCTCTCCAAGGCCTCCCATGACCAAGCGGAGATGCTAGGAGCATGACCCTCCTCAGTAGTAAATAGAGTGCAGTAATAGAACCGCTCGCCATTGTCAAAAAGAGTGCGAAAAGACATTCTGGCTGCACCAGCGATCTTTGCCGCCAGCGCCTCAATTTCTTGCGTCGGTTTCATAACTTTTGCCCCTTTTGTTTTTAATTGTCTGAATCGTCACTAGCGATCCCATTCCATAGAGATGTATGACAGTTGTAACCTTATTGTCAGAGCTTCAGCATTTTTTCCCAAAGTTTCATTCTACAACTGATATGGCGGGGCTTTTTCTGCTGCGACATTGTCCGGGTGAATATCAGTTGGCTCATAGTCATGCATGCGGAGAAGGATATACTCTATTTCCTCTAGTTGCATTTGCAATCGTCGGCTGACCTCGTAACCCCCCATATTCTGCGCAAGTAGCGTCCTTGCTTTATTGATTCTTCCCTCCAACCAATTATTTTCTAACATCCAATTTTTTACCCTAATCAATAATTGATCTTGTGTTTTCTCATCTACGTGCTTTTTATACTTTGCAACAGTCTCCA
This sequence comes from Paenibacillus sp. J22P59, assembly GCF_059383895.1. Classification (NCBI taxonomy): domain Bacteria; kingdom Bacillati; phylum Bacillota; class Bacilli; order Caryophanales; family Paenibacillaceae; genus Paenibacillus; species Paenibacillus sp. J22P59. Next base: position 91,742 of record NZ_JBXENX010000016.1, read on the forward strand.
CCATATAATCATAGAGATAAATGCCTAGAGCTTCGCGTTGTTCATTCTTAGACATCCGTTGATAATGCTCATAGATAATGCTGATGTCTATATATAGAACGTGATCCCTGCTATCAAAACGTCTGGATGTTTTTCGACCATAATTTTCAGGTAAAACGCGCAATACAAAAAAGATATCATACGGAAACTTCCATGTTTCTGCCAATTCCTCTAACGGCAACAATTCATCTCTCAATTGTCCGACGCATGTTCCATGTGTATCTAATGAGAAATCTAGCTTCATTCATGCCTCCTTGGAAAAATGCTGACTTTCAAAGAATTTCTTTATTTATAACGAACAGCCGTAAGTGTCGCTTCTTCATCAGATGACTTGCATACACAATCCAATGATCAGAAATAAGCGGATTAATCTGCGGCCCATCTCCTGTTATCAATGTCTCGGTTCCCTTCTCCAAATCAGCTAGGTATATGCTATTCCCCTCCAATATAACGACGCTGTTTTGCAAAGAAAGTTCCTATTCACTTACAATAATAGTTGGAAATACTTTGAATACACTTTCGCCAGCCACGATAAGGCCATACTCGTTGCCGCGAAACCCGTCGATGATGTTCAATCAAGGAAGGTGCCATACATGGAGCTAATTGCTTCACAAAAAAAAGAAGACAGGTCGTCAAGGTAATTCTTGACGACCTGTCTTCTAGTTAAAGTATTTAGAAGGCTTGCTGCAATAGCGCCTCCTGAATGTGGGTGTGGGTCAAAACCACCGCTCCATTTATTAAATATGTAACCTCATAGTGCTACTCATTAAAAGCGATTGCTATTTTCTTCAATGCTGCAAGAAACTACTCCGGTCTCTGCTTCTATTGTGAGGGTGATACTTTTTTCAATGCCTCTTTCAATTCATCTTCGGATTCTGCGAATTTATAAAAGAAAATGCCATTAATATCTTTTATTTCATGCTCAACTAAATCTAGAGCTTCATAATATAAAGCGACTTCCACTACAGGTCCTTGACCTACTATTTCGACCCCTTTTTTAATTGGGACAACCAGAAAACCATCCTCTGTCTTATCGGAAAGGGTATTAAACACGCACTTGCCACCTTTGCGCGTCAAATAGTCTAGTTTTTCGGGATAATAGTTTTTGGAACCACATGGTAGCTTGAATGATGTTCTAAGAGACAACGAGATAGCCCTCTTTCATTTATTTTTTATATAAGTATAACTAATTTCATTCGTATTGCAACTAATAATTAATGGTCAAATCTATCTCTGCCCAAAATCTTATTGGCTTCATCACATATTATCATTATCCCCTGTGTTGCTCTGATTCGTTTTAAATTTCAAATATAATTCATCAACTTCTCCTCTTGTAAAACCATACCGTTCCTCTATAAGAAATAACATGTCAGAGTCTATACTTACTCCTTTATACTTTTGTAAGACTTAGTTTATAAAAAATAGTATCCCGATTAGCTGGAATTACAGCAGTAGTAAGTAACCCATTCTTAACATACATCGTGTCCCCTTTATAATACCATTGCTCGGCATCACTTACAGCTTCACCCTTCTCATAAGACCATTGATCATTCGTTACCAAATATTCAACTGCATAGCCTTCAGGAAGATTAGTCTGTATCTCTAATTTAAAAGAAGTGCCATTTCTTAATAGCAGCAAAGGCTCTGAAAAATGTACATCGAGCGGCTCCTCTTTGATATTACCGCTGCAACTGGATAATAGTAGAACAAACAAACCAATTATCATCATTTTCTTCATATCAAAATCCTCCAAAATACCTATTTTTACAATCATGATCATGACTTTAACAGATTAGAATATAATTAACAATCATTAACATATAAATATATCATTCTGCCCCTATCTGGAAATACATAAGGCAAGCATAGTATAATCATCTAGAATAAATTTACCATTTGCGGACAACATGTCTATTGCGAAATTGAAGGAGGATTTATTTTGAGTATTGAATTAGCGAAGAAGCAATTTATTGATCTTAAGAAGAAAGCCGCCGGCTCTATCGAATCGTCTGGCCTAGGAAATCAAAAGGCAAAGGTTGCTTTAGCACTAGATATTTCGGGTTCCATGTCCGAGCTATTCAGAACCGGCAGAGTACAGAAGGTTGTTGAAAATTTATTGGCACTTGGCGTTAAATTCGATAATGACCAAGCCATAGATATCTTTTTATTTGGCGAGAATGACTATTATGTTGGTGAGCTTCGTGAGAATGACTTCTATCAATATGTAGAAAAGAAAATCACACCTAAGTATTCGCTTGAGGCCGGTACAAATTATGGCGGCGTTATGCAAAGAATTATTTCTCATTACATCGAGCCGAGTAAGGGTCTATTCGGCAAATTATTTTCCAAGCCAGATGCCAAGCCGTTGGAAGAGCCTGTCTTTGTTATTTTTATTACGGATGGAGATAATTCAGATAGGGTTAGAACCGAGAAAATTATCAAGGAAGCTTCTAATAAAGGGATATTTTGGCAGTTTGTTGGAATCGGCAATGCACAATTTAATTTCCTGCAAAAGCTCGATGATCTCAGTGGAAGATTCATTGATAATGCCGATTTCTTTAAATTAAATGATATTAACCGAATCAGCGAAGAAGAACTGTTCAAAAAGCTGCTGACGGAGTTCCCTACTTGGATTAAAGAAGCAAGAAGCAAAAATTTGATTAAATAATATAAGTTCATATAACAGAACAAAATGATAAGTATATGACAAAATAGCGTTACAGGAGCCTATTCCTGTGACGCTATTTTCATGTGCTCTATGACAATCTGCTTAAAGTGAGAATATGGGAAGCGAAAGCGACCCAGCCTCTAGTCTTACTTGTAGCAGCCTGCGAAGTAGGATTGCCCCGTTTATATTATCCCTCACAGCCTCATGCTGCGATCGTTGTCGGCTCAACTGCCTTGTTTTTGCTCCAGTCCACCCCGCTTCACTAACTGCTTCAACCTGAAATGTCTATATTTGAAAAACAAATAAACACCTGCATAGGTAGGCCAGGACAATAACCCATTATCAAAATATAATTCGTCCTTAAATATCGTCATTCGAGAATCCGTTTCAATAACCCGCATCGTGTGCCGCCACGTTCGAATTAATTTCCCAGACTCATCAGTTGCCAGCAGGGCATTCGTATCATCTATTTGCAAGAAAGAGATACGGTGGATGCCCAAAGGGAACACTCCGCAAATAAACATGTTAAATGCATAAGTATGTCCCTCCGACCAGATCTCAGGAAAGCCATCTTTACCTGCATACTTAAAGGCCATCAGAGGAGATGCTACTTTTCTAAAGGTAGATGTGCTCTTTAAATTCGACCATAGAAGTTCTGCTGGAACTGCAAGCTTCGACTGCATTTTAATAATCATGCGATCCCCCTATTCGTTTCACTAGGCAACTTTATTGGTGCAATTTGCGTCTAAAGGGCATCATTTACAGCGAGGAGATAGCCACCTATGAAGAAATGGATCATTAGCTTGCTTGCTATCGCAATAATAGGCGTAGGAGTGGGCATTGGCATTGTTATATATACCAAATCCTATTATCCCCCACTCCCCATAGACTCCGTTACAGTAAGGGATGCCGTTAAAGCAGGCAAACAATCTTCGGAAGAGATGGTTAAGATAGCAGAGGAACAACACGGTTCCTGGTACATCTTTCGAAGGAATGACAGCAATGCCTCAGATCATCTGAAAAAACATATGAATCGTGAGGGATGGACCTTCAAAGAGCAAGAAGGCTCCGGATATTTTTTTGAAAAAGACGGAAAGACTGTCATTGTCGGAAGCCAAATGTGGACAAGACGCTATGTTTTATTTCAAATCCCGCAATTGGGCTAACGCTTTGTCCTGCCCAATTACTCTCTGTATTCCCCAACTATATATACATGGGTTCACTTAACTGGACAATAATTACATATTATGCTTTGATAGAGTGGTGCACTTATTTTATACATATAGAGGTGTATCCAGAATGAACACTTTACTGAATGAACCGATTAGTCTTCTTTATCCTTCAAATAAAGGAGGCTATGAGGTCCGTTTCTCAGAACAAGACTTCAAAGAGCTTGAGCTCACTGCTGTCATTCATGTAATGGATGCCGACCATAAGCACTTTAATGAAATCAAAGCTATTTTTCAACAATTAAGCTATAAACCGGAGGTCATCCAACATAGGCTGGATATTATCGAGGATTTGCTAGAACATCCACAGCTTGCCCGCTGTTTGGAAGATAGCTTGCCGACAATCTCTGAGCTGAGATTTACTTCCGGCAAAAACTATGCCATGGATAATGAATTGCTGCAAACCGTATCCCGTCTTAAGGAGCTCGGCATTTATGTGGAGTTTATTAATCAATTGCTTAACGCCTTCACTGGAGCAACACAGTTGAAATCAGCCGGACTATGTCGTCTTAGAGATCGCATTATTTCCCTATCCGAGCAAACTGAGTATCAACATCTGACTACTCAATTGCCCAAATTAAAAAAAGGGCTTGATTCAATCTCCAGCGTGACGGTTGGCATCAATTTTGATGCCCAACTAAATCCAGTGCAGGCTACCTTGATTTCGATCAATGACGAGAGGTTCACAGGAGCATCCCTTCTCGGCAAATTGTTTACGGGCTCTAGTCACTATCAAGGCATTTCCGAGCTTTACAAGGACCCTGACCAAATTGAAACTAACCTCTATGTAAGCAAAGCAGATAAGATTTCCTATGAAATGTCACCTGAAGAAACGGATTTGAGAAGGTCCTTATTCCGAGATCTTAAGAAGGTACTTAAAAATGTTCTGAAGCCCATCCAGCCTGTTATAGACAGCTATTCAAATACTCATTTCAATTGGATTCTGTCTTTAGAGACTGATATTGCTTTTTTTGTAGGAGCCATTAAATTCATTAACAGAATGCGTGACACAGGTCTGCCGATGTGTAGACCAAATGTTCTTCCTATGGAGAAGCGGGTTTCCATTCTACACAATAATTATAATATCAATCTTGCCTTGCGAATGTCCTCGAAATACCCCAATGGCCGACTAGATGAATATTTAGTTTCGAATGATGTCACCTTCGATGAGCATGGCCGCATTTTTATATTAACAGGGCCCAACTCCGGGGGCAAAACGACCTATGCGCAGGCGATAGGCCTAACGCAGGTATTAATGCAGGCGGGTCTGTTCGTTCCTTGCAGCAGCGCAAATATAAGCCCCGTTGATGGCCTGTATCCCTACTTTAACGTTGAAGAAAACGCTATTCTTGAAACAGGTCGACTCGGTATCGAGTCCCAACGGATCGGTGATATTTTTCAGCATGCAACCCCCAATAGCTTGATCTTGCTGAATGAGTCTTTTTCTTCTACTAGTCCAGGTGAAAGCCTCTATTTAATGAAAGATATCGTTTGTGCGCTTAAGCTTCTTGGCTTGCGTGCCGTAATCGCCACACATTTGCATGATTTAGCGGAAAGCATTGATCAAATTAATGCCGAGACTGGCGGAAGCAGCAAGCTAATCAGCATGGTCTCTGGCATTAAGGAAGCAGCTGAACAAGCATCTTCCTTATCGAATCGTTCCTACAAAATCCGGCCCGGCCGCCCACAAGGTCAAAGCTTTGCAAGAGATATCGCTAGACAATACGGCATCAGCTTCGACCAGCTTATTCAAACCATCCAGGCTCGAAATGTAATTAACGGCAGTCTGGAAGACTAGGAACCGAGCATGTTGATTAGCACCGCTATACCCTTCATAATAAAGACAGGCTCAGCGAGAGTCGGAATAGCTTGCTGGGTATAATGAAACGATAACTATACGGGAAACCTAAGCAAATCAAATGGACAAGGAGTGAGACTAGTGGCGATTAATATTTACTTTAATTTCAATGGGAACTGTCGTGAGGTCGTTGAGTATTACGCAGAAGTATTTGGTCTAGGTACACCGCAAATTATGGCTTTCGGTGATTCGCCTCCTAATCCGGAATACCCGCTTCCTGAAGAAGCGAAAAACTTAGTTATGCACGCACGACTTGACGTTAATGGAAGCACATTGATGTTTTCAGATGTTTTCCCAGGAACGCCGTTTATCGAAGGAAATAATATTACTCTAGCCTATGTCAGCAATAATCAGGAAGAAATCATCGACTTGTTCCATAAGCTGAGAAACGGCGGTACAGTCATTATGGAATTGCAGGAAACCTTTTGGAGCAAATCTTATGGACAGGTTACCGATCGCTTCGGAATCCAATGGCAGCTAAGCTATGATAATGGTGAGAATGCTTAACTAAATAATAACGATAAAGGACAATCATGCCTCTTATTACAAGAGCTCGATTGTCCTTTATTTCATTATCATGAAATTTAGTCCTTGTAAGGATCGAATTCATCTGCGCCAGCCATACACACACCAATAGGCCTCAGGATATGCATAACATCCAGCGTATCTTGATGGGCAGCGAGAACCTCATTTAGTTTTTTGTACACAAACGGACTTTCGTCGGTGCCTGCTCCACGAAGCTCCACACCGAAATCGTCAATCGCCTTCTTCATTTGTGCTGGCGTTATTTTTCCGCCGCTTCTTGTACGTGTCTTCCAATTCATCTTCCCCGCTGCCTCCGTACGGCTCATCAATCGGCCTGCACCGTGTACTGTACTATAGTAGGAATCCACATTCTCCTGTGAGTCCTTCCCTTTTACGATTACGGACAGGTCACCCATACTTCCACCGATAAACCCTAACTGATCGGGAGCAGACGGAGTCGCGCCTTTTCTTACCACGACATACTCTTTATTGTTGTGCATTTCCTTCCATGCAAAATTATGATGATTATGCACCTCGAAGGTTGCGCTTGCCTGTAAAATTCGCAGCACCTGCTCGATCACATAATCTCTTCCTGCGTAGGCATAGCGTCCTGCGATATTCATAGCACGGTAGTACATATCGCCTAACTCCGTATCCAAATTAATTAGAGTCGGACGCTGATCCATACTTTCCCCAGCAGCTTTATCACTAAATTTCCGGCCAGCTGCCAGGTTCAAGAAGCCGCTAGCTGTTTTATGCCCGAATCCACGACTTCCAAAATGATTCGCGATCCATACCGCTTGCGTTGCTTCTTCTACAAAAATATCTACGTAGTGATTGCCGCTGCCTACTGTTCCTAGTTGATTTCTTGCCAGAGCCATCAAGGAATCATGCTCCTGTTCCCCAATCTGCTTATATACGCTCCAGTTTGGATCATCGAACAAATCATGATCTACCTTCTGATCATTGGTTCTTCCTATTCCAAACGAAATTTTCTTTGCAATTTCATTCATAATCATTGGAAGGTTAGCTTTTATATCCTCATATTTCAGATTCGTTCTTACCGCCTTATTCCCGCAGGCAATATCATAGCCGACGCCAGAGGGAGATATCTGGCCTTCATAGACGACAACTCCGCCAACGGGCTGGGAATAGCCTTTATGATGATCCGCCATCAGCAGAACCTGAGCAACATTCCCGTGCTGCGAGCAAGTAACTGCCTGAGATACGGCATTGTCCAGCGGATTGCCCCAGACTCGTATTCCATCAATGATTTGATACACATGAACAGCTCCTCTACGATAAAAGCCCTTTGCAAAAAAAGGATGCGACAAAGCAATATGACTGCCCTGTACATCCTCTTTTTTGTACTGCCTAATTTTTATAGCTGGCTAAGCAGCAGCGTGCGAATCTCGCTTAGGCTTTGCTCCCTTATGAGCTTGCCATCTTCAAATACCGTTTCAAGCAAATCTTGACCTTGAAGGGCTGCCTTATCCGCTTTACTAAGCTCATCCTTATATTGAATAACCCCTTCATGCTCAATAACCGAGACTAGCCCTTTTTGTGATCTTTTCATACCATCATCGGTTTTGGGATCTTTGAATATTTGATGCTCTTCACCGTTAATTTCGACGAAGGTAGCCTTTAGCGCAAAACCAAAGGTATCTCTCGTATTATACTGATACGTATACGAGCCGATGCCATAGACCATATTGGTCGAAGCGAAGCCCTTCGCCTTCAGCCCTTCGCAGATAGCAAGGCAGCGTTCTAATGTAATAGAATCTCCGTAGATTGCTCCAATATGGGGATCAAGCTGCTTGAAGCCTTTCTCTGTAACTGTGCCTCCGAATATATCCCACAGCACTTCTATTAGCCCTTTGCGGACAACCTCATCCTGTGCATCTGGATCGCCTACAATTATTTTGACCGGGTCCCCACTATCTGGACGAACAACGACTCGGCCCTCTCGTGCCATGATCGTATCTTTCAGATTACGATACACGACATTAACGACATGCCAGAAATCCCACGTATCACTGACTATGGAAACGAACCCTTGCGGGTAAACTTCTGTAATCAGGCGTTTAATCACTTCTACTTCGTCATGACCATTGGCACACATAACCGAGTGCTCCGTTGCAGGTATGGAAGTTCCGATCAGCTCCGTCTCCATATTCGCGTTGTAGAATTCCTCCAAATGCAGAATCGCAGGAATCGTATCGGTTCCAGTAAACGACAGCAAATGGCCTGCACCTGACGCCTTCGCTGCTTCAAAGCTAGCCATTCCGCGCATTGAGAAATCATGGCCTTGGAAAGGAACGCCCGAGGTATCGCCATTGGTTTCTTTAGCATAGCTCTCCAGAATTTTGCGGTATTCAAAAGCCAGAGTCGCATCTGTCGATGGCTGCCACAGCTCACAAGACATTAGCGTTTCAAGATAGTTCGTAAGCCAGAAAAACGCAGGATGAGTATTCTCTATCGTCAGCATTGGAACGCGTAAGGGAACCAGCGTGCCTTCTTTTACAGCATTCACTCGAATAGGTAAATAGCCAAGCTGATGCAGCGCTATAATATGAGTCGTATCGGGCTCAGGATTGCCTAACGTGAATTGGATAACCCGTTTGTATTCCGCCAAGACGTCTTCTAAAGGGCGATTGAAAAACTGATCATTGAAATATTGGATCAGGTACTTTTTGATAAAGGCTTGAAATCCGAACGCTACTACCTCATTCACCTCAGATATACGAGTCGTACGAGGCGTCCATGTCGAGAATACGAATTCTGTACCCTGCGGATATTGCTCCTTGTGACTCACTTTATAGAAATCGCAGAGCAGAGTAGCTGGATAAATATAAGGGTTCATGATGTACGCCTCCTATAGTGGTAATACTTTTATTTTTGGTGATTCTGTAAGAGTAAGAATAGAGCTCGTAGTAAAGATTGTTTCAATATATTGATCCGACTTCAGCAGGTCGCCTTTGTATACGGAATCCTCACAATGCGCCACCAATAAATAAATCTGCGCTGCCCCTATTTCTTTTAACGCCTGTGCGCTTAGTTTGAAGGTTCCGCCATAGGAGCATAGATCGTCTAGAATAATGACCTTGCAGCCTTCATGCTCCATTTCCCCTACTACAGATAATTTAGTAATCTGACCTGTTGTGAAATCTCTATTCTTATGGCCGACCAATTGTTTGTAGCCTGTCAGCTTGCTATAACGCTTTTGTGCGCCCGCATCCGGGAAAAAAAGATAATCCTTCTCACGGTCAAAGCCTATCGCTCGGACTACCTCTTCAAGCAGCTTTAGCGTAGGATAAGTCGCATAGCCGCGATCAATCAAGGCTGGTGTCACATCAGAATGTGGTTCTATAATTTCTACCGAAGCGAACTGAAGCGCGTTGATGAAGTCGGCGACATACTTCAAAGTGAATGCGGTATTCCCTTCGCGACGATCCATTCGACTATACGGCATGTACTGAATGACCAAATCCGCTATGGCCTGTTGTTCATCCAAATACTTTTTCACGAACATCAGCTTGATCAGATCACTGTCATTTTGATACTTGAAGGTAACCTTATTTTTGGGCTGAAGATGATCTAGTATTTGCGTTTCTACCATCCGCGTTTCTCCATTAGGGAACACTTCAAATTCCAGCTTCTCTTCATTAAGATAGATCATCCTCACACCTCCAGCTTATATGTTCCAAATTCATCTTCTCCGTCTATAATAGAATATAACAGTGAATTAAACATATTATACGAGTAATGCAATATCTATTTTTAATACCTTACCAATAATTGTATTGCTCTGCAATATATTCTTATCATTACGAAAAATTTATGGCACTTTTTTGATTAGGCCTCATTCGAACCTTAATGAAATCCTCTTTTGTATCCAGTTGAAAATAAATATTATGCCGGAGCAAATGTCCCATCGTATAGCCGGGCGCTTTTCCGAAGGAATGACCTGGATACACACGTATATGATGAGGAAGCTCTCTCTTCAATCTTTGAATAGATTCAAACATTTGCTCGGGACTTCCTCCAACCGTATTGCATATTCCACAGCCTTCAATAAAGACGGTATCCCCGCTAAACAGATCATGGCTTAAAGAATAACAAAGACCCCCGGCAGTATGGCCTGGGGTTAGCAAGCAGACAATCGGGGTATTCCCTAGCCTTATTATCTCTTTATCCTTGAGTGCATACAAATTCGCACAAGAATAACGATAATAATCAATTTCCTCCTGTGCCATATAGACGACAGGGCTGTATCGCGTAAGGAATACCTCGACCAAATGGACATGATCAGTATGGGAATGAGTCAACAATATCTTCGTCACTCGGACACCAAGCCGATTAATTGTTTCGCAAATCTTATCTTCCTCCCAAGCAGGATCAATTAAAGCGGCTTCCTTTGTTATACGGTCAACAATCAAATAGGTATAGTTGATAAAATGATTGTGCTGAACTCTTATAGGATAACAATCATAAGGCTGCATTTCTTTCACCTGTCTTTTATCAAATTAACGAACGAACCATCATCCTATTATTTCGTAAAGCTTCTTCAAATCCAGATGAGCGCGAACATGCTCCGCCAGCCGGTCAAAAGCATCTGCCTGGCGGCTTCGGAAAGGTAGAGTCGAGTGAATTGGCTCCAGCCCCTTCAAGGCTCGAACTGAATTCAGCCAGCTGCGACGAAAATCATCATTATGAAAAACACCATGGAGGTAAGTGCCCCATACTTGCCCATTATCCGATATTGCTCCATCGAGACCATCGCCAAGCGAGAATAAGGAAGCAACAGGCTCTAACTGCTCAGTCTGACCCATATGTATTTCGTAGCCTTCTATAGTTGCTCCAAGGAAAGACGACCAAGACTCTACATCGCATACGACTTCCCCTTGCACCCGAAGGGTACGCTTTTCCTTGCTGAACGTCGTTGACAGCGGCAGCAAATCGAGGCCGTGCACCTCACCAAGCACCGATTCGATTCCGAACGGATCGCTTAATGTGCGACCGAGCATTTGATAACCTCCGCAGATGCCAACCAGCCTGCAGCCGCTTACTGCCAAACGTCCGATCGCTTCCGCCAGTCCTGATTGCTGCAAGTAGAGCAAGTCCTCCACCGTATTTTTTGACCCTGGCAATATAACAACATCCGGGTGCTGTAGCTGGTTCACACTTTGCACATAGCGTAGGGCTATATCCGGCTCAGCAGCAAGCGGGTCAAAATCAGTAAAGTTCGATATTCGAGGAAGCCGAATCACCGCAATGTCCAGCTCATTCTCCGTTGCTTCCACATTGGGAAAATGCTCAAGTGCTACCGAGTCCTCAGCCTCGATATCGAGCTGTGCCATATGAGGGATAACACCTAGCACAGGTATGCCGGTGCGCTCCTCCAACCACTCAAGACCTGATTGAAGCAAGCTGATATCTCCCCTGAATTTATTAATGATAAAGCCTTGAATCCGCTCTCGCTCATGTGCATCCAGTAATTCTAACGTACCAACGATGGAAGCAAACACTCCACCCCGGTCAATATCGGCTACAAGCAGCACCGGCGAGTCCGCCCATTCGGCTACACGCATATTGACAATATCGCGGTCCTTGAGGTTAATTTCCGCTGGGCTCCCCGCCCCTTCTATAACGACAAGCTCATAGTCTTGTCTAAGGCGGCTCAATGCAGTCTTCACAATTTCTGCGGCCATAGGCAAATACTCTTGCCGATAGCGCTGTGCGCTCATCTCTTCATGCGGCTTCCCATGAACCACAATTTGCGCTCGCATCTCGCCTGTGGGCTTGATTAGAATCGGATTCATATCCGTTGTCGCCGGAATGTCGCAAGCCTCTGCTTGCACACCTTGAGCGCGGCCGATCTCCTTGCCATCGAGCGTTACGTAGGAATTCAGCGCCATATTTTGCGACTTGTAAGGAGTCACTTTCCAGCCATCCTGCTTAAAAATTCGGCACAGCGCTGTCGTAATAACGCTTTTCCCAACATCCGAAGCGGTTCCTTGAATCATAATCGTTCTAGCTTGCTTCATGAGACTCCCTGCTTTCTCTAAGTATGATGTATGTAATTGAGGGCTTCTCCAAATAACGCTCGCATTCGTATGCTGGAAGCAATTTCAATGTGTTTCATTATCAAAGTATGTTTTAATAAAGGTAGCGCTATTTGTTCATTCTACAGTAAAGGAGTTCTTAACTATGCAAATTAGCTCTTTTCTACTGCCTAAAGATGCAGTAGCTTTCATTCAATCCTCTGTCTCCATGCGAGAGGCGATGGAGCAGTTGGAAGCTCATCACTATACATCCATTCCTATTATAGACCATGATGGCAAATATATTGGAACCTTATCTGAAGGCGATCTGCTTTGGAAATTAAAAAACACGCCGGGTCTAACCTTTGACAATATGGAGCAAGTATCAGTCAACGATATTAAGAAGCGTATCTATAATGAATGTGTCTCCATTAATGCATTCATGGAGGATATGCTGGCATTGGCTGCTGATCAGAATTTCGTGCCCGTCGTAGATGATCATGGCATTTTCCTTGGCATTATTCGTCGCAAAGATATTATCGCCTATTATACGAGCAATATAACGGATTGAAAAAGTCAGGATCTTGTTGTTGTTCCTCTTTCCGCATTGCAGTTGAAACAGATTAACGTCTTATCGTCTTCGATAATCCCTTCAAGAAATCCATCACTGCAATAAATAGCCTTATTACAATACTTGCAGCGACCAATCAGCTCTCTAATTGGAATCACATCCTTGTTATCTTGTCTAGGTCTTTCCCTAATCTTCCTCTTGATTTAGAGTCTTCACAAGATGAAATACCTGTAAGGATACATGTGCCCATTGGTCGACTGCAAGATTTCTTGGAAGACGTCTGAGCTCAAGCACCATACCCTCGCGCCCATTCCCAATATCCACAGCACTAGACATATGAAAATCGTTCAAGCTTCTTCCGTCTGATTCTTCATTATCATCTACTTCACTAATGGATTCGCCAAATTCTGATAAACGATCCTCTTTGCTCTGAAACAGCTTAGTCAACCATTCTTTATTCGTCAATTTAACCAGATTTTTACTAAAGCCTTCATATTCATATAATCCTTCTTCTTTAAATCGGCTAGCACCCTTTACGGGGAAGAGATCCTTCTCAGCTACACCAGCAATCTCCATAATCTGCCCGATGGCTTCCGGTTTCATCATAAAGGCAGCATCTTCATCAGTAAATGTACTTGCTATGGTTCCGAGATTAATACGAGACATGAAAGCAGCTATTCCCTTCGCATCCTCAAATACAGTACTCGCCCAATCCGCTGAAACGAGATAGTTAATAATAATGCTTAGGAAGCCTTTGAACTTTTGTGATAATCCATGCTCAGATTGCAAATCACTCCAGCAAACATCCAGATGATTAACTGAAATTAAGGTATGACTTCGCTGCTGCTCAGCTCCGACTTCCGTTTTTGTATCCCAAATATCCGCAGTCTTCTTTCCATCCTCTTTAGCTTTAATTGCGCCTCGAGATATGACATCCATCATCTTATGCACCTTGGTCATCTTGATGCCTACAGTTGCCTGCGGATGGGATAATATGCGATCTGAGTTAAGCCTAATCCCCCAATCCTTCGTTACACTAACAAATTTATTATCTGCAAGCTCAAAGCGACTTTCATTCTCTTTGCTTTCTGCCTCTTCGTTTACAGGATTCATGTCGTGCATAATTTGATCAAGCGTATTGATCTTACCTTTATTCTCCTTATTTTGTGCCTCCAAATACTGCACGAATTGTGTAATTTCTTTGAGTGCTTGTGTTAGCTGACCTTCGCCTTGCGGTTCCTCAAAGGGCTTCGTAACAACTTCAAAGTAACCATTATCGCTTTCAACTGAAAATAAATTCGAATTCAGCAGGTTTGCTTTCTCTTGGTCATCACTATGCTCATCACCGTCATCCTTAATAATTTTAGTGCCGCGTGATTCAAATTCAAAGCCTACTATCCGCTGAATAGGCTGGCTGACGGCGGGTTTATTAAAGCTGGCCTGTTTGAACTTCTCCTGAGCGACAGAGGAAGACTGCATTCGACTTGCTCTAGCTCCCATGATATCCGCCTCTTTCTCTAGCGACGCTTCATCATTAACAGGAAGTCCTTTTGCTTGCATCGTTGCCTTTACACGGCCTTGTCTCTGCTGAACAACATGCCAGCCTTCATGAGGAAGATGCCGTTCTTGCCCAGGCGCTATATGAATATCATTTCCTTGTGCATAAGCCAATGCTTGCAATTGATGAGGTTTATCCGAATTATAATGGACCTTTACATCCGATAGATCCATGCCCGATAGACTTTCCAAGCCCGTTTTTAGCTGATCCGGCATTCCTGTCTGGTTCTGTCTTTTCTGTATAGGCTTTGTCGCTTGGGACTGCGATTGCATCAATTGAAGCACAGCGGCGTTCCCAATCGTTTGTTGTAATTGTGCAATATGGGAACGGGACATTGGCAAGTCAGATCCAGCAGATCTAGACCATTCTTCTTTCGTTTGTGACGTGCTTGCCTGTTGCGAGGCTCTTAACGACTTAGATGATGCAGAATCAGAAGCTTTATAGCTTGTTGCTGGCTCACGCTCTTGCAATAATCCCACCTCCACTACATATAGATCGTTTACGAAAAACGGCAATAATTCGAATTCATTGTATCACAAAAAATAGCAGTTTTTATTTAAATTCATTCTTTTTTCCAGTTTAATCTTCCTGTTTAGTTTCATACAGTAGCAGCTGATATTAGCATACCGTCAGACTTCAGCTCATCCGTATCTCACAAGGATGTGCCAAAGCTGTTTGAAATGCTGGGATGTCTCGTTAGGGGTGCCCCAGTCTTGCCAACTTTCAGGATGATAGTGGAGCGCTGCTGCTGCTCTGCCCAAGGTAGCTGCATCTAACTCGCCTGGTCTTATAGCGAACCCTCGATTCACACGTTTTGCAAAATGAGGCATCGCCGGACCTCGAAAATCGTCCGGAACAGCCTGCGCCGAAATCCTGAAACCAGGATGCCAAGCTAGGGTTACGTTGTATTTAGAGCACAAGCTTTCAAGTTGATAACCTATCTTCGTCTCTTTAAACGACGAGTCCGCGACTAGAGCCTCGACATCCCTGGACATTCTAATGTCTCCATGGACTTGAGTCTCAATATAGTCATCTAGCGATCGCCCAAGATCAGCACAAACATCGTCGGGTGTGACTTCGTGTAGCTCGAGGAGGCGTTTTACAAGAGCAAATACATCAGTATTTGAAGAGCCAAGCGCTTCGCGGGTGATGTCGGTGCTTCGAAGCAACTCGGCTAAGACCGTATCGAATATATCTATCGTCCCTAAATGCTCGGGACCGATATGGCTATCGCCGAATGTAAATGTACTACGACTTAATATATGAGGTCGCAGTCGAAGATAGCATGAGCCAAATCGTGGGGATGCACCATCCGCATAATTCATTAGGTTGAGAGCACCGTATTTCGGTCTCTCGTAGTCTTGTACACCGTACGATTGATAAGCTCCACCGAAAAGCTTTTCCTCCCAGAGATCGCGATCCCCGCCTAAGAACGCCGTTCGATTTCCATTGGAAACTCCCGTCACAAATTGGCTATGGTAGCTGCCCTCTCGCAGTAGACCCTCAACAACGGTCAGGCCGCTCGGCAGAATTCGGTCCGGATGGAAGTTTAATGTGACACGAGCGTGCATACCGATGCGCGACAGAAGATCGTCAAATGTCTCGGAGATCAAGCCATTGCGCACTAGAATTTTCTCGGCTGACTCACGCATGCGACTTCGCATTAGCATCGCATTCGATTTGACATGATTAAGCGCAAGCGCCTGTACTGCTGTCAATAAGCTTTCACCCAATTTTCAGTCCTCCTCGTATTGAAATTGATGACGTCACTCCATGACATAGATTTCGCAAGTCGATGCCAACTGCCTCCTGATAATAAGCCAAAGAAGGATGGATTACTTTTATCTACTATTCTACCAAATCTTAATAATAAATAGATTGCACACCAGCTTAATTCGGAGTAATATCATGGGTATTAAGGGTTAATCCCTTAAAGTTTGTCCTTAACTAGACAGGCGGTGATGAGAACATTCAATAATCGTTATACGAAGTGAATTATACATAGAAGAGAGGTATAGTAATGAAATTAACCAAATCAATTGTTGTAAGTATTGTACTCGCCTTATTCATTGCCTTGTTGCCGGTATCTTCAGCTTTTGCAGCAGCAACCGGTGTTCCTGGTACGCCTGCATTGGCCCATAATAACTGGGATGGTGACGGCAGCTATACATTAACGACCAATCTTTATTGGGGCAACAATGGAACCACGCTAGAAATCTATGAAAATAACGTATTAATAGATTCCCAGAGCTTGCCGGATCAAACCCCGAGTTCTCAAACTGCAACTACTGCAATTAGCGGCAAGGCTTTAGGCAGCTATACGTATACAGCCAAGCTGATTAATAGCTTTGGTTCAACTACAAGCCAACCCATTACAGTATCCGTAACGAATAGCAACACACCTCCCCCTACGAGAGGCTTGACCGGATACTACTTCGACAACAAAGACTTGTCCAACTTCAAGCTCAGACGGACAGATGCTAATGTGAACTTTGATTGGGCAGCTAATTCGCCTGCTGCCGGACTTAATGCCAATACCTTCTCTGTTCGTTGGCTCGGAGAGGTGGAAGCCTCTTATAACGAAACGTACACCTTCACTACAGCATCTAGTGATGGCGTACGTCTATGGGTGAATAATCAGCTCATTATTGACCAATGGCATGATCAAGCCGTGACGGAGCATAGCGGCTCCATCGCCCTTAGCGCAGGACAAAAATATGCGCTCAAGCTGGAATATTATAAAAACACCGGCAATGCAAGCTCTAAGCTTTATTGGAGCAGCCCTTCCATCGCCAAAAGCATTATTCCGCAAGATAAGCTTCTAGCACCAACTAAGCCTGACATCGATGTCACCAATTTTGTTAATAACGAGACGATCGGATATGGCCTTCCCCTAATTCGCGGCCTGTTGAGCGATACAGGCGCAACTTCCGTCACCTTAACCAACACTTCCTCTAATTGGAGTACGAATGTATTCCTAGGTGAAGCGCATCAAGGCCATTTCAAAGTATTTGCTGATCTTGTGCCAGGTGTGAATAATCTGGTGATCCAGAATGGCACGAAGCAGACAACATTAACCTTGAATTACGAGCCTTTGAATAATAAAGCAAAAACCCGTATATTCTGGTATGTTCCTAGTGATGGCAATACGGAATACCAAACAACATTCACGAATGACCCGCAGAACTATGCTGCCAAGCTAAGCACCTATGCGAAATTCATCCAATCGTTAACTGCTGAATCACTGAACAACAATGGTCAAGGCAGGTCTACCTTCGATTTGGAGACGAACCTAACGACTGGCAAGGTAAATATTAACGTTCTGCAAAGCACGCACCCTACCTCTTATTACTATAATACGTCTTATAATAAGGACAATCTCTGGCCAGAAGTCGGGGATGCAATCACACAGCAATATCCACAAGCAGGCACAAAAAATCTCGCTTTCGTTGGTTTTACCAAATATGATGCAGCGGCCAATTACATGTATGCTCATATAGCCCTTGGCGGAGGCGATCACGGTGTATTCGGAGGCTCTACGGTGTATTTGTTCCCAAATAGCGAAACTGAGATTCAAAGCGCCTTCGCAGATCTTAGTGCAGTAGATTCTAACTTTGTCGGTGAACCTGCCACAACAAGACAAAAAGCACTATCCATAGGTTATGGAGCTGCTTTGCATGAACTTGGCCATGCTCTCGGGCTGCCGCATGAAGGCGGTAATAATTCCATCATGTGGCGCGGTTTTGACTGGCTGCATCGTTTCTCCCTCTTAAAGGATGCGAACGGCTATGTGTTTGGCGATAATGAGCTCCCTGAGTGGGACCCAATTAGCACTGCCAAATGGATTAATTACCCCTTCTTCAAAAAGAACACCCAGCCAGTAGGACTTACCCAAGGCGGAACTATAACGGTCAGCAATACCAATAGCCCGCTGAATGAGACTGTACAAAATCTATTCGATCATAATGATGCTACCAAGTGGTTCGTATTCGACGGCAATCCATCCGTTCAATATCAATTCGCCGGCACGAACAGCTATGCGGTGAAATCATATTCCCTTACTTCAGGCAATGATTATTCCGAGAGAGATCCGTTGAGTTGGACGCTGTCAGGCTCTAACGATGGAACAAGCTGGACGGTTCTCGATACGCGTTCGAATGCCAGCTTCGCGGACCGCTATACGACCAATACGTATACAATCAGCAATACTACCAATTACCGCTATT
Organism: Paenibacillus sp. J22P59; assembly: GCF_059383895.1. NCBI lineage: Bacteria > Bacillati > Bacillota > Bacilli > Caryophanales > Paenibacillaceae > Paenibacillus > Paenibacillus sp. J22P59. The sequence continues at coordinate 110,460 of NZ_JBXENX010000016.1, forward strand.
ACAAATTCGACCTTAGCAATAATAACGGAAGCTTGCAGCTTGCAGAGATTCATCTGTACGATTAATTGCTAGTGATTTACTATTAAAAGAAACAATAGACTGGCGCGACATTCAAACCGTGCCAGTCTATTGTTTTCTTTTTTTTACCCCATGCATGATCTATTTCTGCTCGGTGCGCTTCACATTTTGCCACATATCGCATCTCGTGTAACCCAATCTCTTGACAGCAATATTGTTTAGCTACTATACTAAAATCATGAAAAAAGATACTTTTACTCCATCCGATTCTAACAATAGCGGCAGCCGCAGTCTCGGCCGACTGATTATGCAGCTTCGCAGACTGGAACGCCAGCCCCATCACTTTGGAGAAGCAGGTGCCTTAACTCCTAGCGAAATTCATACGATTGAGGCCATTGGTCCTGATCAAGGTGTTCTTATGAGTGAACTCGCGGCACGTCTTGGCGTTACAAAGGGAGCTATTACACAGCTCGTCACACGGCTTGGTGCCAAAGAGCTTGTCCGACGTTCCCCGCATCCGAATGATTCAAGGGGTGTCCTGATTTCACTAACCGACTTAGGAAAGGAGGCTCATGCAGCCCACGAGCTTGTCCATCTGCAATTCTATGATCAGCTTCGTTCGCAATTAAGCAACCAGGAGATCGAAATCTTCGAAATATGCATCGAAAAATTAAATCATCTTCTACAGAAATGATTTTTTTTACTTATATAGTATAGTTTCTATACCATCATACCCAACCATAACAAACGGAAATGTCGGTGACTACTAAATGAAGCTTCCCAACAATCAAGCTATATCTCGTACTCATGGAGTACTCCTATTGATTGCTATATGCATAGGAGCATTTATTTCACATTTTACAGCAGGGGTTGTCAATGTTTCTCTACCGCTCTTTGCAAAAACCTTTCACACTGCACCTGAGACCATTCAATGGATTACGACAGGCTACTTGCTCGTTATCGCTTCCCTTCTGCCGGTGATGGGAAAATTGGGGGATCGTTATGGTTATCGCCTTATTCATAATTTTGGATATGTGCTATTTGGATTGAGCTCTGTCCTTATCGCATTTTCCTCTACGATCACGGAGCTTCTCATCCTAAGAATCATACAAGCTGTAGGTGCCGCCATGTTTCAAGCCACCAATATTGCGATAATTACCATTCATCTCCCTATGGAAAATCGAGGACGGGCACTTGGTACCGTAAGCTCGTCAGTAGCTCTCGGAGGGATGAGCGGTCCGATTACAGGAGGATGGATTGCAGAATGGCTCGACTGGAACTGGTTATTCTTAATTCATGTTCCTATTGCCTTCGTTGGCATATGGCTCGCTTTTCGCTACATACCCAAGCGCTTAGTGGAAAAAAAGCCCGCTTCATCTGACTTCGTTGGTGCTCTGTTGTTCCTTATAGCAATAAGCTCACTCATTCTTGGAATATCCAATGCACACAAATGGAGCTCGTTGTCTTGGGATAATATAGCTATCGTGGCCATTGCTATCCTTGCGATACCTTTATTTCTACTATGGGAAATGTCGCATTCCACCCCATTCATACCAATAAAGGTTTTCCGCATACCTGCTTTGTCATACGGCTTGCTCATAAGCTGTGCTACTTTTATAATGTCCAATACCGTCTTAGTCGCTCTACCCTTTTATTTGTCGGGAAGACTCTCCTTATCCTTATCTTCTATAGGGACCATTATGGCTGCTTACCCGATTCTGCTGGCATTCGCTGGGCCTATCTCAGGGCGCTTGTCTGACCGATATGGCGCTAAACGCTTCCTATTGTTAGGCTTATGCGGGATGGGGAGCGGTCTTACTTTGTTCGCTCTCTGCCTTGAGCAATTGTCAATCGTCTCTATTATTGCTGTACTATCCTTGATTGGCCTAGGAATGGGACTTATTGCCTCTCCTAATAATAGTATTATTATGCAGCATGCTCCTACAGAGCATGTCGGTTCCATAGGAGGAATGATCGCTTTAACACGAAATGTAGGCATGGTTATAGGCGCGGCATTAGGACTCGGAGGTATTGGTAATGGAGCAGGAACAGGACAAGAATTGGAATTTAATTCCTTTGAATTGATCTTTTATATGAATGTTCTCATTTGTATAGGTGCCTTGCTTCTGCTTGGGTATGGCGTATATTTAGAAAAGAGCAGAAAAACAATTGCATTAAAGGATAGCAACCTTTGAATCCTAGAGGCGTCATATTGTTTCTGTTAATGAGCCCAGACTTATATAAATCTCTGATTAATTCTCAAAGGCTACTACCTCATTCTCTTCAATTACTAGAGTAAATTGCAGCTCTTGCTCTAAAGTTTCCCCTGTTGCATCATAGACTTCACGAGCAATAGCAGCTATATTTTGTTTAAGAATACGCTCGTAGTCTTGTATTCTGTGCAGGTAGAAAGCAGATGTTATAGTAGCCTGCATCTTAAAAGGGATAGATAGACGTGAACAGGGCGGATGTATGGCAACATTGATTTTCAAGCGCCAGATTTGCTCTTTATTTGAGCAATCGTCTTGTAATAGTTTGCGTATCTATTCTTCTTCATTAGAAACAATCAATGTGATCTGATGCTTCTCGGTCATGTACAAGGTATAATGAATGCCATTGCGTACCGTATTCCCTTCCCAGTGCCCAGCATTGCCTGAAGCTTCATAGAAGCCTAGGTCTGACAATACCTTACTAACCTCATCCGAAGACAGCCCAGGATTGGTTATTCCGATGATCGATCGCATCCCCAAATAAAATTCATGCTCTTCTTCATCATAATTCACTTGATGCGCAATCACGATTTCTTTGATCCTATTATTGTCTTTATTGATTGTACCCATGATGCTAATCCGCTTGCTAAGAGGGGCAATATAAGTATGCTGGAACTCCCCTTCATCTACAATAACCTCTGCAATAGCCTCATTCATATTTTGTTCAGTGGCTTGTTGATTAAACTTCTCTTGGAACTGATCCACGGTAAAAGCTACCGTCCCTGAGGAGGCTGGTATAGATTCCTTCTCAGCAGCAGCCTGCTTCATCGCCTCTGTCAATTTAGTTAAAGAATAACTATCGGCCAAGAACCAGTTCGCATCCGGATTCGCATAGGTTTTATTGACCGTTACTTTAATCGCATTGTCCCTGCTAAAAGCAATTTGGCCAGTACCCTGGTTACCCCAGCCATCATCATCATATTGAAAAATGAGCTGTCCATCTTCATAGACGGCTTCTACTTCAATAGAAGCATATCTGCTTGCAGGTGGGCTTTGCGTGCTAACGATCTCTACGTCGTATTTATTGCTGTCAGCTTGCTTCTGAATTTCTACATAATAATAGGCCGCTTCAACAGTCGGTGCCTCGCCCCACTCGCCAATATAGCTTTCCTTATCTGAGTTTTTATCTACAGTTGAAGAGCTTTGCAGCTCTCCGCCTTCATTTAAGACTACAGCCTGTCCTGTCTGTTGTTGATTAATAGCGACATTCAGCAGCCGATTCGCTTCTGCTGTCGGCTTCAGCGCTTTCGCCTCGCGAAAGTAGTTGATCGCTTCATTGTAGTCCTGATTATCCAGCGCTTCGATCCCTTGTTGTAAATTCACTTCATAATCATCTGGCTCTTCTGAGGAACACCCCGCAATGAATACAGCCAGTAAAATAATGATTGCAGCGTACTTCACCTGACATAGCCCCTTTTATAGGTATAATATGAATGCGTTTCCATATTTCCTATTCTACCTCAACCTCTTTTTTTGTAAAGCATAAACTGACACTGTTCGACAAAAAAATAAAAAAGAACACAGCTCCGAAGCATCGGAACTGCGTTCTACTTGGTCTATTGGGCCTATTCAATTACGATTGCACTCTCCATAGTGCTGGCACATTGGAAGGCTCCCAGCCTGCAAGGGAAGTATGCGGTTGAATGCACACATACGTTTTGCCTCCATACGTCACTACATCATTCACTTTGTAGCTGATGCCTGTTGCCCATGCAGTTGGACCGCCCGGCGCATCCGTCGTTGCATTAATG
>NZ_JBXENX010000017.1:0-83406 GCF_059383895.1 Paenibacillus sp. J22P59
AGGGTAAACCTTTGTTAAAGCAAAACTACTTCGTAAGCATGAGACTTAAGTTTTGTGTGTAACAAAAAGGGTAAACCTTTGTTAAAGCAAAACTACTTCGTAAGCATAAGATTATTTCTCTGATAGTTGGCTGCTGAGAGGATGGATTGTCCTTCCGATCGCTGTTGCCCCCCAATTTTTTTGAATAACCGCTCCATGCGGTGAAAATTGTGGGACAAAGGCGAACGCTTCGCTTCTCCACGACAATCCATCCTCTTCGCTGCTGATCAGCTTTCTTTTAAATCCGAACAGAGTCTCTCCATCTGCCTAATTGCCCTTCCGATCGCTGCTGATCAGCAAATACAATAATTAATGAGTCCAATTCTTGCGAGTTAAACTCTTTTGCAGGCCTTTTATGAACAACAAAAAAGGCGCATCTTCACCTGTGTAGATACATAGGTAAAGATGCCCCTCGTTTTAGACAAACGGTGGCTGCCATCTTAACACCTCCCTATCTCCCGTAGGTACAGCAGTGCTGTCGAAATAGGCAGGTCTCCTGGCTTCAGCTTCATCGTCTTTCGCTTTCCTTCCCAATCCGACTTCGGATCAGTGGACTCTATTCGCTCAGACTCAACTGTTACAGTGGCGGGACCGCGCCGGCATCACACCGGACTTCCCTTTTAAGCTCATGCAGTGAAGCATAAGCACCTAATTCCATCATATTTGATTGAATTGTAGTATAGCATATCCCGTAATGGATAACTATTCATATTTAATGATATTTATACATTAAGGGCACTCATGCACATGGAAGCGTCATCTCGATGGTCGCTCCTATATTTTCTTCACTAAATACTTGTACAGTTCCATTATGCGTTTCTACAATTTTTTTGCTTACCATGAATCCTAATCCAGTCCCCTTTTCCTTCGTAGTATAGAATGGCTGTCCCAGCTTGGACAGTATATAGTCTGGAATTCCCCCTCCTTGATCAATGAAGCGTACCTTTATAGCTTTATTCCCGCATTTTCGCACCTGGATTCGCAATTCCCCTCCACTAGTCATCGCTTCAATCGCATTCTTTATATAATTAATGCACACCTGCTTCAATTGATTGTCATCGCACATCACATAAGCGCCATCTGCCTCAAAATCCATCAAAATTTGCACATTACTAATAATAGCCTGCGTATCAAGAAGAGGAATAACTTGTGCGACCAGATCACATATATTTTTCCGTTCGAGACGGGTCGCCTGCGGCTTAGCTAGTACAAGCAGCTCGCTTAGAATCATTTCGATCCGTTCAATTTCTGATTCCATAATGTCAAAATAGCGTTTTTTCTCCTTATACCCTGTCTGCATAAGCTGGATAAACCCTTTTATAGCCGTTATAGGATTACGAATTTCGTGGGCGATCCCCGCTGCCAACTGACCGGCTACCGTCAGTTTTTCCGAATTCAGCATGAGCTCCTCTGATTTTTTGCGCTCCGTAATATCTCTGCCTACCCCAATAATCTGTTCAAGCTGTCCCTTCTGATCAACGATTTTGCGCAGGGTGAACTCCATCCAAATATATTGACCATTTTTGTGAAGCAACTGCTTGGTGAAGGTCTGGTCTACTTCAATTGCAATAGACTCCCGATGCGGCTCATCCCATAAATAATGAAAAATATTCGTTCCAATAACATCCTCAGGCTTATAGCCAAGCAGCCGTTCTGTCGCTGGCGACACATAACGAATCATGCCATCAGGAGACAAGAAGGTAATGATATCCTGTGCATTGTCGGATATAAGCCGGTACATTTGCCGGCTCTGCATCAGCTCATTCCACAATCGCGCTTGCTCCGTAATATCTCTCGCAACCCCGCATACACCCACGATATCATGTCCCGAATAGATCGGCGCATTCACTATTTCAAGCACACAGCTTGTCCCATCTGTAGCCATACCGATCATTCTGTAACGCTCTGTGTTACCGGCAGCGGCTGATTGGAAGCTGCGTTCTGTAATATTCAAATAATCGGGATGCGTTACATTCCTAAAGTGGACCAAGCGCTGCTCAATCGCTTGCGCATTATAGCCTGTCGCCCGCTCGAAGGCCTCATTAGCCGATAAGAATGTCCCCTCCAGATCCATCGAATAGACAAGCTCCGGATGGGTAGAGAAGAGGGAAATGTACTGGTCCTGATCCAGTTCTTTATATCTATCATGCCTTTTGAGCTTTATGCTGCTCTTCCTTGTTAATATAATCATCTCTACCATATTGCCGCGCTCATCCCGCACACCGCTGCCCGAGGTCTCTACTTGAATGTATTGCCCATCCTTGCTTCGGATTCGTACAGGAGCGGAGGCGATCGGCTTGCCATTGACGGCATTGTACTGCTGATTTCTTAATTCCTCCACATCCTCAGGATGGGCGAATTGGATTAGCAACTGCCCGAGCATCTCTTCTTGTGAATATCCGAACAGCCTGACCCACGCAGGTGAAGTGTATAGTATAGTTCCGTCAGCGGAGTGCCTGGATATGAGTTCATCCTCTTTATCCGTAAGGTATGGAGTGATTACTTCATTCTTATGCAGGAGTGGAATGGTCTCTCGCTGTTCACTAATATCCGACATCTGATAGATCAGGAACCCTTCGTCATCCTTCGATTTGCCCGGTACGAATGCCACACTTAATCTTGCCCATATATATAGGCCTTCTCGCTGCTTCAAGCGTTGCTCCAACTGATAAAACTTTCTCTTGCCGCTCAATAGTTCTTTCATATAGACCAGATTGAGAATGGAGTCATCACAATGAACAATATCATGAACGACCATTTCACTAAGCTCTTCGAACTCATAAGCCAGCATTCTGGATAAGGAGTGATTGACTTCCATTATCTTTCCATCAAGCCTGGTTAACATCATTCCGATCGGTGCATAACGAAAAGCTTGCGTAAATAAGTTGCCTTTATTCGATTGGCTGTCCAACAACATCGAATTCCTCACCGTCCTGCCACCATATTGCCTAAATCTTCTAGAAAAATTACCCATTTCCTTCTTTTTCTATTTAGTTCATAAAAAAGACAGGACGATCCCGATTGCAAAGCCGCATAATGCCCCATTTACCCGTATCCATTGCAGATCACTGCCGATTTTTTGCTCCAGCATTTGGACTAGCGCCTTATCATCCATTTGATTCAAATTATCCCTTACCAAGAGCCCAATCCGATAATGGTTCTTCTCGATTAAATTGACAACGAATGTAAGGATGGACTGCTCCCATTGCTGCAGCAGCTCTTCCTTCTCCTTAGCATAATCCGATACATACCGAAAGCCCTTCACAATAGAGCGCCCGCCCTGCAAGCTCTCTTCCTCCAATTTATCAAGAAGCAGCTGCCTGATTTCCTCCAAGCGCAAATGAATGAAGCGCTCCATCTCAACACTTCCTGTGCTCGCAGTCAGCCAATTCTTCAATTTATCCATTAGTTCTTCATTATCAGGCATCTGCGATACTTGCTGCCCTATTTCATCTAATAGCTTCTTCCTGTTCCCGCTGCCCGGGGTACTAAGATCACGAATGCCGGATAACAGCATGTTCTGGACCATAGGGCCTAATTTCTCAGGGCTCATAAAACCAACGAAGGCTTGTACAGCAAAGCCCATGAAGCCGCCTACCTTGAGTTCTTCGAGCTTGCTATGCGCCAGCTTGCCCAGCAGCTGCTCAGTCTCGCGCTTGCTCACCCACTGTTTGCCGTGCTGTAGAACATAATCAAGCGCTTTTTCACTCCAGCCCTCGTGAACGAACTTATCCGTCCATTTCTGGAGGAGCGGCTTCAAATCTTGCTTGCTCATATATTGTGAAATTAAGGAACGAAGTACGCCGCTTAGTTTATCTAGAGGAACCTGCTCCAAGGCGGACTGAGCAAACCGAACAGCTGCGACTCGCATTTTCCGCTTGCGAAGCATACCCACAGCACCTGAGGCTACGCCTCTGAACAGCTTCAGCTCACTAAGCTTGCGGCTGATGCTCTCCTTCTTGAGCAATTCATTCTCCATAGCCGAAATAAGCGCATTAATGAGCTTATCTTTATTCTTGAGGAGCAGTGACGTATGAGGGATAGGAATGCCCATGGGGTGACGGAATAAGGCTGTTACTGCGAACCAGTCTGCAATTCCTCCGACTAATCCCGCTTCAAAGCCGCTCTCCAGCATTCTCGACCAGCCTGTATCCGGCAGGCCATATTTTGTCGTAATAAATCCTGCACCCATAACGGCTAACGACAATCCAGCAATATATCTAGTTTTCATTGGGTATCCTCCTATAAAAGGGCTGCATATGATCACTTGACCATTGCTTTCCCTTGTAAGCTTACGGTTGGTTGCATATATGATAATTATACCAGATAATATAGTGAACATTTCATTCGGGCGACTTTGCCTGTTATCTAAGAAGGAGATACCCATTTTGAAGAACACCCGAACATCCTTATTTAAAATAACACCGCCCCAAATCCTTACCTTAGGGTTTGTATTGATTATCGGCATCGGAGCTCTGCTGCTATCGCTCCCTTATGCGACCGTCAGCGGACAATCGACTTCTTTTATAGATGCGCTCTTCACGGCTACCTCTGCGGTCTGTGTAACCGGCCTCGTCGTTGTCGATACGGGCACGAACTATACGATGTTCGGTCAGATTGTGATTCTCGCCTTAATGCAGATCGGCGGCCTTGGCTTCATGACGATGGCAACCTTGTTCGCACTCGCCTTTCGCAAACGCATTTCTTTAAGAGAACGGCTCGTCCTGCAAGAAACGATGAACCAGTCCTCACTAGAGGGAATCGTTCGTTTCATACGCCGTGTCCTTGTATATGCCTTTACAATTGAAATCATCGGGGCCTTGCTACTAACTATTAGATGGTCCGCCAGCATGCCGATCGGAGATGCCTTTTACTTTGGAATATTTCACAGCGTCTCCATGTTTACGAATGCGGGCTTCGATGTAATGGGCGGGATCAACGGACCCTTCACCAGCTTCATCAGCCACGTTAATGATCCTATCGTGAATGCTGTCCTCATGCTGCTCATCTTCCTTGGCGGTATAGGATTTATCGTTCTTGCAGAGGTAATAGACTTTTCCAAGCTGCGTAAGCTCTCCTTCCACTCCAAGGTTGTATTATATGTGTCCTGTGGGCTTTTTCTATTCGGAGCTGTCGTTATCTTTGTGTTTGAATTTACGAATGCCAAGACTTTGGAGCCCCTTAGCATTACGGGCAAGCTGTACAGCTCCTTATTCCAGTCCATCTCACCGAGATCTGGAGGCGCCAGCACACTCGACATTGCATCCATGCGGCATGCCACACAGTTTCTGATCATTATTCTAATGTTCATCGGTGCATCTCCAGGCTCAGCAGGGGGCGGCATCAAGGTAACGACCTTTGCTATTCTGATTGGCGCTGTTATTGCGATGGTTCGAGGCAAGGAAGATGTCGTATTCTTCCGTAGAAGGCTGGCAAAGGACCGCGTCTACAAGGCTCTGACCATTACTTTCGTTTCTCTGGCCTCAATCGTGCTATTCACCATGATTCTGTCAGCAACGGAGGATGCTGACTTTCTCACTCTACTGTTCGAGGTCACCTCAGCATTCGGCACAACAGGGCTATCTATGGGGATTACCCCCCATCTGACAACCATCGGCAAAATACTAATTATATTAACGATGTTCCTCGGCCGTCTCGGTCCGCTAACGCTTGCCTTCAGTTTGGTTCCTACACCAGACAAACAACTGTACCGCTATCCTGAAGGAAAAATTATGATCGGCTAACTGCCGTTCATCGCAATACAAAAAGGCTTATCCCGAAGAGAATTTGTCTCTTCGCGGATGAGCCTTTTTTTATCGCGTGATCGGATCTTCTTCAGTAGCGTTCAAGGACCATTAACATAAATTAAGTACTTTAATAAGATAGTTTAAACACCTTTAAGAGTTAAGTTCAAACATCTTTAAGACATAGTTCAAAGTTAGTTATAGATCGGTTGAAGGCCGTTAAAATATCGTTTAAAGACCGTTGTATATATATTAGTTTTAATGTATATTTATACAATACTAAAAATGATTCGGAGGTTTTAGCATGAAACAAGCTACGCAGCAAGAATTGTCACCTTTACTGGAGGCAGCTGAACAATCCATTCTTTTCACCGCAAAAAGGCCCTCTATTGTTATGGAGCGTGGTGAGGGCATGTACTTGTGGGATACGGAAGGATCACGTTACTTGGACTTTATTGGCGGCTGGGCCGTTACGAATCTCGGACACTCCCCCGCTGTTCTTCAAGAAGCATTGGCTCGTCAGGCAGGCCAGTTAGTCCATGCTAGCCCAGCTTTCTATAATAAGCCGATGATTGAATTCGCCAAGCTGCTGACAGAGCTATCCGGGATGGATAAAGTATTCTTCTCCACCAGCGGAGCCGAAGCCAATGAAAGTGCAATAAAGCTAGCGCGCAAGCATGGAGCCCGCAATTTGAACGGCGCTTATGAAATTATTACATTAACGAACAGCTTTCACGGGAGAACACTAGCCACAATGTCTGCGACAGGCAAACAGCAATGGGACGGCTTATTCGAACCGAAGGTAGCTGGCTTCAAGCATGTACCAATTAATGATCTAGATGCTTGCTTTGCAGCCATTAACAATCATACCTGTGCAATTATGCTGGAGCTTGTTCAAGGAGAGGGCGGTGTGCATGAGGTAGATGCGCCTTATCTGCGTGCACTTCGGAAGGCATGTGATGTGTACGGCATTATGCTCATATTCGATGAAATTCAGACGGGGTTTGGAAGAACGGGCACCCTATTTGCTCACGAGCATTATGGAGTTAAGCCTGATGTCATGACACTTGCCAAAGGGATCGGCGGCGGGTTCCCGTTATCTGCCATGCTAACGACCAATGGCTTCGACCTATTCGAGCCCGGTGATCAGGGTGGCACCTATGGAGGCAGTGCTCTTGCCATGGCCGCCGGCCACGCCGTCGTGCAGGAAATTGTGCGCCTCAATTTGGCGGAACATGCTCGGCAGCTGGGGATCTATCTAACCGAGCAATTGCAGAAGCTAGCCCAATCCTATCCAATCAGCCATATTCGCGGGAAGGGCTTACTCGTAGCCTTCGATGTTCCAGAAGGCTGCGCCGCCCCATTGGCGGCGCAGTGCTTGAAGCAGAAGCTGCTTATTAACTCCCCGAATGCTGCTACCATACGACTAATGCCCGCCCTAATTGTAACTCCCCCAGAAATCGACACCATGATCGAGCTGCTATCCGAAGCGATGGACCAGATTGGACTTACTGCATCTGCTTCAACCTAACTCTTGATCTGAACATACCCAGCAACCTTCGTGGGTTACTGGTCTTGAACGAGGTTACTAGGGTTGACGGGGTTGACGGGGTTGCGAAATCGGATACCAAGGTGACCATTTACGTACAAAGTTACCTCTACGGTTTCCTAGCGGAACGGCGTTCCTCTATTTGCTAATTCTCTGCTTTTTTATCATAATTAACGGAACCGTGTTCCGCTAATTGAAAAAAACAACCTCTAAAAGAGCAAATTCCGAATATTAATGGAATGGAGTTCCGTTATTTCCCTAAAAATAAGAATAAAATAAATAATAACGGAACGTCGTGCCGCTCCCAGTATATAGATGACAAATATATGCTTTTAATCTATAATTAAGCTAATCAAATAATAATTTGCGCGTGAAGCACACCGCTCTCTTCCTGATTTTTCAGGGAGGGAGCTTTTTTTATGAACAAGGAGGCTGTCGAATGATTAGTAATTACGAAATCGCTTATCAACAATGGATAAATGAACAAACTACTCAGCGAACAGGGGAAAGTCTTCGCAAGCTTAAGGAAGGTCACTCCCACGCCGAGCAGCAGTTTTTAAAACAAGTATGGTGGCCTGCAGTCGGACATTTTGATTATCTCTTTGCAGAGCATGAAATCTATGATTTTCGTGATGGAGTTAGATTTATTGATTTTGCCTTTATGCGCCCTCCATTCAAAATAGCAATAGAAGTAGACGGCTTCACTTCTCATGCACGCACCATTGACAGATGGAATTTCTCAGACAGCCGCTTCCGCCAGAATGATCTGGTGTTGGACAATTGGAAGGTATTTCGCTTTTCTTATGATGCGATTAAAGAAAGGCCCCGTGTATGCCAGCAATATATCCAGCAGATCATTGGTCGTCTATATAGTCACTTAGATACCCGTCATGAAGCTTTGCCATTAAAATATCGTGAAATCATCAGACTCGCCTCCTATTCCGAAACCAGCATCACCCCCTCACAAGTGCAGAATTCCCTCAGCTGCAGTAATCGCCATGCTAGAATGCTGCTTAAGCAGATGGTTGAGAACAAAGTTTTGCAGGCCGCAGCAGGCGAAAAGCGTATTCGAAGCTATCGTCTTCACCCTAGCTTCTCTTTTTACGAATAGCAGAACGGTGTTCCATTATTAGCTCCTTTATCAGCATACTTTCCTACAAAGCTAGCATTAGTGATCCTGTTACTTTTTTTATATCTGGCTACTTACATCAGAACCTCTATCAGCAGCTATTTATTGCCCCCCCACTCCCAATACTAAATAAGGAAGCAGTATTTCTGTCTAACGCCAGAATCAAATGGAGCATTAACTCAACATTTGTATAATAAGTTTCACAAGCAAATCAGCAATACACTAATCGAAACCTATAACAGTCCAAGTTGTTAGCCCATACACAATTGCGATACACTAGAGGTACTATACAGCGGAAAGGAACTCCACTATGCAAACCTCTCTTAATCTTACTGTCCGACCTACAGAAATTGATGTTAATGGACATGTGAATAATGCAAAATATTTGGAATACCTCGAATGGGGTCGGGAAGAATGGTATGAAGCGAATGATCTTGCTTATGACGTCTTCAAGCAGTTGGGTGTCCAAACTGTCACCGTAAATATCAACATTAACTACCGCAAAGAATGCCGGCAGGGCGATCAGTTGACGGTAATCACTTCACCAGGAACAGTTGGCAACAGCAGCTACATACTTATTCAGCAAATTGTCAACAAGGCGGGGGAACTATGTGCAGAGGCATCAGTAACCAGCGTTGCTATGGATGTGGATACGCGAAAAAGCCGATCCGTTCCAGATCAGCTTCGTGTTCTATTCTCGCAAACAAAGTAAAAGACTTATGGATAAACAGCTTGAGACATTACACTAAATGATCTCAGGCTTTTTTGCACGTTATCACTCATCTAACTTCTCCACGAACTTCTTGACGTCCTCTAATTTATTGGTTACCAGCAGTACATCCTGCGAAGTTGATTTTACTAATACATACGTTGGATATTCTGTTATGCGGAATCTATCGCTTGGCGGATTCCCCAATGCCTATCTCCCCTAGCAAAATTCACTCTATATTATTGCTCCATTCCACATATTTAAGATTAGGCATTCGAGCTAGAAATGCCGGCTTCTCCGACAGTCTATTATTAGCCAAATTTAAAGAACGCAGCTTCTGTAATTGCTCCATTTGCGGCGGCAGTTCACTCAGCGACGTATAATTAATGGTCAGATGCTCAAGTTCCTTCAGTTCCCCGATCTCAGGGGGCAAATGAGAGAGCTCAACTTCAGATTTACTGATAATTGGCATGCCTGGCTGCAAATCATGATAGCTGCCGCAGCTAATTGTCAGGTGCTTCAATCGCTTAAGACGGCCAATCTCCCTCGGTAGAGCGCGTAAATTGGCTGTTAGTACGCTGAGTGATTCCAATGTATCCAGCTCGAATAGCTCCATTGGCAGCTCTTCAACCCTCTGTTCAAAAATCTCCAAATGAGCCAACCGCTTAAGCTCATTAATTCGACTCGGAATTTCTGTCAGTCCGCGCCATTGAATAATTAGCTTATCAGTCTGATGCCGAATCGCATCATCCAAATAACACTCAAAGCTGGCATGTGCCGTCGGCAATTGAAGAAAAAGCCCCGGAATTTCTTCGGTAATTCTCGCTCCCTCTTCTTCATCAACGACAAGTACAGCAATCTTCTCGTGTGCGATATTGATTAAGAAATCCTTTTGATTCCTATCAACGAAGCACAAATCCTCTGGAAGCTCGGGATGCTGCCAGGAAAACAAGCTGGATGCAGCCTCCTTGAGTACGATCCCCGCTTCCACACTGCAAGAATACTCATAATAATCGCCTTCCGTATAGGCAATAGCATGATTCCCGCTTAATACGCCTAATTCATATTTGCCTATTAGGAACGGCTTTAGTCGGACTAGCACTTCCTTGCAACGAGAGCTCTGCTGCATATTCGCATGACAAGCCAATAAGAATGTCTTTGACCGTGCTATTGCATAGTCAATTAGACGCTCGTACACTGGCCCTCTCGGATCGGTATATAATCGGCAAGACATTTCACAAGCCTCCCTCCACCCTGGTTTTTCCAGTATAGAAACTATTCTATCAAACAACAACAAAAAGAGGTATGTACTCTGCACACCACAATGGCAGAATACATACCTCACTGAAATTACCCTATAATCTTCTCTCTCACATACCGATTCTCGGGAATCGAAAGCTCCAGATTGCCTCGCAGCGTATCGGATTCATACTCTGTCCGGTAGATCCCGCGTTCCTGCAGGATAGGAACAACAAGCTCGACGAAGTCATCCAAGCCCTTCGGTGTTGTCCCATGAATAATGAACCCGTCAGCCGCTCCCTCTTCATGCCACTGTGCAATTAAATTAGCGATCTTCTCTGGTGTTCCTATAAAAGCGCTCCGTGGTGTCGCCGAACGGAGCGCGACTTGGCGAAGCGTCAAGTTCTGTTCCTTGGCCACTCGTTTGATTTTATCCGTTCCACTGCGGAAGCTGTTGCTGCCCACATCCCCTAGGTCCGGGAATGGCTCATCCAATGGAAATTGAGAGAAATCAAAATGATCAAAAAACCGCCCCAAATAGTTGAGCGCCTTATCAATCGTTACAAGATTAGCCAGCTCCTCGTATTTGCTCTCCGCCTCTTCCTCCGTACGACCGATAATTGGTCCAATGCCAGGCAATATGACGATATCATCAGGGGATCGACCATAAGAGACTGCTCTCCGTTTCACGTCGGCGTAGAACTCCTTGCCTTCTTCGATCGTCTCATGCCCTGTAAATACAGCATCCGCACTCTTAGCTGCCAAGTTTCGTCCATCCTCTGATGAACCTGCTTGGAACACAACAGGATGCCCCTGCTTGGAGCGAGCAATATTAAGCGGACCCTGCACGGAGAAATACTCTCCTGTATGATTCAAACGATGCAGCTTCTCCGCATCGAAGAATACACCCGATTCCTTATCGCGGATAAAAGCGTCATCCTCCCATGAATCCCACAGCCCGCGTACGACCTCCAAATATTCCTCCGCGATCTTGTAACGCTCAGGATGGGTAGGATGCTTAGCTTTGCTGTAGTTTTTGGCTGAGCCCTCCAGAGGCGAGGTTACAACATTCCATCCTGCACGCCCTCCACTAATATGATCAATAGAGGCGAATTGCCTTGCGACTGTGAATGGCTCACTATATGAGGTCGATAATGTTCCTACCAGACCAATCTTCGACGTAACAGCACCAAGTGCTGATAAAATCGTAATCGGCTCGAACCGATTAAGAAAGTGCGGGATAGATTGCTCGTTAATATATAAGCCGTCAGCTATAAAGACAAGGTCGAATTTGCCTTCCTCTGCTTTCAAGGCCTGCTGCTTATAAAATTGAATGTTCACGCTCGCATCAGTCAGCGCGTCCGGATGCCGCCAAGCCCCGATATGTCCGCCAACGCCATGAATAATGGCTCCAAACTTAAGTTTTTTCCGCTGAGTCATCCTGAATTCCTCCTTATTCTTCTGCACTAGTCAATTAATGCGGTCTCTTTCAGCTGCAGCTTATAGCATTTCACCAAGACATTGCCGTTGTACATTTCTTTATCTAAAGCGCGCTCGAATCCTAATCTTTCATATAAACGAACGGCTGATTCCATTAAATCGGATGTATGCAAATGCAGCGTCTCAGAGCCTAGCGCAACCGATCTTCTCACGCTCTCCTTAATAAGACGGGTGGCAACTCCCCTACCGCGAACTTTTGTCGAAGTGCCAAGCAGACGGATAATTGGCGAAGTAATGCCTAGCTCTGGGCGTCCATAGGCTGCCTCTGACGATAGGAACAACAACACACTCCCTACTATTTCTCCATTAAGCTCAGCTATAATCCTTGCCTCAGGACCTTTCTTAATAACCGAATTTCGGATAGACTGTGCATATTCTCGCCATCTATCCCCCGGCATCTTCTCCGCATATTCCCCATAAGCCTCCAGCAGCAGGGCTGTGATTGCCTCTTGATCCCGCACCTCGGCGTCACGAATCAGAAGATCGTTCTCCACTATCGTCACATCCTTTTATTGAACTAACAAAAAAAACAAATAAAACACATCGTTTAAATCGGAATTACAATAAAAGCGTAGCATGAGCCCGAGCCATTATGATAATAGACATTCTCTATTGCATCATTAATCTTTTGGATAATTAGCCTTAATCGTGGCAATCTGCCCTAGATGCGACTGTACATGCTGTACGAAAGCATGAGCAATAATCGGCAGAGTAATCGTCTCTCCTTTAAAGTTAACCCCCGTCTTCTGCAAGTCCTCTGTATTCAGTCTTCCGAACAGCAAGTTGTTATATTGCAGCAGGGCTCGAAACACTTCAAGAATATCATCAACCTTACCATCATTAGCCTTAGAGCCTGCTACCCACGCATCCTGATCGAATCGAGGCAATACAGCTGCCGAGTCTGCCAAAATTTCACGAATGCGAAAGGATACAATTATATTGTGGTCGGCCAAATGAGACAGCACTTCCGTTATACTCCATTTGCCTGCTCCCGGGCGCCATGTCAACTGATCATGGGTTAAACCCTCCACCGCTTCCTTTAATTGATGATACGTATTCAAATAGGCTTCATTATTAATAGACTGCTGACTCATCTTCATCCTCCTCTTTTCTCATTAGAAATAAAAAAGCTTCATACGAAGTTATGCTCTCACTTGAAATCGAGATGCAGCGAACAAGCTAAGATCATGCTTTGTGATTCCTGCAGTAGCGAGATCTGCGAGCAGTTCTCCGACAACGCTTGCGAATTTGAAGCCATGTCCTGAGAATCCACCCGCCAGCAGCACATTCGGCTGCTCAGGATGACGATCTATAATGAAGTCCTCATCCGGAGTCAGCTCATATTTGCATACTCCGCCACGCAGCAGCCTGCCTGCTGCTAGAGGCATGAAGGCTGCAAGCGCAGAGCGAATATCAGCTTCATCTTCTGCATAACTGCCGAATGGTTGAAGAGATTCGCCCGGCTGCCAATCCACGCCTACCTCATGTCTGCCGATCTTGATGCCAGCCCCGCCAATGCTCGGAAAGCCATAATAGCCGCCATTGGATGTGCCAAGCGTGAAGCCGGGGAACACTCCTTCATGGAATAACGGCTCAGCTGCTTGAAACCAGCCGACAACTCTGCGGACTGCCCGAATGGGTAACGAAACGAACGGCTCCAGCGTTTTGAACCAGGCACCTGCGCTTATAATCACTTTGTCTGCTCGGACAATGCCGCTCGGCGTATGGACGGCAACACCCTCCCCGTCAGCTTCTATATGCCTGATTAACGTATGAACGCGCAGCTCTGCCCCTGCTGCCAATGCTTGCTTGCGATATGCCGCAATGCAGCGCTCACTGAGCAGATATCCGGCATCTGGTTCATATAAGCCGACGTAATCTTCAGGAAGCTTGAGTCCCGGCCATCGGAACATCATTTCTTTGGCGTCCAGCTGTTCCACATTAAGCTTGAAAGCAGCAGAGTTATTAAGCTTTTTGTTCAAGGAGAACAGCTTGGATGAGGTCATATTCAGAACACCAGATTGGATGAGCAACGATTCATCAGCTTCTTCCTCAAGTTCATTCCATAGCTGATGCGAACGAAGCGCCAATGCTGTATAAGTCTCGCCACCATGATAGGCATGCCGGATCAGTCTTGGCTCGCCATGATGGCTGCCATTCTGATGGGGCGGATCGAAGGCATCAATCAACAGCGTACGTACTCCCCGCTTCGCAAGATGATAACCCGCACTCATGCCCATCGAGCCAGCTCCAACAACAATAACCTCGTATGAGCTCATAGCTGCGCTCCTTCACCTGCTGAAGAAGTACCGCTCTCCTTAGAACCGGCAAATCTAATTAAGGCAATCCGGGCAGCCTCTGCGAAAAATTCGGCACTGGAAGGCAAAGCACGTTCATCCAGATCAAAGGCTGGATGATGCCATTCCTGCGAGCCGGATGTACCCATAAATACGAATAGCCCTGGAACTTCTTTCTGATAGAAGGCAAAATCTTCACCGGCTGGAGAAGGACGGGGAATGACCGCCGTTAGCCCCACTCTATTCGCAGCTTCATTTGCAAGGCTGGCCAAATGCTCGTCGTTATGAACGGGAGGCGGACCTTGTATCCATCTCACTGAGGCTGTAGTGCCATAAGCAGCAGCTACTCCTTGCACGACTTGCTCTACTCTCTCCAGCACCCGCTTTCTAACTCCCTCCTCAAAGGTCCTGAGCGTCCCGTCCAATATCGCTTTCTCTGGAATCACATTCCATGCTGTACCGCTATGGATCTTGGTAACGCTTATAACTGCGCTCTCGATAGAGCTGACATTCCGGCTGATAATGGATTGGAGAGCAGTGACAATATGCGCTGCCGCAACAATCGGATCGATTCCAGCCTCCGGGACCGCCGCATGGGTTCCCCTCCCCTCTACTTCAATGACAAAACCGTCCGCCGCCGCCATCAACGGGCCTTCTTTGATTCCTACTGTGCCAAGCGGAAGATCCGGCTTATTATGCATGCCGAATATCGCCTGTACATCTGAAAGTGCTCCGCTTCGCAGTACCTGCAAGGCTCCGGTCGCCTTCTCCTCGGAAGGTTGAAAAATAAACCGTACCGTTCCCTGCAGCTCACTTTCCCGCTGCTTCAAGAGCAGCGCTGTTCCCAATATGGCAGCCGTGTGAAAATCATGCCCGCAAGCATGCATCCTTCCCGGAATAAGGGATGCGTACTCGAATCCTGTCTCCTCTTGAATCGGCAGAGCATCAATATCGGCACGTATCGCAATAATTGGTCCAGCTCCAGAGCCCACCTCAGCGATCAGCCCCGTTCTCAGCTTGTACTCCGCGATCCGAATACCGGACTCCTCCAGCTTTTCCCTAATGAATTGCGTCGTCTCATACTCTTCATTAGATAATTCGGGATAGCGATGCAGATGCCGCCGTATATCAACTAATTGCTGTTCAAAGCTAACCTCTCTCTCTATTTCCCGTATTTCTCCCATGTAAGCAACTCCTCCAAGTTTTGCGCTAGCAAAACTGCTTCGTAAGCATTAGCCCCAAGTTTTGCTTTAGAAAAACTGCCTCTTAAGCGTTTCTTACGCCCCTGTTAGCCTATAGTGCCAGCATCAGCCAGCGATACTTCAGAGAATGCTTGCTTCAATAGCTCATAAGAGCGCAGGCGCTGAGCTGAATCCTTAACAGCTGTAACGATAATAAACTCGTTCACACCGTGGACCCGCTGCGTCTCCAGAAGCTTGGCGCGTACAGTTTCCTTGGAGCCTTTGATCACTTCGGCTTCTCGCTCCACAATCGTATAATCTTGACCAGATTGTCTGCCGAACTCCTCGGCCTGCTGGATGGTCCCCACATTAATCGTCTTGCCATCCGCAAGTGTAATCCGTACGTTCTTCATGTTAGCAGCGAGAGATTCTGCCTGCTCATCGGTATCCGCTACGATAACCGATACCGCAAGAATAGGTTCGGCCTGCTTGCCTTTCCCCGTGTCGAACCGCTCCTGATATACGCTCAATGCCTCAGCTGCTGTGTCAGGATCACTATTAATGAATTGTGCGAATACATAGGGAAGCCCTTGCTCGGCGGCTAACTCAGCACTCGATACACTCGTCCCGAGCAAATAAATATCTGCTGCCTGCTCCGGAATTGGTAATGCCTGAAGGCCAGCCAGCGGATGCTCCTTATCCAAGGTATTATGAATGAATTGATCAAGCTCAACCAGCTTATCAGTCAAAGACTGCTGTTCAGCTAGTCCCTTTTGCAAGGCTTGCGTAGAACGAGGCAAGCCGCCAGGTGCCCTGCCGATGCCCAGATCAATTCTGCCCGGAGCAAGCGCAGCAAGAAGATTGAAATTTTCCGCCACTTTATAAGGACTATAATGCTGAAGCATAACGCCGCCAGAGCCTAATCGAATGCGATTGGTCTGAGCGATCAGATAAGCGAGCAATACCTCCGGTGATGACCCGGCAACAAGTGCAGAGTCATGATGCTCCGACACCCAGAACCGATGATAGCCAAGCTCATCTGCTTGCTTTGCCAGCCGCACCGTATGCTGGAAGGCTTCCGCTGCCGTCTCTCCCGGAAATACCGGGCTTTGATCCAAAATGCTCAATCTAATGCTCATGACGATCTCTCTCCCATTCGTAATCGAGTGTTCTCGCTAAATGTTATAGCTCCATTCCGGAGTTATCCGTTTCAGGAACTGCTTCGTTCTCTCTTCCTTCGGAGCACCGAACAGATCATTCGGCTTGCCTTCCTCGACAATCACTCCCCCATCCATGAAGACCACATGATTGGATACCTCGCGCGCGAAGCTCATCTCATGGGTGACGACGATCATCGTTATGCCTTCTCTAGCGATTTTGCGAATGACATCCAGCACCTCGCCAACTAGTTCAGGGTCAAGTGCTGACGTAGGCTCATCGAACAAAATCACTTCCGGATTAATAGCGAGCGCCCGTGCTATACCGACACGCTGCTGCTGGCCGCCTGACAATTGGCTGGGATAAGCATCCAGCTTCGTACTGAGCCCGACCTTTTCCAATACCGCTGCGCTTCTGGCTCTAGCCTCTTCCTTAGGAAGCTTCTGTACAACAACAAGCCCCTCCATCACATTCTCAAGAGCCGTTTTGTGCTTGAACAAATTATAATGCTGGAATACCATGGCTGACTTTTGCCGAAGCTGATGGATGTCCTTTTTCCCTGCACGCTTAACATCCAGTTGAAAATCGCCGATCGCGATTTGACCCGTATTGGGGCGCTCCAAATAATTGATACACCGGAGCAGCGTCGTCTTGCCTGATCCGCTCGGACCAAGAATGACAACAACCTCGCCCTTATCGACCGAAAGGCTGATATCGTTCAGGACACGTGTTTTGCCGAAGGACTTCGATATATGGCTTAGCTTGATCATGCGACACCCCCTCGATTGTAATTACTTATTCGTTTCTCCAGCACCCCTGTCCCCTTCTCAATCAAGATCGTCATTCCCCAGAATAGAACAGCTGCTGCGATATAAGCCTCAAGAAAATTCCAATTGCGAGCTGCGCTAATCTGCGCCTGAGCATTAATCTCCACGACCGATACGGTAAAAGCAAGTGTCGATCCATGCAGCATGCCAATCAAGCTACTCGATAAATTCGGCAAGCTTACCGCCAGTGCTTGAGGCAATATAATACGGCGAAGCGCCTGCCCCGTCGTCATGCCAACCGCATAGGCAGCTTCAATCTGGCCACGATCAACGGCTTGGATGCCCGCTCTTACGATCTCTGACATATAGGCTCCTGCCGTCAATGAGAAGGCGATATAAGCGAATCCGATCATCGGCAGAAGCTGGGCGGTTGTGTAGGATAAGCCAACAGCGGCAGCAAAGCTATCGAACAGAATCGGCAAGCCGAAATAAATAAGCAGCAAATGCATCAGCATCGGTGTACCGCGAATGAACGTAACATAAGCAGCCCCCAATTGACTCAACACTGGCACTTTGTAGATGCGAAAGAGCGCGACCGTCGTTCCGATCAAAAAACCGAACACTACAGAAACAATTGTAATGTACAACGTATTAGGCAATGCTCCGAGCAGTTGAGTAAGCGCCGTCCACATAAAAGCCCAATCCAGCTGCATACGGCTAGCCTCCCTTTTCAATTCGTGGAATTAGCGTTCTCCTCCAATAGGTACGCTCTCTTGTCGCCTTGTCATCCTTGCCCAATACATGCTCATGCCTCAGCAGCCTATTCTCAACCAAATTGAACAGTCTCTCCAGCACTATGCTGATGACCAAATAAATGAAGGACAAGGCCAAATAAGTCTCGACATAATGAAGCGTTCTAGCGCCAAGTGTGACAGATCGCCCGGTCATCTCCATCATCCCCAAGGTGAAGGCAAGCGACGTATCCTTCAAATTAGCGATAAGTACATTCGCGAAGATCGGGATAGATATCGCCAAGGCCTGTGGCAAAATAATTCTCGTAAACGCTTGGAACCCGCCCATCCCGATTGAATAGGCAGCTTCCACCTGCCCGCGATCTACCGCATTGACTGCGGCGCGAATCGCTTCCGAGATGAATGCCCCATTGTTCATGGCGTAGGCAACGACAACGAACAGCAGCACATCCGCTCGGGAGAGATCAATGCCAATTAGCTTCAGCAATTCCGGCATTCCATAATAGACGAGGAACAGCTGAATCAAGATCGGTGTGCCCCGAAAGAAAGAAACATACACACGCGACAGCCGATTTAATACTGGGATTTGATACATTCTCGGGAGGGCTACAATGAAGCCGATAACAATACCCAGCCCCATTGAAGCCGCTACGATAAATAAGGTAATAGGCAGATAAGCTAATAATTTGGGTATAAAGTCGAACACATACTTTATGTCAAATGGATTTCCCATTCCTGCACCTCGCCTTTATAACCAAGTGGTTGAATGTACTTTATTTGGTCGTCGCTTCATCAAGCGACTTGGTGAAATCCTGCCCCAGCCATTCAATGCTGAGCTTGGCAATCGTCCCGTTTTCCTTTGCCTTTTTAATGGCTTCATCCAGCTTGTCGGACAGCTCCTGGCTGTCTTTTCGAAGGACGAAGAGCACATCGGATTGAATCAGCGGCTCTCCCACCGTCTTCATGCCGGGCTTCCCATCAGGACCCGGGTAGAAAGGAATCGAGAAGTCTGTCGATAAGGTCGCATCCACTCGCTTATTTCTAAGGAGAGTCACGACATCATTGGCTCCGCCATCGGAATAGATAATTTCGAAGGGATTGCCGTTGTTCTTGTTATATTCCTGCAGAAAATAGCCTTGATTACTCGTCGGCGATATATAAACCTTCTTCCCTTTCAAATCCTCGATCGAGTGAATATCCGTATTGTCCTTTTCTACCGCGACTTTGCTAAGGAAGATGCTATATGGTTCTTTATTGAACAGAAATTTCGCTTCTCGCTCAGGATTCTTCTCCATTTGGTGGGCAACAAAATCAATTTTGTTCGTCTCCAGACTAAGCAAAAGATTGGAAAATTCCTGCGTCTGGAACTCGAACTCATACTCCGGCAATAGCTTATCAAGCTCTCTTACCAACTCCACATCGAAGCCAGTCAGCTTGCCATCCTCATCAAGAAAGCAGACATTTGGAAAATTAACGCCTGTACCTACAATAATTTTTTTCACACCTGAGGGTTGCCCCTGCACTTCCTCATTTTGTTTAGAACCGCAAGCTGTTACCATCAAGCCAAGAACAAGAAATGCCGCGATAAATGTGAACTTTTTCATTCTCTATTCCCCCGTTTACTATCATATTGGATTGTCATCAAACAGCATAATTCTTAAACCAATAAAACCTATTTGTTTGGTATGAATTATGTTGTGATAAATTTATCATCCGAGTAATATCCCGTCAATACGCCGGATAATAGAGTTTTTCTATATGAAGATACAATAATCCAATACTACATTTTTCCATGAAGATTCAGCTCTTTCACCAGCTTCAGGAACACATCGAAGAATAAGCTGTTCTCGCCGTTCAAAGCAATCATATTCGTCTGAAGAGAAATGCCTGCTACCTCAGCCATTTCGATCGGTACAAGCCTGCCTTCATTCACCTCATCATAAGCGCATAGGCTTGGCAGAAAAGCTATGCCTGCCTTTTGCAGCACCAGCTTTTTGGCTGTCTCCAAATTGTCAGAATGGAAAGCGATGGTCGGCGGCAGTTCCAGCTCTTCGAATACCCGATGAATGCGCAGCCAGTCCAAGGACCCGCATTCAAAGAACACAAGGGGATACTGGCCAATCCGTTCAATCGTAATATCAGCATGATAAGCGAAGGGATGCCCTTCATACACATGCAGCCTGATTGGGTCCTCATACAGCTTCACTGAGCGAAGATTCGGATGAGTCGTATGGCGGACGAACCCGATATCAATCTCTTTGTTCAACACCTTATTAACGAGATCATCAGTGGTGGCCGTTATGACCTTGAATAAAATATCGGGATACTTCAATTTCGTGGCTGACAGCAGCTTCGGGAGCACATAATTAGCAACGGAAGCCGTACAGCCGATACGCAGCTCTCCCGGCAACGATTTGTTCTGATGAAGCTGTTGCTTCCCTTTTTGCAGGGTCTGGAGAAGCTGCTGGGCATAAGGCAAGAATCGTTTGCCCTCCTCCGTTAATTGCGTCTGCTTCCCCATGCGGTCGAACAGCTTGCAGTCCAGCTCCCGCTCCAATGACTGAATTCGCGCGGACACCGAGGGCTGTGACAAGAACAAAATTTCGGCTGCCTTATTGAAGCTACCATAATGAATCACATAGACGAAGGCTTCTATATTCTCAATGTTCATCGCACAAGACTCCCTTTCATACGAACGGATTGGATAATTTTAATCCACACTTACTAATTCATACTTAACATATGTAAAAACTAGGTATTGTTGCTTCATCATAATTCAGGTATAGGAAAAGTGTCAATCGTTGGAAAAAGAAAAAGACCGAACCTGTGAGGTTCGGTCTAACTTATTGGAGTGATGGGTTAAGACCATGAAAGTCCAGTAGCTGCAAGTGCTTCTTTTAGCTGCCTGATCGTTTTGGGCCCCAACCCATGCAATTGAAGCAGTTCTGCCTCGCTATGCTTCACTACCTGATCAAGACTTGTAATACCAGCGCCCGCCAGCGCACGAAGCGCAGGCTTGGACATGCCGTTTGGAAGCTCGTAGTGTTGTTTATTGTTATTGGTCATTAAGAGGTACTCCCTTCTTCTGATGTGTTGAAATAACCTTCTATTGTTCATTATTCTGTTTACTGATTGATTCCAATCAAGTCTAATAGAAAAAAGCACATACTGTCCTTTAAACATAGTATCCCTTTAATAAATATAAGGAAATGAGCAATATCATTTAAGATTTACCATAACGAATAACCACTTGTATGCTTCATCTGTATGAGACAAAATTGCATCTCCGCTGTTAGGTGTATCTGACAATTGAGCTGCAGTTCAGAGTTTTAAACTCACATGTTTTCTAATAGAATAAATTAGTTACTCTATATCGAAAATTTCTTTTTTCCAGTATCTGTACAAATATGAAATAATACCACGTCTATTTTTTATATAAATACATTCTTTAGAAAATTTAGTGATTCTAATTTGTGTATTATTAACTGAGTTTGAAAAACAAATGAACTTAGTAGCTCGTCCTCTGGAAGATGGAGAATAGTAGACAAAGCCAACTTCAACAATATCCTCCCAGTTTAATTTAATATTTTTTTTAACCGACCTATATTCAACACCCTTTTCACTAACTACTACTACTTTATTTATCCCAGCAAAATAAAAATAGCTAATTAAAATAGAAAACCAACTAACAACAATTATTATTTTAATCCACGGATTAATTATTTCACTAAAGTAAATAATAATAGTCGGTATTACCGCCAAAATCATTAAATATACGAACATAGCAATTAATACAGCTGGATTAATAAATAAATATTTCCTCACCTATTCCCTCCCTTTTTAAAGCCAATAAATAAGATTTATCATATAGAAGAAATATAAATTTTCCGGTTTTAACCATAATTCATTTGTTTAAAAATTCAAACTGGATAAGTAACTATATTCTGTTAGGTATAATAAATAATACTCGTCGTATACTCAATAGTTAGAGTTGAATGTTTTCAAATATAGCTCTAACAAATACAAGTCTTCTTCTTCCTCCCGATCTTGCCCATCGCTTCTATCTTGGCGATATACTCAGTTGCGAGCGGCACTTTACAAGCTGTGTTGCCCACCTCCACATGAACCTTGCCGATAGCCTCAGCGATCTCCTTCGCTTCCTCCGTCAGCTCCATAACATAAGCCCCGACTGAGATGACGAATGTATTCATGACGTACCTCAACCGATTGCGTTCTTCATGAATTGTAGCTCCTACTTGATTGAGCAGGCGGCGAATCTCTGCGATATCCAAATGCTCATCTGGGGCGATAGACACGTAGTTCGCATACGTGCTCCATCCGCTGACAGCAATCAGCTCCTCGGGTGAAGCGATCCATTCCATTGCCAGCTCGCGGGCAAATGAACTTTCTGCCGCCATATTCGCTACCGTATATTCCGCTGGACTATACCAATGAGCCTTGTTCGCCCACTCTTGCAAAGTTTCCTTAGAGATAGTCTTCGGATTGACCGTCAGCCCTGCCAAATACATCGCATCCGAATTGCCCGAATCGTATAGGGCCAACGCCAGATCCTGATCCTTCTTCACCTCTTTGACCAGCTTCTTCATATCACCTATTTTCACACCGAAGAAAGGCTCCTTCGCCCCATGACGCTCATATGTTTTTTTCGTTTGTTCAGTTCCCATATTCTCTAAAGCCTGCATGACCTCTTCATAAGTCATCCTGTTGCCCCCGATCTTCTATTCGCTTCCTATAAGTATATCCAAACGATGAACTTCCCTCAATGTTGCGCCTATAAAAAAAGAAGCAGCGATGAATAACCATCTGCTGCTTCTTCCCTTACTAATATTAGATCAACGCCGACAAGCGAGAGTTGTCTATCGCTGCTTTCCCGTACGCTTCTTGGCCTGCCTTTGTATCTATGCTGTTCAGCTGTCCCGTTAGCTCCATGAACCAAGCCTCATTCCGCGTGGACAATGCCAGATCAATAAAATTACGAAGGTAGGGCTCATCCTCATTCACCATTTCAGGCAGCTTCTTGATCCAACTGTCACGTACCGCCACCGTATCCCCGATAATATTAGCATTATCCGAATGAACAACGTTGACCTTCACGAAGCCCTGCATACTATCTATCATTTCAATAAAGCCTAGAATAAGTTCTCCATCATGAGCTTTGCCGCGCACCCAATCGCTAATCTCTAATTTCATGCTTACCCACCGCCTTCTAATCAAAATATAACTGTAACTTTTTAAGTTACTGTAATATTAATGGATACAGTTCGCAATGTCAAGCGAATGCCAAAAAGCTCTGTATAAGCGTCAACTACGCTTATACAGAGCTTTTCATTACAACTCGTTCATCCTTCTCTTACTTCTCTTACATCTTCAATCCGTTCTTACTTCCTCATGCCAAGCCTACTTCTTAATACGATCTGCAATATCGCTGATCTGTATCATCTCTTCTGCTGTAAGGGCTAGCTTCATCGCCTTCACATTCTGCTCGGCATGATGAACCTTCGATGCCCCTGGAATAGCGAAGACGGTATCTCCATGTGCATGAATAATCCAATTGAGCACAATTTGAGTAGGCGAAGCCTCATATTTAACCGCAAGCTCCTCTAAATAGCTGATAAGCGGCTTCGTTGCCCGCAAGCCAGATTCACGGAACCCCGGAAGCCATTTACGAGGGCCGCTAATCCCTTTTACAAGCGCTGGATCAGCATGAAACTTCCCACTCAGCAGCCCTTGTGCAAGCGGTGAGTAGGCAATAATCGCTATGCCAAGCTCCTTCGCTGCATCCAATATGCCATTGTCCTCAATACGTCGATCGAGCAAGCTGTACTTTACCTGATTCGAAGCTAGGCGGAGGCCATGTTCTCGCAGCACCCTATCTGCTTCCCGCATCTTTTTCTCGGAAAAGTTGCTTACGCCTACATGCTTAATTTTCCCCGCCTTGATGAGCTGCGCCATTTCCTTCATCTCGCTCGCAACCGAAGACAACGAGAACGGCTGGTGAACCTGATGGAGCTGAATGGTTCGATTATCCAAATAGCGAATGCGGTCATCAATCGTGCTCGTAATGCTGCTGGCGTAACGCATGAACGGCCACCATTTTGTCGCAACATGAGCCTGATCTGCCAATGCTCCTGCTTCACGAAGACCTTCTGCGAGCAATTGCTCCGACTGTCCATTGCCATATATCTCAGCCGTATCGAACCAATTGATTCCTCCCTGAAGGCTGATCATGACAATCTTTCTAATCTCATCCTCACTTAACTTCGGCCAGAACTTCCCTACCATTCCTTGCCCATTGCTGAACTGCCAGCAACCAAGTCCCAAAGGCGATAGCATCAGATCCGTACTGCCAAGCTTCCGCAA
This sequence comes from Paenibacillus sp. J22P59, assembly GCF_059383895.1. Lineage (NCBI taxonomy): Bacteria > Bacillati > Bacillota > Bacilli > Caryophanales > Paenibacillaceae > Paenibacillus > Paenibacillus sp. J22P59. Next base: position 24,446 of record NZ_JBXENX010000017.1, read on the forward strand.
TTTGCTGCTCACTAATTCCCTCCCTCCTTCTCTTTAATTTCACTACTAAAATATACCAAAAATTAATAACGAGGGCTATCTGCCTTCATAATATCCAGGAAAGGAACTTTGATCAGTATTCCTTCATCCTCTACATGGACCATACGTGTCCGTGAATCCATAGCTACGATACGTCCCTTAACCGTCTCTTCCCGATTCCATACTTGAAGCAATAGCTCGGTTCCCTCTTGATAAGCTTCTACCAATCGCTCGCCTAGCTCCTCTAGCTGGTATTCATCTCTCGTTGGTCTCTTTGGCCCCTTCGCCATATACGCCCTCTCCTTATAAAATAATAATGCCGAACGCGCATACTTGCGCGCTCGGCATCGCTAAGATGCTCTATTTTCTTATCCAATAATTAATTCGTAACTAACTCCACTAGCGTGCGTACCATAACGCCTGTAGCGCCTTTCGGCTCCCAGCCGCGGCTCTTCTCAAGGAATGCCGTCCCAGCTATATCCAAGTGCAGCCAAGGCAAATTCTCGGCAAAAGCACCTACGAATAATCCCCCTGTAATCGTGCCGGCATAGCGGCCGCCGCTATTCTTCAAGTCAGCAGCATCACTGCTGATCAATCTTTTATATTCGGCAAAAGCCGGAAGCTGCCACACTCTCTCGCCTGTGCGCTCTGACGCCGCCTGCAATTGCTGCATGAGCAAGTCATTATTCGTTACAACACCAGTAGCTTCAGTGCCCAGAGCAACGGATACAGCGCCTGTGAGCGTCGCTACATCTACAAGACGGGTAGCTCCTCGGCGAATGGCCGTCGTTAATCCATCGCCCAGAACGAGTCTTCCCTCGGCATCCGTATTCACTACCTCAACCGTTAGCCCGTTCATCATCTCAATCACGTCACCTGGCTTGAACGCTCGGTCGGATGGCATATTCTCTGCCGTTGGAATAACGGCAATGACGTTTACCTTAGGCTTCTGCTCGGCAATAATTCGCATTGCTCCCAGAACCGCTGCTGCGCCTCCCATGTCAGAGATCATTTCTTCCATGCCCGGTGCCCTCTTCAAGGAGATGCCGCCCGTATCGAACGTAATTCCTTTGCCGATCAAGCCCCAAGTATCTTGCTCATCCGGTGCGCCTTTATAATGGAGAACGATCATGCGCGGCGGATGAACGCTGCCCTGTCCGACTGCCAGCAGTCCACCCATTCCTTGCTCCGCTGCATTCCATTCATCAACTACCTCGATCTCCAGATCGTATTCACGAGCAAGATCCTCTGCATAAGTAGCCAGAATTTCCGGAGTAAGCTTATTGCCTGCCGTATTCGTCAAATCACGGGCCATAATGACGCCCTCAACGAATAACTGTCCGCGCTCTACCCCCTCATTCCACTGCTCCGCAATAGCTGTATGCTCATCAAACCCTGATGCAGGAACGAAGCTAACCTTAGACAGAGAGTGACGCTGCTTCGCGTTACGCTGTTCAGGCAGCCTGTCGTAGACGGCCAGGCGCAGCCCTTCCGTTAACGCCTGAGCGGCTTCCTTAGGTGCGATACTGCCCGCTAGAATAGCCTCTGGCAGACGGAATTGGGCAGTTTGCGCCTTAATCCGCTTCAAGGCTTTCGCTGCTGCGGCTGCCGCCTTCCGAAGTCCTGTTAGACCGCCCGCTTCGTCGTAACCTACGAACAGCACGTATTCAGCAGAATGCAGCCCTAAAGTCGCAATGATCTCCACTTGCTCTGGCTCCGCCTTGAATAGGCCTTTGGCATGTAAATTTCTCAAAGCTTGATCAATTTGAGGCTGTACCCATTCTGCCGTATTTATCTGCTTCATTTCATCGGCACTAATTAACCGTACGATTGCATCAGCAGAGCCTGCCGCTGCCACTGTCTCATATGTAAATAGAACACTCATCCTCATTTTCCTCTCTTTCAACAACAAAATCGGGGTTTATACCTACCCCGATTCTAAAGGTTTATTCGGTTAATGGCAAATAAATAACGAATGATGTTCCGCTTCCATCTACACTATCCACACTGATCGACCCGCTGTGATTGCGAATGATCCGATAACTTACAGATAATCCTAATCCAGTGCCTGCTTCTTTGGTCGTGAAGAACGGATCGAATAGTCTCGCAAGCGTTGCTTTATCCATCCCTTTGCCGTTATCTCTGATCGTAATCTCGGCGAACTGTCCATCTGAGCGAGTCACCAGATCAATAAGCCCTCTTCGCTCATGATTAATCTCCTCGATGGCATCCAGCGCATTCTTGACAATATTCAATATGACTTGCTTAATCTGCTTCACATCAATAGATACCATCACATCGGTGTCCTGATCATACGCTTCGGTCTGAATATGGCAATTCCTCATCAGAGCCTCGCTCTCCGTAAGCAAGACAACCTCTTGAATAAGATGGTTAATCGATACCGATTTCTTCATAGGGGCCGACGGCTTGGACGAATTCAAAAACTCATAAATGATGTCATTGGCACGGTCAATCTCAGCCAGAATAATACGTGCATATTCCTCTTTGCCAAGCTGCATCAGATAAGGCCTAAGGAGCTGAATAAATCCTCGAATCGAAGTAAGCGGATTCCTGATTTCATGTGCGATAGCCGCTGCGATCCGGCCGAGCATCGCCAGCTTATCATTCTGCAGGGCGGTCTGTTCAATCTGCTTATACTCCGAGACATCCTTCACACTGAACAGAAAATCCCCATCTAATTGATCACCATACGTAACCGTAACCAGCAGATGCTTGCCTTCTTTGTCTTGGAACTCATAATAACCGCTGCGCCGCAAGAACATTTCTTTGTACAAACGCAGAATGACTCGCTTCGTCGTAGAATTCAACTGCTTATGCAGCAGAATCTCACGCAGGTTGCAGCCAACGAGCGTCTTCCGCGGAATATCGAGCAGCTTCGCCATACGAACATTTACAAAAGATAAAATACCTTCACCATCGAATAATGCAATGCCGCTGTCCATATGCTGCAATACATTCTCATACTTATTCTTAACCATTTCAAAAGATCGGTTGGAATGAAACAGCATTTCACGCATTTCCGTAAACTTCTGCTCGGTTGATTTGTCTGAGAGGATATGAAACCGGTAGCTGACCATTACTTCAATCAGGAATAAAAATGATCGATTATAGAGGGCAATGGCTTCATCTGAATCTACGTTAGCAACCAAGGTCTGCATGCATTCCTCGTGAGCAGCAATCACTTCTTCAGGGTGTATGCCAGTCAAATTTCTGCCTAACTCAGATGCCTTATATAAGGATGCTTCCTTACCACTCCGTACATATTCGGCAAGCGCCGGGAAATAGCGCTTTCGAATTGCCTGCATCATGTATCCCTCCCCGGCAGCATCTATGGACAACAACGCTCATTCTTTATAATGATAGAATCAGTGCTCCATAGAGTCAATCGGAGAGTTTGTCGAATAATGGAAAAACAACAAGTAATTGGGCGAAAGAGTCGGTCTTCCTCTCTATTAATCTTCTTTCCTGCTCCATCCTCTGTCATTTCTATGCTGATGCTCCCGGTTTCGGTCATTATTACGATGATTCCAATCCTCATCACGATGTCCCTTATTGCCGCGGCTGCCGCGATTATAGCTGCTATTTCGATCGTCATCGTCATCATCATCTTCATCGTCATTGCGGTTATGATTATTTCCGCGGTCGTTGTCCTCACGCTTCCCGTGATCCCAATCCCCGTCTTTATCTTCTTTCCCTTTGTTGGTCTCATCGTCGTTCTTATTTTTATTTCCGTTCCATTTATTTGGTTCTTTAGGCTTAATCGGCTTTTTGGGAGAATTCGGCTTTTGCTTATCTTTTTCCTTCCCCCGATTATCATCCTTGCCCCCATTCGGTGCTATAACGGGCTTATTAGGACTTGCCGGATTTTTAACCTCCGAGCTGCTCTTCTTATCGCTTGGCTGCTTTGGAATCTCCTTGCCCTGATTCAGCTTCTCCTTGTCTTGCTTCTCCTTGTTGACAAGCTCCTTCAGCTGCTCTTTACTGGAGTTGCTCGATTTCTCTACTATTGTCTTTACACCGCCAGCAGGCTCCGTTATCTTATCCAGTGATTGCTGCTTCAGCTTCTCCATTTCAATCACATAGCCCTCATCCTTAGCCATCAAATAGACAGCCATCTTCCCTGAGGATATCCCATTTACTACAGCCTCTTCACGAAGCTCTGCCGGAATCGACAATGTCGTCACATTCGTTGTCTGATCAAAAGCCAGCTCAACGAGCAATTGCTCAATCGCCTGATCTACCTTAGCAGACAACACCTGCTCATACTTGGCAGGTCCGTTAGCGTCGAGCAGCATGCTTGTAATGACAATGTCCTTATCCTTGCTGTCCAAATAATGTGCAGTTGCGACTTTCTTCATAATCGCTGCTGTGACCTTCTCTACCGGTTTTCCCTCATAGGCAAGATCAGCAATAATCGCTTGGCCATCTGCATTCCAAGCATCCAGCGTCCGAACCTTATTATTCTGGTCCACGCCAATCTCAATGCTCGGATTAATATCCATGCTCACATAAGCTACGACCGGATGATCATTGCTTTGAAGGACCAAAAAGAAGGGAAGAAGGAACAACAGAATTGCAGCCGCAGCGCCTCCGTACCAGTAGTAGGAGCGTCTTGATGGGCGGGCCGCTATCTTCTCAGCCTCAAATATAATTTCTTCTCCAACCTGTACGTTGTCAGGCAAGGGAACGGTTATGAATCTGCCATCGGCAGTCATGACAACAGCATCTTTCTTATTCACTTGCATCACGACCCCGCGATTCATAATCCAGCCTCCTTACTCGCATCGTTAGATTGTATAGGTAAATTTAAATAATCAAGCAAATAGGGATATGTACCATTTAGTATAAAAGCAATCGCAATAATATATTTTCGGTTACGCTCCACTGTTTTACGCGAAACGCCGCATAGCTCTGTCAGATCCTTTACCGGAAGCTTGCCTGTCAGAAGAAATGGTTCAAGCAGCCTCTCATTGTCAACTAACGTACCCGCTATGCCCAGCAATAATTTTCTTGAATCCGCATGCTTGGGCGACTGGTCCGCCAAGTCACGGAATGAAATGCCGAACCTCTCTAATTCCAAGCTATATTCACCGATCTCATTCCTTCTGTCATCCGCCTCGCGCAATACATCATAAGCTTGCAGCGCTCGCTTCGTTTCAAGCGGATTATAGAGCATATTGTCCTCATCCTCTACGTCATAAGCACTGTAGGGTACCGAGGTAGAATGGCGCTGCTCCTTGCGTACATAATCAATAAGCCGTCTTCGTATAACCGTTTCTGCGAAGCTCAGAAAAGACCTGCCGGATTCGGAGGAAAATTGATTGATCGCCTCATTAAATGCGGTCAGCGCGATACTGAATTCATCATCTCTGGAGGGATCTACATATCGTTTGCAAAATTTGCTGGTCACCTTGGCGACATACGGCTGATAATCCGTAATGAACCGCTCCCGAAGCAGCTCATCGCCCTGCATAATTTGCTCTATTATTTGTTCGGGAGCTAATTTCTGTTCAGTCGATACGTTTTTTTTGGAAGAAGACTTCCGTAAAAAACGTTTGAACAATAAGAGTAACAACCGCTCCACCTCTCTACGTATATGTTTCGTCATCTGTTCACCAGTTTTGGGGGTATGCGGTAAATAATTTATCGGATGAACTCAGTTCATGCCCTTCTTCTTGGGCAGCAAACAGAAACGACCTTCCCATCCTTATGAAAAGGACGACAAAGTCGCTTCGCAGTGAATAATAACCCCTCTATCAATCATTCATAGCCCTTAGACAGATGTTCGCCGCTGCCGTAATTTATTACGCCTGCCGCTTAATGTGCCTAGACGCTTTTTCAATTCATCCTGCCACTCTACATCTTCAATCTGCTTAGCGAAGCTCAGCAAATCTAGAGACATATCGATTTGATTCATTACAATAACCATCGGATCTTCATTCTCATGATTCACGCAATTCTCGAACAAGGCTTTGCCTTCTTGCTCTACATATTCTTGGAAATCAACTTCGGCGGCGCCGTCTCCGTGTGCAAATTCAGCCAATATTTCATACTCATTCTCAACAAGATAATGAATTTCAACACGATTACACACTGGACAGAATAGGATCGGCACATTATGTATGTGCGTCCGAACATGCTTCAGAGTGCCCTTTGTGCCAATCATACTAGCTCCACAGCAAAAGCTCATCGACGACTCCCTCCTTTAATGCCTCCCAAATAGCTACTGCCTTAACCTATTCGCTCAAGACGGTTGAAATTCCTGCTTTTCAAGCAGATTTGACGATCACTTGTCTATTTCAAGTAAACAAAAGCCCGTACCATATTCGGCACGGGCTCTTCTCTTTATCGTAAATCGCTTATTTCGCTACCAGATTTTGTTGGCCTGGTTTCCAGTTCATTGGGCATAGACCGCCGGATTGCAAAGCTTGCAATACACGAAGAGTCTCGTCAACACTACGACCTACATCGTTATGGTTAACAACTTGATATTTCACTTCGCCTTGTGGGTCGATGATGTACAAACCACGAAGCGCGATACCTTCTTCTTCGATCAGGACGCCGTAATCACGAGCAACGTTCTTCGTGATATCAGCAGCCAGAGGGAAGCTCAATTGGCCTAGGCCATTATCATTAACCGGCGTGTTAATCCATGCACGGTGGCTATGTTTGCTATCTACGCTCACACCCAGAACTTCTGTGTTAAGCGCTGCGAATTGCTCAGCAGCCAAGCTCAAGGCTGTAATTTCTGTCGGGCATACGAAAGTGAAGTCCAATGGGTAGAAGAAAAGCACCAACCATTTGCCTTTGTAATCTGCAAGAGATGCTGTACCGAAATCCTTACCATCACCTGTTGCCGTGTCCATTGTAAAATCCGGAGCCGGACGGCCTACCAAACGCTCTGCCATAATAGAAAACCTCCTTAGAATATATGAATAATTCAATAATGTCGCTCGTGCTGCTGAGATTCATTTCGTAAATATTACCATTAAATAATAATTATGTCAATATTGTAATTATTATTTATTAATAACGAGTATAATTATGCTTTTTTCATAGCGGCAACGATCAGATCGCCCATTGCTGTTGTACCGATCGCTTTGCTCTTATCAACTGCAATATCACCTGTACGGTGACCTGCGTCAAGGACTTCCTTAACCGCATCTTCAATGATTTGAGCCGCTTCATGATAGCCGAATGTCAGGCGGAACATAAGAGCAACTGACAAAATCGTTGCAATCGGGTTCGAGATGCCTTGTCCAGCAATATCAGGTGCCGAACCGTGTACCGGCTCGTACAAGCCAAAAGCTCCTTCTCCAAGCGATGCGGAGGATAGCATACCGATCGAGCCTGTAAGCATAGCCGCTTCATCACTCAAAATGTCGCCGAACATATTTTCTGTAACGATAACGTCGAAGCTCGAAGGACGGCGAAGCAATTGCATTGCGCAATTGTCTACAAGTACATGCTCCAGCTCAACCTCTGGGTATTCTGGGGCAATCCGATTAACAACTTCACGCCATAGGCGGGATGTCTCAAGTACATTTGCTTTATCTACAGAAGCAAGGCGCTTGCTGCGAGTCATGGCAATCTCGAAGCCTTGGCGAACGATGCGCTCAACCTCTTTCACGTTGTATACGCAAGTATCAACCGCTTCTTCGCCATTCTCACCTTCACGGCGGAATTTCTCACCGAAGTAGATGCCGCCTGTCAATTCACGAACAACGATCAGGTCCGTGCCTTCAAGCACTTCCGGCTTCAATGTCGAAGCTTCCTTCAAGCAATCAAATACAGTAGCCGGACGAATGTTGGAGAACAAGCCAAGCTCTTTGCGAATGCCGAGCAAGCCAGTCTCGGGGCGAAGCTCCTTGGAATTATTATCCCATTTTGGACCGCCAACAGCGCCCAGCAATACAGCATCTGCTTTTTTGCACAGATCAAGCGTTTCTTGCGGAAGCGGTGTACCTTTCTCATCAATGGCAATACCGCCGAACAAGCCGTGCTCGGTCTCGAATTGATAGCCGAACAGTTCCTCTGTTTTCTTCAATACTTTAAGCGCTTCGCCAACGACCTCTGGACCGATACCGTCGCCTGCGATGACAGCGATTTTTTTCACTTCTGACATAATAGTTGTACACTCCTTTATAGTAAGCACTGAATGCTATTCTCACACTATTATCATTTGTACCACATTTCGCCTATGAAAACCAAGATATAAAATCTATCATCTTTATAGGAATTACTTATAAGCTTATTCAAGGCTGGCTTCCAGACGCTCTGCCCTCAATCACAAAAGTATCCTAATACAACAAAAAGCCCTTTCGGGCTTTCTGAAGAACTGCTAGATTAAACTGGTGAACCGGGAAAAATATATAGTAAGTATTATTCTTACTTCTTGATCCAGTGCATCAATTCACGAAGCTGTTTGCCTGTTTGCTCGATCGGATGAGCAGCTTCGTTACGGCGAGTAGCCGTCAGCATAGCACGGTTCGATTGGTTCTCCAAGATGAAATCGCGAGCGAAGCGGCCGGATTGGATATCTTCTAGAACGCGTTTCATTTCTTTTTTAGTTTCTTCTGTAACGATACGAGGACCAGTTACATAGTCGCCATACTCAGCTGTGTTGGAGATCGAGTCACGCATTGTAGCAAGACCGCCTTCATACATCAGGTCAACGATCAGCTTCAGCTCGTGCAAGCACTCGAAGTAAGCCATTTCTGGAGCGTAGCCAGCTTCAACCAATGTTTCGAAGCCTGCTTTAACCAGTGCCGAAGCACCGCCGCACAATACAGCTTGCTCACCGAACAAGTCTGTTTCTGTCTCTTCCTTGAAGGAAGTTTCGATAACGCCTGCACGTGTACAGCCGATACCTTTTGCATAAGCCAGACCAATTGCTTTTGCGTTGCCGGAAGCATCTTGGTGGATTGCGATCAAACCAGGTACGCCAAAACCTTCTTCGTAAGTACGGCGAACCATGTGACCAGGGGATTTAGGTGCTACCAGGAAAATATCTGTATCTTTGCTAGGCACGATTTGGCCGTAGTGAATGTTGAAGCCGTGGGAGAACATCAGAGCCGCGCCTTTTTTGAGGTTCGGTTCGATTTCTTCAGCATATACTTTTGCTTGAGTTTCGTCAGGCAGCAAGATTTGAACAACGTCAGCCAGTTTAGTAGCTTCAGCAACAGTCAATACTTCGAAACCGTCTTTCTTAGCTACATCTGCGGATTTACCTGGGCGAAGACCGATAACAACTTTAAGACCGCTGTCGCGAAGGTTTTGCGCTTGCGCGTGGCCTTGGCTGCCGTAACCGATTACTGCGATTGTTTTACCTTGAAGTACGTTTTGGTCTGCGTCTTTTTCATAATACATTGTAACTGCCATGATAATAATTGCCTCCTTTAATTTAACCCTTTTGAACGGGTGTTTAAGCAGAGAAGAGCCAGGGTAGGAAAGACAAGCGGTTCTCCCCTTAAACTCCCGTTCAAAACGGGATGTTATCTTATTTAAATAATTATTTATTACCGCGGTTAAGCGCAGTAACACCTGTGCGAGACAACTCGCGAATGCCGTAAGGAGCGAGCAGCTCTATCATTGCATCAATTTTCTCGGTATCACCGACAACTTGAACCATAAGAGTATGAGTGCCGATATCGACAACTGCTGCACGGAATGTTTCCACTACACCAAGAATTTCTGGACGAGAGGATGGCTCTGCGCTCACCTTGATTAAAGCAAGCTCGCGTCCTACCAACGGGTTAGCGCTGAGATCAATAACTTTAATGACATCAATCAGCTTGTACAGCTGTTTCGTTATTTGCTCCAACGTGTGATCATCGCCAGTAGAGACGATGACCATACGAGAAAGACCTTTTTCTTCACTTGCGCCTACCGTAATGCTCTCAATATTGAAGCCGCGGCGTCCGAACAAGCCGGAGACACGCTGCAGAACGCCGGGCTGATCATTTACAATTACTGCGATCGTGTGTTTTTTCATTCTGCATCCCCCATGATCATTTCGTCGATCGTGCTTCCTTGTGCTACCATCGGGTACACGTTCTCCCCTTTGCGAACCACAAATTCAACGACCGCAGGACCTGGATGACGAAGCGCTTCTTCCCATGCCGTGCGAGCTTCTTCTTTGTTTGTAGCACGGAAGCCCTTCACGCCGTAAGCTTCGGACAGCTTAACAAAGTCAGGACTGCCGGCCAGGTCGATATGGCTATAGCGATTATCATAGATAAGCTCTTGCCATTGGCGAACCATGCCGAGCACTTGATTGTTAATAATAGCAACTTTAACAGGAATATTGTTGATCGCGCAAATCGCGAGCTCCTGTGCACACATCTGCATGCCGCCATCGCCATTAATAGATACAACTACACGATCCGGATTAGCCATCTGAGCACCAATTGCTGAAGGGAATCCGAAGCCCATCGTACCAAGTCCACCTGAAGTTACCCATGAACGCGGTTTATTGAATTTGTAGTATTGGGCTGCCCACATCTGATGCTGGCCAACGTCTGTCGTTACGATTGCATCGCCATTCGTTGTCTCATGAATCAGCTCAACAACCCATTGCGGTTTCAATTCCACTTCAGAATCTGTATAGCTGAATGGATATTGCACTTTGGACTCTTGCAGCTTCGCACGCCATTCATCTGCTTTGTCTGCACGCTTGGCTTGTTGATTGACCAGCTCAAGCACCGTCTTAACATCTCCAACGATCGGAATGTCTGTTGGAACATTCTTGCCGATCTCTGCAGGGTCAATATCAATATGAACGATCTTCGCATGCGGAGCAAAGCCTGAGAGCTTGCCTGTTACGCGATCATCAAAGCGTGCTCCGATGTTAATAAGCAGGTCCGCGCTTTGAATCGACTTGTTCGCCGTATACGTGCCGTGCATACCCGGCATTCCAAGCCACAGATCATTCCCGCTAGGGAATGCCCCTAGGCCAAGCAGGGTCGTTGTAATCGGAATATCCGTCTTCGTTACGAACTCAAGCAGCTCTTCATGAGCACCGGAGTAAACTACGCCTCCGCCTGCAAGAATGAGCGGACGCTCTGCTTGCTCAATAGCCTTGATTAGTCTGTCTACTTGCAGCTTATTTGGCGACATTGTCGGGTTATATCCGCGAATGCTAACCTCTGTAACTGGCTTAAACAATGTTTTATTGGCCGATACGTCCTTTGGTATATCAATCAATACAGGACCTTTACGGCCCGTATTGGCAATGTGGAAAGCTTCATGAATGACACGCGGCAAATCTTCAACATCACGTACCAAGTAGCTATGCTTCGTAATTGGCATAGTAATTCCTGTAATATCTGCTTCCTGGAAAGCATCGCTTCCAATCAGGCTCGATATAACGTTGCCTGTAATGACAACTAGCGGTACCGAATCCATATAGGCCGTTGCGATTCCTGTTACCAGATTCGTAGCACCCGGACCGGATGTCGCAATACATACGCCAACCTTGCCGCTTGCCCGAGCATAACCGTCAGCCGCATGAATAGCACCCTGTTCGTGCCTTGTAAGCACGTGATTGAAATCGGAGAATCCATGCATCGCATCGTAAATGTATAATACTGCGCCGCCCGGATAGCCGAACACACAATCAACACCTTCGAGTACCAAACTGCGAAGCAGAATTTCTGAACCTGTTATTACCTCTGGCTTACTAAGCTTTTCCATCAACTCTTGTTTTGACTTCAATGCTGCACCTTGCGTCACCATTAGTCATCCTCCTCTCGAAAACAACAAAAAAACCTTCCATCCCTCAAACACTTCAAATAGAAGCGTCGAGGGACGAAAGGTTGAACTTCCGTGGTACCACCCAGATTCGTTACACATCTTGCGATGTATAACCTCTATAGGTATGCGCGCAAATAAGACGTCCATACCTTTGGCACAATAACGCGTGCCCCACGATTCTCCCTAATGCGCAACGTCTGTTGCTTTTCAGGAGAACAGCTCCGAGGTGAGCTCGTAAAAAGGGATTTTGGCGACGGTTGCAGCTAGTCCGTCTGCTCTCTGTTCAAAAGAGCCCTTAACACTTCGTCCTCATCATTGCCGATTACATATTTTTGAATAAGATTGTTTTCATTATATGCCGTCATCCTTCGATAGTCAAGAACAAACCGCACACAGCATAACAAAAAATATTCGGAGCATTCGCTCCACCTATCCCATATACTAACATAGCCTATAATCAATAAATTATGCAGTTGGGAATGATAACGATGATACGAGCACGGAATCCAAAGACAGATGACACAGAAATTCTTCGGCTCATTCAGACCGAGCTTCTGCCGCTTTCCCACTCCGTACACCCGCTGGACGCCCAGGTTATACGTGAGCTGCCCAAGCGATTCCGCTGGGGCAATACCTACGTCGCTTCAGCAGGAAAGACCAGTGAGCCCTACGGCTTTATCCATTTTGAAATAACCGGCAACATCCTCTATCTCGACATGCTCGTCATTCATCCTCATCATCGCAATCGCAATTGGGGCAAGCAGCTTATGGCAAGCTGCGAGGGCTACGGCCAAGCCCATCAATGCATAGCAGCAAGGCTATTCGTGGACGAAATTAATAGAAAGGCGCTTCACTTCTATACCCGCCTTGGCTATCATATCACTCGATATTATCCTGAGCTGAAATGCTATGAAATGATTAAACCGCTCCCCTTAGCGCAGCCTGCCCTTAACGATTAGTAGCCGTTATATCCACCGCCGTAACCGCCGCCATAACCACCACCATAGCCGCCGCCATTATTACAGCAACCGCCTCCACCGCCGTAGCCGCCGCCAAAGCCGCCGCCCCAGAATGGAATCGTACCTATAGCAAGTAAATCAAACAAAACAAGCGGCAAGATGAACGCTTTCGTCTGCGCAGTCTTCCCCTTGGATTTCTTGAGTGGCTCCAGAACCAGCCTATTGTTCTGTATCCGAACAAGCTTGCCTGTGACCATAGAGCCATCTTTGCGAACTGCATAGATAGATTTGCCGATCAGTTTCCTCGCTTGTTGCTTGGAAATAGTACCCATGTTAGTTTCCTCCTTTCTCGTTGTCTTACAGCTTATGCGAGAATAGAATACTTCGCTTGTTTGTTTGTCCCTCCTGATAGATTGAACTATACTTACTAGAAATATTGAATAGGATAACAGCAAAAGAGGCTGTCCCCTTAAGGGGACAGCCTCTATCTAATACGCATAGCAAATGCTAAGCGTTAATTTTTTCTTTTGCAACGCCAGCAAGGGAGTTGAACGAATTAATATCGTTAACAGCCAATTCAGCAAGCATTTTGCGGTTTACTTCAACGCCAGCAAGCTTCAGGCCGTGCATGAATTTGTTGTAAGACAAGCCGTTTAGACGAGCAGCCGCGTTAATACGAACGATCCACAGTCTGCGGAAGTCACGTTTTTTGTTGCGACGGTCGCGGTAAGCGTACATAAGGGACTTACCAACTTGCTCCTTCGCTGTTTTAAACAGACGATGTTTCGAACCGAAATAACCTTTAGCCAACTTCAAAATTCTTTTGCGACGACGAGCGCGGACAAAGCCGCCTTTAACTCTAGCCATGAGTGGAAACCTCCTGTAGGTGTTTTCTTTTTATTCGATCAAATGAGTGAATTAAATGTTGCCAAGACCCTGCTTCAAGCGACGAACGTCGCCAGCAGCCATAAGCGGTTGGCCAGCAAGTACGCGTTTTTGACGTCCGGATTTACCGGAAAGCAAGTGGTTTCTGTAAGCTTTATAACGTTTCACTTTACCAGTACCAGTAATTTTGAAACGATCTTTCAGACTGCTGTGTGTTTTCATTTTAGGCATGTCGTTTATCCTCCCTTAATTTATGCGTTAGTTTTTGGTGCCAAAATCATAATCATGCTCCGGCCTTCCAGCTTAGGAGCGCGTTCTACGCTGCATATTTCGGCAACCTCTTGTGCGAGACGATCCAGAATCTTCTGACCGATCGACGCATGGGCAATTTCACGACCACGGAAACGAACGGAAGCTTTAACCTTGTCACCCTCACCCAGAAACTTAACTACGTTCCGGAATTTAGTTTGGTAGTCATGCTCGTCAATGTTAGCACGGAACCATACTTCTTTGAGATCAACAATCTTCTGGTTTTTACGAGCTTCTTTTTCTTTCTTCTGCTGCTCGTAACGGAATTTGCCATAGTCCATAATCCGGCATACCGGCGGTTTAGCCGTCGGTGCAACGTTCACCAGATCCAAGCTTAGGTCAATCGCCATCTGCATAGCGTCACGAATCGATTTGATACCGATTTGTTCGCCCTCCGCACCAACAAGACGTACTTCTCTGGCCCGGATTTCATCGTTAATTTGATGTTCTCTGCTAATAATGTGCCACCTCCATAAAGGTCTTTGGACAAAATAAAAAATGCGGGTTCGCACGAACCCGCATTCCATAACCGTAAGTCATGCCGCTCTCATCATTTCTGCTGAAATGGCTCGATAAGCTAATCGATTATCGCAAACCAGTCAGCATGGCCGAAAGGTGAGAAGCGGGTGCTTCTTCTTGTGCGTTGTATGTTTTCTAAATGTTACTAAATGACTATACCACAGACAAATCCATGATGTCAACCCATATTCCAATCCATTTAGAGCTGCTTGCTTTGCACTTCCTCCAGCCGGATGACCCGAGTATGCTGCGTATGGCTCCACGTCTTGTTGTTTTGTGTAAAGAAAGCATAGAACGTAATCGGCAGCCAAGACAACTGGAACACAACCATAGAGAGCAAATGTGCATACATTTTCCATGACTTGATGCCTTCCAGAAGCATAACCAGCGGGAACATAACTGCCGTGAAGCCAATTGCTACAATTGGCACCCACCATGGCAGGTATGAATAGATCGACGTGAACACATTCGTTCCCGGCATGATGTAATCGATCCAGATGATCGCCGTGCCGACAAAGGCAAGCAATGTATTGTAGGCCGAAATAGAATACAACGCCGCATCAAACTTAATGAAATTCCGTTCCTTAATGCTATCCCATAGCAGGGGGAAGAAATAGTGACGGGCTACTGTGAAGTGCCCTTGCATCCAGCGCAGGCGCTGACGAGCGGATGCTTTGAACGAAACCGGCTTTTCATCATACACCTTTGCCTCGTAGTTCAGAACGGGGTGAATGCCGCGCTTTACACAACGCATAGAGAACTCCAGATCTTCAACAAGGCTCGTAGCTCCCCATCCCATTTCTTTAATTAGCTTCGTATCGAAGCACATGCCTGTGCCGCCTAGAAAGTTACTCATTTTCAGGTTTTTACGAGAAAGCTGCCATAAGCGATTACAGTACCAGTACGTAATGCCATAAGAAGCCGTTACCCACGAATCGTCCGGGTTCTTGGTATCCAAGTAGCCTTGTATAACCTGATGCCCTTCGCATAAGTCGTCATTCATCAGATTGAGGAAGTCAGTATTGACCAAATTATCAGCATCGAACATAACAATCGCATCGTATTCTTTAGGCATGCTCCACAATTCTTTGAGCATCCACTCAATCGCATAGCCTTTGCCCCGCAATTCGGGATTGAATCGCTCACAGGCATATGCCCCATTTTCTCTTACAACATCTGCTGTGCCGTCCGTACAGTTGTCACAAATAACAAAAATATCGTACAGCTCTTTTGGGTATTTCATTCGTTTTAGATTCTCAACCAATGCGCCCACTACTTTTTCTTCGTTATGAGCCGCAACAAGAACTGCGAACGTTTTTTGTGGTTTATGCGTTTTGGTTGGAGCTTTCTTCTTGATGCCGAACAAAGCCAGAGTGAACTGATACAAACCAACTGCCGCTAAAAACACTTGTAGAACAATCATTAAAGTATTTGCCATCTTGCGTAGTGCCCCCTTGAGACCCCTTTTTTATTGTCCGTTCTGATTGCCGCAGGTTACTCCCACATGACACCGACAGACTCTTTATTTATTTTCTCTCTTGTTTAACCGGCGCTTTGTCTCTGTAAGCGTCCGGGGACCATTCTGATTTTCCACACAATGACCAACTTTGTCAAAAGCTTAAATTGACTACATTATGCTTAATCTCGTCGGAAAAGCGCTTGCATGCCCGATGAATGGCAACGTGACCTCCTTTTGCATCGCGTTGCCCTTATTTTCATCCATTTGCTGATTTTTTAGCACTTCTGACCTTCTTTACGATAAAATTTCTAAAATAGTTGCGAAAATCGTCATTTTGCAATGATGTCGATTAAGTGACAGATTGGCTCGTATTCGCTCTCATTGCTTGTCCCTGCTAGGTATATAGACTGCTCCACCTCACTAAGTGCTCGCCACGATCATAATGGTTTTGGCAAACATTACCCATTAATAAGAATTTGAAACAGGTATAAAGACATAAAACAGCTCGGCAACCTTATAAAAAATTGCAGGTTCATGTCGATGTTGTCTATTCCAGTAAGTGGCAGAGGGCACAATCGTTCTATGTACCTTTCTCTATCTTTGCCATCCATTGCAAATTGTAAAACGACAAATAATGATCAAATAATTTGTAATAAAAAAGGATACAAGAATGCTCAAAGAAGAGGTGTACAGATTGCCTTATGACAGATAATTAACAATTTTGTTTACGTACAGGGAACAAAAACATGATAAGATCGGTTATAATGTTTTGGAATTAAGCGAGGCTCTAAGTAGTTGTAGGAGGTTGTAAATGAAACGAATGATTGGATGGCTGAGAATTCGCGAGCAGCAATTGATCATCTGGGCGAATCGCAGGCGGGTACAAAGAAGATTCCACCGATGGCTCGGAACTTGGCTAAGCACGGTAACTCATATGGGAGGCGCAACGTTTACGGTACTCAGTTCATTGCTTTTCGCACTGCTTGCGCCATCGCCTTGGAATGCAACGGGCTGGCATTGTTTCGTTGCCGTAGTCATCAGCCATTTTCCTGTCTTCATTATGAAACGCAAGTTCAAGAGATTGCGCCCTTATCAAGCGCTTGAGGGATTAAATACTGGAAGAAAGCCGCTTGTCGATTCTTCGTTTCCTTCAGGGCATACGACAGCAATCTTCGCATGGCTGATTCCGATTGTGTCGACAAGCGGCATGTGGTTCGTTGTTGTATTGCCTGTGGCGATCTTTCTCGGTCTGTCTGTTGCTTGGTCCAGGATGTACCTAGGCCTTCATTACCCTTCCGATGTAGCAGCAGGCGCGTTTGTTGGCACCGTTACAGCACTAGCAGTCGAATACAGCTGGGTAAGCTCGGTCTAATTATTGCTCTTCATCCACCGCATCAACTTCGGCTTCGGCCTCGGCAGCTTCCTTAAGTGCCTTGTCCCGTTTGCTTGTCCGATACTCGGATAGTGCAGCTTCGCCGATCACGGCTTCCAGCCGATAAATAGGCTGCCCTTTTTCCATAAACTTCATCTCGTATTCCGTGAACACAAGATCCTCTCTTGGTTCATCCTTATGAAGATGAAGGGATATGTTTCGCAGCTGCATCTCCACCTCTGTGAAGCTGTTCAAAGAGAACTCAAACAAAGATTGCGAATCCGTCTTGAAATGAATTTCCCCGCGCTCGTTCAGCAGCTGAGCGTATTTCGCGAGAAAACGCGGATGCGTCAGCCTGCGGCGAGCATGCTTACCCTTCGGCCATGGATCACTGAAGTTCAAATGGATCCGCTCAATCTCCCCCGGCTCAAACATCGACTCGATATGCTCGATATTAGCTCTGAGCAGCGCCAGATTCGGCGGATGCTCCACGTCCCGCTCCTCCCAGATCGTCCTTGCCTTGTCACTCGCCCTGCGAATCAGTTCATCATACATATCGACGCCAATATAATTAATGTCCGGGTTGCGGAAGCTCATATTACTTATGAAACGACCCTTGCCCATTCCCAGCTCTACATAAATCGGACGGTCGTTGCCAAAAAATTCACGCCATTTTCCCTTAAGCGGCGCCGCATCCAATATAACCAGCTCTGGCTGCGCCTCTAGACTTTCACGAATTCCTTTTCTACCTCTTAAACGCATTGTACATAATCCTCCCCGACATTTCGCAGGCTGCAGCCTGCACGTTAAGCTAGTCCTTATTCTGCCCAAGATCAACGTTATTGTAAAGAGCCAGAATCGTATAAAAAAAGCCGCAAGGGCTAACCCCTTCGGCTGTACTTGTATTTTCCAAGCTTAAAACAGTGTTTGATAATCAATGGGACGGTTGTTTTGATCAATCTCGTATGTCTCTTCAAGCACTTCGTTCAGCTTCTTCCTCGCCGACACCTTAACGCTATGATTATTTGGGAAACGAACTCCTGAAAGCGCCATCAATTCTTTTACGGTTAATTCCACGGTTACTTTGTCATTGCCGTGCGGGATTTTTGTTAATTGATCCATGTCTTATCACCTCATCGATTTATTATACAGCATTTCCAGTTAATCGACAGAATATAACAATCGCTACGAATAAGGCGTGTAAGGTATTTTTGCTGTTTTGTCGCACTTTTAATATAACAGATGATGTAAGGTATTGCAAGCCTAATTATTGTCTCATCTAAAATAATTTCCAATTAAAAATGAGAACTAAGGAAGCAACTGAGCTGGAAATTGAGTCATGGCATTTCCCCTTGTTTTTCGATAAAATAAAGGGGGCAATTTATGTTAAGAAGGAGAACGGAATGAACTTATTGCAACAGGCGCCCCAGCAGCCGCAGCTCTGGGGAGATAAACGATTTCATACATGGAACTACGAGATGAGAGAGCAATTCGGAGGCAAAGTATTCAAAGTTATGCTTGATGCCGGTTTTACTTGCCCGAACAGGGACGGCTCAATTGCCAAGGGAGGCTGTACCTTTTGCAGCGCTCGCGGCTCAGGTGACTTTGCAGGCAGCAGACGAGATGATCTCGTAACTCAATTCAATCATATCCGTGATCGCCAGCACCAAAAATGGCCCGAAGCGCAATACATCGGCTATTTCCAAGCTTATACGAATACTTATGCACCAGTTGAAGAGCTGCGAGAGTATTATGAAGAGATTTTGAAGCAGCCTGGCGTAGTGGGATTGTCGATCGCTACTCGGCCAGACTGCCTGCCTGACGATGTCGTCGATTATTTGGCAGAGCTTAATGAGAGGACCTATCTGTGGGTGGAGATGGGCTTGCAGACGGTCCATGAGTCGACCTCTGAACTAATTAACCGTGCCCATGATACGGACTGCTATTTGGATGCGGTACAACGATTGCGTGCAAGAGGCATTCGCATATGCACTCATATCATCCACGGCTTGCCTCAGGAAACGCATGAGATGATGCTCGATACCGTACGCGCTGTTGCCAATATGGATGTACAGGGCATCAAGATCCATCTGCTGCACCTTATGCGAAAGACCCCTATGGTTCGGCAATACGAAGCCGGACTCCTGCGGTTTCTTGAGCAGGACGAATACATCAAGCTGATTGTGGACTCACTCGAATTGCTGCCGCCTGAGATGATTGTTCATCGGCTTACTGGAGATGCTCCGCGCGATCTGCTGATCGGTCCAATGTGGAGCCTCAAGAAGTGGGAAGTGCTTAACGCCATCGACAATGGGCTTAAGGCGCGGAATACATGGCAAGGCAAGCTATGGAGGGAGAACTAATGGGATTTCTATCGGTTTTGAGTATGGCACATAAGTGGATTGCCGAGCGTACGCTGCCCGGCGATATTGTCATTGATGCAACGGCTGGAGGAGGCGTTGACACGCTGGCTCTTTGCGAACTGGTTGGCGTGAAGGGAACCGTCTACGCCTTTGACATCCAGCAGGAAGCGCTGAATCGGACACAGGAACGACTATCACCACTAGAGCTTCAAGGGAAGCTCCCAGATGTAAAGCTAGTGCTGGGCAATCATGCTCAAATGGCCGAGCTCATCGACACGCAGGCTCACGGGAATGTAGCTGCCGTTATGTTCAACCTTGGCTATTTGCCAGGCGGTGATGAGGATGTCATTACACAGCCGAGCACCACTCTGCCAGCTCTGAATGCTGCACTCTCCCTCCTTCGTCCCGGTGCGATTGTGACCTGCGTATTGTATCCAGGACATCCTGGAGGCTCGGATGAAGCGACTGCTGTTGAGAATTGGGCTTCTCAATTGCCAGGTGCAGCCTATGCAGTGGTCTTATACCGCCAGCCTCAAAGGAAGGCAGCCCCTTATCTTCTAGCTATCGAGAAACGACTTCGCTGATCTGACACTCTTTTCTTAGAAAGAACCTGTCTAGCCGAAGCAGCAATAACTACCTGTAGTCCTACGTACTTCACAAGTAGCTGTAACGCGAATAGCCTCTTTATTGCTGTAAGGGGGCCACTATCGTAACAGGTCTTTCTCCAAAAATAGTTTTGATGGGAGAGATAACAATGACTGTGCAACCGTATCCTTTACAATTTCGGGCAGAAATGAAAGAACGGATTTGGGGGGGCCGCGCACTGGAACAATTCGGCCTCCAGCTTCCCGAGGGATCTATTGGTGAAGGCTGGATGATTGGCGATCATCCCAATGGAACGACCAAGGTGCTTAACGGTCCGCTTGCCGGCAAAGGCTTGGACGAAATACGTATAGCTTACGGCCGTGAATGGTTCGGTGCAAAGGGATTTTCCGAGAAAAACGGCCGCTTCCCCCTGCTGATTAAGCTGCTTGATTGTAATGATGACCTGTCGATACAGGTTCATCCGAACGATCATTACGAGGCTCTGCCTCCCGGCGAGCTTGGCAAAACAGAGATGTGGTATATTCTCAAGGCAAAGCCGGATGCAAAAATCATTTACGGACTAAAGGATCAAATAGATCGTCTGGCGATGGAGACTGCTATTGCAGAGGGCCGCATTATGGATACGCTGCAAGAGGTGTCTGTAAAAGCCGGGGATTCCTTCTATATTCCCGCTGGCACCGTGCATGCGCTCTGTGCCGGCATACTTGTTGCAGAAATTCAGCAAAATTCCGATACGACTTATCGGCTGCATGATTACAACCGTCCCGGGCTTGATGGTCAATTAAGAGAGCTTCATATTAAGGATTCGCTCAATGTCATCTCCTACGAGGGCTCGGAAGCCAGTCGGATGGATACGGACAGCATGAAGCCCGGCGAGTGGCTTACTATAGCATCCTCACCTTATTTTGTTGTTGAAAAAGGCATCATAAGCTCCGCTGTCAGTTACGTCACTACAACAGACAGCTTTGTTATTCTTGTCGTTGCCGAAGGCAGCGGTACGCTAGTATGGGCAGAGGGACAGCTTACCGCCAAAGCAGGAGAGTGCTTCCTCCTGCCAGCAAGCCTCGGCAGCTATACACTGGATGGGAAGATGACTGTGCTGCGAAGCGTCCTTCCTTCATGAAGGAAGGACAAAGATCTGAGTCTGTAAACAGACTCAGATCAGCTCAATGTAGAACGTTAAAATGACAATAGGCCGGAGCAGATGCTGCCATCTGCTCCGGCCTATTCCTATTAATTGATTAATGCTTCTTCTGGATTTACTTGCAGCATATACGGCTTTGGCACCGGCTTGCCGCCAGGATTGCTGCTATCTAGCGCGTATAATACAGTTAGCAACGTATGAGACTCTTTATTAATCTCGCCCTTCGCAAGGTATGCCTCAAGGTCAAATGGAAGCATCTCAATCACTGCATGCTTGAACAGCTCTTTCTCTGTCAACCGCAATTCAGCAAATGAGCCAGATAGCTCCTCCGGACGCTCAATGAGCTGGCGCATCCAGCGTCCCCATTCGGACTTGTCCATCGTGAACTCCCACCACGTTTTGCGCGGCTTATAGTTATGGTTGAGGAAATAATCATATTTCATTAATCCTAGCACCACTTCAAGATCAAGCTTCTCGCCCTCAGCAGCTGGAATATGCGCTTTGTAATCATTCAAGAACGCCCATAGCCGGGAAAATAAATCCTCCAGCTGATGCCCAATTTTCTGCCAGCCGCGATTCTCCCAGTAATCGCCAAATGATTGGAAGAAATCGAACGGGGATGGGAAGACCTTCTCGACCAAATGCAGCAGCGTGCGATCCATTCGATGCGCATTCCAATATTTCTCGAGGACATCCTCCACTCGCTTGATGCGAACAATGTCTCCGAACGGCATCAGATCGTTGCCTAACATCTCATAAGGAGATTGATCCATGTAGATATATCCCCACTTCTCCGCATCGCGGCGCAGGCCGGTTCCGCGCAGCATCTTCAGGAAGCCAAGCTGCAACTCCTCCGGTCCAAGTGCGAATACATCGTTGAAGGTTCCACGGAATGTATCATAATTTTCTAACGGAAGGCCGGCTATCAAATCAAGATGCTGATCGATTTTGCCAGAATCCTTTACTTTGGTCACGGTTCTCACCAGCTTCGACCAGTTCTGACGACGCTGTACAGCTTCATTCGTCGGATCATTCGTCGACTGAACCCCAATCTCGAACCGGAATACGCCTGGCGGCGCATGCTCTGCCAAATAATCAAGCACCTCAGGACGCATAATGTCAGCCGTGATCTCGAACTGGAATACACAGCCTTGATGATTCTCAATCAGGAAGCGGAACATTTCGAGTGCATAATCCCTTTTAATATTAAAGGTACGGTCCACGAATTTGATTAGCTTCGCTCCAGATGCAATCAGGTACAAAATATCCGATTTGGTTCGATCCATATCGAAATAACGGACACCCACCTCAATACTGGACAGGCAGAATTGGCAGCTGAATGGACATCCCCGGCTTGTCTCGAAATAGACGACGCGACTGCCCAGAGTGGCAATATCCTCCTTGAATCGATACGGGGATGGCAGCGTAGCAAGATCAAGCTTCGGCCGTCCCGGGTTAACCAGAATCTCCACGCCGCTCTCACGCTGCTTGCGATAAGCAAGGCCAAATACCATATGGAACTTGCCAGCTCCCTCAAGCTCCGTAAGCAAATGATGGAAGGTCTCCTCTCCTTCGCCTACGACGATGAAATCCACCTCAGGGATGCGCTCCATCCAATACTCGGTATCATAACTGACCTCCGGCCCGCCAAGTACAATTTTGACTTGCGGGTTAATCTTGCGCAGCATGTTGATAACCGTAATCGTCTCTTGAATATTCCAGATATAACAAGAGAAAGCAACCACATCGGGCTGACGCGTAAAAATATCAGACACGATATTCATGGCCGGGTCTTTAATCGTATATTCGGCGATATCCATATCGAATTGATGGCCACTATAGGCTTTCAAGCAGCGCAGTGCCAGCGATGTATGAATATATTTTGCATTTAATGTAGACAGTACGACTTTCATGAACGTTACCTCACTAACTTCAACCAAGATGACTACTATTGTACAGAAAAAAACAATAAAAAAGAAGAGGCCCCGGCGGGTACAAGCGTACCAGCCAAAATGGCCTCTCCTTAATTGAATCCTATAATTAAATGATATTAGTGCTTCACTTCAATATAGAGCTGATCTTTGAGCTGCATTTCGATAACTGGGAAGCGCACACGCCACTTTTCATTCCCTAGAGCTTCTACTTCTCCAGCTTTGAAACCGCGCGGTTCAAAGCCAAATACACGATCGAAGGAGATAGTGACCTGTATGCGCTCCTTTGGAAGCATCCGGTGCAGCTCATGGCCCATATTAATCGTCCATAGACGAAGGTCTGCAGCTGCCTCTGCTCCATAATACGTGTAGAAGATCGGATCAATATTAGCAGTAAATACCAACCACCCGGCAGTATCACGCTGCACTTTCCATTCGGTAAATCTAGCGTAGCCCGAGCCTGTCTGTACAGAAGAGAATTGCTCTGTCATCAACTCTTGGATTTTATCGAACGAAACGCCTTCCAACGTTTTAGGCAGCGACGGCTCAAGGAACGCTACCTTGTCCTGCGGCTCATCAGGCAGCATTCCTATTAATAGAGCTGCATGCATGGTTGATACTGCAAAATTCAAATCCGCTTGAGAAGTATAGCCCGCTGATGTGATGCCAATCAGCTCGCCATATTCATTAAACAAGGCTCCGCCCGAGCTTCCATGATCGATCGGCGCACTTGTCTGAATCAAACGAATACCGTCTTCATATATAATATTGCTAATTAATCCATCAGAGACCGTGTTTTGCAAACCGAGCGGACTGCCAATCGCTACAACCTTGTCGCCCTTATCGGAATTAAAGCCGAATCCGACATTAATCGGCTGAAGTCCAATCGGCTCAGCTGTCTGTATAATAGCCAGATCATTGTTCTCGTTATAGAGAGCAACACCTGTTACTTTAATCTCATCGCCATAGATCGTATTAACCGTAGCTGAAGTAGCATCCAACATAACATGATGATTAGTCAGAATGTAACGATCGCCGATGATGACCCCGCTGCCAAATCCTACATTAGTAGAAATGGATACGACGCTCTCGTCATATAAGTCTACGATTTGCTTCGCGGTCAGCTTGACCCGCTTCGCCTCTTCCTCTTTCTGAATCTTCTCGTACAGCTGCTTCAGGGCATATTCCTTGGATTCGATTCGAACCGTTCTCGCAGCGTTCTCCCATTTGACCTCAGCATCGAACGCTTCTGCAATAAAGCGCGCAGGTACGAAGGTTGTACCGTTCTTTACCTCAGCGGCTGCTTCAAGCTTAACTGTCTTCCCATTGACAACAGCTGATTTCTTGCCAATCTTCAACGTAATGGTCGTGCCATACTTGCGTCCAATAATGGTCTCCGTATTGGGTTCCCAAGCCACAGTCGCATTAAGTGCAGTGAAGATTGGCCGCATAGGGACAAAGGTTACTCCATCCTTTACATAAGGAGCCGAAGAAAGCGATAGCGCTTTGCCATCCACCGTAACCTTAATCGTGTTCTTCGTTGCAGTTGAAGAAAAAGCAACCGCCTCAGAGGCAGCGGCAGATACAGCAGATACCTGCGGCAGTGGTGTCAGTATTAGGCCAGCCGCTAGCAGCGGGCATAATAACAGGTGTGCAGCTTTGATTTTCACGTCTTTACCCTCCAGATATTAACTCTATTCCCATCCTGACAGAAATGTCTCCTAATCGTAACACCACAGCACAGAGCTTGTCTATGAAAATGACTTTCAATTTATGAGTAACAAGAAAGGGCTCTAGCATCATTTGCTAGAGCCTAATTCATTAACTATTGATCCAATCTCCTTCAATCCACTGTCTATCCTTCCTCATTAATCGACATCCATCACTCATTTAAATAGGTTTTAACGCGGTTTTGAATCAGTTTGCTTACTTCTTCAGCTGACTTCTGGCCGCTCAAATATGATTTGACCTCTTCCTTAACGATGGCGTCGATTTTCTTATCAATAGTAGAACTAACTTTAGCTCCCTCTAAAATAGTTTTTGCATACTGGACTTGCTCTTCTAGAAGCTTGGCATCCGGAATTAATTCTTGTTCAGTATTTTCTGTGGAAACGACTCCGGGCTGCTGAGTACCCAATTCCCCCTGTGTGATATTTTGCGCAGCTTCCTGAAGCCTTATATCAGCAGCCCCTCTATGGACAGGGATTCCCATCAATTCCGGCGAAGACTGCATCTCCTCTGAGAGAAGGAACTTCAGAAATTCCCATGCTTCCTTCTGAACTTTCGATTTGCTGTTTATACCTAGTTTGAAGGAGGATTTGTACATCCAACCTTGCGATTGACCGTTTTCTGTTGGCATTTGCAGCATTTGAGTAGACGGATTAACTAAGCTAGATAATAAAGATTGCACTCTATTATTAATCGTATAGGAAAATAGATCCTTTTGATTTTCATTGTCTTCGGAACTAATAATGCCATTATCATACATCGTTTTAATATTTTCCATGAACGTTCTGAACGGTTCCGAATCAAAGTTCACCGATCGCTCGTCCTGAACGAATTGCCGATAACTGCCTTCCAGGAATAGAGACACGATGAAGTCCTGCGGAAATCCGACAAAGGCGTACAACTCTTGACCTTCCTGTTCCCTCATGTCCTTGGTGATGTCCTTCAACTGCTCCCATGTCCAAGTTTTGTCATCAATCTCAACATTCGCTTTTTTTAATAGCTCCTTATTCCCTTCGATCATTAGAAGCATGAAGTTAGTCGGGATCGTATATAACCCATTGCCGATGCGCGAAGATTGAAGAATATTAGAATAAAGCTGGTCTTTATCGAAGGATGAATCGCCGGCTATCCAATCATCCAAATTAGACAAGAGTTTTTTGTCCACAAATTTATCTTCGGGCAAATCCATCATTTCGATCAAATCTGCCCCTTTTCCCGACATCGCTTCGGTTATAACCGACTGGACATATTTCTCCGAGTCCATCACATCGTCCATCGAAAGCTTGACTCCGCCGTCCATTTGCGGCATTGCACTATACTGTTTAATTTCAATGTGAATATCGGGATGAAGCGCCTCAAATTTCTGAACTGCATTTTCAAGAAAAGGATTAGACGATTTCACGGAAAGAACAACGGTTTTTCGATCGCCGTTCTGTGCGGTGTCTGGATTGGATGATGTACTTTTGGAGCTGCATGCAGATACGAATAACAAAAGAGTTAATAAGAGAAATATCCATTTACTGTTCATTGTTTATCATTCCTTTCAGTTCAGTCGAACACGGTTGCCATCCTGCAACGGCTCACTTGCTTCCACAATGATCTTTTCATCAGAACTTATACCAGATAGAATGACAATCTCGTTGCCCGATTCTTCTCCTATTCGCAAATAGGCTTTTTGCGCCGAGTATGTATTGCCGAGCGGACTCTTATTTTCCCGTATAACGAATACATAACTCCCGCCAGCATCTTCCTTGACTAACTCCTTACGGATTACCAGCCCTTGCTGCTTGACCGGCTTGTCCAATTTCACCTCTGCTTGTTCACCACCTTTCAAGTTGTTATCTTTGATCGAGACAGAAATCATTTTTTGCGGGTTACGATCGTTTTTCGTGTCGTTTCCCGCACTTATCCCTCTCTGACTGGCGTCCTCCTTCAATCCACCGTTTGTTATCTTTGCGATGGTTCCATCCACCGACTTTTCCTTTTCGCCTTTCACATTCACCCTTACCGTCTCTCCAATTTGCAGCAATGCTGCGTAATTCGAGTCTGTCTCGAAGGAGAAGGACATGCCTTCATCGGTCTTGGCAAGCGTAAGTATCGTTGCTCCTTGAGGAACACTCCTGCCTTCCTTTACGTTCAAATCGATTACTCTTCCGTTATAAGGTGCTGTCAATTGTGTATTCTTTGCCAGATCCTCTCGTAATTGATCGATCTTTCTCTGCTGCATATTGATGTTCAGTTGTAGTTTCTCTAATTCGCGCTTCGCTTCTTGCAACGCTCCTTCCTCTCCATCCCGTAATTTCAATTTCAATTGCTGCTGCAGTATCTCTCCGTCCAGCGTTTGTTGTTTCAACCGATCCTCCTCATCAAGCAATTGAGCTTCGATGGTTGAGCCGTCGAACGTAGCTAGTACTTGTCCTTTCTTGACTTCGTCATTTTCGTTCACCCTGATATCTTTGACTTTCCAACCGCTCTCATTGATCAAGTCCTCTTTATCGCGAAAGTCAATCGTTCCTGTACCCTTTATCACATGAGTTAGCTGCTTTTTCACCGGTTGTTCTGATGTTACTTTCGGCAGCATCATGGTTTGAAACATGTTGCTGAACAAGGTCAACGCTGCCAACAGAATAAAAAACAGGATAAATAAGTAGCGGGGCAGCCGTCTTTGAGCCTTTTCCATTGTATTTCCTCCTCGGGCGATTCTGTGGATCAAGGGTCGGCTACCCTTTTATACCGGATAGTTCAATCCCTTCGACAAAATATCGTTCGGTGTTTAAAAACAACAGCACCATAGGCGCCATATAAAGAACGGACGCGGCAAAGGCAACGCCGTATGTTTCCTCCTGAATACGAGACAGAAAGACGGATAGCGGTTGAAGATGAGCATCCTGCAGGAAAATAAGCGGCTGCTCGACCATATTCCAGTAGTCAGCGAACAATAGTACAACCAGCGCCGTTAAGCCCGGTTTAATCATCGGCAAGACAATTGATTGGAATATTCGCCAATAGCCCGCTCCATCGATTCTGGCGGCTTCCAGGTAAGCCGAAGGGATCTGCTGAATGAATTGCCGCAGCAAGAATACGCCAAAGGTGGCGAATATGCCTGGAAGGATTATCGCTGCGGGACTGTTCAACAGTCCCAAACGATCGACTGTAATATAATTGGGTACCAGCGTCACCTGAAACGGCATGAGCATAACCATGAGGTAACAAAAGAACAACAAATTCCTGCCCGGAAAACGTAATTTGGCAAAAGCGAAGGCAGCCAAAGCGGATAGTGCCGTCTGTCCGATAATGATGGCGAATACCATGTATACCGAGTTCCAGAACATGTATAAAAACTGAGGGGTAGCGATTAGAACCTTAAAATATTGATGAATAGAAATCCAGTCCGGAATCCATTTTAGATTGGCAAATTCACTCGTATCCGATTTCCCAAGCATACTGTAATTTGTAATAATCTCCTGTTCCGTCATTAAGGAATTGACGATCGTCAGCACAACTGGTACGAGTATGACCAGAGCTATTGCGATTAATAGCAATGTGCGCATCCATGTGAAGATGGCTTGCATTTTTTTCTTGCCCATAGCTAAACTCTCCTGTCATGAATTACTACTCCATAAAAGAACGAAACCTATTCTCGATTTGAAATAACACAACAACCAGCACAATTATGAAGAGCGCCATCAATGTCGCAGCGGCGGTAAGCTTTTGAATGTCCAACGACAGGAACATATTGTTCATATAGTGCTGCATCATATAGATGCGGTCATAGGGGTAGGAACCGGCTAGCAAATATGTTTCGCGAAAAATTTTGAACGAATTCAATATGGACATCAAGATGACGAGGAACATCGCCGGCGTCAAATAAATCAGTGTGATGCCGAAAAGTCTACGGAGCGGGCCAGCGCCTTCCAACTCCGCGATCTCGTAATACTGCTCAGGAACGTTTTGAAGCCCAGCCAAAAACAAAATCACGTTGTATCCGATGTTTTTCCATAAAAACGCGAGAATAAGCACCCATACGGACCAATCTGATTTCATCCAATCGATGCGGCCAATGTCCAAATACTGTAATATGGCATTCCCTGTTCCGTTCCAATCGAACAAAATCTGCCAGACCATCACGATCGATGCCACCGGTACGACAAGCGGCATCACATAAGCTGTACGCAGCCAGTTTCGGAAGAACACCCGCCGGTTCAACATCATAGCCAGGAATAATGATACGATCAAAATGATCGGTACGCTGACAGCAGTAAACCAAAACGTATTGGCAGCAGCCTTGTGAAAAGACGAGCTTTCGAGCAATTCCATATAGTTGCCGAGGGTAAATGTCCCTTCAATCCGCTCTTGAAACGAGTACCCTACACTATTGATAAAAGGAACCAAATAAAACACAGAAAACCCTATAAGGCTCGGAGCGAGAAAACAAAACGCGGCAAACACTTCCTTCATTTGCCTTCGGTATAAATTCAAAAACTTCAAGCTTCTTGTCTCCCTTCCTCTAGTTCGACTGAACTATGACTGATTATAGGATTTCAACTTGAATCGCATATGAAGCTTATATGAAGTTGGCAAGAAAAAAACCCAGAGCTATGAGCTCCAGGTTCTAGGAAACTGTATGGTGAATAGAACGCCATCGGGCGTATTAACAAGCTTATATTCCGCACAATGGGCTTCCAGCACTTTTTGTACAATATATAAGCCGAGTCCGCTGCCTCCCGTTGCCCGGCTTCGAGACTTCTCTAGACGATAGAACGGGTTGAACAGAAGCAGAAGCTCCTCTTCATTGATGTGAGTCCCCGTATTCAATACCTCCAAATGGATGAAATCGTTGCTTCCACGTAGGCGAACGGATACCTTTTCTCCTTCCCGAGTATACTGCACTGCATTGCCCACTACATTGGACACAGCTTTGGATAATAATCGTTCATCAGCCTGCAGCATCACATCCGGGTCGATTTCACCGACCAGCTTGATCTGTTTCATTTCGCAAAAGTATTCATAGCTATGAAGTAAATTCTCCACAAGCAATGTCGCGTTCACGGGTTGAATTTGGGGCTTGAACGCCTGGCTCTCCAGCTTGGATAGGTCCAGAATTTCATGTACGAGCTTTTCCATGCTTTTCACGATTTCTTGGGATTGCAATAAATATTTGTCTCGATTGTGGTATGGCCCGATTCGATGTATCATCGCTTCGAGTTGGCCGGATACCGCGGTTAGCGGCGTTTTTAGTTCATGAGAAATCGTAGCGATAAATTCCCGTCTTCGCTGTTCCTGATCCTCTTTTCGTTGAATATCATCTGTCAGCCTTGCATTAGCGTCGTGGAGTTCTGTCATCGAACGTTGCAAATCGCGGGATAATTTGTTCAAAGAACCAGCCAATTCGCCGATTTCATCATTGGACTTGATTGTAATTTCATTCGTAAATTCAAATCCTGACATCTGTCGAGCCAATAGGTTTAAGCCAATCAATGGCCGCGTAATAAGCCTTGAATACACATAGGCGCCGACGAATGAAATGAGCAGAATCACAACAAACATATAGGGCAGAAAGGTCCAAATGACAGATGCCGCTTCATCGATTGGCTGCAGAGTAGCACTTACTGATAAGGTATACGATTCGTCATTGCCACCGATCGAGACAAGCGCTGTAGTACTGAATTCCTCCGTTTTGGTGGTAGCAAATGAAAATAAGTTTAATTGCGGGTTATCGATTTGTCGAATGATGATTGACGAACCGCTTATCTTTTCGGAAGCAGCAGGAAGTGATGTAATTGTTTTGTCATTGCTTATGTCATCATTGTAAGGTAGCACATAAAGATGGGGGTAAACCACTTTTCCTTCCCCATTCTTTACTAACACCATTGCATTTTGGCTGTACCCAAAAGCGTCAAGCAAGCCATTCGCCTTGTCCCAGTCGCTATTTTCGAGTTGAGTGACCAGCGTATTAACCCCGGCTGCCAGCCCCTCTTTTTTGGTGTGGTAATAAAAGGAAGGGAGGAAGAAATATAACGCAAGGTACAAAAACAGCGCTGAGACGATCAGCAAGATCGTCGTGATGACAAATATTTTGAAGGTAATGCCTCTATGCCTCATGTTACAGTACCGTCCATAATGTAACCGATGCCTTTTAATGTTCTTATGTAAGGCAAACCTAATTTCTTTCGAATATTTTTGATATGTGCATCCACAATGCGAGTGTCTCCGTAGAAATCGTAGCCCCACAGCTTATCAAGAAGCATTTCTCTGGTTATTGTTCGCCTCGCGTTTTCTACAAAAAACTGCAAAATTTCAAACTCTTTAATGGTCAGCTCAATCATCGTCTGATCAATATAGGCTTTATAACTTTCACATTCCATGCGAAGGCGGTCAAAATGAAGCTCATTAGGTCTGCTTTCCGGCATGGAGCGACGCAGCACAGCTTCAACCCTTTTGACAAGCACATTGAATGAAAAAGGCTTCGATATGAAATCATCCGCTTCTAATTCAAACGCTTTTAGCTGATCCTTCTCTTCGCTTAGAGCAGTCAGAATGATCACAGGCGTCGGATGGTGCCTCCGAATCATTTGACAGACAGAATACCCGTTCATACTCGGCA
Organism: Paenibacillus sp. J22P59; assembly: GCF_059383895.1. Lineage (NCBI taxonomy): Bacteria > Bacillati > Bacillota > Bacilli > Caryophanales > Paenibacillaceae > Paenibacillus > Paenibacillus sp. J22P59. The sequence goes on from NZ_JBXENX010000017.1 coordinate 56,118, forward strand.
GCATAATATCTAGCAGGACCAAGTCGAATGTGCCTTGTTGAAACTTTCGGTACCCCTCCATTCCATCTGCAGCTACCTCCACGTAATAGTTTTGTGCCTTGAGAAATTCTTTGATGAGCTCTTGAATATACAAATCATCTTCGATTACCAGGATCTTTATGGACATCGAGTATCACCTCGTCTTTTTTTTCATCCTACTTTACCATAGGTATATGAAGTACAAATAAATTTTAAATAAAAAAGCTCCTTCCCCTCCTGCAAAACGATCAGCATAGAATTGAAAGGATGATCATGGTATAGTGAGAGCAGCAGTGAATATGCAGGAGGTTGCAAGAATGTATAAGAAACAAGCCAGCCCGAACAAGAAGCCGGCACCAAGCAAGTCGCTAACGGTTCAAGAGCCCTCGGAGCTGCTTTCCTTTTTATTAACACAATTGAACGGTCAGGGCCGCAATTCCATCAAGTCCTTGCTGGCACACGGGCAAGTGTACGTGAATGACCGCGTAGAGACCAAATACAATTATCCGCTTCAACCCGGACAAGTGGTTGTGATTCAAAAAGAACGGACTCCCGAGACTGTTCCGCTTATGGGCCTTACAATCCTATTCGAGGATGAGCATCTCATCGTCGTCAATAAGGACGCAGGTCTTCTCTCCATCGCCACGGATAAGGAAACCGATATAACCGCCTATCGCCAGCTGACCTCCCATGTGCGCGCGACAGCCGACAAGGCGCGAATTTTCATCGTCCATCGGTTGGATAGAGATACGTCTGGTGTCATGATGTTTGCCAAAAGCGAAAAGGTCCAGCAATTGCTGCAGCAATCCTGGCAGGAGATCGTTAAAGAACGTTCCTATGTCGCTCTCGTCGAAGGAGCCGTCAAGAAGCCGCAAGGGACGATAACTTCCTGGTTGAAAGAAAGCAAGACACTCAAAATGTACTCCAGCCGCCATCCCAATGATGGTCAGCATGCTGTAACCCATTACAAGCTGCTGCAAGCGAGCAAAGAATTTTCATTAATGGAGGTTCATCTCGAAACGGGGCGGAAAAATCAAATTCGCGTTCATATGGAGGATATCGGGCATCCTGTCGTCGGCGATAAGAAATACGGCTCCCGTACCAAGCCGATAGGAAGACTCGGTCTGCACGCTCGCGTGCTTGCCTTTGATCATCCTATCACGGGTGTGCTCCAACGCTTCGACACGGGCATTCCGAAGCTATTCTTAAGCCCATTTCGGACAGATCCCCGCAAGACTAGAACCAAATAAATAGGTTTTACAAATTTGTTTCACAAAAAGGATGAGAATATGTTAACTATTAGCGGCTATAGCGTTGAGTTTGTTAAAGATCCATTCGGTATTCTAAGCGGCAAGCGCTACGAATTCCTGATTGATATTGAATTGCCTGAAGAAGATGAGCTGCACTCGGAGAAAGGCCTTTATTTGAGGGTTGTATACAGTGTAGAGGAAAGCGGCAACCGAATCATTAAGCATGAAATTATTGAGAAAGAAACGGATCGCCATCTGGAGTTTGAGCTTGAGGATGAAGAAGAGAAATTCGTGCTGGCCTTCTGTGAAGAGCATTACAACGAAGCCTAGAACATTATAGCTTGGCCTTGCACCATCTTAAACTGATAAGGGAAATCCCATTAGGGGCAGCCCGATCATCCTTAAGGTGGTGCATTTTTTATGAGAACAGGAGTGGAGCCAATGAGTATGATTACCATTCGTAGATTGAAAGCCAGTGATGCTTCAACCATTTCAAATGCTTTCCTCGACCAGGGCTGGAATAAGCCCGCGAGTCTATATTCCGCTTATGCAGAGAAGCAAGATAAGGGAGAAAGTGTAACGCTGCTAGCAGAGGTGGAGGGATTATTCGCGGGATACGTCAATATCGTCTGGCAATCCAATTATCCTTATTTCAAAAATAACGCCATTCCCGAGATCCAAGACTTCAACGTTCTGATCAGCTATCGACAACGCGGAATTGGCACCTTGCTAATGGATAAATGCGAAGAGCTTATAAGTCAGCATTCCCCCTTGTCTGGACTTGGTGTAGCGCTATTCCGCGATTACGGTGCTGCACAAACGTTATATATCAAACGGGGTTATGTCCCTGACGGCCAAGGAATTTATAAAAATGGGGAGTATTTGCAATACGGTCAGCAGGTCGTAGTTGATGACGATCTAAATCTATTTTTTGTGAAAAAATTACGCTAATAAGCAGCAGTCGCGGACGGTACCCATGCCCTTAGACTGCTGCTTGTACGATTAAATTGGAATTCGATAAGAGGAATGCTCCTCAATAATATGCTCACCACTCTGGTAGATCCATTTGAAAGAGAATTCCTCCCCTTCATACCCTGTCCGACTGCGGATATCCGGCAATATCACTGCTTCAAAATGCTCCGCTATCGTTGTTTGCAGTCCGCGAATTCGCTCTTCATTAGCTGCGCGCATTTGCTCCGCCTCTTCTTCGCTTTGGGCGGTTTGCATGAAGTAAACGATACCTATCGTTTTTTCATCCATATCATCCGGCAGCGGATAGCCCGATCCTCGGAATATTTCCTTTACCGTTTCATTCCAATCCTGATATAAGTCCATTCTAATGGTATACATAATGGATGCTCCTTTCTTCCATTCAAAAAAATTTATCTGTCTGACCGCTTACGTCCACTTTTTCTGAAAGGCTGCATAAGCCACTCTTATTAGCATAATGCCGATTCTTTTTTATCGCAAATGGATATCGTATGAGCTCGAAGCCACTCTAGCTAAAAACAAACAAGGAGAAAAATAATCGCATGCGATTATCGTTCTCCTTGTTCTATTAGAACGCTTACCCTATTGTCGTCAAGCGTACAAATTGATCAGTATCCGTCCGAATAAATGAAGCTATTCGCGCCATCGTGTGAGGGAGAAGCTGTTGAAAAGCCTCGTAATAAAGATTCATCGTGCTCGACAGCCCATCATCTTCAGCCAGATCATTCAAGGTCGGCGGATGAGTTCTTCCCTCAACCACAACTCTTACCTTCTCAACCAATTCAAGCAACTGGTCATCTCCAAAGTAACGAAGGCTGCTCAGGACATGCTCCCAGCTCTCTCCTTCGCTCAACAAATGAGCTGTCCAAGCATATAGCTCACTAGGCGAATTCTTGGCATGACCATAGAATACATGAAACATCATTAATGCGCGTTGCCCCTCCGTTAACTGCTTGTACAATTGGCCTTTGACTTCCATGCTTTTTGCACGAACCTGGATTAGCATCGGCCCTATACATGCCCAACCCAATGCTTCATCCCCATAAGAATCAAATGCTTGTTTGTCCATTTCCAATAAAATAGTTACCACTCTCCCTACCCATTATTATACAATAAATGGGAGTGTTGGGGAGTGGTAACTCTTATTAGGATACAAATTTATTTTCTTTGCTCAGCTCTTTTGACTTGGTCTTGCACGCTTGGCACACACCATGGAAATCAAGCCTATGATCAAGCACCTTAAATCCATATTCAAGCTCCAACCGATTCTCTATCGGCAGCAGCCAATCATCCATAATTTCTTCAACACGCCCACATTCCGTACAAATCAAATGGTGATGGTGATGGTCTTGATCATTATTTCTAAGATCAAATCTAGTAGCTCCATCCCCAAAGTTGACTTTTTCAACAATATGGAGATCACTTAATAATTCCAGTGCGCGATATACAGTTGCAAGGCCTATTTCCGGATTGGTGCGTTTCAGAAGCATGTAGACATCCTCTGCATTCAGATGATCCTTCTCATTCTCTAACAGAACACGTACCGTTGCCTCCCGTTGAGGGGTCAGCTTAAACCCTTTGGTTTTTAACTGACGGTTGATTATTGCCACTCGTTCTTCTATAATCAAGGCTGCTCACCGCCCTTCGAATTTTAAATAGGTTGTGCTCATAAAATATAGTGATTATCATATTATCATAATTATAATAAACAGGCAATGTAAGGAGCTAAACCGATCATGAAGACCTGCCCTCTGTGCCATACTGATAATAATTGTGGACTCTTAGCCGGAACCACGCCTGCATCATGCTGGTGCTTCTCCATTCAGATCCCGGAAGAGGTGTTGAAGAAGATTCCAGAAGCGCTGCGCGATAAAGCTTGTATTTGCCAAAGTTGTGCGAAGCAGATTATTCCCAGTCCAGATGCTCCTTAAAGCTGACTGTTTCTTTCCCCTAACCAGTGACAGCCTGAATCCTAACATGAAACAGAGCCTCCCAATCTGAAGAGGATTGGAAGGTTCTGCTGTTCTGTTCTAGGATGAAGCATCTGGTTTCACCGAGATCAAGACGAGCAATGCGCATACAACCCCGCAGCCAGCGAAGATATAGAACATCATCGCCTCTTTGTTCAAGATCAAGGCCGTTATCAATGGGCCCAGCGCCACGCCAATGAAGCGGGTACTGCTATAGATGGAAGTGATTGTTCCTCGCTGCTTCTTCTCGATTCCTTCTGTAATTAATGCATCCAGACAAGGCAGTATTAACCCGATGCCCGCACCGCTTACGAACATTAAAGACAACAGGACAACTAAGCTCTGAGAGTTAATAATGCCACATGCTAGCATGCTAGCCGCCGCCAATAGCGTTCCCGCTACAGTGAACCATTTCATGCGGGGCTTGTTCTCTCCAACTATTTTTCCTGTAACAAAAGAAGCAAGGCAAATGGCACTAAGCGGAATTGCCAGCAAGCAGCCCTTCCATATTCCATCAATGTGATACTGGTCTTCGAGAACCGAGGATAAATAATACAAAAACCCGAACATGATAAACATGGCAATACCGCCAATTGCGAATATGGCGTATAGCCAGTGGCCTTTTTCGGACAATATGGATTTAACTGAGCGGATAAACTGCTTCAAGGATTGATCCGATTGATTCGGTTTTTTCTTCGGCTCTTTCACAAGAAATAGTACAGCAATAACGGACAGCACACAGATGATTGGAATAACGGCAAGCGGGAGATACCAGACCACTAAAGCCAAGGCCGAGCCTAGAATCGGACTGACCACTTTGCCGAATGTATTCGACGTCTCAATCATACCTAGCCCGCTCGTTACCTCTTCTTCACTATCGAACATATCCCCAACTAAAGGAAGCACGATAGGAAAAGCACCTGCTGCCCCAATCCCTTGAATGAAGCGCCCGAGCAAAATCATGGAGTAGACATGTTCTTTCATTAGCCAGGCGGATAAGCCTGAGACCGCTCCACCAATAGCAGCTAAAGATAATCCGATAATAATGATCCGTTTTCGGCCGAAACGATCCGACAAATAGCCAGCGATAGGAATACAAAGGATCGAAATGGCAGCATACACGGTAATAATTAAGCTCGATTGCATGGCTGTTATCTTCAATTCCTTTTTCATCAAAGGAAGAACCGGAATCAGCATTGAATTAGCGAGCGTCATAATTAACGGTATGGATGCGAGTGCAGCTAAGTCCAGTTTTTTTCTTTCCTTCAACAGAGCTCACCTGTCTCCCGATGTAAGTAGAACGCAATTCATAACGTTTAATCTACACTAGGTGGCGCCGTTTCATTCTTGGCTTCTTTTGTCAGGCTATAACTGCTGCGGCCAATCGGGTATAAATAGAAAAATAACAATGCCGCAAGCAAGGCGATAATGGGAATGACACTAAGCATGGAACGCAAGCCCCAAATCGCTGCTTCAGTCTGCTGAGGGGCGTCTTTCACATAACCCGTCGTCTCCAGAACGATTCCTAAGACGACTGCTTGCAAGGATACGCTCCAGCGGACAATAAAGCCATTCATGCCGAAGTACATACCTTCACGGCGTTCGCCTGTACGCTTCTCATCCTCATCAATTACTTCGGACAGCAAAATTTCTAATAAAACCATTATCCCTGCCAGCCCTATCCCAATAAATGAGGCCGTCACTACTGCTGCTGTTACACTTGTCACGAACAAGAACGGAAAGAGTGCCAGCATGTAACAAATAATAGCCGTAATAATCGTCTTCCGCGGACCCCATCGCTGTACAACACGCCCCCATAAATAAACGAACGGAATCGCAATAAGGAATATAGCGCCTAGCACGAGGGTGTTACTGTCCTCAGAGGCCAAAAGTACATATTTAGTGAAAAAGGGGATCATGGCTGGAAGCAGCGCAAACGTGAATTGTACGAAAAAGCTTCCAATGACATAGAGCAGAAAAGCTTTATTGCCAAAGGTATAGGTTACGGCTTGCCTAAATTTGATCGTTGCTTCAGGAGCCGTTCCCTTCTCTTTGCTCACCGATAAGGCCACGAGGAAAAATAACAAAGCTATACTGGCGAAGATGGCTCCCATCGGTCCCCAGCCTAACCTGCTGTATAAAAGGGGAGGCAGCGCTACACCGATGATCATTCCGACAATGCCAAGCATCTGTCTCCATGAAGAGACATTTGCCCGCTCCTTAATTGTGACGAATAATTCAGGGAACAATGCTGAATAATTCAACACGACCATTACGTAGGCAATATCATAGACTAATATGATGAGCAGAAAATACCAGAACAGCGCTGCTCCTGTACCTACCGGGAACCATATCGCCGTGAATAGTGCGGCTAATGGAATGATGCCGAACATCATGTAAGGCACTCTTCTTCCCCAGCGTGTTCTGGTCCTGTCAGACAAATAGCCAAACAAAGGATTCAGCAGCGCATTAAAAATCCCATGTATAACCATCGCCATCGTTATCCAGTACGGCCTTGCACCCAGTACATCTACATAATAAAAGACGATATAAGTCGAGAATGCCTGTGCGATCAAACTAACCGACAAATTACCCGAGCTATACGCTACCTTTTTCCCCAAACTTAGGTCTGCCATCAGCTTCACTCTCCTATAAAATAAACAAGCTTCTCCAATCCTTACCATATTACTCGATTCTGAATACTTATTCTATACTGGATATAGGACACTAAAAAAAGATCGTAATTCCAGCCAAATATAGATTGAATAAATATTCATTTTATCTCATAATTATAAAATCTATTCTAAAAAATGTGAGGGTGGCCTAATGGAGCTCATATGCGAGTCCAATAACTTGGAAGACTATTTGGAAGAAACGGAAGCCGTGGATTATAGCCATTATTTGATAAAGGAGGCAGCAGAGGAATTACATAACCGATCGTTAAATGAATTTGAATTCATTAAAGCTGCTTTTGAATTTGTTCGTGACAACATCTCTCATTCTTGGGATATCCAAAGCTCGCGCATTACGTATAGAGCATCTGAGGTCCTTTTGTTCCAAGAAGGAATTTGTTATGCCAAGTCCAATCTTTTATGTGCTTTACTGAGATGCCAAGGAATACCAGCGGGCTTCTGTTACCAACGTTTAACTTTAGGAGATACTCCTGATACGGGCTACGTGATCCATGCATTAAATGCTGTCTATCTTACATCAATGGGAAGATGGATTCGCTTGGATGCACGTGGGAATAAAAGGGGTGTAGATGCCCAGCTCTCTCTGGGAGAAGAAAAATTAGCTTTTCCGATACGCAAATTATACGAAGAAATAGATTATCCTGTCATTTACACGACGCCAAATATAAAAACAACCACTGCCTTACTTCAGAATTCAGATTGTATGAAAATGTGTCTCTATGGCCTTCCCTCAGAGTTGTAGCCGTTAAATGTGGCAGGACAAGATCATATATAGCCATAAAAATATCCCCCTCAAGTATCACTGCACCTCCATGATAACTTGGCGGTTTTTTGAGTGTCTACTTAAGGGGGATAGGGATAATACCATAAAGGGGCCAAACAGCTTGTTTACAGTAGTGTCTTCTGGTGTTCGTGTTCGTATAGATCGGGACGGCGGTCGTAGAAGGGCGCTACCGCGCCGCGTTCTCGATTCTCTCGGAGCTGGTGAAAGTCGAGCTCGGCCAGCACCGTACTGTTTTCGTTCGTTTCTCCGACCTGCAAAATGCCATCCGCGGCGAACGGTAAATCGCATGGAGTGAATACGCCCGCTTGGCAAAAACCAATGTCCACCTGCGGACGATCCTCAGACAAAGCTCCGACGAGGCCGCTCAATACCACGAACAGCTGATTCTCGATCGCCCTTGCTTGGGCGCAATGCCGCACGCGATGGTACCCGAAGGAGCTATCGGTATAGGAAGGGCATAGAAGAAGCTCCGCGCCGCGAAGCGCGGCTGCCCTCGCCAGCTCCGGGAACTCGATGTCGTAACAGGTCAAGATCGCCATCTTGCCCCACTTTGTATCGAATACGTTAAGCTCGTCGCCCGCGACCAGAGGCCAGCGAATCTGCTCCTCTGGCGTAAGATGCACCTTGCTCTGCGTCTCGACCCGTCCGTCGGGAAAGAAGAGGAATGCCTTGTTCGAGTACTCTCCCTCTTCCACTAAGCAAATATGTGTCCCCGCTTGTATGGCAATATCGCATTCTCGGCTTAGGTCTCCGAAGAACGCCATATATTTATCCGTCAGCCCATTTAGATAATAACACGCTTCATCGTGCAGCATCGCCGGCTCTATGCTTAGTAAGTGAGCGGTCATGTATTCCGGGAACACGATCATGGAGGCGCCCTGCTCGGCAGCATCCCGAACCTTCGTGGCGATTCCCGTCCAGAACTCTTCTTCGGTGCGGATATCGGTCAGACCGTATTGCGTGGTTGCTATCGTTAACTTCTTCATATGCACCTCTGTTATGGTTTAAGTACGAATTTGTAAGGAATAGATGTCCGTCCGGCGATCCTTGAACGATAATGCATCGTTGGATTTACGGTACCTCTCCAGCGTTTCCATGTCTACCTCGGCCATGATGACCGTCTCTGTATTCTCACTGCACTCCCCCGCAATGCCGTCGCGAGAGAAGGAGAAATCGGCTGGCGTATAAATGCCGGACTGGGCGTACTGAACGTCTACATTGTCCACATGGGTTAGATTACCTACTGTTCCCGCGGTTACAATGAATACCTGGTTCTCGATCGCCCTAGCCTGTGCGCAGTACTTCACTCTCAGGAACGTCTGCCTATCTTCCGCACAGAAAGGAACGAATATAATCTGTGCTCCCTCCTCCGCGACGATACGCGACAACTCCGGATACTCGATATCGCTGCTGAGCTGAATCGATATTTTACCGCAGTCCGTATCGAACACCCCGAGTGAGTTCCCCCCGTTGATCCCCCACCACTTCCGCTCGTTCGGAGAAATATGCAGCTTGTATTGCTGCTCAATTGTGCCGTCTCGGCGGAATAAGTGAGCCACATTGTAGATCCGGTTATTGTTCTCAATGAAGTGGGAGCCACCTACGATATTTACATTATACTTGACCGCGAGCTCGGAGAATAACTCCACATAATGGGTCGTATAGGTCGTAAGCTTCCGGACAGCCAAGCTCGGAGACCGGTCATCCAAGAATGAAAGCAGCTGCATCGTGAAGTTCTCCGGGAAAACGGCGAAATCGGATTTGTAATCCGATGCTACGTCCACGTAATGCTCGCACTGGGTAGCGAATTCCTCGAAAGAATCGATCTTCTTCATCATATACTGGACGACGCAAATGCGGACAGGGAAAGACATTTTATAAAGTGTCTTGTTGATGCTCGGCCTGTATTCGATATTATTCCATTCTAACAGGGCCGCGAAATTCTCAGAATCGGCGTCATCGGACAAATAATTGGTAATGATTCTCTTCAGCGTAAATCCATTCATCATCTGAAAAGTCAGTACCGGATCGTAGATGTTCTGCTGCAACACTTCCTCTGCATAAGCCCTTGGAGACAACTTATCAGAATAGTTGTGATACCCCGGGATGCGTCCCCCAACTATAATACTCTTGAGGTTACGCTGCTCCGCCAGCCGTTTCCTTGCCTCGTATAATCTTCTGCCGATTTTCATGCGACGGAAATCTGGATGTACCATGACCTCCATCCCATAAAGGTTCCCGCCACGGGGGTTATGGTTGCGAATATAGCCCTTGTCTGTGATTTCGGAATACGAATGCTGCTCCAAATAATCGTCGAAGTTCACGATCAAGCTAGAACAGGAGCCGATAATTTCACCATCAAGCTCGACGCATATTTGACCTTCGGGAAATATGCGGACGTGGCTTTCTAATTGATCCAGCTTCCAAGGAGACATGTTCGGAAAACAAATATTTTGCAGCGCGATGATTTTATCGAAATCTTCTCGTTCAATGTTGCGGATGATGATTTTCTTTTCGAATTGCGAGATTGGATCGGTTGTCATAGAAATAAGACCCCTTTGTAAATCTGTTTAACAATATTATACCACATTTGTCCTTGTCTCTAATCACCCTTGAGTTTAGAGGTGGTTTCTGGATCATTAAAAAAATCCATTAAGACAGCACAATTGCCGCTTAATGGATCTCATCTTACCTTATATAAAAATTAGGCCGTTGGATTGTCCCCGACCGGCTTCGACATGCGTGTATACAAATGGCCGCTAACGGTCAATTCCCCGTCCTCCGAATAGCCCATCTTCTTATAGAGCGCAAATGCGCGGTCATTATTTTCTTCTACGATGAGTGAAACTTTGTTATAGCCTACTTTTTCTGCCTGAAGCTCAAATGCTCCCATTAAGGTCTTGGCGATCCCTTGACCTTGATAAGACTCATGTACGGATATCGAGTCCAAATAATATTCTCCCGGCCTCGTCTCTGCCGTAATCGTATAGCCGCTAATGCCGGTCTCCTGCTCCACCCGTTCAATAAAAGGCCGATCCAAGCTTTCCGCATCATCGCCTCCATAACAAATAAGGATACCGGCAATACAGCCATCCCTCTTATCGACAATCACATTCTGATAACTGATCCGGTTCCCTTCTTGCTCGTAAAATCCGGCCAGTATGCCCATTGCCTTCTCTTCATCATCCACGCCCGCAAGCGAGCAGGCGATTGAACCAATTGCAGCATGCAATAGCGGCATGACTTGCTTCACGTCTTCTTTCTTAGCAGCCTGTATCATGTTGTCCTCCTCGAAGTGTGCATTAATGTTCTATTTTAACGCATTATGAACTATTCTAACATGTTATAATCAAGCAGGTGATTACTAAACATGACAAAACCAATGAACCCTACCGCAATTTATATGAAGCGGCCTTATGGCATTACGAATAAAAACTTCACTCCTGCCCTGCATGCTTCAGCCGATACCAGCGAACAGCTGATTAATAATCGGGAAGCCGATGCGGCTTTTTTCCGAGCCTTGGAGCAACAAGGAATTAAGCTCAACGAGCGACAGATAGAAGCCGTACGACATGAAGAAGGACCCGTCCTCACCCTCGCCGGTGCAGGCTCAGGCAAAACGTCTGTCCTTGTCTGTCGGACAGGCTATTTGTTGTCTGTACGGGGCATTGCTCCCCAGCAGCTCCTGCTTATGACCTTCTCCAAAAAGGCAGCGGAAGAAATGCGCGACAGAATTGCAAAGCTGCCGGATATCCATGCGGCTGCAGCAGCGCGAATCGAAGCACGCACCTTCCATTCCTTCTGCTTGCTGCTCCTTCGCCGCCGCGGCTATAAACAAGGTATTCTAGGGGAAGCGGGAAGGAAACAAGTCTTTTTCAAGAGACTGCTTCGCTCTCGTAATTTGCATGAGATCCATCAGCCAGAGACACTTATTATGCTTCTCTCCGCATACAAAATGCAAATGATTGCAGTAAGCGACCTTCCGGAGGCAACAGAGGAGGAACGGCAGCTGAAGCTGCTGTTCACCCTTTATGAGGAATGGAAGACCCAGTCGGATCTTATTGATTATGATGATATGCTGCTAGAAGCCTATAGGCTGCTCCAAGAGGATGAATCACTATTGCGGAATCTTCAGAGCCGCTTTCGCTATGTCATGATAGATGAGTTTCAAGATACGAACAAGGTGCAATACGAGATCATTAAGCTGATTACAGCGATACACCGCAATCTCATGGTTGTCGGAGACGATGATCAGACGATCTATTCCTTCAATGGCGCACGCAATGATTATATCTTGAACTTTGAGCAGCAATATCCGGGGGCGCAGCAGGTCGTGCTGGATGTGAATTATCGTTCCGGCTCAGGCATAGTCGGGCTTGGCAACTCCATTATCCGCCACAATAAGAAGCGCCGCATCAAGACGCTGCAAACAGCAAAGCCGCATGGCAGATTGCCCTTATATGCCCGTCCTGGGAACAGTGACGATGAGGCAGAGCTGATCATTAGAACGATCCTGTCACAGCAGGAGAAAAAGGAGCGCTCGTTCAGCGATTTTGCCATTCTGTTCCGAACGGCAAGCAGCTCGCGTGCGATATTCGACCAGCTCGTCATTCAGAAGGTGCCTTTCATTGATTACGGCAATGGAGAGTCCCTCTATGAGCAGTGGGTGATCAAGCCTATCATTGCCCATCTCAGGATTGCCGTCGATCGAAGGAATTTCGATGCGATTGAAGCAATGCTCGCAACTTTGTATGTGAAGCCTGAGCAAGCAATGGCCTTTATATGGAATGAAGACAAGAAGCAAGCCAAGAAGTGGCCGTTAATCCATCTAACTAGATTCCCGGATATCAAATCTTTCCATCAAGATAAAATCAAAGAACGGGTCAAGCTGATTCGATCTCTGGAGAAGCTTAAACCGGAGGCTGCTATTCGCCTGCTCCGCAGCCAATTCTATGATTCCTTTCTTGATGCAAGCAAAGGCCAGGCAATGACTGAGCATAAAGAATCCCTTAAGGAAATGCTTGATGAACTGGAAGCCTCCGCCAAACGTTTCGACCAGATTGAATCCTTCCTCACTTTTATTGACGAGGTTAGAACCAAGCATAAGGAAATGAAGCAGGGCAAGCCTCAAGAGGATGCCGTTAACTTCATGACCATCCACAAATCGAAGGGGCTTGAATTTCCCGTCGTATTTCTATGCGGGGCATCCGAAGGGATACTACCGCACAGCTCAGCGATCACCGCGAGCAAGAATACTGATCGAAGTGCCATTCAAATAGGTGACAACAAGACGGAGGCTGCTCTTGAAGAAGAACGCAGACTTGCTTATGTCGCCGTCACAAGAGCGCAGGAAGAGCTGTATATCAGCTCTCCGGCCTACTATCGCGGCAAGCCAGCGGCAATCTCGCCTTTCCTACTATCCGCATTCGAGTGAGGAGCCAACAGCAGCATGATCATGATTGAACAATTGAAGCCTTTTCTCAGCCTTGCTGACGCCGTCATTATTACGGATGAGCAGCATCACATTCTAGCCATTAATAGCAGCTATGAGGCAATAACCGGGTATAAGCAATGCGATATCATCGGCAAAAAAGCAAGTATACTAAGAACCCGTTACACGCCCAAAGAAACACATGACAATATGAAGCTGGCACTTCGTGCAAAAAAACCATGGTCAGGCGTCTTCACTAATCGCAAACGGGATGGCCAGCTGTGGCATTCCTCCATTACGATTACGCCTTATTCTCTGGATAAAGATACCATTTACTATATAGGCATTTTTCGAGAGCTGGAGCAATTGAAAAGCGGCTTTTATTTGCCTGAGGACCGAGTGGGGCATATCCAAAGCTCCTTGCTTAAAGTGCTCGCTATCTCCTGCGAAATTCGTGATCCCGGAATTGAATCCCATCTTGTGCGCGTTCGGGATCTCACTGACCGTCTTTCGCGGATACATAACGACAGGCTGCAGCTGGGATGGGGAGAAGAATTTATTAACAAATTGTCATCGGCCAGCATTCTGCATGACATCGGCAAATCAGGCGTCCCTGAAGGAATACTGTATAAGCCGGGACCGCTCGTCTATTATGAGCGAGCTATTATCGAGATGCATACCCAAATCGGGGCCGACATTATCGAAAAAATATTTAGCGAATTCAATGATGAACTATTCTCCAGCGAGCTGACAGTCAGCCGGAATATTATACTCCACCATCATGAGCGTTGGGATGGGGAAGGCTACCCGCATAAGCTGGCAGGTCATGATATTCCAATAGAAGCTCGTATCGTTAGCATTGTTGACGTATACGATGCTCTTACGAGCAAGCGAGCTTACAAAGAGAAATGGTCCAACGAGCAAGCGTTAGCTTATATCAAGGAGCAGCGCGGCAAGCAATTTGAACCGGCTATTGTTGATTCCTTCCTTGCCATGTTCGAACAGGAACAGACGAATCAAGCTTGAATCAAAAGAGGAGAAAGTCCCGTACGTCATTGAACTGACGAATGGGACTTTTTTTCGTTTTAAGCAGCATGCTGTTCATTCGAATGTTCTTACGATCGCCATTGCTCTGGGATTCCTCTGAATTAATGAGTAAGGTTGCAAAAGCATGCCTATTCTGTCGGGGGCGCTCCCTTGCCTATCCTCACCTGAAAAAAGCAGCAATTAATCACAATTGAAATAGCGATGCAGAATCTGCATCGCTCATGCTGTATTGAAAGCTCATAAGACACTCTCTACCTGATGAAATTATTCCCCGAGCTTTTGAGTTCTTTAGAGCTGACTTCCCGAAAAGCAACTATGCGATTTCAGGAATGAACGGGACGCAGGAAATTATAGTTGTCCCGGTGGTCTGCTGCTGGTAGTCTTATAACTGCCAGTGGCCTTACTGCTATAGCGGCATGACGTTCCTCTATTTGTTGTATTTCTACTTTAATAGATCCAATAGAGGAAGGCGATTCCGCTATCGCAAGAAAACAAAGCCAAAACGAACTGATTTCCCAAAATAGCGGAACCTGGAACCTTTATTTATCTAGAAAAGACAAGAAACAAGATTATAGCGGAAAACCGTTACGGTATGATGCTGCCCGAGAAAATCTCAATCTCCATTCCGCCCTCCATCATAAACGGATGGGCTAAGAGGATTACCATATTCCGTATTTCACGAGTTTGACTTAGCGTAATTAAAAAAGAAACCCAACGTTTTAAAAACGCGGGTTTCTGTAAAATCTGAGCGATGCAGAGATAATCTCTGCATCGCTTTTTTTAACTACTTTCATCCTTTGATGCTTATACGAGTGGTTTTTTCAGCAAGCACGCCTACTGCGCAGCTTTACTTTCTATTTGAAAGTAATCCCCGTTAATCCTTACCGTTATCGGAAGCTCCGCAAGATTAACAAATACCTGATCATGAAAGCCGAATAAATTCACACCAGCGGCATAACGCGCCGCACAACGCATAACGACAGGGTCAGCATTAGGAAATTGAAAAGTATAAGTCAGCTCGCTTTGTTCCATATAATTTACTAATGCTCTGGCCCTTATGTAGGGCTGGCCGTGGAGATGAATAATCGGATATTCCGTTTCGTTATTGGGATAGATAGACAAGGATTCCGAAGTCACTAATCGTTTGTTTGATCTGATTAGAAGATTAAGCTGCTCCTGCGAATAAGGCAATCCCATAGCCGTACGATAGATGCCTCTTTGAAGATCTACAAGCTCTGCTAGTGAAACAAGCACAAAACCCCCGAACAGCAGCGCTCCTCCAACTGGAATGCCTCCGTTACCCATGAATAATAAGACTACTCCGAATATCAGTAATAAAACACCGCAAATACGCTGGATGATGAAGAACAGGTATATCCCTCCTCTACAAGCAACAACGGGAACAGCTGAATAAGCCATTCCCGTTGTTATTACTTGCTCTATGTTGTATCTTACTCTGCCGGAGCAACGAAGGTCCGCTGTGCGAACTCGGCATCCAGCATATAGAAGGCATTATTGTCTTTATCAATCCGTTTAAGCTTCTGAATAATGCTATCGAACAGAGACTCTTCCTCTACCTGCTCGTCAATGAACCACTTCAAGAAATACATTGTTGCATGCTCACGGTCATTAAGCGCCAGATCGGCAAGGTTATAGAACCGCTTCGTATTCTGTTTCTCATGCTCATAACCATGCTCGAATGCATCCAGCATCGAAGAATATTCATTCTTTGGATCGCCCATGCCTGTCAAGGTCGCACGACGGCCGCGGTCATTAATAAACTTATATATCTTCATAGCATGGAATCGTTCTTCCTCCGCTTGAATAATAAAGAAGTTCGCGAAGCCATCCAGGCTTTCTGCGCTGCAATAAGCAGCCATTGCCAGATACACATGCGCCGAATAAAACTCAAAGTTCATCTGTTCATTTAACGCTTCTGCTAAATTATCATTCATCGCCTATGCACCTCTTTCCATATTTACTCTTATTCTAACACAAACGAAAAAGGGCGGCAAAAGCCGCCCCCATAAATTATTCCAACTCGTTAGCCAATCATCTTCTTCAACTGCTTATACAGTTGATCTGGATCTGACGCACGGACGGTCTCGGATTTAATCATAACGAAGCACTCATGCTTGCAAGTCTTGCAATGGCCTAGACAATCGCTTTTCTTCATCTTAATATCTGGAAACTTCGCTTTCATAGCCTTATACACTGGCTTCGTTCCGTTCTTGAGGTTCCTCGTACAATATTTGATCTTCTTCATCCGTCTCACCCCGCAACCGTATTGCAACGGTGTAATGCTTACTCTTCAAATGATATTAATTATCATTCCCGTTGTCAATAGCGGCAGGTGAAAGCGGCTGTTATTTTTTTAGTATATCTAGTCCTTTTTGCAATTGGGTATCCTCACGATCTAATTTCTCCCTAAGTTTAGCGAGCAGTCGATATGAGGTGCGATCAGTCAGCTTGCCGCTAGCTCCAAGCTTTTCTACCGCTTGGAATTGACGAAGGGCAGACGCCGTCTGTTCATCGAACAGCCCATCATGTCCTACAGGTGCATAGCCAAGCTCCTTAAGCATCGTCTGAAGTGTCTTCACATCTTCCCCATAGCTGCCGACTGTGAGCTCACTTCCGAGCGGCAATGGACGAAGGCTCGCATAGGCAGGCAACGCAACGATCTCATCCGGTGTTACGCCGACTTTATGAAGCCAGGTTCCACCCGGTGTTTTCCACTGCGCTTCTGTCAGACTTAGCACCGAGCCGTCTTTGAACTGCTGGTAAGCCTGAACGACACCTTTTCCATAGGTCTTCTCTCCAATGACGACAGCCCCTGCAGACTCCTTCAACGCCGCGGTCAATACCTCACTCGCGCTAGCTGATTGCCCGTTAACAAGCACCGCGATCGGAATTGTCCAAGGCTCCTTCTGCTTGGATTTATAGGAGACTACCTTGCGCTCATTCTTATAAATGACATCAAGAATCAATTTGTCCTTAGGCACTAGCTTATCCGCTATGTGAATCGTCGGCACTAGCTGGCCGCCCGGATTTGAACGAAGATCAAGCAGCAGCTTAGTCATGCCTTCCTTCTTCAGCTTCTCAACTTCCTCATCGAACTCGGTCCCCGTCTTCTCGGCGAAGCGGCTAATCGTAATATGCCCGATACCATCCTCTAGCATTTCTGATGAAACCGTATGTACCGGAATCGCCTCTCGCTTCAGCTTAATGACAATAGGCTCTGAGTCCTCGCCCCGCTGCAGAGTTAGACTTACCTCCGAGCCTGTCTCGCCGCGCAGCATACCGATCAGGTCCTGAAAGGTCTTCCCTGCAAGCTTCTCACCATTAACGCCTATAATAACATCCCCAGCCTGGATACCCCCGCGCTCAGCTGGAGCTCCTTTGGTCAGGCCGTTCACTATAAATTTCCCGTCCTCTTCACGCACCTCTGCGCCTACCCCAGAAAATTCACCCTCGTAGCCTTGTGTATAGGCATTGCCTTGCTCTTTGATCAGATATCTGGAATAAGGGTCTTCAAGAGAGGCCACCATTCCTTCAGATGCCCCGTTAATCAGATCCTCGGGCTTCGCCCCATTCAAATAATCGTCCATGATCGTTGTATAAGAGGCATTAAAATTGCGAAATGCTGGTTCCTTAAGCATCGGATAACGGGCCTCCGTCCACAGCCAGCCTCCCACGAATCCTGCTAACACACAAACGATACCGCCCATTAGGCAGAACGTGATTGCTCTTTGCTTTGCTATGTTATTTGTAAAATACTTCACTTTCGTCACTCCCCGAATCTTTCATATGTCTCCCTATACTTTAGCTTATTTGAAGGGAATGTAGCAAATACCCCTTTGACATGAGAGCTGATTCACATCCATCTCTTGAACGCTCCGCTGCTTTTAAGCTACAATCAACCTAGTCCATTGTTAACGAAAGAGACGAGAGGAGCCTTACTAGCTATTATGTATAAGCTTATCGCAATTGATGTAGATGATACGTTGCTCACCGATGACCTCATCGTGACTGAAGCAACGAAAGCGGCCATGGAGCAAGCGATTGCGCAAGGCGTAACCGTAACCCTGGCTACAGGACGGATGTATGCCTCCGCACGAAAAATAGCGCAGCAAATTCAATTGAATGTCCCGATTATTACGTATCAAGGCTCATTGGTCAAAACCTTGCTGGACGGGCAAGTGCTGTACGAGCGTTATGTGCCGACGGATGCTGCCAAAGAGCTCTATGCCTTCACCGAAGCGCATGGTCTGCACTTGCAGCTGTATGTTGATGATATTCTATATGTAAAAGAAGATAACGACAGGGCTAAGAAGTACTCCGAGCTGACGAACATCCCTTATGTTGTGCCTGAGAGCTTCGAAGATCTGCTAGAACAGCCGAATAGTAAAATGCTGATCATTGATGATCCTGCTTATTTGGACGAAATCGCAGCTAAGCTCAGGCCTCTGATCGGTGATCGCGTTCATATGACGAAATCAAAGGCTCATTATTTGGAGTTCATGCACAAGGAAGGCACCAAAGGCCACGCTCTCCGCTTCATGGCAGAGCATCTGAATTGCTCGATGGAACAATGTATCGCTATTGGCGATGCTTGGAATGATCATGAAATGATTGAAGCCGCAGGATTAGGTGTCGCAATGGGCAATGCCACGCCTGCGCTCAAGGAAATCGCTAATTACGTAACCCTTAGCAATAATGAAGAAGGCGTTCGCCACGTTATTGAGAAGTTCATCCTGCAGGCAGAAGCCGTACAATAAGCTTGCTTGCTCCATAGATTTCATAGGAAAAGACCTCTGTACTCGAGATTAATCATCTCATACAGAGGTCTAATTTGTTCTCCTTACAAATCAGCCAAAACCTGATACCAGACGCCTTTTTTGGAATAGAGCTTCTCCCTTACTTCTTTCCAGCCACCCAAATAGTTAATATCAAATAGGCCCGCAGGAACCGTGAAGCTGGTCTTGGTTTCCTCAGCGATCTTCTCATTAACAGGGCGGAAGCCATAATCAGCAAATATGCGCTGCGCTTCATCACTTTGCAAGTAGGCGATAAAAGCTTCTGCAACGTCACGCGTGCCATGCTTATCTACATTCTTATCTACAACTGCAGCAGGGTTCTCAATCAGTATCGTATGCTCTGGAATCACAATGTCATAGTCGACTCCTTGCTTCTGGCGGGCAAGCAGCTCATTCTCATAGGTGACGATTACATCGCCTACCCCATATTCGAATGCCGCCATTGAGGCTCTGCCGCTCTTATCCAAGGAAGCAACATTGTCATGCACCGATTTGAGAAAGCTTTTCGCAAAAGCAGGATCTTTTCCTCCGCCCTGCTCCTCCGACTTCTTCAGCCCTGCTCCATAGATCGCATTAATATCCCACTGCGCTCCACCTGAAGTTTTCGGGTTTGGATACAACACTTTGATTCCATCTCGCGTCAAATCATCCCAATCTTTAATCCCTTTTGGATTGCCTGCTCGCGTCCCCAAGACGACAATAGAGCTAGTAATCATCCCCGAATGGCTCTGTGCTTTCCAATCCTGCGTAATGAAGCCTGCGTCCGCTATTTTATCCAGATCGCCTTCCAGCGCCATAATCGCTACATCGGCCTCAAAGCCACCTGCAATTGCTCGTGCTTGTGTTCCAGAGGCCTCATAGGACTGCTGAAAGTTCACTTTCTGGCTGCTCTGCTCCTGCCAATGAGATTGAAATCTCGGCAGTATTTCACTGAATGCGTCCTTCACAACGGAATAAGCACCAATGACAAGCGTTACATCACCATCTTGAGAGGTAGATTCAGCCGCAGGATTATTCACCGGCTCCGCGTTGCTGCAGCCTGCTGCCGTCATTAGCAGCAAAAGAGCAAGCAGCAGCATAATCCTGCGCTGGCTTGTTGCTCGATTGATTAACATATTCGCATACAACTCTTTTCAGGAAATTTAGATATGAATCGGCATCGGATCTTCTTTCAAGCTGTTCTCCATAATCCAGCTGTCATTCTCATTGAACAGGTAAGCGCGATGAACGAGCACATTGACCTTCTCGCCCGGTATGAGTACGGCCTTCTCCAAGGAGCGATACGTAATCAGCTTGACGGTTCCAACGAGCAGCTCGACCATCCATTCGCTGCCGCGGAAATGCAAGGCTTTGACTGTAGCATCAAGTGTTGCCGAAGCAAGCGGTATTTCACCAGGTCTGCCAATCTCAATATATTCTGGACGAATAAGAGCTTTAGTACGTGGATAGACAGCCGCGGCATCAAAGCCTTTCAGCACGCCGATATCCTCTACAATCGTCGATTCGCCGATGAAGCTTGCTACGAATGGCGTCTCTGGATTTTTATAAATTTCCCATGGCGTACCCTTCTGCTCAAGCTTGCCCTTGCCGATAATCATAATTTCGTCTGCGACCTCAATAGCTTCCTCCTGATCATGCGTGACGAAGATCGAAGTGATGCCGACCCGCTCGATCATTTCCTTCAGCCAAGTGCGAAGCTCAGATCGAATCTTCGCATCTATCGCTGCGAATGGCTCATCCAGCAGCAATAATTGCGGCTCTGGCGCCAATGCTCTAGCGAAGGCAACCCGTTGGCGCTGTCCGCCAGATAGCTGATGCACATAACGATGCTCGAACCCTTTGAGACCAGTCAATTCTACTAGCGTCGATACGCGATCTTTAATCTGCTCCTTCGACTGCTTCTTCACCTTTAACCCAAAGGCGATATTATCATATACCGTCATATGCTTGAACAACGCGTAGTTCTGGAACACGAATCCGATTCCGCGCTCCTGAGGAGGCAGATCATTCACGCGCTTGCCATGGAAAAAAATATCGCCGGAGGTTGGAGACTCAAGGCCAGCCAGCATCCGCAGGATCGAGGTTTTGCCGCCGCCGCTCGGCCCAAGAAGCCCAATCAGGTGACCCTTTTCGATTTCGAAGCTCACATTTTGTACCGCGTGAAAATCACCAAAGCTTTTGCTTAAATTACGAACTTCAATATGCATGGCTTAATGCACTTCCTTTCGTTTTTTGGCCCATTCCATCACTAACAGCAGCCCAACGGAAAATACGGCAAGAACCAACGCTACCCCGTTTGCAGCTACAACGTTGAAATTTTCTACATCCTGATAGACGAGCGTGGTCGCCGTCTGTGTCTTGTTCATGATGTTGCCGGAGACAACCAGCACAGCACCAAACTCTCCTAATGAACGAGCTACCGTCAATACAACCCCATAAATAACGCCCCAGCGAATAGATGGCCAAGTGACCTTCCAGAACGTATAGAAGGAATACGCGCCCAAAGTTGATGCCGCTTCCTCTTGCTGCGCTCCAATCTCTTGGAGCACCGGCAGCACTTCTCTCACCATCAACGGAAAAGTAACGAATAAGGTCGCCAGAATCATCCCCGGCAGTGCGTAGACGATCTTGAACCCGGCATCCTCGAAAAATGTACCAATCACCGTATTAGGGCCGAGAATAAGGACAATCATCAACCCGCCAATGACTGGCGATACCGCAAAAGGCAGATCGACCAGACTGTTAAGCAGACGCTTGATTCGATCGCCTATCCAGCTTGCACGTACCAGATACAAAGCGAGCATTACCCCAAACAGCGTATTAATGACTGTCACGATAAGGACGATAGCAGCAGTCATCCCTAAGGCATGAAGCGATTGCGGGCGAGACAAACCTCCGATAAAACCACTCCAGCCATCTGCCCATGAGCCGGTAAAAATTTCGATTAAAGGAATAATCAGCAGCAAAATAAAAACAATATAAGTCAATCCAATCCACAGTCTTCTGATTGTCATTATCTTGGCCTCCTCGCTTGGATGAGGCTGACAGTCCACAAGATAATGAACGAAAGCGTAAGCAGCAGTACAGACACAGCCGCAGCTCCCTGCGGATTATTGCTCTCAATTTCACCAAATATAAAGACGGACGCAATCAGCGTCTTGCCTGGAATATTGCCTGCTACAAGAACTACCGCACCAAATTCAGCCAAGCCTCTAGAAAAAGCAAGCATCGCTCCGCTAATGACACCCGGAAGCATGGTTGGCAGAATGACATTGAAGAAGGTGCGCCATTTGGAAGCGCCCATTGTATAAGCCGCTTCTTCCTCCGACTTATCCATCTCCTCCAGAAGAGGCTGTACAGCCCGGATCACGAAGGGGAAGGTTACGAACAGCATCGCAATGACAATCGCGGGCTCGTGGAATACAATTTCGAAGCCCAGCTTAGCCGCAAGCTCTCCTGCGAAGCTGCCTGGACCAAGAAGCAATAAGATCATCAGTCCCGTTACAGCGGTAGGGAGTGCAAAGGGCAGGTCTACCAGACTATTCAGAATCCGCCGTCCGGGAAAACGGTAGCGAATCAGTACCCAGCCTGTCATTGTGCCTATTAGAACATTAATAATTGTCGCAATGAGTGCCAGCTTAACGGTTAACAGAACCGCTTTCCAAGCAAGAGGATCGACAATGCTGTCCCAGAAGGGCAGCCACCCGCTTGAGATCGACTGCGTATAAATACCTAGAATTGGAAGAACGATTAATAGAATAAAGTAGAGCATAACGGTGGTACGAAATCCAAAGCTCCACCTTTTACTGCGAAACATCGTATTCACTGCGTGACCTGACCTCCAGACCGCGGCTTGTGCCGTAGGTGTTGTACAACTAAAAAACACAATTCCTATTAACTAACTTGGTATTATAAATTTAGCAGACATTTACCATATCAGTCAATGCTAAATTAACATTTTTTTCTGGATTGGATAACTTGGGCTTATATAGCCACTTTTTCACTTCTATAGACGCAAAAAGAGAGACAGTCCACTTTTATCCAAAGTGTCTGTCTCTCTTCTCCTTGCTTATTCGCCCTCAATATAATAGGCACTTTCGCCTTCCGTTATCAATGCTTGTCCTTGGGTAAGATCCGTCATCCAAGCGATGAAAGCCGGTGCTTCAGCGGCCTCTGGCAAGCACTTCACAATAACACGGTCCAGAAACTCAGTTCCGCCGAGGCGTGTACCCTTGCCATGAAGCTCATTCTCAAGCTTGCCGTACCACGTATAATCCACGTCCACGTATACTTCACGGTGGAGCACCTTCACAATCTCCCCAGCCGCTTCAATACCCGCTACAGCGCCATCCGTGTAAGCACGAACGAGTCCGCCAGCCCCAAGCATAATGCCGCCGAAATAACGAGTAACGACGACAGCGACATTTTTGAGCCCCTTATTCTTGATTACCTCAAGAATCGGTTTGCCAGCTGTACCGCTGGGCTCCCCATCATCGGAAGCTTTTTGATGCTGATCGCGTTCTCCCACCATATAGGCCGAGCAATTATGCGTCGCGGCCCGATGAAGCTTCTTAATTTCCTCGATGAAGGCAATGGCTTCTTCTTCTGTCTCTACCGGCTTGGCATAACCGATAAACCGGGATTTTTTGATAATTACTTCCGCGCTGCTTCGCTCTCTAATCGTCGAATAACGTTCCAGCATATGCAGTAGTCACGGTCGCCAGCGGCCTACAGGCGCGCTTCGAGTTCCGCTTTTTCCTTCTCGTAGCCCGGTTTGCCAAGCAGCGCGAACATGTTGCGCTTATAGGCTTCAACGCCCGGTTGGTCGAATGGATTCACGCCCAGCAGATAGCCGCTGATTCCACATGCTTTCTCGAAGAAGTAGACCAAATAACCGAAGGTATACGGGTTGAAGTCAGCGATATTCACGATAAAGTTCGGTACTTGTCCATCCGTATGGGCAAGCAGCGTTCCTTCGAATGCTTTTTTGTTCACGAAATCCATCGTCTTGCCTGTCAAGAAGTTCAAGCCATCCAGATCCGCAGGATCATGGCCGATTGCAATGTGCTCAGTCACTTCATTAACCTGAATAACGGTCTCGAATATATTACGGTTGCCCTCTTGAATGAATTGACCCATCGAGTGCAGGTCCGTCGAGAAATCAACAGATGCTGGATAGATGCCTTTGTAATCCTTGCCTTCACTCTCGCCGAACAGCTGCTTCCACCACTCGGATACGAAATGAAGATTAGGCTCATAGTTAACGAGAATTTCAGTTGTCTTGCCTTTGCGGTACAAAGCATTACGAGCAGCCGCATATTGGTAAGCTTCATTCTCTGCCAGATTCGGGTTGCTGTATTCCTTCGATGCGTCAGCTGCACCTTGCATCATAGCGTCGATGTCAATGCCCGCTGCTGCGATTGGAAGCAAGCCTACAGCTGTCAGTACGGAGTAGCGTCCGCCAACATCATCTGGAATAATGAAGGACTCATAGCCTTCTTCAGTCGCAAGCTTTTTCAAAGCGCCTTTCTCTTGGTCCGTTGTTGCGTAAATGCGTTTGCGAGCTTCTTCTTTGCCATATTGACGCTCCAGCGCTTCACGGAAAATACGGAAAGCAATAGCAGGCTCAGTCGTTGTGCCTGATTTGGAGATTACGTTAATGGACCATTCACGTCCTTCAATCAGTTGAAGAAGGTGAGTCACATAGGTCGAGCTGATATTATTGCCTGCGAACAAAATTTGCGGCGTTGCACGCTGCTCCTTCGATTGCAGGTTGTAGAAAGAGTTCGACAGCATCTCAATAGCTGCACGTGCACCAAGGTAAGAACCGCCAATACCAATAACGATCAATACTTCTGAATCCGATTTGATCTTGTCTGCTGCTTGCTTGATGCGGGCAAATTCTTCTTTATCGTAATTAGTCGGCAGGTCGATCCAGCCAAGGTAATCCGAGCCTGCACCTGTACCGTTATGTAATTGATCATGTGCAAGACGCACTTGTTCGGTCAAATTATCGACTTCATGCTGGCCAAGAAACGTAAGCGCTTTGCTGTAATCGAATTGTACTGTTTTACTCATATTGAAAAGGCCTCCTGATCTTGATTTAGACTTAGCATTTAGAATATCGGATTTACCAAGTAAAAACAAGCTTCCTTCCAATGAAAAATTCATGAAGTAGCGTTATAATACATTTATCACGCACTATTATTTATGCCAAGCGTGCTTATTACGAAGTAGTTTTGCTCCGTAAAATCTGAGGAGGAATACGAATGAAAAAGATTGGATTCATCGGATTAGGCGTTATGGGAATGGGAATGGCAGCTAACTTGCTGAGCAAGGGCTATGCCGTTACTGTATACAACCGCACGCCAGGCAAAGCCGGATCACTATTGGAGCTTGGTGCAAAAGAAGCTTCTTCTATAACGGAAACTGTGCATCATTCTGATATTGTCATAACGATGATCAGCAATGATGCAGCCATCCGTGACGTGTATTGGGGCCAGGAGGGCATATTCAATGCTTTTCGTCCCGGAATGACCCTTATTGACAGCAGCACGATATCCCCGTCCCTTGCACGTGAGCTCGCTGATACTGCGAAGAGCCTCGGCGGTCAATTTCTAGATGCCCCTGTGACAGGCAGCAAGCCTGCAGCCGATAACGGGACTCTCGTCTTCATGGTGGGCGGTCCGCAAGATACGCTTGCGCAGGTTCAGGATGTACTTATGGCGATGGGCAGCAAAGCCATTTATATGGGAGACAACGCCAGCGGCGCAACAGCCAAGCTTGCACATAATACGATTGTCGGCATTAATGTCGTTGCCTTGACCGAAGGAATGGCTATCGCCGCTAAAGGCGGCATTGATGGCAGCGCCTTTCTGGAGCTTGTACAATCAGGAGGGGCAGCCAGCAAATCAGCTGACCTGAAAGGGCAAAAAATTCTTGATAGCAACTATGATGTCCAATTCTCCTTGGCACTGATGCTCAAGGATCTGCGGTTATCCTCTGTGCTCTCAGACAGCCTTAATGTTCCTACCCCCTTACTGGAAGCAGCTAAGAGCCAATTTCAGGTGGGAGATGCGATGGGGCTAAGCGAGCTTGATATGTGCGGCGTTGCCCTCGCCTATGAGCAATGGATCGGCCGCAAGCTAAGCGGACAAGCTTAGAGCAGCCTTTAGACTATATAAATAAGGGGCTGGCAAAAGCAGCTCTGCTCACTTGAAGAGATCTTTAATGTGAATTTGGTCAAAATTCAAAAAAATGGCGAGGCTAAGGAAGTTATCCCAGCACCGCCATTTTTGTTTTTTGATCTATCCCTGTCTTATCGAGCAAATGATGGGAGAACGAAAGCCATCCGATTTTAAGGTCTCACTTTCGGCAAAATCGAAGTAAAAAACACCTGAATCCCCGGCTGTCCCTGAATTCTCCAAACACACACTCCCGTTCAATCCTTCTTCACAACGCTAGCCTATATCTTCGATTTCGATCTTTCCGCTCCTTATTTCCTATCCATTTTCTTGCATTTTCTTTCGTTTCTTTTGTTTTTCATTTCCTTGCATTTTCTTTCGTTCCCTTGCGTTTCGTTCCCTTATGTTGTCGTTCCCTTATGTTTTCTTTCGTTCCCTTATGTTTTCTTTCGTTTTTTCTTCATTTTCTTTCGTTTTCTTTCGTTTCTCTTCGTTGCTATGGCCATAACAGTCGTTTTCGCCCAGCCATTACACGTCCATGTCTCTTCGGCCTCACTATACCGCCAGTCCTCCTGCATTAGTGTAGCTAGGCTTAAGTTGACCATTACGCAGGTGATCTTCTTTCATTCGCATGAAAGGGAGTGCCAGATTCCTGTAGCTGTTCCAAGCACAGCCGCCCTGAACACAAAGAAAGCTGCTCCAAAAAAACGGCTCCCACGTTAAAGAAGGAAGTTCATGTAGAAATTAATGAATGCATTTACTTTATCTTAACGCTCAGACAGGCGGAAAAGAGCAATAGTGAAGAGAGGGTCATTAGTGGCGAAGCTCGGTTCCCGACTAATGAGTATAGCTGACGTTATCTCCGGTTTGCCCCTGTATGAAGCCTGTTTTTACGAAAAATGCTTCATACGATAGCGTAATCTCTTTATACGTAACATCTGCAGCGTAAGGGAGAGTACTCCTTGTGGGGTTTGGGGTTTGGGGTTTGGGTTCATGGGTTCATGGGTTCATGGGTTCATGGGTTCATGGGTTCATGGGTTCATGGGTTCATGGGTTCATGGGTTCATGGGTTCATGGGTTCATGGGTTCATGGGTTCATGGGTTC
>NZ_JBXENX010000018.1:0-76625 GCF_059383895.1 Paenibacillus sp. J22P59
GTTGTGTATCCGGTATTAGCATCCGTTTCCGAATGTTATCCCAGTCTTACGGGCAGGTTACCCACGTGTTACTCACCCGTCCGCCGCTAGATTCATTGAAAGCAAGCTTTCAATGAATCCCGCTCGACTTGCATGTATTAGGCACGCCGCCAGCGTTCGTCCTGAGCCAGGATCAAACTCTCCATTTAAGAGTTTTCACAATCAACCGGAGTTGATATGAAAATCTCGATGTGTTTTGATTGCTCATAAACATTTTTATTGCTTCTCCATCAATCCGAGGATTAATGGGGCAGTTTCGCTCGTTGTTCAGTTTTCAAAGAACAATTACTTTTTCGTGTCAGCCGATGTTGTTCTCAGCGGCGACTTTTATAATATAACACAGCTGCCTAGATGATTGCAAGTACTTTTTTTTATTTCTTTTTTCAATCCTTATTTCCTTGCACTTGGCGCGAGAAGTAATATACCATGCTTTATTAGCGTAGGTCAAGCCTTTCCTTATAATTAGTTGTTTTCAAGCATATTTAGATGACAAAGTACTGTATTCCGGTAATTAAAGCGATGCCCGGCACTCCAAGTACAACGACAGTACCTATTGTAACCGGATTTAGTGGAATATACATCTTGGGAATTAATCCCGAGTAATTCAACAGATACAATACGCCTGCTGCCAGTACCATATGGATAGCAAAAGCCTTGAACCAAGACCAAGATAATCGATTCTTAACTAAGGTTGCCAACAAGAGCATTGATGATACTACTAATATAATAAGCCATATTGTCTTCATTGCGACATTCCCTCCCAACGCGGCCATACTTTATTCGTCTTTTTCGCAAGCCTTAGCAGCATTTCGTACCTTTTTTCTGCAGCAATCATCGCAAATATCGCATAGTCGATTTGGTCCTTGCCTTCTGCTACTTCGAAAAAGGTATTCGCATTCATCCATTCCTGATGCGCTACGGCGATTTCTTTTCTTAATTCCTCTGTCCATCGTTGCTGCTCCAGATCCGTTTTTAGCTGCAGTTGCTTCTCTTGCCTTACATCAATCTTTTGCTGCAAACCACGATTGCTTCCCCATAGGCCAACTCTCATCTTATTGCTCCCTTCGCTTGTCCCATCATCCAACAACGACGTTATTCTATATGTATAGCTGATGGATATCGTTTAGAACTTCAGCGAAGCTTCAATTTCAGTTCTCCAATAAAGCAAAGAAGAGCTATCCCTAAGGACAGCTCTTCTGATACGTACTATTTAGTTCAGCTCTCTTCGACCTTCCAAAGCTTTGGACAGAGTAACCTCATCCGCATACTCCAAATCTCCGCCTACCGGGAGACCATGAGCAATGCGAGTTACACGTATTCCAAAAGGCTTCACCAATCGAGAGATGTACATCGCTGTAGCTTCTCCTTCGATATTCGGGTTCGTAGCAAGAATCAGCTCTTGCACCCTCTCATCACTTAAACGTCGAAGCAATTCAGCTATACGGATCTGATCAGGGCCGATTCCTTCCATAGGAGAGATCGCACCCTGCAACACATGATATTGACCTTGGAAATCCTTCATTCTCTCCATCGCAACAAGATCCTTGGATTCCTGCACAACGCAGATTACCGAATGATCTCTTGTCTTGTCCTGACATAGCCTGCACGGGTCGGTGTCGGTTATGTTGCAGCAGATGGAGCAATACGTTAGATTTCTTTTGACGCTGACCAGCGCTTTGGCAAAATCAATAACATCATCCTCGTTCATACGAAGAACATGAAAAGCCAGTCTTCCCGCCGTCTTAGGACCAATGCCCGGCAGACGTGAGAAAGCGTCGATCAGCTTCGCTATCGGTTCGGGATAATACAAAAGCGTGCAGCTCCTTTCAAGCTGAAGCCATACCGATTGGCATAAGCAGCCGGCATCTTCCTTTGGCGCAGCTTAATCGTACGCCGCAAAGTAAAATCTAGAACAATCCAGGGATTTTCATGCCGCCTGTGAATTTACCCATATCGTTATTCGCAAGGTCATCTACTTGTGTTAGTACATCGTTAATCGCTGTGATAACGAGATCTTGCAGCATTTCTACATCTTCTGGATCTACCGCTTCTGGCTTAATTGTGATGCTCAGAATTTTCTTATGTCCATTAGCGACTACAGTAACGGCGCCGCCACCTGAAGTTGCTTCTACCGTTTTGTTAACGAGCTCTTCTTGCGCCTTCATCATTTGGTCTTGCATCTTCTTTACTTGCTTCATCATTTGATTCATGTTATTCATCATGATCACCTCGTAATTGGAGTTAGGTTTCTTCTTTTACGACAACCAGATCTTCGCCAAACAATTTCACTGCTTCCTCTATCCATTCAGGACGGCGTGAGCTATCCGCAACCTCGATCGCATCAGGCTGAAGCTCTATTGCTTTCCCCTTCTGCGGTCCCCCCGAACTTTCAGAAGCCGCTTGCCAATCCTTCAGCATAACGGTAACGAACTTAATCGGCTTACCTAGTACATCTTGCAATACCCGTTCAATAATCTCGCGATGGGCAGGCTTTTCGGTCGTCTCTCGATGCATCGTGTTCTTGAAGGCAATAAGTATGGAATCCTCCTGCGCTGCTACTGGCTCACCATCAACGAACCAAGCATGCACCGTGATCTTAGCTTCCTTCACTCGCTGGAGGATCTCATTCCACTTCATCCGAACCTGCCCTGACTGCGGGCTTCCGGAAGCAGCGATGTAAGCATCAAGCTTAATAGATACTTTACTAACCGCTGCTCCTCCAAAGCTACCGCCACGATTACGCTGAACTGCTGAAGCACGAGAATTTCCGCTATCCGATGCTGCAGGGGAGACTACGCCATTGCGGAGCAATTGCTCAAGCTTCCGCTCCAGCACCTCCACCTTCTGCCGCAATTGCTGCACCTCAGCAGGCGCAGCAGAAGGTACTTCCGAAGATGCTCCTTCTCCTTGCCCTGCTGCACGATCCTCATTCAACGTACAAATCTTCATAAGCGCAACTTCAAAAAGAGTCTGCGGTTGTGCAGCATGCTTCATATCGGATTGATAGCCGTTAAGCGTATCAATCATACGGAACAATCTCTCTGCACTGAACGCTTCGGCCATAGGCCGGAAGCGCTCGGCATCGACAACCCTTTCCGTAGCTCCCCCTTGTGGAGCCAACTTCAATACCAAGAGATCTCTAAAGTAGTAAATGAGATTCTCGATACATTTGTCTGCACTCTTGCCTGCTTGGGTCAAGCTTTCCACTAGTGGCATGATCGCTGCCACGTTACGCTGCTGTACAGCCTCAGCGAGCTCATAGAACTGCTCGGCTGCCATACCTCCAGTAACATCAACTGCTCCCTCTAGGGTAATGCGAGATCCTCCAAAAGCAGATACCTGCTCAAGCAAGCTAATCGCATCTCTCATACCGCCTTCTGATAATCTGGCGATATAAGCAATAGCATCATCATCTGCTTCGATGCCTTCTTCAGCACAAATCGTCATCAGCCGCTGGGACTGCTCTTCCAACGATACTTGCCTGAAGTCGAATCTCTGGCAGCGTGATATTATCGTTGCTGGCAGCTTATGAGGCTCCGTAGTTGCCAGTATAAATATCACGTGCCCCGGAGGCTCCTCCAGTGTCTTGAGCAATGCATTGAATGCTTCGGCGGTGAGCATATGGACTTCATCTATTATATACACTTTATATCTGACTTCAGAAGGTGCATAACGCACCTTGTCCCGAATATCCCGAATTTCATCGATACCCCGATTGGAGGCAGCATCAATCTCCAGAACATCCATACTATGCCCTGCCGTAATTCCTAAGCAAGCATCACATTCATTGCATGGCTCTGCTGCAGGGCCTCGCTCGCAGTTGACTGCTTTAGCCAGTATTTTGGCTGCGCTAGTCTTGCCTGTTCCACGCGGACCGTTGAATAAGTAAGCATGTGAAACCCGGTTCTCCCGAATGGCGTTCTGCAAGGTTTGGATAATATGCTGTTGTCCGACCATATCCTGAAACGTCTGCGGACGCCAGGCACGATATAATGCAATATGTGTCACGCGGACCGTTCCTTTCGGCTTTTCCTGTCGTCATCAGGCTAATTACCTGTCCCTCTATTATACATTCATCAAGTCTATTAGCAAAACAAAAAACACCCGTATTCAGAAATTCGACAAGGCCGAATTGCTTCACTGGTGTCCACCTGTATTCCTATTTAATAATTGTACCGTGCACCTGCTCTCGATCCATGCGACCCAGGCGGCTTCCTTGCGTCCCAGCTCGAGTCAGGCACTCCCTCGGCACATGAACTAACTGGCTTACGGCTGCTTCCTTCCGGACCTGACCGGGTTCACTAGCGTACATTGCGAAGGACCCAACTGTCAACACTGATTGCAAATGCCAAACCCCGCATCGACATAACCTAAAACAGGAATTCAACCTCGCTAAAGCGGATTGCGAGTTACAGGGCACCGCTAACTCCCCATCTAGCACGGCAAAACTAAGTATAGCCGATCCACGAGCAAAGCGCAACTGCATGATCAATATGGAGTTAAATTACCATATTGTCCAATGGTCTTTTTGAGCTTCAAGCTGCTCAATTTTCACCTGC
The DNA here is from genome assembly GCF_059383895.1 of Paenibacillus sp. J22P59. Classification (NCBI taxonomy): domain Bacteria; kingdom Bacillati; phylum Bacillota; class Bacilli; order Caryophanales; family Paenibacillaceae; genus Paenibacillus; species Paenibacillus sp. J22P59. The sequence continues at coordinate 4,599 of NZ_JBXENX010000018.1, forward strand.
CCGTCTCTACCTTTACTTGATATCGAGGCATATTGGATTGCAGCAGGCTCTGCGCTTTTCGCTGTATTTCTTTCATTTCTTCGTTCGTGACATTCCGCTCCACGGTTAAGAATGCCCGGAGATATTGTCCATTAAAGGTAATGCTGCTATCTTTTACGCCTTTCACTTGCTGCAGTACCTCTCCGGCAAATTTGCCGTCTGACTTATAATTCAGATAAGAAAACGAGTTAGGCACATTAGGGTTGCTGTTGGAATAACCCATGTATCCATCATGGCCATAAGTTTTCACCTGATTGGAATTACTCATATTTCGAGGGTTGCTGCATCCGCTTATGCTTAGAGCTAGCCCCATGCAACAGACCAACATGAACCAAGACTTATGTTTTGTCAACAAATGAGTACGCATCAAAAAACCTCCCTTTCACCATAGGATGGCTAAGGGAGGTTCTTGTATTCTGCCAAATAAAGCCAGAACATTGGCTCTTGAAATTAAATGCCGTATTTTTTCTTGAAACGATCGACGCGACCGCCCACATCCAAGAACTTTTGCTTGCCCGTAAAGAACGGGTGGCATACGGAGCAAACCTCTACGCGCAGGTTCTGTTTAATCGAACCAGTCTCGAAGCTATTGCCACAAGCACAAGTAATAGGAGATACGTGGTATGTCGGATGAATACCTTGTTTCATCTCGTTCACCTCTTTCTGCCCTGAGCCACATGCGGACCCAGAGTTAAAATCACACATTCGGATTATAGCACGACCCTACCTAGCTTGCAATCCCAATATATGTTTTGACCGATTATCTGGAAAGCGCAGCAGGAGGGAGATGCGTGTAAGACCCTATTGCCACATCAGGCAATTCCTCACGGAATATCTCCAGCATTTGCTTCATGCCATAAATTTCACCTTGTGCAGGCGGAATCAAGGAAAGATAGCTCTCTGGATCAATATTCAGATTCCGCATCTGAATCAGCTTCAGCCCAGTACGCTTAACGAATCCAATCATCGCTTCCATCTCTTCCTCCCGATCGGTTACCCCAGGGAAGATCAAATAGTTTATTGAAGTATATACGCCTTTATCAGTCGCGTATTTCAATGACTTCTCTACATTAGCCAGGGTATATGCCCGCGGCTTGTAGTAGGCGTTGTAATGCTCGTCAAGCGCACTGATCGTGCTAACCCGCATCAGATCAAGACCGGCATCAACAATCGCACGAATATGGTCGGTAAGGCCCGCATTCGTATTAATGTTGATATACCCTAGCGAGGTCTGACTGCGGACACGGCGCATAGCCTCAACAATAATTTTAGCTTGCGTCGAAGGTTCACCCTCACATCCCTGGCCGAAGCTGATTATCGAATCCGGATGGCGCAAATGCTCCAGCATAATTTCTGATATCTCATCCACAGTCGGCTTAAAATTCATTCGAGTCTGCGGCGCAACGAACCCGCTATCATCGGGCTGTTCCGAGATACATCCGAAGCAGCCTGCATTACAGGAATACGAGACGGGCACACCGCCCTCCCAACGCTGCAAGAAGGTATTCGAGGAAGTTAGGCACTCATAACCAAGAGCGCAATTCGATAGATGCTTATACAAACGGTTCTCTGGATACTTGGTAAGCAAATTCTCAACCTGTGCCTTCACTTCACGACGATCACAGTTGAGCGGGTCCCATTTCTCCGGATCATCACTTTGTTCAGCTGCTACATAAAATCCATTATCCTTCCACACAACTGAGGTGTAACCGAATAAAGGAAACTTTTCTTTCTTATCTGTCTTTACATAGCCCGGAAGAGCAAGACGCGTGAAACCTTGCGGGAGTAAAGCTCCCACCGCCTGGACATCGCCTGCTAGCATCTCCATCTCTCCAGTATCGGGGTTAATGCCGACAGGACGAGTATGAGGCAAGCCGACAAGAGTAGCTCCGCTTGGCAGCGGAATCAACTCATTGTCCATTAGCTCAACAATCATATCTCCGCTGCGCCCAAGCGCTATATAGTCAGGGTGATCGTATAAATTACCCTTTTCATCTGCATAGACCAGATTCATCTTGATGTCCTCCCTTCAGCAGCTTACGAGCCGTGAGTCGTTCGCGGCGTAGTAGGACGCCTGCTCGTTGTTGATCCGCTGCTTGCTGATGTGCTGCTGGTTTTTAATCCGGAACGCTGCGCTGGCTTCTCGTCAGCCGTATCGAGCGACATCAAAAACTCGCTATTGGTCTTGCTGTCAGCCAATTTTTTAAGGAAGCTATCAACAAAGTCCGGTGTATCCGTCATATTGCGGCGAACAACCCACAGCTTCTCCAGTTCTTCCTTGGACAAGAGCATTTCCTCTCTGCGCGTACCTGATCTGCGAATATCCAGTGCCGGGAATATACGGCGTTCAGCTAGCTTGCGGTCAAGATGCAGCTCCATATTGCCTGTTCCTTTAAACTCTTCATAAATGATGTCATCCATACGCGAGCCTGTCTCTACAAGAGCTGTCGCTAGTATGGTCAAGCTTCCGCCCTCTTCCACATTACGCGCCGCACCGAAGAAACGTTTTGGACGGTGAAAGGCTGCCGGATCAATACCTCCGCTTAATGTACGTCCAGACGGCGGAATGACTAAATTATAAGCACGTGCCAGACGAGTGATACTGTCCATAAGAATAACAACATCCTTCTTATGCTCTACCAATCTCAATGCTCTCTCAAGCACAAGCTCTGCCACTTTAATATGATTTTCTGGAACCTCGTCGAACGTTGATGCGATAACTTCCCCTTTAACCGAACGCTGCATATCCGTAACTTCTTCTGGACGCTCATCAATCAACAGCACAAATAACTCGATCTCCGGGTGGTTAGTCGAAATACTGTTGGCAATTTCTTTGAGCAGTAAGGTTTTACCTGCCTTAGGAGGTGCCACGATAAGTCCACGTTGGCCTAGTCCTACAGGTGCTAGCAAATCCATAATTCGTGTTGAAAGTTTGGGAGATGCCGTCTCCAGCACAAGTTTCTTCTGTGGATATAGAGGGGTTAGAGCGGGAAAGTGAAGTCGTTCCGATGCAACTACCGGGTCCATGCCATTAACAGCATTCACCTGAAGCAGCCCGAAGTACTTCTCAGAATCTTTGGGCAGCCTACATTTACCAGATACAAGATCCCCTGTACGCAAATCAAACTTGCGAATCTGGGAAGCAGAGATATAAATATCCTCTTTACTTGGCAAGTAGTTAATCGGTCTAAGAAAACCGAAGCCCTCCGGCAAAATTTCAAGAACTCCCTGCATAAACATAAGGCCGCTTTTTTCAGCTTGCGCACGCAAAATTGCAAAAATTAATTCCTTTTTCTTGAGCTGACCGTAATAAGGAATTTGATACTGCTTTGCCAGCTTGTACAATTCCGTCAGCTTCATCTCTTCCAGATCTGCGATCTGAAGATCAGTCATGTTCTCACCACTTTATTCAGTTTTTGGATACTCTATATGATTCAGTCATTAAGTCCCGATCTATCATTATATACCAGATTCGGCGCCTTCTATTCGTACGAACGATAGATAGCGCCGAATTAACCATCCCTGTTATTCCATCTCACGCCATACATCGGCGCCTAATTTTCTTAAGTTGTCTACCAAGTTATCATAACCGCGGTCAATATACTCTACACCCATGATTTCTGTGATGCCTTCCTTCACAGTAAGGCCAGCTATCATAAGTGCTGCCCCTGCGCGTAAATCTGCTGCACGCACTTTGGCCGCATTGAGTTCTCCGCCTTCAACAATTGCCGAGCGTCCTTCTACCCGTATGTTAGCACCCATTCGCGCTAGTTCAGGCACATGCTTGAAGCGATTGCTGTACACATAATCCGACAAAATGCTGACGCCCTCTGCCTGAGTAAGCAAGGTGGTCATTGGCGATTGGAGATCAGTAGGAAACCCCGGGTAGACTAATGCCTTCACATCAATAGCTGAATAATTCGGTCCGCCTATAATCCTTATCGACTCATCCATCTCATGAACAGTAACGCCCATCTCTTCCAGCTTAGCTGTCATAGCTTCCATATGCTTAGGAATTACATTGTCGATTACAACATCACCGCGTGTTGCTGCAGCAGCGATCATATACGTACCCGCTTGAATTCGATCTGGAATAATAGAGTGACGGCAGCCATGCATACGCTCGACTCCTTCAATGCGAATCGTTTCCGTACCGGCTCCTTTGATTTTCGCGCCCATAGCGCCGAGAAGAGTAGCTACATCTATAATTTCAGGCTCTTTCGCCGCATTTTCGATAATCGTTGATCCCTTGGCACGTGAGGCCGCAAGCATAATATTAATCGTTGCTCCGACGCTAGCGACGTCAAGATAGATCTTAGCTCCACGCAGTTCCTTAGCAGAAATACGCATTGAGCCATGCTCATTCGTTACGGTTGCACCCAAAGCTTCAAAGCCTTTAATATGCTGATCAATAGGCCTTGGCTCGAAATTACAGCCGCCTGGCAGTCCAATAATCGCTTCTCCGAATCTTCCGAGCATAGCGCCCATCAAATAATAAGATGCACGAAGCAGCTTAACCTTGCCATTAGGCATTGGTCTTGCTTCCAGACGCGATGGATCAATGCGCATCACATCGCCTTGCCAAGAAACAGCAGCACCCAGCTCCTGCAATATTTCACTATAAACGGCCACGTCACTTATATGAGGTAAATTGTCCAATATGACTTCGGATTCTGCCAATATAGCAGCTGGAACTAACGCAACCGCGCTGTTCTTAGCACCGCTAATTTGAACGGAACCCTTCAGAGGACGTCCACCGCGTATCATTAATTTCTCCATCAAATTCATAGTCCTCCCGTAGATTGGAAGGGAACAAAGGAAAAACGCCTCGATAAGCAAATGCTTAGGCGCTCGCTATATCATAGCGATTCGGCATCCCATGCTCCTGTTATTACGCTTGGTGTCACTACTACTCAACAAGCGAATGTTCCTCTTGGATAACAACTGTCATGGCTGCACGAGCAGAGTAAAGTATCCATACCTTACGGGCCGTGCGTTTTAAGTTTTGTATTCACGTTGAATGGCGACTGCAATAGCTTGAACACAAACAAATCGCTTCGTTTGGCTCAGGGAGCTACCATGCAAAACAACCGGTACCAGAATGGCATCGGATACTACAAATCTTCAAGCCTTACCCGGCTTGTGCCATTATATCATAACAGGACAAGGAATGGTAAAGGTGTTTTGGTCAACTATTGGCCTATTTCAAGGTTTTGGAAATGAAAGCGCTACAGCCAAATTCACTATAGAAAAAAAAGGGCCCCGTATCAGGACCCTACCGCAAAACGATTATTCGTATTGCCTCCGTGCAGTTGCATATTGACCGCCATACGCATCTCATCAATGTCGAATGGCTTGGTGAAATGCATAAGCGCTCCCAAATCTGTCGCTTCCTTAATCATGTCAAGCTCACCATAGGCTGTCATCATAATAACCTTAATTTCTTTGTTGATGGCTTTCACATGCTTTAAAATTTCAAGCCCGTCCATTCCGGGAATCTTCATATCGAGAAGGACCAGGTCAGGACTCTCATGCTTCACAATTTCCAAAGCAAGCTTGCCGTTCGACGCTTGGAAAGTGTTGTAGCCCTCGCTGCTGAATACTTCCATCAGGAGTACCCGGATACCGTTCTGATCATCAACGATCAATACCTTCTTCTTCTCCAAAATATAATACCTCCTACGACTTGAGCGACAACTGGTCAACTCTCCCATAATCGTTAATATATTCGAGGATAGAGGCATATAATCCTTCTCACTTACGGAAAAATTTGCAAAATATTAGTTGCTTATCATTTACCCTGTCTTATTGCCCCGAATATTGCAGAGCAGCACTTACAAAGCCGCGGAACAAACGCTGAGGGCGGTTAGGACGTGAAGTGAATTCTGGATGGAATTGTGCTGCCAAGAACCAAGGATGACCTGGCAATTCAATCATTTCTACCAGTCTTCCGTCAGGTGATGTCCCAGATATCATGAGACCTGCCGACTCCACTCTCTCCCGGTATTCATTGTTGAACTCGTACCGATGGCGGTGACGCTCATACACAAGCTCTTCGCCATATTCCCGAGCAGCCAATGAACCTGATGAAAGCTTACAAGGGTACAGGCCTAGGCGCATTGTTCCGCCCATATCTTGAATATCCTTTTGCTCAGGAAGCAAGTCTATAACTGGGTAAGGAGTGGATGGATTAATCTCCGAGCTGTTGGCATTATCCAACCCTACAACGTTACGCGCATATTCTACAACGGCTACTTGCATACCTAGACAAATGCCGAAGAATGGAATCTTCTGCTCACGTGCATGACGGATCGCAGCGATCTTCCCTTCAATGCCTCGGTCACCGAACCCGCCTGGTACCAGAATGCCATGAATGCCATGAAGCTTGTCCGCTACATTCTCATCGGTCAGTTCTTCTGAATTTACCCAACGAAGCTTGATCTCGGAATCATTGTCTATTCCAGCATGACCAAGTGATTCTACGATACTGAGGTAAGCATCATGAAGTGCAACATACTTACCTACAATTGCGATTTCAGTCGTTTTGTGCAGCGATTTGACCCGCTCAACCAGACTTTCCCACTCCGTCATGTTCGGTTGATTCGTAGTCAGCTTCAAATGATTGACTACAATATCATCCAGTCCTTGCTCACGCAGCATAAGAGGTACTTCGTATAGGGTCGAAGCATCGCGGCATTCGATAACCGCATTCGCATCAATATCACAGAACAAGCCAATCTTGCGCTTAAGATCTTCTGCAAGAGCGTGCTCCGTACGGCATACGATGACATTCGGCTGAATACCGATACTGCGCAATTCTTTAACGCTGTGCTGGGTCGGCTTCGTCTTCACTTCGCCCGCCGCTTTGATATAAGGAATGAGTGTAACGTGAATGTACATAACATTCTCACGGCCAATATCACTCTTAATCTGACGTATAGCTTCAAGGAATGGCAAGCTCTCGATATCGCCCACTGTTCCGCCGATTTCTGTAATAACAACATCAGATCCCGCTTCTTTGCCGGCACGATATACGCGTTCTTTAATCTCGTTGGTAATATGAGGAATAACTTGAACTGTTCCGCCCAAATATTCGCCGCGACGTTCTTTGGAGATGACATTAGAGTAGATTTTACCAGTTGTTACACTGCTGTACTTCGTGAGGTTGATATCAATAAAACGTTCATAATGCCCAAGGTCAAGGTCAGTCTCGGCTCCATCGTCTGTTACGAATACTTCACCATGCTGATAAGGACTCATTGTTCCTGGGTCTACGTTGATATAAGGATCGAACTTTTGAATCGTTACTTTCAAGCCTCTGTTTTTCAACAGACGTCCAAGCGATGCAGCCGTAATCCCTTTGCCAAGAGAAGAAACGACGCCTCCCGTTACGAAAATATATTTGGTCACTGTAATATACCCTCCATGCTTTTATGGTTATGTTTAGGTTTGCCCATTTGTCCGATAAACATGGACGCATAGGCGCCACATAGGTCTATCCATTTTATGGTTAAAAGCTCAAATGAGCTCTATATGAACCCTTGACTTGTACAAACAAAAAAAGTGACACCCGTCTTCACGGGGCACTTTTCATTTGGCACATTATGGTACGGTACGTTAACCGAATCTTAAAGCCCATGCAATAGTTTACTCTGCCCTTGTAGGGCCTGTCAAGGGAAAACGGGAGAACCGCTCCATTGACAGGTAAGCTAACGCTATGCAGGGTAAACATGATCAGAAGAGAGCAAGAATGGAAGGTTACTTATCGTTACCTTCCTCTTCATCCTCATCAAAATCATCTTCATCTGAGTCAGCATCGTCGTCATCAGCATCAAGCTCTTCGCCCGCTACTTCCTCGTCGATCTCTTCATCATCAATGGTTGCTTCTTCATCGACTTCCGCTTCTTCTTCAGCTTCCTCGAATTCACGGTCCTCGTCGTATACATCGTAATCTTCTTCTTCCGCTGCGTAAGTATCCTCTTCCTCGTCAGCGAACAGATCCTCATCATCAAGCTCATCTTCGTCATTGATGATACGTGGACGCTTAGCGTTAGCAATTGGATCTTCATTACGCTCTACTGGATACCAGCGCTTCAGTCCCCACATATTGCTGCCGACACATGCGAAGCGGCCATCAATATTAATTTCCGTATATACCTGAGCTATAACCTGATTAATGTCATCCGCCGATAGCTTGCGTACTTTAGCAATCTCCATCATCAGATCACGGTAGTAATAAGGCGTATTCGCTGCCTTGAGCACTTCAAATGCCAAATCGACCATAGGCATTTCCTTTAAGCGTTCAGGATCCAGCTTTAAAGTAAAATTGCTGCTCATATGGACACATCCTCTCTTGCCAGTATCTATCTTGCATAATCGTTTCCTTTATCAAACTATAGTAAAACCTATTTCATTCAAAAAAGCAAGCGGCTTGTCAAGCCATCCCTGCTCATGAAAGCTTGGACAAACAAGCAAAAAGCGAAGGGCTGTCCCTTCGCTTTGACTGTATCCATCCGGATAGTGCATGTCGGTGCACCCCGGAGAAGTAAGAGTCCTTAAGAACTCTTACCTCATCCTATGTCTGCTAACACGTTTTGACACGGTTTCAAGCCTAAATATGTGAAAAAAGGCAAGTGGCTCATGCAAGCGAAATAACTCGTTCATATAATAGTCCAGCATCGTCCGTCGGGAGGGGACGCGAATTTTGGACACCACCTCTTTTCTCCATTGGCTGCAAAGCACGATGGCTTGCACAGGACAGGCGACAAAAAACCGGATTATCCGTTTTCAGCAGCAAAGCGATTATCGACGATTTCTTCAAGATTGGTCTGAAGCGTCGACATCCTCTGCGCCCCTGAAGACAATTAAGCAAATGCAGATCATCCGTTCGATTTCTTGCCGTCTTCCTATTGAAGAAACGCTCGCGCAATTCTCTGGGCAGGTGTGGATAGAGAATGACCGCCGCCTTTCCGTGCATGCTGCCGCGCAAAAATCTTCTTCGCATGAAAAAGGCATCCCATGGGGCGTACAGCAAGTAAAAGCCCCCGCAGCCTGGAGTACGACTACAGGACACCGCATCAAAATAGGCGTAATCGACACAGGAGTCGATTTCAGCCATCCTGACTTGAAGCATTCCTTATCTCGCGGCATTAATCTATTAAACCGAAGCATGCTTCCCCATGATGATAATGGGCATGGCACTCATATTGCAGGAACGATTGCGGCTGCAAATCAAGTACAGGGCATGATCGGTATCGCCCCCAGATCGCAAATTTTTCCTGTAAAAGCTTTCGACCATAATGGAAGCGCATTTGTCTCCGACATCATCCTAGGCATTGATTGGTGTGTCCGCAACCGAGTCAATATTATTAACATGAGCTTCGGCATGAAAACACGCAGTAAAGCGCTTCTTACCGCAATAACGAATGCATATAACGCAGGAGTTGTTGTTGTTGCCTCATCTGGCAATGATGGCAAACGCCGCGCCGTCGATTATCCGGCACGTTACTCGCAGACGATCTCAGTTGGTGCAACAACCAAGCTAAGACGTATCGCTCCATTCAGCAATCGCGGCAGCTATATCGATATTTATGCTCCCGGGGACAAGATTGTGTCCTCCTGGCTGCGCGGCAAATATAACGAGATGAGCGGAACCTCGATGGCAACCTCGCATGTCAGCGGTGCGATTGCTCTGCTTCTTGCTCTGAAGCCTGGCTTATCGCCGGCTGAAATTAAATCTATACTGAAACGATCTGTCCAGCCGCTTCGAGGACCGAAGGCTCCTCGGCTCGTCGGAGAGCTTGATATTATGCGAATGCTTCAGGCCGCGGAGCGATAAGCCCCGCGGCTTCTCTTCGTCTTCCATCCTGCTACTTGCGATGCCAGCGCATGAAACTGGCGGTGCCAGCCAAGACAACAAGGGTATACAGAGTGCTCCATAAAAGCGGACCAGTCCCATCCACGGCTGTATCTACTTCATTCCAACTCTCCATCACAATGCCAGCAGGAGGCAACAGCCAGGTCAGTGGACGAAGCCAAGCAGGCAAGGTATCTGCGATAGCTGTTGATGATAGCGACAAGGTCAATAGCAGGAGCAGTCCACCAATGGTGGAGATAAAGCGATTGCCGAACCACTCATATAAAAAGGCTGCCAAGACAACTCCAAGAAGAGCCAGTATGAGATGACCGTATATGGCGAACAAGGACTCTCCGAAGGAGACTTCTCGTTTGAAGGCGCCTCGGATTATAGGAAAATAAACCGCCGCTAGTGACAGTGGGAGGGTTGTAATCCATGCGGTAAGCATTCGACTCCAATAGTAACGCATGGAGCTTCGAGCGTGCATATTGGTCAATTGCTGCTGCACCTCAGGTTCTACGAAGTAGAAATTCAGTCCTAGCCATGAGCTAATCAAATAAAGAATAACGGCAGTAGCCGCATAACTGCTCATAACAGGGCTTGGGATGACAGAATAGATCCAGACCAGAATAATAAGATACAAGGCCATCGGAGTAAAATAACGATAAGAGCGGCTAAATTGAATAAGCTGATAATTCACTAGATGCATCCAGCTCATAAGTCACCTCCGGACCGCGTCAATGAAACAATCGACCCGCCCTTGCTCAGCAGTTCCTTCAAGATGGAATCACTTTCCCCCGCTTCAACAATGAGCTTCAGTACCGAATCTGATCCATCCACCTTCAGCACGCCTTTTCTATTGGATAAGGAAAGATAGTCGGTTACACCTGTTGCATGAATTCGCACAGTTGCCATCGCCAATACTGAGCCTCGTATCGCGCTCCATTCCCCGCTCGTTTGATCCATGTATAAGCTCCCCTGCTTCACACGCATAACTCGATCTGCCAGACTGCTCAACAAAACAGTCTCATGACAGGCAAATACCAACGTCATTCCCTGCTGCTTGAGCTGCCTGAGCAGTTCAACCAATTCCTTCACAGTATACTCGTCCAGGCCAGATAACGGCTCATCCAATACCAGCAGCTCCGGCTCAGAGAGCACCGCCTGAATCAATCCGACCTTTTGCAGCATGCCTTTGGAAAAGTAACGAATTTGCGTATCTCCCGCATTCGTAAGACGTACAAGCTCCAGCAGCTCTCGAATGCGGCTATCCAGCTTCTGTCGATCAAGCCCTCGGATCAGTCCCATATGTCTCAAATACTCGAATGCAGTGAATCGCAGCTTGGGAAAACGGTCAGGAACATACCCTAGCCGAGCGGGCTGTTCGCCAAGATAATGAATCTGCCCTGATGTAGGGGATGTCATGCCTAAGATTAGCCGCAATAGAGTACTCTTGCCGCTGCCATTCTCCCCTACAATCGCCAGAGCCTCTCCTTTATGTATAGAGAGGGTTACCTGATTCAGCACATTCCTCCCCTGGAATCTCTTCGTCACATCCTCCAGATTTACAATAACCTCCATCATTCTTCTCCTTATGCTGGGTAATCAATCTAGAATCCTTGATAAAAAAAGGGCTGCATCCCCGTCATCTTGGCAATGATCGGTGAAACAGCCCTTCCTGATGTCTTAGCTATGGATACTTCCTTACATCCGTTCTGGTGCGGATACGCCGACTAAGCGAAGCGCATTGGCGATGACCGTCCGAACTGCGTCTAGCAGAGCAAGACGAGCCTGTGTTTGAGCGGCATCCTCTGTGATCACGCGCTCTGCCTTGTAATAACTATGGAACTGCGAAGCCAGTTCATAAACGTACCGTACGAGTCGATGCGGTGCATATTGCTCTGCCGCCTCCGCAACCTCCTGCGGCAGCTCGCCAAGCTTGCGAAGCAGATCGAATTCCGCTTCGGAAGAAAGCTTCTCTAGATCAACAGCATCAAGCGCAAGCCTAGCAATGCCTTGCTCTTCAGCTTGGCGGAAAATGCTGCATACGCGAGCATGTGCATACTGCACATAGAATACAGGATTCTCGTTGGATGTCGAAATCGCAAGATCCATATCGAAATCAAGATGTGAATCCATGCTCCGCATGGTGAAGAAATAACGGATTGCATCTACCCCTACTTCCTCCATTAGATCCTGCATCGTAACTGCCTTGCCGGTACGCTTCGACATTTTCACCTTTTCGCCATCTTGGAAAAGGCTAACCATCTGTGCAATCAAGACTACCAGCTTATCAGGATCATTGCCAAGAGCCTCCATTGCTGCTTTGACACGTGGGATGTAACCATGATGGTCCGCTCCCCAAATATTGATCATGCGATCGTAGCCTCTGTTATATTTATCACGGTGATAAGCAATATCAGGAGTCAAATAAGTATATGAACCGTCATTTTTCACCAATACACGGTTTTTGTCATCCCCGTAAGGCATCGTTGACAACCATGTCGCGCCTTCCTCTTCATACACTTGCCCCTTCGCCTTCAAAGCATCCAGAGCCTCTTCTACTTGTCCGTTAGCGTACAGGGAGGATTCACTGTACCAGATATCAAAGCCGACACGGAATTTGCCCAGGTCGCGCTTGATTTTGTCCAGTTCCTTCTCTAGGCCAAACTCTCGGAAGAACGTGAACCGATCATCGTCAGTCAGAGACAACAACCGGTCTCCCTCTTGCTCAGCAAGCAGCTTGCCGAATCCGATAATATCTTCACCGTGGTAACCGTCCTCCGGCATGGCTGCTTCTTGGCCCAGCGCCTGGCGGTACCGCGCCTCAATTGAATGAGCGAGATTGTTCACTTGATTGCCTGCATCATTAATATAGTATTCACGTGTTACTTCATAACCTGCGAAATCAAGTACATTACAGAGAGCATCGCCAACAGCTGCCCCGCGGGCATGGCCCAAGTGAAGGCTTCCTGTCGGATTGGCACTGACGAATTCGACCTCTACCCGTTGGCCAGCACCCTTGCCTACACGGCCGTAGTTTTCTCCAGCAGCCGTAATCTCAGAGATAACCGAATACAGATAGCTTTTGTCCATCCGGAAGTTAATGAAGCCTGGGCCCGCAATTTCTGCGGATTGGATTCCGAATTTCTCTCCATTTAAATTAGCGATAATTGTCTCCGCAATTTGGCGCGGGTTCTTCTTAGCGAGCTTAGTCAGCTGCATAGCCGCATTTGTCGCCAAGTCACCATGTGCTTTATCCTTAGGCACTTCCAGCACGAAGGCCGGTAGCTCTTCGCGTCCAGCAAGCCCCCCTGCCACCACTGCATCTGCAATGGCTTCTTTGACCTTCTCATACATTTGATCCAATACGTTAGTAGTCATTTATTTTTTCCTCCTAAAGGTTTTGCGTAGCAAAATCCAACATCGAAAGCATACGCTTAGGTTTTGCGTAGCAAAATCCGACTTCGAAAGCTTACGCTTAGGTTTTGCGTAGCAAAATCCGACTTCGAAAGCTTACGCTTAGGTTTTGCGTAGCAAAATCCGACTTCCCGTTATTTATGGGCCACTTCGCCCCGCTAGCCTATACTCGTTGCTCCACATGAAGCTTATTCTGAAACCGACCCGATAATTGTTCATTAACCCACAAGTCATACTCCCATTCGATCAGGAACGGCGGCACAAGCTCTGCCCCTTCATATCCATTCTGTGGAGCAGCAGTTAGTTTCTTCGTATCGGTCTCCATTCGGAATGACGTGTACGGAGATTTATAAAATCCGTCTCTTCGAGTAACTCCTGCCATGAACAGCTGCTCTGATTCGACTGCGCCTCGTCGGGTAATCGACAATTCATTGGTTCTGTAGCGTACAAGCGTACGTATCTGATCCGCATCAGTACCGCCCGCTGGAACTTCTTCATAGCGAATATAGATAGATCGCTCCTTACGGAACCATTCTCCATTATAGATATGTACACCTGTCGAGCCATCCTGCGTGCTCTCTAGCGTTATTTTTACAAGCATTTTGTCCAACATGGTCTTACTCCTATTGATTCCGTCTTCTTATATGTTACTACTATATACAGGACAGCCCGCAATTTCAACGATTAGGTGGCATTTCACCGTTCAAATAGGGCAATAGAACACTCCAGGCTGCTATTCGATCTTCAAGGTTCCGCATTTTTTGCGTCGGTATAGGGCTTGTTGAAGGCAGCTTCACTAAAACAATCGTTTCAAAAGCAGGATGATTCTTATAATATTTGCGGAAGGTATCATACGCTTTGCTTCCATTGAAGGCGAAGCAGCGAAGCTGCGGGTACTTCGCAATAAGAGCAGGCAAATCATTGGGCTTCTCATCGCGAATGTTGACGTCCAGACTTCCCTCCCTCACACAGGATTCAATGACATCGAACACCGCCAAATGATGCTCCTGAAGAAAAGCAATTCTATTCCTATAGTCCGCATCAGGAGCGCCTGCTCCAAACAATCCATAGACAACTCCCCAGAAATAATTGCGTGGATGCCCGTAAAATTGTTGATGCTCAAGAGATTTGACGCTAGGCGCCGTTCCTAATACGAGCACACGAGCATGTTCATTAATAATGGGTGGAAATGAATGAATTCTAGTCATGCTTACCCCGCCCTTCCCCTATTCGTTATCGCTGTCTCCTCAGTATTCTTCAAATAAATAAAAAGCATCATCCACTTGATGGATGATGCTTTGGCTTGTTCGTTTATTTTACCAGATCTTCTACAAATTTCGGCAATATGAATGCTGCTTTGTGAAGACGCGGAGTGTAATACTTCGTATCAATCTCAGGGATGGAAGCCTCGTCCACCTCAAGCGGATCATACTTTTTGCTGCCCATTGTGAATGTCCACAGACCGCTCGGATACGTTGGAATATTCGCGCAATAGACACGTACGATCGGGAATACTTCTTTTACATCTTTGTTAACGCTTTGAATGAGATCGGCTTTGAACCAAGGATTGTCCGTTTGAGCAACGAAGATGCCGTCTTCTTTCAATGACTCGTAGATGCCTTGATAGAAGCCGCGTGTGAACAGGTTCGCCGCAGGCCCTACTGGCTCCGTGGAATCAACCATAATAACGTCATAAGTATTCTTATGATCATGAATGTGCATGAAGCCGTCGTTTACGAGCACTTCAACACGAGGGTTGTCCAATTCACCTGCAATTGAAGGCAAATATTTTTTCGAATATTCAATAACCTTGCCGTCAATATCAACAAGAACCGCTTTTTTTACCTTAGGATGCTTCATCACTTCGCGAATAACGCCGCCATCGCCGCCGCCTACAACCAGCACGTTCTCTGGGTTTGGATGCGTATAAAGCACAGGGTGAGCGACCATTTCATGATACACAAACTCATCCTTAACGGTGGTCATTACCATGCCATCAAGAACGAGCATCGTGCCGAATTCTTCCGTTTCAATCATATCTAACTGTTGAAAATCAGTTTGTTCATTTACGTAGCTCTTTGTAATCTTCGCCGTAATGCCGAAGCTCTCGGTTTGTTTTTCCGTATACCATAATTCCATGTCGCTAGATCCCTTCTTTCCTTCAATGGTTCACAGGTTCACCCTGTATTATAGTAGTTCGAGGGGAAAAAGCAACCTTTTCCAAGCGATCTAACAAAAAAAATAGTCAGCTCCGATGACTCGTGAATATCGCGGTCTCCCTTTTTCCATACTAAGGAAAAGGAATCGTGTATACGAAGGGAGCCGGCAGCATGAATAAGCCGAACGTCCGGCCGGGCAAACCGCGCCGTAAATCTGCTTTTCCTATTCTTACCGAACGGTTTCTCCCGCAACTATTAAGGCTCAGAAAAAGGCTGCGCTGGACCATCGGAATAATGATCGTGATGACTGTACTGGTCAGTGCTTCACTGCTCTATTTGAGATTTCAATCACTCCCAGTTGCTTCAATTAGTCAAACATCGCAAATGCTTGATCTGCAGGGGCAAGTTATTGATACTTTCCATACGGGAGAAAACCGAAGATCTGTACCGCTAGAGGAAATATCTCCTTATGTCATACAAGCGACACTAGCTATCGAGGATCGCAGGTTCTACGAGCATCTTGGCTTCGATATGAAGGGGATGGCAAGAGCGGTTCTAGTCAATGTAGAATCCTTCTCAGCCAAGCAAGGCGCCAGTACGCTTACACAGCAGCTGGCACGCAACCTGTACTTAACCCATGAGAAGACCTGGCAGCGCAAGCTCAAAGAAGCGATCTATACCATACAGCTGGAAATGAATTATTCCAAGAATGACATCCTCGGCCTGTATCTGAATCAAATCTACTATGGGCATGGCGCTTATGGCATCGAAGCCGCGTCCGTCATGTATTTCAACAAGAAAGCGTCCGAGCTGTCACTAGCAGAGAGCGCCATGCTTGCTGGGATCCCTAAGGGCCCTAAATATTATTCGCCATTCATGAATATGAAGAACGCCAAGGACCGGCAGCATACAATACTCAAGCTGATGGCCGAGAACGGTAATATTACAGCCCTTGAAGCCTCATCGGCTTATAAAGAAGTTCTAAGCTTCCAACCGCTCAGCTCGGGGGAACAAGCCGGATTTGCCCCCTATTTCCGTGACTACATTCGTTATGTTGCCGTCGATAAGCTCGGAATCAATGAGCAGCTGCTGAATGAGGGCGGCATTACGATTTATACAACGCTCGATCCTGTAGCTCAACGGGCTGCTGAAGAATCCGTTAAAGAAGGACTGCGGGGCAGTGAAGACCAACAGGCCGCTTTAGTTTCAATTGATCCACGAAATGGGTACATTAAAGCAATGGTCGGTGGACGTGATTATAAAATCAATCAGTTCAATCGAGTATTGGCCGAGACGCGTCAGCCTGGCTCTTCATTCAAGCCGATCCTTTACTTAACAGCACTTCAAAGTGGATTCATGACGCCAATAACAAGGTTCAAAAGCGAGCCAACCTCCTTCAGCTATGATGAGGGCCGCAAAACGTATGAGCCGCGTAACTATAATGATAAATATTTCAATGATTACATCGACATGCGGCAAGCTATCGCAAGCTCGGACAATATCTATGCCGTCAATTCCATTATGACCGTTGGAGCAGACAACGTAATTGCGACAGCACGGAAGCTCGGAATTACAAGCCGGATGACAGCCTTGCCCTCGCTTGCGCTTGGCACTTTCCCAGTAAGCCCCTTCCAGATGGCATCCGCATTCGCTGTTCTCGCTAATGGCGGCATGAAGGTGGAGCCTCTGGCGATTCTGCGAATAACAGATAGAGATGGGCATACACTATATGAAGCGGAGCGACAAGCCGAGCAGGTTGTGAGCAGTGCCCATGCGTATATTCTGACGAGCCTGATGGAGAGTGTCTTCGAAGGCGGCGGAACCGCGAGCCGGGTATCTTCTTATATAAAGAGGCCTGTAGCGGGCAAGACAGGAACGACGGCTACCGATGCTTGGCTTGTCGGGTACACGCCAGAGCTGGCAACAGCCGTATGGGTTGGATACGACAAGGACCGCAAGCTAACAGTAGCTGAGGCCCATCGTGCTGCACCGATCTTCGCCAAATACACAGAGCAGGCCCTATCCGCTATTCCGCCGAAGATTTTCCCTATCCCTGAGGGAATTGTCAGCGTATATGTGGACCCAACTAGCGGCAAATTAGCCGAGGAGACCTGCCCGAATAAACGTCTGGAGAATTTCGTAAGCGGAACTGAACCTACAGAAGTATGCGGCAAGCCATTGGAGAATAATAATTCGCCAGTGGACAGCGACACCAAGGGAGCTTCCGAGCATTTCAAATGGTGGAAAGATTTGAAGCGCTGGTGGCAGGAGTAGGACATAAGAACCGATATATCCAATATTTGAATGTGACCTTTGTCTAGATATGTCGGAAATTTGATCAAAAAGTGAATTTTCTTTGAACATTTACTGTAAGATGTGTTATAGTAAATTATAGGTAATAACTTATAACGTTACGGGAGTGTTGAAGATGACAACAAAAACAGCATCAGTAAGTAATGTTCAACCCACATCGGCTGCGAGCGTTAAACGCTTGGTTACATTAATGACCGCCTTCGCATGGACCGCATTGACGGTAGGCGTTCTACTGTGCCTAATTAATTTGGGTCACTTTAGCGACAAGAACGTTTATCTCATGGTCGGCATCGGTTGCCTGGTAGGCAGCGTATTCATATTTGTAATCGGCACAGCAATTGGCCTTGTTCATGCAAGAATGAATCAGGCTTTATTAGAGAAGAACCAATCACAGCAATAGCCAGTCAATATGACCCTATATAGGTCAAATAAAAACCGCTTTTCTCCCACTAATTGGAGAGAGCGGTTTTTATTTATTTTAAAGGGATGAAAGGATAATTATCACAGTTGTCTAACAGGTGAACATTCTATTACAGAAAAAAGACGAATTGTTGACGTAATTGTTAAGTCAGCAGTTATTATGGTTAAGTTCTGTTATCGTTGTACTACGAGAACAAACAAGGAGTTGAAGCAATGTGAGACCGTATATTCGTTGGATGATCCCTCTTACCATTATGTTAATGGCCATCCTGCTGACTGGCTGCGGCGAGCAATACTTAGTTATGGACCCGAAAGGGCCTGTAGGTGAGGCACAAAAGGATCTCATTAATATTAGTGTTATTCTATGTGCAATTATTCTTGTACCGGTGCTTGCGTTGACCGCATTCATTGTGTACCGCTACCGTGATAAAGCAGGAAGCAAAGCAGCTTATGCACCTGAATGGGAGCATAATACAAAGCTCGAGATTACGTGGTGGGCTATTCCGATCGTGATCATCGCGATTCTTGGTGTCATTACAGTTAAATATACGTATGAGTTGGAGCCATCCAAGCCTCTCGTATCCGATAAGGAGCCCATCACGATCGAAGCGACTTCGCTCGATTGGAAATGGCTGTTCACTTATCCTGAAGAAGGAATCTCGACCGTCAACTACATTCAGATTCCTGAAGATCGGCCTATACGCTTCCGGGTGACTGCTGATACAGCGATGAACTCCTTCTGGATTCCTCAGCTCGGCGGTCAAATTTATGCGATGTCCGGCATGGCAATGACTTTGCATCTTCAAGCTGATGAGCAAGGTGTCTATTATGGTTCCGGGGCGAATTTCACCGGTAAAGATTTTGCAAAAATGACCTTTGATGTGAAAGCAACCTCTGAAGAGGATTACAGCAAATGGATTCAGGATGTTAAGAGTACGTATCCTGAATTGACAACTGCTGGATTTGAGAAGCTTAGAGAGCCTGGCGCCTCTAATCAACAGTTCTTCTCAGGCTTCCCAGAAGGCTTGTTCGATAAGATTGCAATGCAATATGTTGAAGAAGGCGCTACTGGCCATCACCATGGCGGCGCAGCTAAGACAGAAGGCACTACTGCAAAAGATGAAACATCCAAAGAACACGAAGGCATGGATCACGAGAACATGGACGAAGCTCCAGTTGCCAAAGTGGATCCCCATGCAGGACATTAAAAGGTTGAAAGGAGACGCCACATGTTTCAGAACTTTATGGATTTCTTGATGAACGATTTCTTCGTAACTGGCGACCCGCTAATTCTAGGCGCTCAGGTATCCATTGCACTGTCTATGGTTGCAGTCGTTGTCGTTCTTACCTACTTCAAAAAATGGCGCTGGCTATGGACGGAGTGGTTGACCACTGTCGATCATAAAAAAATCGGTATCATGTATATTATCGCATCCATTCTAATGCTATTCCGCGGCGGTGTAGATGCACTGCTTATCCGGACCCAGTTAGCGTTACCGCAGCTGGAATTCTTGAATCCGGATCACTATAATGCGATATTCACAACGCATGGCGTAATCATGATTTTATTCATGGCGATGCCGCTTATGTTCGGTTTATTCAATATCATCGTGCCTCTTCAGATTGGTGCGCGCGATGTCGCATTCCCGTTCCTGAACTCCCTCAGCTTCTGGCTGTTCTTCTTCGGTGCAATGCTGTTCAACGTATCCTTTGTTATTGGCGGTTCGCCAGATGCTGGTTGGCTCGCTTATCCACCGCTGTCAGAGCTATCAGGCAGTCCTGGTTTAGGGCAAGACTTCTATATATGGGGTATTCAGATTTCGGGTATCGGTTCCTTAGCATCCGGTATTAACTTTATCGTTACGATTCTGAAAATGCGTGCTCCTGGCAT
The DNA here is from genome assembly GCF_059383895.1 of Paenibacillus sp. J22P59. NCBI lineage: Bacteria > Bacillati > Bacillota > Bacilli > Caryophanales > Paenibacillaceae > Paenibacillus > Paenibacillus sp. J22P59. The sequence continues at coordinate 24,697 of NZ_JBXENX010000018.1, forward strand.
GAAGCTGATGAAGATGCCGATGTTCACTTGGTCGGTTCTCTCTTCTTCGATCACTATTATTTTCGCTTTCCCAATCTTGACCGTAACTTTGTTCCTATTATTCATTGACCGTTATCTAGGCGCCCACTTCTTTACGCTCGATGGCGGCGGTAACCCGATGATGTATATTAACTTGATCTGGATGTGGGGTCACCCTGAGGTGTACATCGTTATTTTGCCGGCATTCGGTATTTTCTCAGAGATCGTATCGACGTTCTCCAAGAAAAAACTATTCGGTTACAAATCAATGGTATTCGCCCTTATGTCCATTAGTTTCTTCTCTTTCTTTACTTGGGCCCACCATTTCTTCACAATGGGCTCGGGAGCTAACGTCAATGCCTTCTTCGCTATCACGACGATGTTGATCGCGATACCGACAGGGGTTAAGATATTCAACTGGCTGTTCACCATGTTCCGCGGACGGATAACGTTCTCGCAGCCTATGATGTGGACGCTGGCGTTCATTCCGTGCTTTGTTGTCGGCGGGATGACAGGGGTTATGCTGTCCGTTGCGCCAGCTGACTTCCAGTTCCATAACAGTTACTTCTTGATCGCGCATTTCCACCAAGTGCTAATCGGTGGTGTCGTATTCGGATACTTTGCAGGTCTTTACTACTGGTGGCCAAAAATGTTCGGCTTCAAGCTGCATGATGGTCTTGGCAAATGGGCATTCTGGCTATGGAACATTGGTTTCTATGTCTGCTTCATGCCGCAATACGCACTTGGTCTGATGGGTATGACTCGTCGTTTCAACGAGTATAACTTCGACATGGGCTGGCAGCCGCTTAACGTTGTATCCACAGTTGGTGGATTCATCATGGGTCTGGCATTCCTGTTCCAAGTATGGCAAATTGCACACAGCATTAAGTTCTACAAAAAAGAACCAACTGGCGACAACTGGGATGGCCGTACGCTCGAATGGGCAACTGCATCTCCAGCGCCTGTATACAACTTCGCTCGCATACCTGTAGTTGAGCATCAAGATGACTGGTGGGAAGAGAAGCAGCGCCTGGCTAAAGGCGGCAAGCCTAAGCCGCTGGCACCGCTTGAACCGATTCATATGCCGAAAAATTCGGCGATTCCGTTCATCATGTCCGTCTTCTTCTTCATCGCTGGCTTCGGCTTCGTATGGGGCTGGACTTGGATGATCGTACCTGGTCTGATTGGTGTGGTAGCATGTATGATCGCTCGTTCATTCAGTTATGATACCGACTACTACATTCCAGTAGATGAGATCGAACGAACAGAAGCAGCGTTAGGAGGTAGCAAATAGATGGCACATACTGTAACTCAGCATGGCAGTCACGGTCATGATAATCATGACAACCATGACGGTCACCATGATCACGAAGAAATAAAAGTATTCGGCTTCTGGCTGTTTCTCATAACCGACGTTATTCTGTTCGGTACCCTGTTCGCTACGTTTGTCGTGCTCCGCTTGAGCACGGCAGGCGGGCCAACGCCGGGTGATATGATCGAGCTGCCGGGAATTATCGCCTCCACCTTCATTTTGCTGACTAGTAGCTTTACCAGCGGTCTTGCTTTGCTTCAAATGAATAAAGGCAACACCAAAGGGCTTATCGGATGGCTTATTGTTACTGCATTGCTAGGCGCTTCATTCCTATACCTTGAAGTAACAGAGTTTATTCACCTGGTACATGAAGGCGTCAATATCGGTACTAGTGCATACTGGTCCGCATTCTACACGCTTGTAGGAACGCATGGTCTTCACGTTACGGTCGGTCTGGTCTGGATGATCGGCTTGATGATTCAGCTTCGCAAACGCGGCATTACGCCTGTAACGAAGCGTAAAGTCAATATTATCAGCTTGTACTGGCACTTTCTGGACGTTGTCTGGATCTTCGTCTTCACAGTCGTATATTTGATGGGGGTGATGTAGGATGGAACAACATAATTCGCATACCGAATCCCATGGTTCAATGAAATCCTATGTCATCGGCTTTATTCTATCTATTGTACTGACGATTCTTCCACTGGTCGTCGTACTCAATGATTTGATGAGCAAAAAAGCAACTGTAGGTTTCATTCTTCTAATGGCTGCTTTGCAATTGCTGGTTCAGCTGTTCTTCTTCATGCATATCCGTGATGAGAAGAAGCCTCGCTTCAATGCAATGGCGCTAATATTTGGTCTTATCATTATGCTGACGATCGTGGCAGGTTCTATCTGGATTATGTCATATAATGTCGTTGGTTAATTGAATTACACAGCCTGAGAATCAGCATAACAGCTGATTCTCAGGCTTTTTTTTAGTTATCCTCGTATGCTATGATTACCTGACAGATCAACTAGTACATAAGGAGGGTTTAACCCGATGTTTCAACAAATTACGCGCATACCGATCTTGCTGCTCCTTACAGCCGCTTTAATCTTAGTCCTATCTGGTTGTGGTCAGGACAAATCAAAGCCTGTAGAGCAGGGTTCAAATGCGTCTGACAACGCATCTGACAAGAATCCTATCGTAACGATAGAGATGGACAATGGAAAAAAAATTAAGGTAGAGTTGTATCCGAAAGTAGCTCCCAACACCGTTAACAACTTCATTTCTCTTGTACAAAGCGGATTCTATGACGAAACGATCTTCCACCGTGTCATCCCCGGCTTTATGATTCAGGGCGGTGACCCTGAAGGTACAGGCATGGGCGGCCCCGGTTATGGTATCGCTGGGGAGTTTTCTTCCAACGGATTTACGAATGACCTGAAGCATACGAGAGGCGTCATTTCGATGGCTCGTTCCAGAAGTCTGGATTCAGCAGGCTCCCAGTTTTTCATAATGGTTGCTGAGGCTCCTACGCTTGATAACAGCTATGCTGCATTCGGACAAGTGATTGAAGGAATGGATACGGTAGATGAGATTGTCAACCAAAAAACCATCCCTCAAGATCGTCCTGAAAAGCCGCTTGCGATGAAAAAAGTAACTGTCGATACCAAAGGCGTGGAGTACGCAGCGCCTGTAACAATTAAATAAACGGCACAAAAAACTGACGATCCCGGGATCGTCAGTTTTTTGTGAAAAAATAGTGCTCTATATAGAGAGTTTCAATTACCCCGAACAGAAATGATGCATAGAACAATCGCATCCTTCAAATGCAGCATCAATTGAAGCATTCATGAATCCGATCAAAGGTATGCAGAATGGCTACAAACTCTTGAATGATCTCTCGATCGACGGTACAATAACCCCGCCAGCCATAACAATCCTTTAGCAATATGCACAATGAATCGTTCGTTTGCATGCCCCATACTTCCTCAACACGATAAGATGAATTATGGGCAGATTGCTCCCCTTGCTTCTCATTAACAAAACCTATGAATAAAGAGGACTGCCCTGCCAAGGCCTCCGCTAATTTTCCTTCTTTCATTTTCTCAATCTGATTAGGCCAGACTGGATCATTCTCAAGCTGCTGATATAACCCCTTAACTTGGCTTACGGAAGTAAGCAGACTACTCATTAGGGAAAAGTAGTATGCTTTAATGGTCTGATTAAACCCATTAAGTTGGTTTCGATAAATTCTCATGCTCTCCATATACGTTGGATCAAAGCTGCTATGCATTTATTCCGGTGCCCCCGTCTCTTCATTGAAAACATTTAATAAAATATCACTATATCAACCATAACTCGTTCCTAACGATTTATCTCCATAGACTTCATTGGGGTATCCCCTAAAGTTTTTGGGGTATTTCGCGATTTTGTCCCAAAAAAACACAACTAAGGAACTACTATACATGTATGATTAAAGAACTACAGAAAGGTGGTTATGAGGATGGATATAAAAGCAGGCATTCAGACTGTTAACAAACACGAACTGAAACAACGGGTTCAACAAGAAATTACTCTAATTATTGACGAGCACTTCTACCATCAAGACTTCAACAGGCTAGTCAAAACCTTCGCTCAGTACAAGCATACCGAGACGATGGTATGGTCAGAGCTAACCCTGTACACACATTACATGCTGGGCGGACAATCCCCTCATATTTTTCGGGCTGCTGCCCAGACAGAGCTTTTGGTCCTTAGTCTGGACATATTGGATGATCTTCAGGATCAAGACAACCCTGTCCCGCCTTGGATGCATGTCGAGCACCGTCTTGCTATGAACACAGCGTCTGCTCTGCTGCTTGCAGCTGCCGCCGGGGAGCCCTGCCACTCTGTTGCTCCTTCCATTGCCGAGCTGCTTATCAGAGCCCATAACGGCCAGCATCAGGATCTTGCATATGCCGTCACCTCGGAAGAAGCCTATCTTCAAGTCGTCAGCGAGAAATCTTCCTCGCTCCTGAACCTGGCTGTCCGCAATGGGTATCACCTTGTCGACAGCCTGGATGCTGAAACAGCAGGAAAGCTTGATGAAATCGCCCAGCATATCGGCATTGCTGCACAATTACAGAATGACAGCAAGGATTTGCTGCTTTCCTCAGAGCGTAATGATCTGATTCAACGCAAAAAAACTTTATCGACGATGTATTTGCTCGAGCAAAGCAAGGATTCATTCCCTTTGCTGCAGCAATACTACGATCGTGAATGCACGATGCACGAGCTTCTTGCCTATAAAAAAGAATTGATCGCCTTTATTCATGCATCTGGTGTGATGGAATACACATCAGCTGTACAATGGCTTTACTCGGAGCGTGCCAACCAAATATTCGACACGATTGCTACCATTGGCCCCTGGCGCTCTTCCTTCGCTGCAATTACTATTGACCCATACCACAAAAAAATATAGGGCGTACCCCAAATAAATATAGGGTTTATTTCCTATTTACTTTGGTATAATTAAGATTGTTAATTACTTTATAATAAAGGGGAGTTTAACATGTGGACAAAACAATTTAAGGAAACTGCTCTTCAATTAGCACAGCACAACAAATTATCGGACAACCTCTCTGCCATGCTGCAAAATGCAAAATTATCACTGGAGCAGAAGACTGCCTTAAACAAGGCTTATGGTTCCCCTCGCTTAGCAACAGATACAGGTACTACTGATCCTTATTGGTTATAATTAACATAATAGCAATGAGCCTGACTCCTGAGTCAGGCTCATTGCTATTCCATGTGAAAGGACTGTATGATGCTTAATTCAATACCTATTAGACGCTTGGTCGTTGTTCTTGTTGGTGCGGTATTATTGTTCACTCATTCATGGGTAAGCTATATCACATTCATCTATCCCTATATCGGTGCGGGTGTTAAGCAGACACACTCCAATACGTGGATTATTACTGATTTTTTCAAAAAAGGTCAGGGTAAAAAACAAGGACTTGCTATTAATGATGAGATTGTACGGATAAACGGTTTACCCGCCGATCAACACTTTAGTCTTCCTAAATACCATATTATTGAGCAAGCCCACTCGATTGTCGTTAAGAGAGATGGCGCTTATTTTTCCTATGAGTTAAATGATAAAGCAAGCCAATTCTCATCTCGTTATCTATTTGGGCTGGTTGCAGAGCTGCTCTGCTTCAGTATTGCGGCGCTTTATTACTATAAAGCCAAGCTCAGTCCATCCGTCTATTATTTGATCAGTGTGTTTATTTTAATGGGCGTGGCATTTATGTGCGCCGAGGCATCGACTCGCGCAGATGCTTTTTCCAAATTTACAATATCAACTGCAATAGCCTGTATTCCCTTTTTGTTCGCCTATTTTATTTATCTCTTTCTCAAAGAAAAAGGGTATGATCTCTTTTCGCCTAGATGGTTAAGGTATGGCCTGATTATCCTATTACTCATTACTGCCTTTCGAGTATTTTATTTTTTCCCTAGCGTCTCTCACTTGTATTACAGCATTGACCGTTTCTTAACGTTGCTTTCATTTGCTCTAGGCTCCTTGCTCAGCATTGCTTTTCTAGCCTATATGTATTTCAAGAAAAGACGTGAATATTCTTATTCAGCAATGGTTATTCGGACATTGTTGATTGCGTTTTCATATTCATTCCTGCCATTTTTACTGTTATCCATCATGCCTAACTTATTCGGACCGCCATTAATTCCTTACGATTTATCCATTTGGTTTATCGTCATATTTCCAATTGCGTTCATTTATTATAGTATTAAAAACAAGCTGTTCCATATTCAAGTTGCGGTTAGTAAAACCTTATTTTTATCCAGTCTGGCTGTTATACCGTCCTTGCTCATCACTCTGATTGCCAGCTATCTCATTACTGAAAACCTATCTGCTACTCAAATATCTTTTCTCGCGGGTACGGTATTCTCCATTGTGGCCCTTATGATTTATATTATTGATAAATATCATCAGAGCTTGACCGGGTTTTTATTTCCTCAAAAACATCGGTTGATCCTCGCCTTTAACCAAATGACGAATAAAATCAGACAAGTGAGCAAGCTCGAGGATTTGCAGCACCTGCTGCTGCCTGACCTTTGTATAGCGCTAGGCATTAACACTGCCGCCATTCGCCTGTATGATAATGGTAATATAAGATATGCGTCATACGGACATGTGAATCTGGATGAGATTGAATTTGCAATCGGCAGGGGCATGATGAATACGTCCAAATATGATATTTATATGATTAAGCAAGAACGGGACTATTCAAGCAATCTAATCGTGTCTAGAAATTTCTCTGACCGGCCCTTCCATCCTCAGCAGCAGCAATGGGTAGATATGCTCGTATCCTATTTGGCTGTCGTCATCGAGAATATTTATCTCATTGACAAGCTGTCTCTTGTCTTGAATGAAGTCACATTAAGTGAAACATCAGCCGCCAGCAATGAATCGGTTCATCAGACCTCGTGGCTAAGAAAATCCGTATTCCAAATGCAAGAGCAGGAGCGCCAGCGGATCGCTTCTGATCTGCATGATACGATCATGCAGGATATTTATTTCGCGAAGCACCGCGTTCAAGCCTTGCGCAACCTTAGCCTCGACCCCGGAACGATGGACAATGAACTGCAGGAGCTAGCTGATTATTTGGATATTATTAATGTGAATATACGCGAAACTGGCTTCCGTCTCTATCCGTATATGCTGACCGATGTTGGATTTTCTTCTACGGTCTCCAGTCTTATTGAGATGGAGAGACCCAATACAGCTTTCAAGCTGCATATTCAAATCATGGAGCCTGCCCGCTGGGATGCTCTGCAGCCTGAGGTCCATCATCATCTCATTCGTATAACACAAGAGCTGATTGCTAACGCGAAGAAGCACTCGAATGCTTCCAGTGTTCACTTCAATTTCAGTATTACTAATCAACAGTGTTGTCTTGAATATCGGGATGATGGCGTTGGCTTTGATCCTAATCAGTTCTCCAAAGGGATCGGCTGGCGTGGTATTGATCATCGTCTACTGAGTATGGAAGGGAATTTGCAAGTGATTACTTCAATCAACAAAGGCTTGACCGTCAAAATATCCTTGCCAGAAGAAAGGGGGAGGGCAATTGAAGGAATCCATTAAAGTGCTTATTATAGATGATCATCCGGCTCTAGGGCTCGGACTTCAGCATCTATTAGAGCAGGACAGCTCCATTCGAGTGCTTGGCGTGGCTTCATGCGGGCATGAGGGAATTCGGGTTGTCCAGCATCTAAGGCCTTCTGTCGTATTGCTGGACTTGAATCTACCCGATGATACAGGGGTTAATATTGCCGCTCAAATCAAAGAGTTATATCCAGCGATACATATCATCATTCATACCGGTTATGATTATATTCCTTACTTTAATCGCCTAATTCAAAGTGGAGTCAGCGGCATGCTGAACAAGAATGCTGCTCCCCAAGAAATTATTGATATGATTCATGCTGTCATGCGTGGTCTTACTCTGCTGCCCCTTACGCTGCTTCGGCAGGTGCAATTGCAGACCCCAGAGCATACCAGACATTATTGGGAAGCAGATTTAACCACCACGGAGCATAAAATCCTCACCATGGTGGCTCATAAGTATACCAATGCAAAAATTGCTGGCGCTATTCATATGAGTGAAAGCTCTGTAGAAAACTATTTAAAGAAAATCTATAGAAAATTAGGTGTAACTTCAAAAGCTGAGGCGATCGCCAAAATTGCCAACGATGATCGGTTCCAGCAATTACTGGACTAAGCGGCTTAGAAGCCGCGTGTCTCAATTTTCACTTTTTGCGGAAGTACCAGCGTCAATTGTGCATGGAGTGAATCGGACCTAACCGATCCACTCTTATGCTCCATTCCTCCAACCATTACATATAGGGTACTGCCTACCCTGCTCGTGTTAAGCCACTCGTCAGGCTGCTCCAGTGCATCTGCTGACCTGTATTGCACTTGTCCAAGCAGTTGTATGGAACCGCCATCCCCTTTATCAAGATCAACAGGACCAAATGACTGTACGACTATTTTCTCGATTCCCTCTGGTACTTCCATAGGCTTGGTCTCTACCAGCGACGTCCGTTCGACTAATTGCAGAGACTCTCGAATTTCTCCCATTAACCCTGTCGAGGAGAATGCTGCCATAATCAAGCTTCCCGATCCAATAACCGCCACTAGAAAAAGGCTCAGCCAATCATAACGAAGAATCGTTCGTTCTTTGCCTGCCAAGATCAGATAGACCAAAAGCTCTGCTCCAAGCAAAATAAAGACGATTGGAGCTACCCATAACAATAGATTAAGAGCATCATCCCCGCTCCATATAGAGACCGCTACCGCCACACCCATCAACAGCAGCGTGACACCCATGGATAATGTTCCTACGCGCCAATTTTTCATTAGCGTTTCTCCCTATCTATTGGACGGTGTTTATCTAAATGCATCTTGTCTGGGGACTTCTTTCCGCCGCCAAATACCAGACGGAATCCTACAGCAATCATAATAAAGGCGACGAGAGCGGTAGGCATATTATATTTCAAATTTATATACTGTCTATAAAGGCCCTTCCAATGCTCCGAAACATAGATTTCCATGAACCGGTCTCCCAAGTAGTAGACACCTAATACCAGCAGGCCAATCCCAATCCACTTTTGATATGGGGCTAGCTGCGTTAGAATCGCCTGATCGTCCATTTCATTCTGATCGCGTTTGGACATTTGCTGCAAAGCATCAAAGAACGCATAGCACCAGAATAAAGGCATTAGGAATAGAAAGAGGGACAACCGCAAAGAATCCATTAAATAAAAAGCAAATAGAAAACCGGCCATTAACTGAATGCCTCTTTTTTGTAAGCCGAGATACAAATGGCCTGCGCCTGGGAACAGGGATAAGGCAGCCGCTAGCACCTTATTCTTCTTGCCTGTGCCGATATGCTCCTCCAGTTCCTCGAAGAAAGGACGATCCTGCATGGTTTCCCCTCGTTGCTTGCGCTTAAGCATTTGAATCGCATCAAACATGGCGTACACCCAAATAATCGGAACACCAAATAAAAAGATCAAGAAGCTGCCCGCATTCATGACAATGCTGACAAAAATAATCATTGCAAAAAAACCAAGGAATGCGATTAAAAAGGTAATTCCCCGCTGCATAAGACCCATCGCCATATGACCAATACCAGGAATGATCGATAGGACGATCGTCTGCATTTTCTCCCGCTGCTCATTATAAGATAGATTATTCAGATCCATTGCAGAGTCACCATGAACATTCTGTCCAGGCCTGCCTCCACCCCACGTTACGCATGTAATAATCATATCCAAGATATTAATAAGCCATATCGCCGCAGCAATTAATGCGAATAGGAAAGCTTCCTCTTCATTATTTGAGAACATCATAAGAATAAATAATATTATAGCTCCAAAAACGCCCCCGCTATAAAAAATGAATCGGAACGGTTTGCCCAGATAAGCATGGCCCGCACCCGGTATTAATGATAATAAAAAAGCAACGCCAGGGTTTTTATACATCCTCAGTCTTCCTCTCTTATCTTCTACTTTATTTGAAGCGATTCCCCTGCAGCCCATCGAACCAAGAAGCTGTACGATCAATCATACGTTCCGACCAGGTTGGAGGAGCCGGTTGATCATAGTTGACTTGCTGACTATGTTGCTGTTGTGCAGCATTCTTCTCCATCTCTACAAGCTTGGTTGTGAAACCATTGAAGCTGCCTGTGCCCAGCAATAACAGCGTAATTGCTGCCGCAGCTGTGAAATGGGTAGCTGGATGCTGGAACCACCGGCGATGATAGGGCTTCTCCTGCATAAGGGTTGGCTTGGCATACAAGGCTTCCTGTGCTGACTCTATGGATATGATGGCGCTCACCTGTCTGCCCATTTGCTCCATATTTGGCACTTCAACTGCCAGCTCGATTGAATCCATAGCTGACATGAACATTTGCAAGCATGGCTCGCAATGAGCCATATGCTGCTCAACCAGCTCACGCTCGTTCTCCGGCAGCTGATTGCTCACATAGAGCTCCATCTTTATTTCATCAGAATGAAACTCGTGATTAGCTTCTCTACCCGCATACTCGCTCTTATTCATTCAAAGTCCTCCTTCCGCCAATGCCGCCTTATCCAGTTGCGGGCACGATATAATCTCGATTCTACGCTCTTGCGCTCTAAACCCGTCTGTGCAGCAATTTCTTCATAAGATTTATGATCCATATAATAGGCCGTAATCACTTCACGATAATTATCTGGGAGCGAGTCGATTTGCTTCGTTATCTGCCGCTGGCTCTCGCCTTGCAGAACCGCTTCCTCCGCTGGCATAGCGCCAGTAGCAGCGTTCTGCTCCTCCAGCTTGCTCATGCTTTCCACAAGCTCTTCCGGCTTGCGGGCCTTGCTTCTCTTCCAATCAATTGCCTTATTCACCGCAATGCGGGTCATCCATGTCTTGAAGCCATCTAATCTACATTCCGGGAGGGAGCGATAGATTTGGAGCAAGACTTCCTGCGTAATATCTTCCGCATCATGCGGCGAACGCACGACAGCGTATACAGTTCTGTACAAATAAGCGCCATACGCTTCTACGAATAATTGAAACTCCGCAGGTCCGCCATCGCGAATAGCTTGGATCCATGCCTCGTCTTGAATCTCGCTCTCCTCCCTTCCCTATCTATAGACGGTGTATATCGCTTCTTCCCCTGCACTTGCAGCAAAAAATATTTTTTACGCTTATTGCTTACATTTATCCTGTCATAAAAAAGACTGGTGCAGTCAACGGCTTATACGCCGAGCCACACCAGTCCTTCCTTATCTATTACGCTACCTAATTAGGTCAATACCTAGCCTTCAAGCGCTTGCTTCAGCTCTTCAGGTGAATTGTTCCACCATTCCTCATTGTGGGCAATCAGCAGCTTGCGGAACGCAGCTTTCTCTTCAGGCCCAAGCTCACTTAAGTTGTAACGGCGCTTAAGCGCATGGTCCAGCTTATTCACATGATCCGCGAGAACCTTCCAGCCACGGCGCGCTTCTGTATCGATCAACATCTCACATGCTGTAGCACCTGCATATAGCGAGCCTTGCTCACCACGCTCGACGGCAACCCATACGATCCAGCATTGACGGCCATTCGGAGTATTAGCTTTGTCCGGGCTGAATTTGATGCCCCGCTCGACCTTGCTCTTCGCATGCATAGCACCGTCATCTATATAGGCGACGCCCTCGTCGATAATGACACAAGACACCGCGCTCAAATCAATCGTTCCCGCTCCAAACCCTTTATGCTGTTTATTGCTGACTACATTCAAAGCAATCGATTTCTTTTCCTTCTTAACCGGTTCTTCCGGCTGTCCTTGCTGATCCGTCATGGCTTTTCCACCTTCCCCATACATTAATTCCATTTTAGCTAATAATCTGCGAAAAGCAAACATATACATGCTGTAGATGCTTGTCAACGGGAGGGAAACGTTAAATGACTCCACGCCATGTCAAACGTTCATTGCTATTCTTGCTTACCGCCGTCCTGCTCGGCCTATCTATCCAGCAGGGCTTCGGCTACGCTTGGCAATCTCAATATACCTTCGCACTCGCCCCTGTCGCCAAAGCACAGCCCAAGCCAATACCGCAACAGACCCAATCGCCTGCTCCTTCTGCACCTGACACCTCCGCCTCAAACCCGCTGCCGCTCAGCAAAAGAGTCGTTGAGTACAACATCAACGTCACCTTGCGCAGCGACAATCGTTATTTGGACGGACAGCAAGCCGTTACATGGACTAATCCGGGGAAAAAAACGGTGTCCGAGCTCTATTTCCACCTGTATCCCAATGCCTTCCTCTCCGACAAAACAACCTTCATGCGTGAATCAGGAGGCAAGCTGCGTTCCGACAAGGCTATGGCAGACAGCCAAGGCCACATGAAGATGTTAACGCTCGAAACGCTTGAAGGAGAAAGCCTACTGCCAAGGCTTCATTACATTCAACCCGATGACGGCAATTCCAATGATTTTACGCTGGCCAAGCTCAAGCTGCCTGAACCAGTGGCTCCTGGCAAATCGGTCACGCTGAAGATGGGCTTCGAAGTCAAGCTGCCTCAAGTATTTGCGCGTATGGGCTACTCTAATCAATTCGTCATGGCTGGACAATGGTTTCCCAAGCTTGCTGTCTATGAAACGGCAGGCACACGCGGCCGCACGGCTGAGGGCTGGAACATTCATCAATACCATGGCAACTCCGAGTTCTACAGCGATTTCGGCATCTACTCCGTGCGCATAGAGGTTCCAGAGGCATTCACTGTGGCAGGAACAGGCATCCAGACCAAAAGAACGGACAACCCTGACAATGGAACAACTATTCATCAATTCTACGCGGAGGATGTCCATGATTTCGCATGGTCTGCCTCGCCCAACTTCATCTATGAGGAAGATACGCTATCGGCGAAGAATATTCCTGGAGTGCGCATCAAGCTGTATCTCGATCCCGCTCATGCCGAGCTTAAGGATCGCTACATGCATGCTGCCAAGTCTGCTCTGACCAAATATTCACAGTGGTATGGAGAATACCCGTACAGCACGCTATCTATTATCGTGCCGCCCAAAGGAGCGAACGGTGCAGGAGGCATGGAATATCCGACACTCGTAACCGCGTTCGCCGCAGAATCAGACAACCCCGGCTATGGTCTGGAACGAACCGTCGTACATGAGATTGGTCACCAATATTGGTATGGCATGGTCGCCTCTAATGAGTTCGAGGAAGCTTGGCTCGACGAAGGCTTCACCTCCTACGCGGAGGATCGTGTAATGGAAAGCGAATATGGGGTGGAACCGAACCTGCGCCTCGAATCAAGCTATATTACATCTCCTGCTCCCTTGAAGCAGCCCTCTTGGGCTTATCGTGACCATATTCATTATGCAGAGAATGTGTACATGCGTGCCAAGCTTGTGCTGCTCGGTATCGAGAATCAGGTCGGAGACAAAACGATGCAAAAAATTATGCGCACTTATTTTCAGAAATATAAATTCAAGCATCCCACAAGCGGCGACTTTCAAAGAGTAGTAGAGCAAGTAACTAAGCAGAAGTGGCATGATTATTTCAGTGAATACGTCTATAACAACCGCATGGCAGATTTCTCCGTGGAATCCATTGAGATTCGCAAAGTCGAGCAAGATGGACAACTGCAATATGAATCCCTCGTGCTTATTAAGAAAAATGGCGGGAATAACGGTCCGATTCCGCTTGTTATGAAATTCAAAGACGGCATGACCGTGCCTAAGACATGGGAAGCCGAGGAGGCACATGTCCAATATAAGGTCGTTCATAGCGCACCGTTGGAATGGGTTGCCTTGGATCCGCAGCACAGCAATGTACTAGATAACAAGTACTATAACAACTTTATGAAAGCCGAACTGTCAGAAGCGGCCCGTACAAGATGGAGCATGGGCGTTGCCAAAATGATCGAGGGATTGCTTGGGACACTAAGCTGGTAAGGAAAGGAGGAGAGGCAATGAAAGGCCATATCATACAAGGCTGGAGACTGGCTATCAAGCATTTCTATATCGTTATCCTATTGTTTCTGTATCAGCTGCTCTGGGGTTTCTTCTTATATCGCTTCGTAGACTCGGTCATATCGCCGCTGCTCAGGCGTTTCCCAGACAGCTCTCCCTACGGTTCATCCGTACAGCTCTTCATGCATGAAGCCCAGTTCCAGCTGACTAAGACGGATCTGAGCACACCATACCTATGGATGCTTGGAGGGCTGTTTGCTGCCCGAATGCTGCTCACTCCACTTTTCAATGCAGGTCTGTTCTACTCCCTTCATCATGCAAATGATCATAAAGGTACACAATTCCTGCAAGGCATACGTAAGGCGTGGAAGCCGGTTACGCTATTATACTGGGCAGAGATGCTGCTTGCATTGGCACCAGCATGGTGGCTGCTCCCGCGAGCTGTGAAGGGAATCCTCCATAGCTCCTCTCCCGGAGAGCTATTACAACACACGCTGCCGTTAGCCGCAGGGTGGCTGCTCTGGGGGATTCTGCTCCATCTGCTCTTCTTGTCGATGGCCTTTGGCATTATTACTCGCAGCGGAACTCTGCATGCGCTGTGGAAGGCTCTTCGCCATCTGATTCCTTATGCAGGCTTAACCTTCGCTATGTGGGGAATCGGTGCAGGCATTAACCTATTTGTAAGCGGCATCTCGCTTGTATGGGCCGGCCTGCTGGCCTTAATTCTCCACCAGAGCTTCCATCTCATCCGAACTATGATGAAGGTGTGGACCGTTGCTGCCCAGTACGATTGCCTGCAATCCAAAGAAAGTTAATGTGAGGCACGAAAAAAAACGGCTCGTAGCTTGCAGTTCCACTGTTGGAACTGCAAGCTACGAGCCGTTTTGATATATCCCCAGACTATCGTCCCTATAAAAAAACAACATATTTCTCTTAAACTCCACATAAATAAAAGTTATTAGCATTTGCACGCCTCTAATTTATATAAAATAAGCAGAAAACACGAATATACGCGCTCAATAGCCAAAACATTACATGAGAATTATTAGAATTTGCCAATTGAAGGAGGAGATACGTGGAAAAAAACGAATAGTTAGCAGGTACATAAAAAACTTGCCAAATTCCTTGTACTGGAAACGGGGGAACCACCTCTGGGTGAATTGATTTCGACGTCCGACTTGATCGGCGCCTGAGAAATCATAGGGATCCTTCAACCGAACCCCACAGCTAACCTCGTCGGCAATTGGAAGGAGCTCCACCATTTTGAAAAAAGTTACCGCACTACTACTGGGACTCGTGTTAATGCTTGCCTTTCAAGCAGGCAGCGCTTTCGCGGATTCCAAAATGAACGGCATCATCGATGAGTTAATCGGCACTCCGTACCAAAGCGGCGGAACGTCGACGAAAGGCTTTGATTGCTCTGGATTCACGAGCTATGTATTCGATAAGATGGGAATTGAACTTCCCCGTACATCCGGCTCACAATCAAAGGCAGGAAAAGCGGTCGCTAAGAGCGATCTCGTTGCTGGAGACCTTGTATTCTTCAACACGAACGGTAAAGGTGTATCCCATGTCGGCATCTATGTAGGAGATGGCAAATTTGCACATTCCTCGTCCAGCAAGGGCGTTGTAATTAGCAAGCTGAGCGATTCCTATTATGAGAATCGGTACGTGAACGCTCGTCGCGTTATGAACACTACTACGTTTGAAAAATATGCTGACGAAGAATAAGCTTATCACCACTTCCTGGCCGAAGTGATTATGGGTCTTATTCAGCAGAGCCGCAGTTATTTGTCTCTTGGACAAATCGCTTGCGGCTTTTCTGTTTTTATAATCTTAAGGAGGACCGCTTGCTATGTACTTATTTATTCACCGCAAAGACCTGCGTTCAAACGATATGCGAGCATTTAATTATATTCATAAGCATCATCATACGGGCATTCATCTGCTTGTCCTTGATCCATCCCTAATTAGCGATGAGCGATTGAACAGCCATAGCGGACGCAACTTCATTGCTCAAGCGGCGACACTTCTGCGGGCCTATTCATCAGTGGGCAAGCAGCTTCATATTCTATACGGCAATCCTGCTCAAATTGTTGCAGCCCTCCTGCAGAAGTATCCGATCGAAGAGGTTATCGTCCATGCGGATTACACCCCTTATGCCCGAGAACGAGATAAAGGAATCCAACTAGCTTGCTCAGCAGCCCGAATCAGATGGATGCCGCTGGCAGATTCCTCTCTGATCGACCTCGAAGCGTTCCAGACCTTTACTAGGAGAACAGAGCCCTACAAAGTATTCACGCCTTTTTATCGGATGTGGAGCTCCTATATGCTTCAGTATTATACGCCTTCAGGAAGTGCTTCTCTTACAGACTTAACAACCGTTACACAATTGCACAGCAGCATCACTGTGCGATACACCCTGCCAAGCGAGATAACTGCCGTCTTAAGCGCCTCTTCCAGTACATGTGATCTTTATTCAACTGTGACCGATCAGTTAGAGCTGTTCAGTAGAGAGCGATTGTCCTCTTATGTGGACGAACGGGATCACTACGCGGTCAATCGGACGAGTGAATTATCCCGCTTCTTGAACACAGGAGCCCTATCGGCACGACAAGCGTATGAATGGTGCCTGGGACTACCCGGCTCAGAAGCGTGGATTAGACAGCTTGCCTGGCGTGATTTTTACATCTATCAAGCGATGTACAATGAGCATTACTTTTCTTATGAGAGTACACTAGACTTATCCCTTTTATCTGATGAGCACTTTGAGGCTTGGGCTGCCGGGAGAACCGGAATTCCAATTATAGATGCGGCGATGACCCAATTGAATCATACGGGACAGCTGCCCAATCGGCTCCGCATGGTCACAGCCATGTTCTTGACTAAGAACCTGCTCTGTCCGTTCACCCTTGGAGAAAGCTATTTCCGCCTTCACCTAAGCGACTATGACAATACACTGAATCGGGGTGGATGGTTATGGAGCTCTTCCTTAGGATATGATGCCGCACCCTACTTCCGGATTATGAATCCCTTAACGCAATCCCGGACGCATGATCCAAGCGGAGCCTATATCCGCCAATGGCTTCCTCAGCTTGCTCACTTGTCCGATAAGGAAATCCATGAGCCGCAGCCGGGAGCTATCGTTGATCTAAAAGCTTCACGCAGCAGAGCTATTGCGATTTATAAGATTCTATTAGGCTAATCAGACTAACTAGCTACTTGCTGGTCTTGGCGACACCCTAGTACCAGCACTTCATCCAAGGCAAGTTAATATATACTTATAGAATGGACTAACCTTACAATAGGAGTTGGTGAACGGCATGTCCGATTCTTTTCAAGCCTTTTCTCATTATAAACTTTCTGCATCCGAAATGATTCTATTGCCCCTTAGCGTTGAGCATGCGCAAGCGCTATGCACTTGGCGGTATGAGCCGCCTTATGACTTATATAACTGGCCTGCATGGGCAGACATGCAAAAGGACGAAATCGAATTCGGCGATCCCGTCCTTCGGCACAACCAATATGCGGCCATTATAAATAAACAAGCTGTATTAATCGGATTTGCCCAGTTCTTTCCCATCGTAGGGGTCACTCGAATTGGACTTGGCCTTCTCCCGGAGCTGTGCGGCAATGGGAATGGCGCTGTGTTTGCCGCTTTTCTTGCACAAGAAGCCAGGCGCAGAACGCCCGGCAATGAGATTGATCTGGAGGTGCTGACGTGGAACAAACGCGCCATTCGAGCTTACGAGCAAGCAGGCTTCTGTATCGAAGATACGTACAGCCGTCCTGTTCCCAGTGGACCGCCAGAGGCAGAATTCCACTGTATGGTGTACCGGCCTAAGCATTCTTAGGCCAGGTTACACCAAACGAATCATTCGGGTCACATTATCCCCTTGGGCTACCTCAATGACATGATGCTTGGAATGGTACGTAATGGTTCCGCCTCCGACAGCTATAACCGACTGCTCGCCTAGACCGAAGAAGACATCATCCGCCAGCGCTTCCATAACCTCATGGCGATCTTCTGCCCCCAAGGCTTCCCATTCCTCTTGCTCCATCTCGAAGAAGGTATAGCTGCTGTCGATTGCGCTCACTGCCTCCGTGAGCTCCTTCAGAATATCCTCGTATTCTCTACCGTGTCTTACTCCCATGCTGTTAACCACCTTTTGCTTATTTTAGGATGTCTCTTATACTCTCATTTTACCGCATTTTATGAAATTTAACGCCTATCCTCGTAAATCATTCCGAAAGTCTAATTTCATAACCCCATCCTGTCGATATATAAAGAAAGAATTGTCGAATACGTACTGGACGGGGTGCATGATGAAAAACTCAACAATAATTGGTATTGTACTAGGTGTTGTAGCTGTATTAGTGGGAATGGTGTTCAAAGGGGCTGCTCTCTCTAACCTGCTTAACCCCGCTGCTTTTATGATCATTATCGTAGGAACGGTTGCTGCTGTATTGGTTGCTTTCCCAATGTCAGAGCTAACAAAAGTAGGCAAGCTGTTCAAAATCGCATTCACAGAACCATCCCTCATGCCTCGTGAGAAATTAATCGAGTACTTTATGGAATGGGCTTCTATTACTCGCCGCGAGGGCTTGCTCGCCCTTGAAGCGAAAGTAGATGAAATAGAAGATACTTTTCTTCGTAATGGCATGCGCATGATTATTGACGGCAATGATCAGGATTTCGTACGTGATGTATTGCTTGAGGACATCTCCGCTACGGAGGATCGTCATAAGGCAGGAGCTCTTATTTTCACCCAAGCCGGAACCTATGCTCCTACTCTCGGTGTACTCGGAGCGGTTGTTGGTCTAGTCGGTGCACTCGGGCATATGGACGACATGGCGACTCTAGCCAAATCCATTGCCGGCGCCTTCATCGCGACCTTGCTTGGTATATTCACCGGTTATGTGCTTTGGCATCCTATTGCCAACAAGCTGAAGCGTATATCCAAGCGTGAGATTCAAATTCGTCTTATGATGGTAGAAGGCCTTCTCTCCATTCAATCTGGCGTATCGACCATCGCCATCAATCAGAAGCTTTCCGTCTTCCTGACTCCGACAGAGCGATTGAAGTTGAAGGAGAAGGAGGAAGGAACAGTTGAGCAAAAAGCATAAGCACGATGATCACGAGGAGCATGTGGATGAATCCTGGCTCATCCCCTATGCCGACTTGCTAACCCTACTTCTTGCTTTATTTATCGTATTATATGCCGTCAGCGCTGTGGATGCCAAGAAGTTCGAAGAGATGAGCCAAGCATTCAATATTGCTCTTAATTCCGGCTCAGGCATTCTGGAGAAGCCGACGATTGTGGAGACGGGTCCTGAAACCATAGTCAACCACAATAAAAAAGACCCAGAAAAAGAAAAAACAAAAGAACAACTTGCCGAAGAGAAGCGTCAAGAGCTCATCAAGCAAGAACAAGAGGATCTAGAGAAGCTTAAGAAGCAATTGGACAATTATATTAAGCAGAATGGCTTAACCAATGATCTGAATACGAAGCTCAATCAATCACAGCTGATGATTATTATCAGTGACAATGCCTTGTTCGATTCCGGCAGCGATGCTCTCAAGGGGAACTCCAAGGAGCTAGCCTCAGCTATCTCTGGGCTGCTGCAGGCTTATGACCAATACGAGATCGTAGTGGCTGGCCATACAGACAATATTCCTATTTATTCTGAACGCTTCAAATCGAACTGGGATTTGAGCTCATCTCGTGCCATCAGGTTCATGGATGTGCTTCTGCAGAACAAAGCTCTGAAGCCTCAAAGATTCAGTGCCATCGGCTATGGAGAGTACCATCCGATTGCTACGAATGATACAACTAGCGGACGTGCCAAGAACCGACGCGTAGAAGTATCTATTATCCGGAAATATGTGGATATGGAGAATCAGCAGCAAATTCCTGCAACTCCTAAACAATAGAACGCAAAAGGGGCTATCCCAAAAATCATGAAGATGATTTTTGGGACAGCCCCTTTTTTATTTGGTGCCAGCTGGCTCGTAATTAAGCTCACCGAAGAGCTGCTCTTTCTCTGCCGCTGTCAAATCACGCCACTTGCCAACCTGTAGCCCACCAAGCTGAATATTCATAACTCTGACCCGCTGCAGCTTTCTTACATGGTAACCGAACGCTTCGCACATTCGACGAATCTGCCGGTTGCGGCCCTCTGTAAGAATAATCCGAAATACACGGTCCGTTACTCGTGTAATCTGACAGGGAAGTGTCATGCTTCCTAGTATATGAACGCCCTCTGACATCCCTTTAATGAACATAGCGGTTATGGGGCGATCCACGGTTACGATATACTCCTTCTCATGCTTGCCCTCGGAACGCAATATAGGATTCACAACATCTCCGTCATTCGTCATCAGAATAAGCCCTTCGGAATCTTTATCCAATCTGCCGATTGGAAATATCCGCTCTTGATGTCCCACGAAATCAACAATGTTCCCCTTAATATGCAGCTCCGTTGTACATGTAATGCCAACAGGCTTATTAAGTGCGATATAGACATGGCCTCTATGCTCACCAATTCGCTTGCCATCAATTCGTACATCATCACTCATTTCAGCCTGGCTGCCAAGCTGTGCCGTCTCACCGTTAATGGTCACACGACCGCCATCAATCAGCTTATCTGCCTCTCGACGCGAACAATAACCTGTCTCACTAATAAATTTGTTAATCCGCATAAGCACCCACCTATCTTATCTGTCTTGCCATCTCAACTAGCTGCTCGGATGAATAGGTATAAACGGCTGGCTGTGATGTCTTCGTTGCTCTATTAGAGGCCGACATCGCCTGTCTTGCAGAGAAGCGCATCGCTTTGGCCACAGTCTCTCCCGGAATCGGGCGATATCTCTTGAACGGTCCGACCATTACCCATTGGAACGCCTTCATCACTCTTGCGCCTATCGATTCTCCAAGACGCATCGAGGGCCGCTGCCCTAATAATAGCGATGGCTGGAAAAAACGGACCGATTCGAATGGCATTCGTACCAGCGCGTCCTCAAGATCACCTTTTACTCGACTGTAGAAGAAGGGTGAGGATTGATCAGAGCCCATCGCCGTAATGACCAAGAAATGACGAACCTCTTTTCCTACTGCCCACTGTGCCAGCTCTAATGGATATTCATAATCCACTTTGCGGAAAGCCTGCCTTGAACCCGCTGCCTTTATAGTAGTGCCCAATGCACAAAATACAAGATCAGCCTCTACATCATCCAAGGCATCCTGCATATCATCAAAATCGGCTATAATGACCGTTAATTTGTGGTGAGCCTCGGCAGGAGCTCCGTTCCAATCCAACGGTCGTCTAGCCAATACAGTAATGGAATGGCAAGACTCGTCGCCAAGCAGCTGTCTAAGCAAGGATGAGCCTACGAGACCCGTAGCTCCTACGACCACACAACGGTATATCTCCTGATCCGTAATGATCTTCAAGCTCTCATTATCTTTCACTCTGATCGCTCACCTGCCGCTCCCTGAAGTATCCTCACCCTAGTATAACGTCTGCTGCCTATTCTTTCAAAGCAGGCAAAGTAATGGTCACCGTCGTCCCCACATTGACCTGACTCTGTATATCCATCATCCCTTGATGACTATTAATAATACGCTGGCTGATCATCATGCCAAGACCCGTGCCCGTTTCTTTACCAGTAAAAAAAGGATTGCCGATCTTCGGAATCATTTCTTCTGGGATACCTATACCTTCATCTGTAATAGATATCGTAATCTGCTCTTGTTTGGAAGCAATGTGCGTATGAATGCGTCCGCCTGAAGGCATCGCCTCGATACTATTCTTTAGAAGATTAATGAATACCTGCTTCAACTGGTTCTCCTCACATGAAATGAGGCAAGGCCTCTCCGTGAACGAAGTATGAAAAACAACATTATATAAGTGGGCTTCACTGTCGAGCAAAGACAAGACATCCTTGAAGACATCCCTAACATCCTTCGTCGTAAATCTTGTCGCTTGCGGCTTCGCGAGAATCAGAAATTCACCGACGATTAGATTAATGCGGTCCAGCTCAGACAGCATAAGGCTTGTATGCTGCAAATTCATTTTTTTACTTTGCTGCTGCAGCTGCAGGAAGCCTCGCAAGGTAGTAAGCGGATTACGGATCTCATGCGCAACTCCCGCTGCTAATTGGCCTACCGTAGTCAGCTTCTCTGAGCGCCGCAGCAGCTCTTCCATCTTGTTGCGGCTTCTCATATCGCGAGTAATGCTAGCCAAAGCCTGTACTTTGCCCTCTGAGTCCCGAATCGGCGATATCGTGACACTTACCGGAATGATTTCTCCACTCTTGGTTACTCGCACAGTCTCCTGCGCTGGCAATACTTTGCCCGCTAGCAGAGAGTTAATGATCAGCCTCATCTCACCGCGGTGGGAATCTGGAATGAGCGGCAGCTGTCGCCCTAATGCCTCTTCACTGTCATAGCCCAGAAGCTGCTCGAATGCTTGATTGACTTGAATAATTGTACCCTGCAAATCCATGACATGGATAGCATCACTCGTATGATTAATAAAGGATTGCAAATAATCCTTCATTCTTCTGTTTTCCTCAAATGCTTTGCGCAGCTTGTCCATGTAGATACTCAAATTCTGAGACATGGCATTAATCTTCAAGGCCAGAAGACCAAACTCATCCTTACCCCTCACCTTGATAACGGAATGAAAGCGCCCTAAAGAAACCTCGTTCACCTTCCACAAAATAGACCGAAGCGGCTTAAGCAAATAGCCTGCCAGCAAGTAGCTGCTTACAAGCACAAATAGGATGATAACTAGCGCATACTTAATCGTATCCATTCTTTGAATATTAACGAGCTGATGATATCGCTCCCAACTATATACAATACTAATGACAATTGGATGAAGGCTCACGTTGCTGTAATAACTGCGTACGTATGCTGCATTCTTATATTTGGCCTGATGGGTAAGATAGCCCTTCCCAAATGCCTCCTTCACATATTTGTCGTCTGAGACGGCATCACGATATTCATAAGTGCCGAATACGACTTGATGATCAGTCAACCGGTCGAAGGCATCGCCATCTATATGAAACACAGTCACTTCTTTGACATTCGAATCAAGCTTTTTCATTAAATCTATAAATTCATTAGGCTTGAAGAGACGCTCCTTCTCTCGCTCCCTCAGAGCCTCCGGTCGATCTGAATAGGGCTCTAATGATGAAGACAGCTGAATGGATAACTCCATCAACAGCTTCTCCTTTTCCTTTTCTGTATTGCTAAGAGTCGAGTATTGGTCCAAAATAACGATAAGGATGAACATCGTTATGGCGATGATGGAGATAATCATAGAAAACTTGATTTTGAAAGACAAGGACCCTGCACATCCTTTACTCAGGTAGGAATCGCATATAATATCCACATGTTATTCACATTATCCACAATTAGCCCACATGACCCTGAATAATTTGTGTGTAGTTTTGTGGACATTCGTATAGTTATCCACAAACTTATCCACTACATGTTAACAACGAATATTTGTTCGATGAATAAATAGCAAAAATATAGCTTGATGGAGGTAAAATATGGTTCTTCAAAGGCAAGATGAATTATGGATGTATGAGGCAATCGAAGAAGCCAATAAGGCCGAACAAATCGGAGAGGTTCCGATTGGAGCAATCATCGTCAAAGATGGCACTATAATCGGAAGAGGTTATAACTTGCGTGAAACGAGACATGATCCGACCGCGCATGCAGAAATTGTAGCAATCAAGAAAGCCTGCGAGCAGCTCGGCGCATGGAGATTGCTTGATTGCACTTTGTACGTCACATTAGAGCCCTGCCCGATGTGTGCAGGAGCCATTGTCCAATCTCGCATTAAACGCGTTGTGTACGGGACCCATGATCCGAAAGCAGGCTGTGCAGGAACCTTAATGAACCTGCTTCAAGAGCCCCGATTCAATCACGAAACGGAACTGACCAGCGGCGTACTGCAGCCTGAATGCGCAGCGCTACTGACACAGTTCTTCCGTAAACTGCGGAATAAGCATTCCTCTAAGGAATGAGTTATATAATTGACAAAGTCAGCTGCCGTTATTGCGCTGCAAGTATTGAAGAGCAACGATAAGCTGGTCAGCTTCCTCACTGATGGCCAGAACGTCTGGGTCTGTTAAACTGCCTCGAGCCTCGGCTATTTCATGAAGCTTCTGCCGCAGCGATTGCAATTGATTAAGCAATAATGTTTTGTCCATAGCTCGCTTGAGGGCACGCTCCTTATATAGCACTCGTGTGGTATTAAGCTTATTATACGCTTTCTCATTTCAAGTGTTTGTAAAATCTTGTCGACAACTGTATACAATTTTCAGGCATTTTTCGACATATGCTGGAACATATTCCATTCCTTTAGGACTAAATTACCATTTTTTATAGCAGTAGTCTAGATGTTTCATCTATTTTTTGGGTAGGTTAATGTTATATGCTTAGATTACCTGTGCCCACGAAAGGAGAACTTCTATGAAAACTACAGCAAAAGTGGGACTGCGGCTGTTAGCCTTCTTGCTTGTCAGCGTCATTGCCTTGACTTCCATCTTGCCTGGAACTCTGTTGGCAGCAGAAGCAGAAAGCAACAGCGCGAGCTCTACAAATGCAGCTCCCAAGCAAACGCTTGTTATGGGTACTTCGCCAGATTACCCTCCCTATGAGGACGTAGACGCCAAGAATGGCGGTGCTATCGTTGGACTTGATATCGACATTGCCAAGTACATAACAAGTCAGCTAGGGTACGAGCTCAAAATTACTGGCATGGACTTTAATGGTCTTGTCGCTGCTCTGCAGACTGGACGGGTCGATTTTGTTATGTCCGGCATGTCTGCCACAGAGGAACGAAAGCGCAGTGTGGATTTCTCTACAGAATACTACGTTGCACGCAATACAATCGTCTCCAAATCAGCAGCCCCCTTTACTTCACTCAAGGAGCTTGAAGGCAAGAAGGTGGGCGCTCAATTAGGCTCCGTTCAAGAGGCGATGGCGAATGCCATTCCGAACGCCCAGATCAAGAAGCTCAATGATATTCCTGATCTTATTCAAGAACTCAATTCGAATCGTATTGATGCTGCTATTGTTGAAGATGCAGTTGCCCTTCAATATGCCAAGACTAATTCTGATCTGGCATTGAATTATTTGCCCGCATCCGAAGAGGATGTTGGCTATGCGATTGCTTTTCCCAAAAACTCTGAGCTTGTCGACGAATTTAACCGCGTATTCGCAGAGATGAAGGAAAATGGCAAGCTGGATGCCATCATCGCTCAATGGTTCGAGGAGACGGGGGATCAGAAATCTGATGCTTTTCTCGACTTCGGAATTTTGAAGGATTATGCCCCTTATATGCTTCGGGGTATTTATGTAACGCTCTTATTTACGATCGTATCAGCCCTATTCGGGTTCATACTCGGTACAATTCTATCGTTATTCAAAATATCCAATATCAAACCGTTGAAGTGGTTCGCCACCTTCTATACATCGGTGTTCCGTGGAACGCCTCTATTATTGCAGTTATTCTTGATTTACTTTGCAACGCCGCAAATTTTTCATTATGACATCCCGGCGCTATTAGCAGCTGGACTGGCATTCGGACTTAATTCAGCCGCTTATCTATCCGAGACGATTCGTGCAGGCATTATGTCGGTTGATCGCGGACAGCGGGAAGCCGCCATGGCGCTCGGCATTCCTTACCGTACCATGATGATCAGCATTATCATGCCGCAAGCGCTGCGGACGATCTTGCCAGCGCTGGTGAACGAATGCGTAGCGTTACTCAAAGAATCGTCGCTGGTATCTGTAATTGGTGTAGCAGATATTATGCGCCGGGCCAATGTGATTCAAGCATCTTCATTCCGGGCCTTCGAGCCATTGCTGTTCGCTGGGGTCATTTATTACGTACTGGTGCTCATCCTGACTTCATTAGCTCACCTGCTTGAGAGGAGGCTGCGTCGCAGTGATTAAAGTAGAACAATTGGTCAAATCCTATGGCAAGCATACTGTTTTGAAGGGCATCACGACGAGTATCGAGCAGGGAGAGGTTGTTGCCTTAATCGGGCCATCCGGTTCTGGCAAGTCGACATTTCTCCGCTGCCTGAACCTTCTGGAGACTCCATCATCCGGGACGATTACGATTGATGGGACAGAGCTTACCAATCGAAATACAGATATTACGAAGGTACGCCAGCAGATCGGCATGGTGTTCCAGCACTTTCATCTGTTCCCGCATATGACCGTCATTAATAACATTATGTTCGCCCCTATGAAGGTCAAGGGAATGTCTGAGGAAGCAGCAAGAGCCAAGGCTGAAGCTTTACTGGAACGAGTAGGCCTAGCGGATAAAGCAGACAGCTACCCTGCGCGCTTGTCCGGCGGTCAGAAGCAGCGGGTTGCCATTGCACGCAGTCTGGCGATGGAGCCAGACATCATGCTATTCGATGAGCCAACATCAGCACTTGACCCAGAGATGGTAAAAGAAGTGCTGAACGTTATTCGCGATCTGGCCCATACCGGCATGACGATGCTCATCGTCACTCATGAAATGAAGTTCGCTCGCGAAGCGGCGAACACGATTTATTTTCTCGATGATGGCAATCTGATTGAAAAAGCACCTCCCGAGCAATTCTTCACAAAGCCGCAAAGCGATCGGGCCGTGAAGTTCCTCGAACAGGTGCTGTAAACAAGATTAGCCCAAATAAGCTCTTCCTAAAGGGCCGCTGATGTACATTTGAAAAACATCATGCTATAATATTCATTGCTGCGCGCCCGTAGCTCAGCAGGATAGAGCGACAGTTTCCTAAACTGCAGGTCGTACGTTCGAATCGTATCGGGCGCGCCATAATAAGAGATCAAAAACCGCGTAGATACGCGGTTTTTTTAATTTTCACGATATTTAATCGTTATGAGAAATATGCCAATGGGGACGGATTGGGGACAATTGGATAGCAAGTATGATTTTTTAAGGACCACTCTCAGTCGATTGAACTGCACTTTATATCCGCCAGCCCTCCTGACCGTATCGGGACAGTCACGCCCTACTTGTGATACGGTTCTCCGTATTATCTATAGAGCAAACTAAAAAGGCACCCAAATTTGGTGCCTTTATAATTTAGTTTCAAATTTCCGTGTAAATTTGAAAGGTGACTCCGAATTTGTCCGTTACATCACCAAATCCGGGACTAAAAGATTCTTCTTTAAACGGCATATTAACTTGACCGTCTTGCTGCAGAGCTTCATAAATTTGTTTTGACTTTTGTACATTATTTGTTGTAATGCAGAGGGTGACCCGCTTTCCAGCTGCTATATGCGAACCTCCTGGAGCATCAGATAACATAAGTTCCGTCTCACCTACTTGCAGCTTTGCATGCGCTACGAGATTTTTCAGATCATCATTAAACGTGTTTGGCATGTCCGGCATTTCTCCATAAGTAATCATCGAGAGAACCTTTGCACCGATTGTTTGTTCATAAAACTGAATCGCTTCCTTTGCAGTTCCTTCCAATGTGATATAAGGGGTTAGTTTTATAGTCATCATTGCACCCCTTTTTCCGTGTATTGTTTGAAATTGTCCAAAATAGCTTGCCAGCCCGCTTGCTGAAATTCAACAGGATGGGTGCTCTCAGGATCAAAAGTTTCAATAACCTTCGTTGCACTGCCTAAATCCGCGAAGGTAATCTCGACCTTTCTCCCATCTTCTAACGTGTATGAAATCAGCTCATGCTGCTTTACTTCATCATACATCCCGAAAAAGTCAAACCCTATACTCCCATCCTTCGCTTCCATCCTTGTTAGAAACTTTCCTCCAGCACGCAAATCATTCTCCGCCCTCGGCGCATGCCAATCCTCAGATGCTTGATTCCACTTCGTGATATGCTCCGGCTCGGTCCAATAGCTCCATACTTGTCCAATTGGCGCTTGCACCACTGCCTGAACGGTTACTTTCGCCCCATTACTTGTTTCCATTTGAAAGACACCTCTCTCTTAGTATCATCGTTATTTTGTTTCTCAATAATATAGACGTCAGTCGAATTTAAAATTCATCGGTGAATTTGCTCCGGCAGCCCAAATCGAGAAAATAATTTGGCATTAATAAAATTTTGCACGTGGAGTATTTTCTGGTCCTTGATTTCGAGAACGTGAATCCCCCACGGAATTAAGATGGAGGTGTCCTCAGGATTCGGTGCATACTGCGCTAATGCGGGATAACCTCCGTTCACAGTAACCGACTGAAAACGGGAACCCTCGCAATGCCAACGAGTCAATGAAAAGAACTTGTACAAATCCTCTTTGCCACGTATCCACATTGGGAATGGAGGCATGGACATACAGCCTTCCTCGTGGAATAATGCAACAAGCGCATCTATATTAAATTTCTCAAAAGCATCTACATAACGGGACAGCAATTCATGGTCGGGAGTGTTGTCCATTCGGGTGAGCTCGTCAGAACGCAGTTTGGTCCGGTCCATCGTCTCTCTGGCTCTTTGTAAGGCGCTGTTAACGGCTGCTGTCGACATTCCTAATGTTTCGGAAATTTCTTTGGAGGACCACTCAAATACGTCTTTCAAAATAAGCACAGCACGTTGACGAGGCGACAAGGTTTGTAAGAGTGCTATGAAGCAGAGATGCAAGGTATCTTTACGAATGAGGGCATCTTCAGGGTTCTCCCCAAAGTCAGGAGCAAGCCATATCCATGAAGAGTCAGGCAGCGTTTCGCTGGGCTCAATGATAGAGGTCGCCGGATCAGACAGATCAACGGGAAGAATCCGGCGTTTTGCTTGCCTCAGCTTATCCAGACATAAGTTAGTAGCGATACGGTAAATCCATGTTTTGTATGAGGATTCCTGCCTGAATGAGTTCCAGCTCTGCCATACACGTATACTGGTCTCCTGAACAGCATCATCTGCATCTTCGATGGATCCGAGCATTCTGTAGCAAAACGATGTTAACTCCGGCTTTAAATTCTCTAATAACTGCAAATCAACTGCCGTCTCGTTCATATTGGCCTCCTTTTTGTGGGAAACAATGTCAAGAATGCGTTCTGTTATATTTGCTTGATACAAATTACTATAACATCAAACTATGTTTATAAAATCGGGTTGCTGTTCAATGGCGGAACGAAGACGTTGTTGCTGCAGGAAAAGAATCACTTAATCTTAGTATCGCGCTAAAGAGTATAGCGATACTAAAGCAGGCCGTACGTTTAAATCGTATCAACGCGCCATAATAGGAATACTTTAACCCTTATTATGTATCTGATAAAGCATTTCCCTCACGGCTATCCCTTTAATGACATTTGGAATTGTTCAAATGTCTCCCTGGCAAATACCCAATCAATTCATAACGCCCTTACATAACTTAAAGAGTACTCAAGAATTCAGGAGGTGCTTGCAATAATGTCAGGTTTTGTAGGTGGAAATAACATTGGTATCATATTGGTGCTCTTTATCCTATTGGTAATCATTGCTTGCAGTTGCGGTATCTTTAACGGCGGCTATGGCAACGTAGGCGGCGTAAATACGGGCTGTGGCAATGTCGGCGGCGTAGGCAATAGCCCTTACGGCAAAGGCTACTAAGAAGCTCTGACTTTCTAGCATGCCGCGCATGCAAACTATAGCGATTTATTTAAAATAACAGAACAGAGAGCAAGGTCCCGATTAAATGGGCCTTGCTCTCTGTTCTGTATTCCGTTATCCTTCAGCTCCCCAACCCTACTGCTTCCCGCAAGAAACGACCCGTGTGAGAAGCACGAACTTCCCCCACTGCTTCAGGGGTGCCGGCAGTAACTACTTCACCGCCCTCATATCCTCCCTCTGGGCCGATATCAATCACCCAATCGCTTTCACTGATGATATCGAGGTTATGCTCCACGACTATAACGGTATTGCCGGCGTCAACCAATCTATTCAGCAGTACCAGCAGTTGGGCGGTATCACGCGGATGCAAGCCCGTAGATGGCTCGTCCAGCAAATACAAAGTATGACTCTTCGTTTTACTACTCAGTTCCTTAGCTAGTCGAATCCTCTGCCCTTCCCCGCCTGACAGCGTACGAACCGATTGGCCCCATTGCAGATAGCCTAGACCAACCTCATTCAATAAAGTAATCTGTCCGTCCATCTTGATCTGCCCTTGAAGCACTGGCAGGCTTTCTTGTATGGTCATATCCAGCAAATCCGAAATGGAATATCCCTTGTAAGTAATGCGCAGGACTTCCTCTTTGAAGCGTTTGCCTCGGCATGCCGGACAGCGTACCTCTAGCCCCGGCATGAAGAACATATCCATCGGTACCACACCAAGACCCTGACAATGCTCGCATCTTCCGCCCGGGGTATTGAAGGAGAAATGCTTCGCCGTAAATCCTGCATCCTTGGCCTCTGGCAAGCTGGCATACCACTTCCGTATTGCCGTGAATACATCCGTGTAGGTTGCTACGTTGGAGCGGCTCATCCGTCCAATAAGCGATTGATCAACCGTCACGATATTGCCGATGCCATCGAAGCCAGTAATGCTCTCGCAGCCCTCCCGCTTTTGATCATCGCGACCACCAGCAGCTACGAGATCGAACAGCAGCGTTGACTTGCCAGAGCCGGATACCCCCGTTACAGCGACAAGACAGCCGAGCGGAAACTGTACGTCTATGTTTTTCAGATTACGCTTATGGGCATTACGCACGTGCAAGAACTGGCCATTCCCTATTCGTCTTGCCTTGGGTTCAGACGATCTAAGTGCTTCCCTCAAAAAAGCGCCTGTAACCGATTCAGAGCTGTCGATAAGCTCTTGCAATGTTCCTTCACCAACAATACGTCCACCCAAACTGCCTGCCCCTGGTCCCATATCAATCACATGATCAGCTGCGCGCATCATTTCAACGTCATGCTCGATCACCAGAACGGTATTCCCCAGATCCCGCAATTGCTTCAGCACGTGAATTAGCCCTGCCGTATCTCGGGGATGCAACCCTGTCGTCGGTTCATCTAGAATGTACAATACACCAGTAAGACCGGAGCCTAGAATAGAGGCAAGACGAAGTCGCTGTGCCTCTCCGCCGGATAGAGATACCGATTGACGGCTCAATGAAAGATAGCCTAGACCAACGTCGACAATCCGTTTGATACGGACAGTCAGATCATGCAGCATCGTTTCCACCTGTTCTTTTTCTTCCGATCTCAGCTCCCCCATAAGCCGCTCTAACCAGATCGCTGCATCTTGCAGTGCCCAACCAGATATATCCGTAATAGAAGCCCCTCCAACGGTTACTCCACGGATTTCTTCCTTCAGCCGGGCTCCCTGGCATGATGAGCAGGTTTGTTCATGAAAGAGCGCCGATTCACCGGACTCACTGCCTTTTTCCCTGTAGCGTCTCCATATCCCGGTCACGACACCCTCGAACTTCCCTCCGCTGACCGTTTTTGGAGGCTTCTTATCTGGAAAATGACGAGAAAATTGCTCACTCTCGACACCATAATACAGAAGGTCTCGCTGAATGGTATCATATTGCTTAAGCGCTAGATCCGCATCGAAGGAAATACCATAATAATGAGCAGCGGCTTGTATAATCGACGTGTAATATTGGGCTACCGCATCGTACCAAGCTGATACCGCTCCGCCATTCAAGCTCCGATCTTGATCAAATACAGCATTCATGTTCAAAGTAACCGTATGAGCGAGTCCATCACATGCCTCACAAGCGCCTTCTGGCGTATTGTAGGAGAAATGCCTACGTGTGAAGCGCTCCATCTCTCCTTCACAATGTGTACATCGAACGAGAGTAGGTTCAACTGAATCATCCTCCCCCTCTCCCTTCCATGAATCAGCGAGACTGTTATCTGAGCCAGACACAAATCTGCTGCCGCAATGGGGGCAAGAACGTTCCCCTAGCTTCTCATAAATGACGCGCAAATAAGTATGAACATCCGTAATTGTGCCAACTGTGGAGCGCGGGTTCCGGTTCGTCACATGCTGGCCTACACTGATCGAAGGCGATAAGCCAATAATGGCATCCACTTTGGGCTTGGCAATTGCATCTGAGGTCATTCCCATGGACTCCATATACTGCCGCTGGCATTCCCGTTGCAAAGTATCCATTGCCAATGTAGATTTTCCGGAGCCAGATGGCCCCGTCAGAACGACTAACTGATGCTTGGGGATCCGAAGCGTGACGTTCTGTAAATTATTTTCCCGAGCGCCTCGGATCTCAATAAACTGATTCACAAGAGCTTCCTCCATTCCTATACTGGGCTTCTTCTAAGCAATAATCGACTACTGTAGGTTCAATTCTACAACACTAATGCAAGTGATAAGGTGCTGCCTAACTTGTCCTTTACTTACCTATAAATAATTTAAAAAAGCTGTCACAGCACTTTAATGTTTTTCTATAGTGTTTGCTTGCGATGATTGCTTCTGGTAAAGTAAGAATCTACTTTTATGGAGGAGGTCAGTCGGGTATGGAGTACTACAAGCCTATTGAGATTGCCAGAGAGCTTCAGATTAGTACGAGTGCTCTAAGGCACTATGAATCTTGGGGAGTTATCCCTGTACCCGCTCGTTCTGCTAATGGGTATAGGCTATACACAAAGGTGCACCTGGCTTATTTTCGCTGTCTTCGTTCCATGTTTGCCGGGTTTGGTGTCGCCATCACCTGTGATGTGCTTCGTCTCATCCAGAAGGCTGATCTAGATACTGCATTCTGGCTTGTCAACAGAGAGCAAGCCACTCTGCATCAGGAAAAGACCGTCGCCGACCAGACCCTTGCATTATTTCAAGACTCCGCAATTCCTATGATTGCCAATAAGAAGCTTAAGGCCAGCATGACCATTGGTGAAGCTGCTGTCGTTACCGATGTTCAGACATCAGCTATTCGGCATTGGGAGAAAGAGGGACTATTGTCGCCCGAGAGAGATCCTGAGAATGGCTACCGGATTTTCACCCCCATGCATATCAGACAAATCTTGCTTATACGAACATTGCGAAGAACCGTCTATTTTTTAGAGAACATGAAGGAAATCGTTCATGCTGTGGAACATCAAAGTATAGAAAGAGCCAAGCAAGTAATTGAAGATGCTCGTTTCAGCATCAATGAGCGCAACCGCAAACAGTACTACGGCACTCATCAGTTAGTTGAACTCTGTAAGGTCGTTGGACTTATTGAGCACTACCAGTAATGAGCTACTTTCGTACCTACTCTCGCTAATTTTTTTTGCATTTATTGGAATGTGGTTATATACTTGGCATAAAGTAACCAAAGGCTTGGTTCAATGGAACCACGATCTGTTATATGGAGGTGCATCTCAATGATTTCTAGACCATTGAAGAATGAATATAGTCCCTACTACAAAGCCTATATCCAGTTAGTTCCGGAAGGGGACCTCATAACAATATTAGAGGAGCAGCTCGCTGCAACGCTTCAGTTGTTCTCACCTGTACAGGAAGAGCAATGGGGTTATCGTTATGCTCCGGGCAAATGGACATTGAAAGATGTTGTTGGTCATATCATCGACAATGAGAGAGTAATGAGTTATCGCTTGCTGCGCATCGCGAGAGGCGACAATACCCCTCTACCTGGCTACGATCAAGACGAATTCATGAAGAATGATCCCTTTCAAAGTGTTACATTGCCAGATCTGCTAGAGGACTATACCGCTGTACGCCGCTCGACCATTACTCTTTTACAGCTGCTTCCTCCACAGGCATGGGAAAGGCTCGGCAGTGCCAATGGGACGATCCTGTCGACTCGTGCATTAGCCTGTATTATTGCTGGTCATGAGCTTCACCATCTAGCGATTATTAAAGAACGCTACCTGTCGTAGTTACTGAATAGCTAATCTTTTTCATAGGACGATTCGATTGGACGAAAAAAAAGGGAATCCCGCTAACTAGCAGAATCCCCCAAACTATACAACAGCCTATACCCTTATGATATCAGCGCTTATTAATCCCTCAACATTTTCATTCGATCCATTCTATGAGATTCGGATCTTCATCCAATATGGACAAATATTGTTCTTTCCAGCCATACTTGGCTTCGGGATCAAGCTGCTGATAACGATGATATTTCTCCAGGCGATGGGCTGCATTTGCCCAGCCGTAATGCTTTAGGCGAAGATTGGATAATTGATGCGACAGTTCAAAAATATTTTCCGGGAATCTTCCGCAATGCTGCGGTGTCTCTCTCCATTTGTAATTGAACGTTGGATCATACCTTAGTAGAAAAGGGCGATAACTATGATGAGACTTCCAGAAGGAATCCTCCCTATAAGCAGATTGACTCCAGAAATCATATAATCGAAAGCAAATCAGGCTTATATCTGGCTGCTTCAGCAATTCGTCCAGCTTCTGTGTGAATTGCTCCTCAAACCATTCGTCCGCATCCAAATTCAGAATCCATTCTGGCTGAACAGCCAGTGTTTCTTCCCATTGCTGCTTGCGCAAGTCGATTTCATTGTTGAATCTCGATATTTCATTGCGAACAAGCTTCACAGGTATTCCCTCTAGCGTTTGTAAAATAATCTCCACGGTATTATCCGTACTTCCATCATCAATAATGACGGCATCATCAATGTATTGTCGATGCTTACTAAGTGCTTCTTGCAAGTATCGACCTCCTTCATTACGTACCACCATAGATAGTGTAAGCCGCTGCTTATGTGAGTGCGTAGCTATAACAGACTCTTGAAGTCCAAGGAAGGATTCAGCGCCTGCCAGATCAGTTGGCCTGTAGATATGATAAGCGGGGAAGTGAGTATCGACGAATAAACGAAAACCAAGGGCAGCTGCTCTTATACAGAAATGCC
Organism: Paenibacillus sp. J22P59; assembly: GCF_059383895.1. NCBI lineage: Bacteria > Bacillati > Bacillota > Bacilli > Caryophanales > Paenibacillaceae > Paenibacillus > Paenibacillus sp. J22P59. The sequence continues at coordinate 59,342 of NZ_JBXENX010000018.1, forward strand.
GATCCTCTCCCCAAAAGGATAGATTATAGATCTGTCCAAAATGAACGCCTGCTGTCATAGCGACTCTGCTAATAAGCGTACACGCACCCAGACCGCCTACCTCATAAATGCCTGGCTTACTCATTTTAGACAAGAACAGCTCTAGTCTATCTGCAATAACCGAATCGCTCAGTGTCTCTCCATGATGCTTCTCCCATTGGTCATATTCGTCACGAAGCCATACCTGTGGCTGAGGTCTTGCTTCAGGCTGCCATCTAGTCCAAAAAATTTCGGAGATAATTTCTTTATTCGCAGCAATGAGCATCTCCAATGTTCTTGTATCCAACAATAAATCGGAATCCAGCAAAAACAAATAATCGAATTGCTCTTCGACGGCATACGCAATCATTTGGTTCTTAAATGCTGCCACCTTCCAAATCAAATATTCATTCCAGCAATGAGTCGTATCTGTACGAATATAATCATCCTGGTGACCGGAAGATATGACTGTGACCTGTTGATTCGATTGCGCAAAGCGCTGAAGCTGTCTCCGGCTCTCCTCATCCTGATTATCATCAATGAAATAATAGGAGATATCCAGATCATTTGTTCGGAGACGTGTAAGCGAGATAAGAAAAAGTGAGAGTATAGCGTTCTGTTGGTGAACAGGACTGCCAATTAATATGCGGAGTCTGGGCTTCATCCCACTATCCAAGCAGAACGCCTCCCTCACTCTTGCCAAGACGAGTTAGCAGATAGCTGCGATTCGAGAGTATCCGAGTATCCTGGGGACGAAATCCAGCTGCCAGCTCATTGTGGCGATAAGCAGCAGCATAATCGCCGAGCCGATCATAGCATACGCACAATTGTAGGTGAGGAAGCCAGGTTGAATAGGAAACATTATTAAATCCCCAACCATTCTCCGGCTCCTCAACCTCCGTCGCCAGCCTATACCAGAAAGCGGCTTTATCCGGGTCCTCTTGCTGTAAGAAATAGAATCCTAACCGACAGCAGAACTCAGGTCGCGGCTTATCATAGTAAAAGGAACGCAGAATAGAATCTACCATATGATGCTGTTCCTCTAATTCCGAGTAGCAATCAGCCAGTCTGCTGCAAGCCGTTACATTATCCTCTATCCATCCTTTTCCCGTCCCAAGAAATTTATCATAATAACGAATCGCCGACTCATATCGTCCGTGATCCTTCAATTCATTCGCATAGTAGTAGAGATCACGAGGAGAAAAAATCTCTCCTTTTCGAAGCCTCCGTTCATAAATACGCAAATTACGGTCACTATTGCGGTCATCGCTATGATGAGTAACTGCAATTTCACTATGCAGAACATGACCATATACCTCTAAGTATTCATGTACCGGACCGATCCACTGAAAGCCCCGCTCCCGCTTCACAATTCGATTACGCCGCAGCTTAGAGGTAACATGACCAAATTCATCGAACGCAAGGTTATAATCCATCGAGACCGAGTCTACCATAGGGTCTAAACTTTTTTTCAATGCGATCAACTTCTGCAAGTCAGCCTCGCTTAGCGAATCATCTGCATCTAGCCACATCGTATAATCCTTAGTTGAACAGGAGAAGGCATAATTACGAGCCGCTGCAAAATCATCGATCCACTCGAAATGCTCGATTCGAGCCGCGAATTGGCTTGCCACCTCAAGTGTGGCATCAGTAGATCCTGTGTCAACAATGATAATTTCATCTACTGCTTGAGCTACTGATACCAGACAGCGTCCTAAATTATTTTCTTCGTTTTTTACAATCATACATAGACTGATGGTTATCAAGAATGATCACACTCCTGAGAGCTGATTGAATGATTGACTCATCCTATTCCTGTACCATTGTCCATGGTTCGGTTCTTACTACTTGATTAGCTTAATCTTATAATTGTTACAGCTGCCCCTGCTGCATTATTTTGCAAAGTTGCTGCGCCTAATAATCCAAATAATTGCAATGATATAGTAGAGCCCGCTGCTAAGGTTACAACAACATCATTATTAAAGGAGGATAACGACAATACCGGTGTTATGGTGGAAGCAATATTAGCTGCCCCATTAATAATGAGTCGAGATCCAAGCAGTAGACTGGCTGTTAAATTAAGTTGGTACGTAATATAATAGGTTCCTGCTGATGCTACAGTGAATGTGTTATTGGCTCCATTGATAGTTATCCCAGGTCCAATGACTTGAGCACTTGGCAGTGGTACTAGCGTACCCAATAGTACTACAGCAATGACCGCACCTGTTGTATTTGCTGCAAAGGCCGATTGATTCGTAGTTCCCACTCCGGTTGCTCCTGTTGCTCCCGTTACACCAGTTGCCCCCGTTGCTCCCGTTACTCCTACCCCGGTCGCTCCTGTAACCCCTGTTACTCCCGTTACTCCTGTGGCTCCTGTGGCTCCTGTTTCACCCGTTGCTCCTGTGGCTCCCGTTACTCCTACCCCGGTCGCTCCTGTAACCCCTGTTACTCCCGTTATGCCCGTCGCTCCTGTGGCTCCCGTTACTCCTACCCCGGTCGCTCCTGTAACCCCTGTTACTCCCGTTATGCCCGTCGCTCCTGTTGCTCCCGTTACTCCTACCCCAGTCGCTCCTGTAACCCCTGTTACTCCCGTTATGCCCGTCGCTCCTGTTGCTCCCGTTACTCCTACCCCAGTCGCTCCTGTTGCTCCCGTTACTCCTACCCCGGTCGTTCCTGTCACTCCGGTTACCCCGGTTACACCCGTTGCACCTGTTACCCCCGTTGCTCCTGTTGCTCCTGTTGCTCCCGTTACTCCTACCCCGGTCGCTCCTGTCACTCCGGTTACTCCGGTTATACCGGTTACCCCGGTTACCCCCGTTACTCCCGTCGCTCCCGTTACTCCTACCCCGGTTGCTCCTGTCACACCCGTTACGCCCGTTACTCCTGTGGCTCCAGTTGCACCCGTTGCCCCGGTTGCGCCCGTCGCTCCCATTATTCCTACCCCGGTCGCCCCTGTCACTCCCGTTACTCCGGTTACACCGGTTACACCTGTCGCTCCTGTTACACCTGTTGCTCCCGTTACTCCTACTCCGGTTGCTCCTGTCGCCCCTGTTGCTCCCGTTACACCGGTCACCCCGGTTGCTCCTGTATCCCCCGTACTTCCTCCAGGAGCACCTGTTGCCCCTGTAACGCCTGTCGCTCCTGTTGCTCCTGTTACACCGATACTTCCAGTGTTTCCGGATGCACCTGTCGCACCTTTTTCTCCCGTTGCTCCTGTTATGCCTATTGCTCCAGTAGTGCCGGTCGCTCCTGTCGTACCAGTTGCACCATTTTCTCCAGCAGCAGCCAGTAAAGTATAATCACTGGACGTACCCGGTACCCCCATAGGATTAGCCTGATTCACTAAGTATGTGCTACCTTGGTAAGTAACGACTTGCCCTACTGGATAATTATGTGCAAGCAATGAGTCAAAGGCGACAACGCCTTCCAAGCCTACTCCCGTTGCCCCACGTGCCCCCATAATACCTTGTACTCCTGTAACTCCTGCCGGGCCACTCGGACCTGCAGCCCCTGTTGCTCCGGTAGAGCCGGCCACACCATTCGATCCCGTTCTTCCCCTGAATCCTCTCGGACCCCTCGGACCTCTCCGGCCTCTTGGACCACGCTTCCCCCTTTTCTTTTTCTTCTTCTTACATATCAAGTAAGGAACTGCGTGAGTATGCCCGAGGCATAACAGCGACTGATGAAGAGCAATAATCGAATCAGCCACTTCTTTATTTGCTTTTATAATTTCCCCTCTGCGCGCTAATCTCCTTGCCCGGCGCAGTTCACTGATCGCCACATTCAAACGACGTAAGCAGTGTCTGTGATGATGTGCCATTCATCTCATCCCCTCAGCCTAACTTATCAGTCCTTGCTTCCCTCTCTATATCTCTTTGTAGTCTGCCTGCCACTTCTCTTATGACACACTCAGCAATATGGGGTCTTCTTAAATGAATCAGACATTTAGCTGCCCTCAATCGATTAATAGCTAATGTCAGCTCTCTAACTTTAACGCCTTTGGACATAGATCATATCTCCTCCACACACCTGCCCAATAACGGCAGGAACGGAATATAACAGCTACAACCAGTCTATGGTCATCCTCAATAACCAACACGGTGTTTACCCAGAGCCTAATAATTCGTTAGAGCGAGCCTGCCCAATCGCATCTATATACAAAAAAAGAGCACAGGCCAATGGCCATATGCTCTCATTCCAATTCAACAATGAACTCTACTCTCGTACCGTCCGGGTAATCCTCTAATTTATTGCTGACCCATGCCCCTGCTCCGCGATTATCGGAGGGTGAGATATAAGCAATATCTGCGCCCGCTCCTCCTTCGGCACACATAGCCATAGGCCACTCATCCCGATCATAGCCCTTTTTCGTTGGAATGCCCTTCAACGATGCCTTCCTATTCTCTTCGGCTCCTTCTCTCTCAATCGTGCACACCGTTGATTCACCTGCATCCATAGCGTCTTTAATATGCTTGGCTGTCTCTGGATAGCGATCAACCGGAAAATAGATTTTGTAGTCGGTCTCTGCCGAAGGTTCAATTGTAGAAGTATCCTCGAATAAATCTAAGCCTGGCACCAGATAAAGCGCAATAATAACAACGATAATACCGATTAAGCCCTTAATTGCTTTCAACCTATGTAGCCCCCTGGTGTGTAATCGTTACCTTCTCTCTGGCATTATACCGAAAAACATATCTTTACGTCGATATGCTCCTAACATAATCCCCATAACACATAGCTCCAATAAGAGATTGCTAAAGCCATAGCTGATAAAAGGCAATGATATCCCTAGAATAGGAAAGAGTCCTACCGACATCCCCATATTCCACAGAAATTGCAGTCCAATCAGGCTGGCTAGCCCTATAATTAGCCCTCTTGCAAAAGGGTCCCGCAGTTTAGACACCATTCTAATCATTCTTCCCGCGAACAAGAGAACGGCAAGCAGTATAGCAATACCGAACACCCAGCCAAAGCTATAAACGGTATAGGGGAAAATCATGTCACTCAGAATGTAAGGCAGCCTCTTATTCTCCACTCCGATACCCTGCCCCCACATGCCTGCCGATTGTATCGCCTTCAACGAATTCAATTGCATATAGCTGCTTCCCTGTGGATCAACACCTGGGTTTAAGTAAGATTTAATTCTAATAATGATATAGCTATACCTATCGCTATACCTAGTAGCACTTATAACGTAAACATATAAAAACCCTGATAACCCAGTAATAGCAGTGAATAAAAGCAGCCCTGGCCGTTTCGCAACGAACAAGAACATAATAGACAGAATAATAGTGAAAAACACAATAACGGATAGTTGCCTCATCTGTGCCAGCAGCATACAAGGCACGAGCATATAAATGCATCCATCTCTTATAAGCAAAATAATAGACCGCCATGAGCCCTTCTTATATTGCTCCCTGTTCTTTGGCTGCATCATTCCAGCAAAAGCTAGAATAAACAAATAGAATGACAGCCATACTGCATTAATTGTGTATGCACCAAGTGACACCCAACCTTTTTGTCCATTGATCTGAAATCCATATAATAGAGTCAGGCTTAGAACTAATACCGCACAGCCGTAAATATGCCATGAATACTTCTGCAACTTGCGATAATCCATAAAGAAATAGAGCAACAGCATAGCAACAACTGCAATAACAGTATACACAACCTTTTTTACAAAATACCCCTGATAGTTCATCGCCGCGAACTGTGCGGAGTACATAGCTAACAGACCAAATCCAATCAACAGACCAAGAATCGCGAACAAGCCCCAATCCGTCTTAGGCTTATGAGCAGCATGCAGCTGCTTTCCAACCAGATCAGGATCACCCATCTCATCCACTGCTCGGCTAATTGCTTCCGCTTCAGATAGACCCTCAACCTGAACTTTTTCCTCTGCCAGCTCTTCCAGATGACCAATCATTTCTAACCTGATATCAGCATGGACTCCTCTTGCCCTAATATGACCGCATACCTGCTTCAAATAAAGCTGTACCTGCTCGTTCTGTTCAATAGGAAGCTTCTGACTCAAGCGGGCCCACCTCCTAATACGCGATCCACTGTCGTCCTGAATAAGGACCATTCCTTCTTCTTCTCGACAAGCTGCCTTCTTCCCTGATCGGTAATCCGATAATATTTGCGTTTACGTCCAGCTTCCTCATTCCAATAGGCCTCTACCCATTGTTCGACTTCAAGCGTATGCAGAATAGGATACAGCGTCCCCTCCTTGAATGTAAAAACGCCATCCGAGCTTCGTTCGATTTCCTTCGTCATTTCATAGCCGTACATATCCTTCCGATCCAGCAGCGTCAGAATAAGAATTACCGTACTTCCCTTCATAAGCTCTTTATTAATCGCCATGTCTTCCTCCTTCCCCTCCTATACCTAGATTATCTATGTATCGAGTATCTAGGTAATATTCTACAATAATCCTACCGATCTTTACAACACCGAACTCGTCCTTTCCCATAAAAAAAAGATGACTATCCATTCGTTTGAATGAAGAGTCATCTTTTTAAAAGTGATACAAGCAATTAGCTAATGTCCATTATAGCATTAAGATTTCGGCTGGTTGGGCGAGCATACGCCATCTACACATGCAGCATCTGAACCTTCTGCGTCACCTTGAATGACAGTTAGAGGCTTTTTCTCATCCCATGCCTGCTGTAGCGCCTGCAGAAACACTTCACTTGGTTGAGCACCGGACAAAGCGTATTTGCGGTCAATAACGAAGAACGGAACGCCGCGGACGCCAAGCTGTCCCGCTTCCTGCTCGTCGGCACGAACTTCATTCTCATAAGCAGAGGTTTGGAGCACCTTGAGCGCCTCATTCCGATCCAGCCCTACTTCTTCTGCAAGCCCTGCTAATGTCTCATGATCACCAATATGCTTGGAGTCGGTGAAATAAGCTTTGAGCAGCCTTTCTGCCATCTCCTCGCGTTTGCCATCTTGAGCTGCGAAATGAGTGAGCCGATGAGCATCGAATGTATTGGTTAGAATCATTTTGTCAAAATGATATTCCAGCCCAAGTGCACTCGCCTGCGCTGTCACATTGTTGCCATTAGCAATTGCCTGTTCACGGGTCATGCCATATTTGTTCGCCAGCATATCATGGACATCATACTCAATATCTCTAGGGGAATTAGGATCAAGCTCGAAGCTGCGGAACTCCACCTCTACATCATCGCGATTAGCGAACTGCTCCAAAGCCCCCTCTAATCGACGTTTACCTATATAACAGAAAGGACATGCGAAATCAGACCATACTTCTACTTTCATGTGACACCATCCTCTGGTTTGTAATCTAATTATTTATTAAATGTAATATACTTTACTTTCTAAAGCAATAGCGAAGCCTTTCCTGTCGCAATAGACTCCCATTTCCTAGGAAATCATTATAGCTCATACAATAAAAGACCCCCTATTAAAGCGTAGCGGAGGCCCCATATTCAAATGCAGTATTGTATTATAGCCCAACCGGCAGCTTCAGCTGCTTCATTATTTCTTCCAGCTTAATGGCGTCAGTTGGTAATTCATTAGCAAACTTAGGTGCAATATTGAAATCCTGATACGATCCTGAATAACGGATATTCAGCTTAATCTCTTGACCGCTTTCTTTGTCCGAATAGATCAAATCAATTTTCCCGGACTGATAAGTCAGATACTTATCTTTAATCGCGCCAAGCATCGAGATCTCATTAATCTTTAAATTATTTTTCAGTTTTTCCAAGGTAGCTGCTTTATTCGTCTCCAAGTCAGACTTCAGCTTTTCTATGCCCTCTTTATCTAACCCTGTAGACTCCAAATATGCTTCATTCGAGGTTATGATCGTTATTATTTCAGGAATAATCTTATCTGCTACGACCTCTATTGCTTGTTCGTTATTATCCGCATTAATCATGAATTGAACAGCTTGATCGGCTTCCGTGCCCTCTGGTAATCCTGCCTCAGCCACTTTAACGTTACTGAAGTATTTCTTCCCGTCAAAATGCTTAAGAACAACATCTGTCAGCTCTTGAATAAGCTTCTGCTGCGTAGCCCAATCCAGCGAAGCTGCAGAATCCTGTTGTGCAGCCAGTGCCTCTATGTCAATCTCAATAAATTTGCCCGCGATGGCCTCCGACAAATTCGGAATCGTCGGTACTTTGATATACAACTTCTGCTTATCCATCAGAACTGGAATGGATAGATCATTGCCTAAGAGATTAACTTGAATCTCCATCTCCGTACGCAGCGGCTCTTTTTGATAAGCCGTATTTATTTTAAATTCTGAGCCTTGCAGCATTCCTAACATAAAGGTTTGCGCCAACGCATTATCCGGGTTTTTATTGGGCAGCTGAAGACCATCTATTCCATAGGACATTGTATTAGAATATGAATCCGAATTCATCGTTTTGGCTATAGCCTCTTGCAGCACTTTCTGAGGAGAAGCCGTAGAGCTGCAGCCAGCAATAACCATTAGAACCATAGCCAGCAAAAGCACCATCATTCGTTGTCCATTTTTCATGTGTTTCATTCCTCCCTAGTTTCTACACAGCACCTCCATTCTATAACAAATGCCTTTCTTTTAGAAGCAATGACCCAAAAATCCCGCTTCAGCAACGCTGAAACGGGATTTTTGCACTAGCTAAGATTTTATAAGGAACTATGAACCCTCAGGATTTAAGTGAGGGGTATGATTATGCTTTTTGGTTTTTTTAGAACCGGATAAGGGCGCCTGAGGCTGATTCGAATGCTTTTGCTTTTGCCCGCCGTGGCTATACGGATCGGGAACAGGATAATTATCTGGTTTGCTCATCTTGTGCATCCCCCTCGCTAAGTGCGTTGATGTGTTAGATCCACCGGCTGATCATGATTGATCGCATCTTGATTTCGTCGATCATTCTTATCCTGTTGAAGCTGCTGAGCATGATGACCGTTAACCGGCGTTTCAGCCAGATCATCAATTACATTAGACAAGTTTTTATCCAGTGATCCCTTTGCCTTCGTCATCTACTTCACCTCCAATAAGATAGGTCGTTATCGTTGAACGTTTATAAGTCCCTATTATGCATGCGTTAGGCGATGCAGCGCTTGTGCACACTCATGCAAATGGCGCGTGTAGTCTTGAATAAGCTGTTGAATAATATCGGTTCTCTCATCGACTGACACTTGATCCTTTTCGACATCTATAAGCTCCACTCTAACTTCCCGGCTGTCCACATACCATACTTTGAAATCAAAGGAATAAGCTTGATGACCAGCGGTATTTATTGTGACACGTACAGCCCTTGAATCTGATTCATCTGCTAATACCTCGCACTGATCCGCTTCTTTAATCCACTCCGGCAATGTCCTTTTCCACGCTTCAGCAAGCTCATTCTGGTCAATAGTTAGCTCATCATGATTAGCCATATTTAATGCACCTCCACATCCTATAAGATGCAGCAGTTCAGATTGATTTATTCACGGGATTTTTTAGTTATCCACAATTCTATCCACATTCAGTCCACTTTATCCACAATTTATAGGTCTTTATCCCCATAAAACAAAAAAACACCAGGATATAGTTATCCCCGTGTACGGTTACAATCTTAGTTATTCTGTTAATAAAAACTGGCGGAGAGGAAGGGATTCGAACCCTTGTGGGCTTGCACCCTAACGGTTTTCAAGACCGCCCCGTTATGACCGCTTCGGTACCTCTCCGTATCATGGACAACAAGTTAAATAACTTGCGACAAATGTTATTGTACCACAGGCCAAAACAGAGAAGCAACTCCTATTTGGCCTGTAGACAAAAAATATTTTTTATTTTGCCGAAATTGCTGAAATTCCACCCATATATGGACGAAGAACTTCAGGAATAACGATCGTTCCATCCGCTTGCTGATAGTTCTCAATGATAGCTGCGAACGTCCTGCCTACAGCAAGGCCTGAACCATTCAGCGTATGCACGAATTCAGGTTTGCTTTTGACATCTCTGCGGAAGCGGATACCAGCACGGCGTGCTTGGAAGTCCTCTACATTAGAGCATGACGAGATCTCGCGGTATGTACCTGCGCTTGGCAGCCACACTTCCAAATCATAGGTCTTCGCAGCTGTGAAGCCCATATCTCCTGTACACAATGCCAAAACGCGGTAAGGAAGATTAAGCAGCTGCAAGACTTTCTCTGCATGAAGCGTCATTTTTTCCAGTTCATCATAAGAATCTTCTGGTTTAGTCAGCTTGATCAGCTCAACCTTATTGAATTGATGCTGGCGGATAAGGCCCCGAGTATCGCGGCCACCTGCACCAGCTTCAGAACGGAAGCAAGAGCTGTAGGCTACGAAATGCTTCGGCAGATCATCCACGGATAAGATTTCTTCCCGATGCAGATTCGTTACCGGTACTTCTGCGGTAGGAATCAAGAAATAATCCGAATCAGCGATTTTGAATAGATCCTCTTCGAACTTCGGCAATTGACCGGTACCAATGAGGCTGTCGCGATTGACCAAGTATGGAGGAAGCACTTCTTCATAGCCATGCTGATCACTATGCAGATCCATCATGAAGCTGATAAGAGCCCGTTCCAGGCGTGCACCAAGCCCACGATAGAAAGTGAAGCGCGAACCCGTCACTTTACTTGCCCGTTCAAAATCAAGAATGCCTAAATCTCCAGCAAGATCCCAATGCGGCTTGGCCTCGAAGTCGAACTGTGTCGGCTCGCCTACACGACGAATCTCTACATTGTCCTCCTCAGATGCCCCTACTGGAACAGTAGAATGAGGAACGTTCGGTATAGCCAGCGTCAATTCTTCTACCTGAGCTTCTATAATCCGAATCGCTTCGTCATTTTCTTTAATTCGATCGCCTACCTCACGCATTTCAACGATCAGCGCTTCTGCGTCGCCGCCGGCCTTTTTCAGCTTGGCAACCTCTTGCGATACGACATTACGGCGGTTTTTAAGCTCATCCGTCTCGGTCAGCAATTCACGGCGCTTCACGTCCAACTCTGGAAAACCAGCAATCAGGTCGAGCGATGCACCACGGTTCTTCAGTGCTTGCTCGACCTGCTCAAATTCATTTCTTAATAGTCTAACGTCTAGCATGGATTGAACCCCTCTCTGTTAGCGGCCCGCTGCCGCTTCTTTGACCATATCGACAAAATACGCATGCAACCGATAATCATCTGTCAATTCCGGATGGAAGGAGGACGCAAGCAGATGCCCTTGTCTAGCCGTTACAATCTCTCCGTTATATTCAGACAATACCTCTACATCCTTGCCGACTTCCTTAATTAGAGGAGCGCGGATGAATACCGCCCTGACTGGTTCATCAATGCCTTTAATAGCTAAATTTGTCTCAAAGCTCTCACGTTGACGACCAAAGGCATTGCGCGCTACGATCATATTCATCAACCGAAGATGTGCGTCCTCTTGTCCTTCAATGCGATCAGCGAGTACGATTAGACCCGCACAAGTACCGAACAGGGGCTTACCTTGCTTAGCAAATGTGATTATGGCATCTATAAAGCCGTACTTTCGCATCAGTTTGCCTATTGTCGTGCTTTCGCCGCCTGGAATAACAAGACCATCGAGCTCATCAAGCTGCTCAATTCGTTTAACGGCGAACGCTTCTGCGCCCGCCGCCTCCAAACTGCGTATATGCTCTGCCACTGCGCCTTGCAGCGCTAGTACACCTATCTTCATCGCTTACACGCCTTTCTATATAACCGCTTCTTACAGACCGCGATCTTGCATCCGTTGTGAAGGATCCAATTTAGAAATTTCAATGCCTTTCATTGGCGCACCCAAGTTTTTGGATACTTCAGCGATTAGCTTATAGTCTTGGTAATGTGTTGTAGCTTCTACAATTGCACGGGCAAATTTCTCAGGGTTGTCCGATTTGAAAATACCGGAACCAACGAATACGCCATCTGCTCCCAGCTCCATCATCAGAGCAGCATCAGAAGGTGTTGCTACGCCGCCTGCTGCGAAGTTAACGACAGGAAGCTTGCCATCCAAGTGAACCTGCAACAGCAAGTCGTAAGGAACGCCCAGCAATTTCGCTTCATGGTACAGCTCATCCTTCGACAAAGCTTGAACCTTACGAATCTGACCATTAATCAGACGAAGGTGACGAACAGCTTCTACGATATTGCCTGTTCCTGGCTCGCCTTTCGTACGAAGCATAGCTGCGCCTTCTTGAATACGGCGAAGTGCTTCGCCAAGATCTTTGGCGCCGCATACGAATGGTACTGTGAATTCATTCTTGCTGATATGGAATACTTCATCAGCAGGAGTAAGCACTTCACTCTCATCGATATAATCTACGCCCATTGATTCCAATACTCTTGCTTCAACGATATGGCCAATACGAGCCTTAGCCATAACTGGAATAGAAACTACTTTCATTACTTCTTCTGTAACCGTAGGATCAGCCATACGGGCAACTCCGCCTGCTGCACGAATATCAGAAGGTACGCGCTCAAGCGCCATTACCGCTGTTGCACCAGCTGCTTCTGCGATCTTTGCTTGCTCAGCGTTCATAACGTCCATGATGACGCCGCCTTTTTGCATTTCTGCCATGCCGCGTTTTACACGCGATGTTCCTGTTTCCATCCTATGAATCCTCCTCAAAGTGTAGCGTCATGCATGAGACGTTCGCCTCGCACCCGCTTATTTCTACTTAGATATAATATCAATATCGTCGTATTCTCTAACCACTAATTTTACAGGAAGGTACACCAATCGACAACCCTGGATTTACCTTCCCTACAATAGTTTAGAACAAGTTGACAATACCGTTGAACAACCCTGAGAAGAAGCCTCCAATAGCTCTGAACATCAATTTGAACCAGCCTGCTTTTTTCACATCCTCAGAAGCGATTAGATTGACTGTTCTCTCCAATACCTTGCCTTCATCGTCCGTATACTTGTAGGTAGCTGTCCCGATCTTTTGTCCTGCTTTGATTGGGGCAATCAATTCTTCCGGCTTCATGATGCTGCTGCCGGCTAGTTCGATTTTTGGCTCAACACCTTTTTTTACTGCGAACGTGATATCCGATTCCGTCATAATAGGAACCGTCTTTTTCACGCCTTTCTTTATTGTTGCCTTCTCCAGAGATTCTACCACGGATTTCGATGCTACAACCGTTTTCTTCTCAAAAGTACCGAAAGCATAGTTATACAGTTTAGCTGTTTCGTAGAAACGCGCTTCCTTCGACTTGGTATTCATGACCACACTAATATAACGAGTATCCCCGCGTTTAACTGTACCTGTGAAGGTATAGCCCGCCTTCTTGATGAAGCCGGTCTTCATGCCGTCTACACCCTCATAAGCGAAAGGCTTCATATTCTGCTTGCTCGCATAATTGCCAAGCATCCAGTTCCAATTCGTCATTGGAGCTTTATCTCTTGGACGGAATTTGTATTCCTGCAGGTTAGAGTACTCTAAAAACTCAGGATATTTCTTCAAAATAACTTGAGCCAGCTTCGCCATGTCACGTGCCGATATAATCGTTGTATCTAGCAGGCCTGTTGCGCTTGTGAAGTGAGCTGTCTTAAGGCCAAGCTCTTGTGCTTTTTCGTTCATTAGATCAACAAAGCCTTGCTCACTGCCTGCGATATGAGAAGCGAGCGCGATAGTCGCATCATTCGCTGAACCTACTGCCATTGCGATATATAAGTCCTTTACTGAGTGCTGGTCGCCCTGTGCCAAATAAATTTGAGAGCCATCAGGAGGCGTAGATGCTGCTTCCTCACTTACAGTAACAATTTGATCCCATGTTAAACTTTTATTTTTTATTTGTTCAAGCACGATATATTCCGTCATTAGCTTAGTCATACTTGCTGGTGGCCGAGGCTCATCTGCATTGACTTCATACAATACTTGTCCAGAATCTGCATCTATTAATACAGCAGCGCTTAATTGGAGACCAAGAGAATTGTCTACCCACTCGCCTCCTGCTGTTCCTGCTGCACTTACAGCTCCTCCAACTGAGAACACCGCCAACCAGACCGCCATACAAGCAATAACAACCGACCGAATTCTAAGCGGCCTAACATTTGCTTTCAAGTTCTTCTCCCCTTTTCTCCTAGTTTTATCGTTGTTAATTGTAACACATGCGGCAGGGAGAGAGAAACCTGACATCACTTTTTTGCGCAAAAAAAGACAGACATAGCGCTCCGCGATTCTCATCGCTGGGACCATGTCTGCCTGCTATTATTTGCCGCGCTCGCTGCTACAGCGAGTAGTTAGGCGCTTCTTTTGTAATTTGCACATCATGCGGATGGCTCTCACGCAGGCCAGAGCCTGTAATCCGAATGAATTGCGTATCATTCTTCAGCTCTTCAAGGCTGGCTGTACCGCAATAGCCCATACCGGAGCGCAGGCCGCCAAGAAGCTGATGAACGGTATCGGCCAAAGGACCCTTGAAAGGCACACGGCCTTCAATACCTTCAGGAACGAGCTTGTTCTCATTTTCTTGGAAATAACGATCCTTGCTGCCTTCTTTCATTGCGCCTAGTGAACCCATACCACGATAGACCTTGAAGCTCCGACCTTGGAAAATCTCAGTCTCTCCTGGGCTCTCAGCTGTACCGGCGAACAAGCTGCCGATCATAATCGCGCTTGCGCCTGCTGCAATGGCCTTGGTAATATCACCAGAGTATTTAATGCCGCCATCAGCGATAACAGGAACATTATATTCCCGCGCTACTGATGCGCAGTCATAAATAGCCGTAATTTGTGGTACTCCAATACCAGCAATAATACGAGTTGTACAAATAGAACCAGGACCAATACCTACTTTTATAATAGATGCTCCTGCTTCTATTAGGTCACGAGTCGCAGCTCCTGTAGCCACATTGCCTGCAATAATAGTGAGATCCGGGTAACTCGCGCGAAGCTTGCGAACCGCATCAAGAATATTGATATGATGACCATGTGCGGAATCGACAACTAATACGTCGATGCCTGCTTGTACAAGTGCATCGGCACGATCAACCGTATCCTTGCCAATACCAACTGCCGCGCCACATAGCAAACGACCCTGCTTGTCTTTCGCCGCGTTAGGGAATTGAATAGCCTTCTCGATATCCTTAATCGTAATAAGGCCCTTAAGTGTGTTCGTTTCATCCACTAAAGGCAGCTTCTCGATCTTATGCTTCTGAAGCAAGCCTTCTGCTTCTTGCAGTGTCGTTCCAACCGGTGCTGTTACCAAATCTTTATATGTCATTACTTCGCTAATTTTAATCGAATAGTCATGAACAAACCGAAGATCACGATTCGTCAGAATACCAACAAGTTTCTGGTTGGCATCCACAATTGGAACACCTGAAATGCGGTATTTGCCCATTAGCTCTTCAGCGTCATATACATGATGTTCTGGCGTAAGAGAAAAAGGATTCGTAATAACGCCACTTTCTGAGCGTTTCACGCGATCAACTTCCTCCGCTTGCTGTGCCACCGACATATTCTTATGAATAATGCCGATTCCGCCCTCACGAGCTATTGCAATCGCCAAAGCCGCTTCCGTAACCGTGTCCATCCCTGCGCTAATAAGCGGAATATTCAGCTTAATGCTCTCGCTAAGTTTTGTCGATATGTCTGATTCCCGTGGCAGCACTTCTGATTTCCGTGGAATGAGTAGCACGTCATCGAATGTAAGGCCTTCCTTGGCGAATTTCGTTTCCCACACGAGTATGTTCCTCCCTTATATCTAATGCCTCTATTTTTGATACCTCTGCGTATATTATTAGCAATATTAGCAGAGGGGGTAGGGGCTGTCAAGGCTGCAGCCTAGCAATCTGCATAGTATGGTTAAAGGAGGAAAGAAAGCCTTTCAGCATCCAGTACACATCCCTCAGCTCTGCCCATTTAGAAGAAATCCGCTAAGAAGGTCTCGCTCTTCGCAACCCTTTTCTCTAATCGAGCCGCCAATTCCGAATCCCCGCTAATACGACCATAACGCAGTAGTTCTAGTGGACGAACATATCCAAGCAGCAGGGAAGTCAACGTACCTATTGTTATTTTGATGCTTTCCTGCTCATGTCCAGGCTGAGCTACGCTTGGATGAATAGTAGCAGACCCATCACTCAATATCCGAAGCTCATAGCTCCCATTATTCCATTCCGCATACTCATCCACTACTTCTAGATGTATCGTCTCTAATTCTTGATCACCAGGCTCGAAGCTATATTGGCTAATAAAACCTTCCAGATCAACAATCCGTGCCATGAAATAGGGTTCAATCTCTTGCTTAATACGAGGATTATCAATTAAATAGGGCAATCTGTCATCAGAGGGTACGGTTATCTCAGCACGATCGATCATAGAGTCATGCTGTCCCATATAGGACCAGAGAGATTGTCTAGCTTCTTCCGTAAGATATATAATCTCATGAATATGAAGCACATTGTTCTTGACCTCATACAGTACATAGCCTTGCGGTGCTCCATCTTCATTAAAATATACCGCAGCTTGTCCCGGCTTACGTATATTCACTTGATATTCCCACCATTGCTGTGTGCGCACCAAGGAACCGTTATAGCCACGGGCGTAGGCATCATAAATACTGCCCAGCAGTTGATAATTGCCGTTGCACCTCTCTATTCTTCCAGCCATTCGAATTCGTGGAGGGAGAAGAGCTTTGTCAATCGAGTACTTCTTCTTATCCGTATACAGCTCCCAACCGAATTTCCGATAGAACCCGAAGGAGAAGGGAAATAGAAAAGAAATCGATTGGCGTGCTTCTTTCATTTTTTTTAGAGCATGCACTAGCAGCTCGGCTACTAACCCTTGCCTGCGATACTCCGGCCATGTAGCTACACCTGCAATCCCTCCCATGGCATAGCTCTGGCCTCCAATGTAGGTTTGCAGTTCTATAATCGTCAGCTGTGCTGCTAGTTTATCTTCTATATAGGCTCCCCAATGCTCTGAAGGCTGATCTTTAAAAATCTGTTTAATCTGCTCTTTTTTATCCTCAGAAAGAGATTGTTGAAAGGCGAACGCTTTAAGCTCCAGAATATCGTCATACTGCTCTATACCCAATCGCTTAATTTCTTTTAACATAATCAATCATCCTTCCCTTATTACGATTTTATGATTGCTTCAGTTGTAGGTAAGATTATGCCATAGCAGGTGAAGTAGAGCAAACCGGATCATCAAATAGCTCTTTATTAATTTAAAAACAAGCACAAAAAAACCTGCCGCATAATGCGACAGGCCTTCTCGTGCTTGGCGACGTCCTACTCTCCCAGGACCCTGCGGTCCAAGTACCATTGGCGCTGGAGGGCTTAACGG
>NZ_JBXENX010000019.1:0-66779 GCF_059383895.1 Paenibacillus sp. J22P59
GATTCATTGAAAGCAAGCTTTCAATGAATCCCGCTCGACTTGCATGTATTAGGCACGCCGCCAGCGTTCGTCCTGAGCCAGGATCAAACTCTCCATTTAAGAGTTTTCACATTCAACCGAAGTTGATATGAAAATCTCGATGTGTTTTGATTGCTCATAAACATTTTTATTGCTTCTCCATTAATCCTAAGATCAATGGGGCAGTTTCGCTCGTTGTTCAGTTTTCAAAGAACAATTACTTCTTCGTGTCGTTCGCTTGTCTCTCTCAGCGGCGACTTGTATAATATATCACGGGTGCCTATACCATTGCAAGTACTTTTTTTAAGTTTTTTAGATTTTGTTTTTCAAGCCAATAATGGACTTATTCCTTCTATTATAATAGAGAGCAAACTAGCGGAATACCCACCACTTGCTCCCTACGAAATTAACTGCCATTGTTACGCAGGTAATGAATAGCTTAGCTAAAATAGCATTTAGGCCAAGCCCATCTGTCAGCCAATAGAGAAGGGGCAGCGATAGACCAAGTACGGTTAAGTTCAATACAATGAAACGAATCACTTGAGGACGATTGAATCTCGGCCGTACTCGCTGATCTGCCGGTTTGCGAAATGTAATCCATGAGTTCAGTGTATAACTGTTCGCCATACCTGAAGCATAACCAATCACCTGGGCAGCTATATAAGGAAGGCCTGCCCAGACCAACAGAGTATAGATAACAAAATCAACAGCTGTATTTAATAATCCTACTATATTAAATACAATCATTTGCTTGATCGAGCTTCGTTTACGCTGTAAGGCTTGATCAGACATACTCGTGCTCTTTCTCTACTTCGTTTTCTTTCTCCTCTTCCTTATAGCCCTGTGTCTCCCTGACAATATAGAGCGGACGATTCTTGGATTCATCGTATATTCGACCTATATATTCGCCAATAACTCCTAGCAGTAAAAGAATAATGCCGTTGAACAATAAATTAATAGCTACAATAGAAGTCCATCCAGGCTCATTGTTCGATGTGAACAGCTTCTGGAATAAAACAACGACTAAATAGAAGAAGCTTGAGACCGATAGTACAAATCCTATATACGTTGCCAGCTTGAGCGGTTTGTAAGAGAAGGAGGTAATTCCATCTAAGGCAAAGCCGATCATTTTCTTCAAAGGATATTTCGTCTCACCGGCAAAACGTTCTTCTCGAACATATTCAACACTTGTCTGGCGGAAGCCAACCCAGCTCACTAACCCTCTGACGAATCGGTTCTTTTCCTTAAGTCCGCGCAATACATCACATACCTTGCGATCAATTAATCGGAAATCACCAGTATCGAGTGGTATATCAAAATTCGTCATGCTTTTCATTGTACGATAGAACATCATGGCTGTGAGCTTTTTGAACAAGCTCTCGCCTTTTCGCTTCAATCTCTTCCCATAGACAACCTCATAGCCCTCTTTCCATTTCGCTATCATAGCAAGCATAACTTCCGGAGGGTCTTGTAGGTCAGCATCAATAATAATAATCGCATCGCCCTGCGCATAATCCATGCCTGCAGTAATAGCAATTTGATGGCCGAAATTTCTGGAGAAATTAATTAAGCGAACATTCTGATCCCTTGAGCAAATGTCATTCACAATGGAGACAGTCCTATCTTTACTGCCGTCATTAACGAATACAAGCTCATACGGCTCGCCGTGACCATCCATTACAGCCTTCAATTGCAAATACGTATGCCCAATAACTTCTTCTTCGTTATACATCGGTACGATAATGCTGTAAATCGGCTTCACGCCTTTTCCCCCGTTCAATTAAAAAACACCCATGATTGAAATAGCCGCAGTACAGACGCTGCGTAGTCTCTTCTGATTTCCATTCCGGAGATTACCGGATAGTAAGCAATGAATAATACAATAGCCGTACCAACATACACGTAGCGGATCCACCGTAATTTAGGCCGCGCCTCTTCTACGAGCTTCATGATGTATACAATAGCCAGAATCATGAAGGGAACCATAGCGAAATAATGATAAATAAACGTTAACCTCGGAACAAGCATCCAAGGCAAATATTGCGACAGATATGCAATCCATATGATATAGAGATGCTTATCCTTGCGTTTGATGCTCAAATACAGAGCGGCAATAAGAGCGAATATCCCCGTCCACCAGATTAGTGGATTGCCAAATGCCGAGATAGACGATATATGATCAGAACTAGCTAAGTCCTTGCCATTATAATACCAGACAGGACGCTTCATGAAGGGCCACTCCCACCACTGGGAGGAGTAAGGATGTGTAGCGACGAGCTCACTGTGATAGCTGAACATGTTTTTCTGATACTCCACTAGCCTTTCGGCTGTATACTTATCACCTTCCACCGACAAGACCGGTATATAGGAAACCGCATAGATCACCGCAGGAATGACGACGAAGAATACGATACAGCTAGCTAATGTAATAATCGTATTTCGATAAAACAAATGTCCGGCTCTCCGATAATTCTCTCCCGCTACTCCTTCATCATTATGAATTGCCCGCTTGGCCGCAGCAGACTCCTGATACCGCCGATAAAGGACGATCCCAAGCATAACGGCAAGTCCTGCTCCTCCATAGAGCACGATCCACTTCGACGCAACCCCGATGCCAAAAAACAAGCCTGCCCAGAACAACGGTACAAGTGTCTTCCCAAGGGACTCCCGATAAAAGCTCATCGTGTAATACTTCTGCATGAAATAGAACATCAGCATAATAAAGAATACGCCGTATACATCAATCGTAGCAATCCTAGTCTGTGTAAAATGCATGAACTCCGCTGCCAAAAGAATCGCAGCTGTTGCCGCATATCCTGTTCTGCGGAATAGGCGCAAGGCGAACAGATATAGCAATGGAACCATCGCAATCCCGAACAAGGTTCCTACAATGCGCCAACCAAATGGACTGAGGCCAAACAGCTTGATACCTGCTGCAATAAGCAGCTTACCTAATGGAGGATGCGTATTCTCGTATGCCTTTATACCCTCCAAATGCTCATATGCTGTTCGCGCATGATAGATTTCATCGAAATAACTGCCATTCTGATAGGAATGATAATACTGGGCATTCGACTGCTCATCAAAAAGTCGCTCAGCATTAGATTCATATAACTCAGAAGAGCCTTGGGTTAACTTTTCAACGGCTTGAATAGTGACAGGCTGTTTACTATCCTTCGCATAGAAAACCATCTCCTGCATAGAAAAGCCCGTTGTAATAACGGTAACCTTAGCATAACGAGCCTCAAGATTAATCGCTTGACTCGTCCACTTTAAGTTATCGCCGCCCTTCTGTTCGATCACACGCGAGTTGCCCCATGTATCGGTCGACTCCGTAAACTCCAGTTTATACTTTCCAGTCCCTACTCCCCCGAAGCTGTTCACTTTTTCAATTGGTATCGACTGTCCAAAATCAACGTAAAAGCTTTCACCGATACGCTCAGGCTTCCACCCTGAATCCAAACTATTCGTCGAACCTAACTGAAATAATGCCACCGCAGCATACACAATTGTAATGATTGACATCCAGATCCAATCTTTTTTGACCAGCTTCAATGGTGCCGCTTGATCATTGCCTTTGTCTATATCAGCCAGGAGCTGTTCATCCTTGCCGCCAATCTCTTCTTCTGTTATAGGAGGCACAAGCATGCGCCTATCCTTTATATATACAGCATGACCGATATACAACATATATACAACAAGAGCAAGATTGGCTATCGCAGTTACAAATACGATGCCATCATTCGAAGGATGCTGGTTCGCTTCACTAAAGGCTAGAACGTAACCGACATTAATAAAGTTCGTAATGCTGAAGCCTAGGAACAAATGTAATATTCGGCGATCCTTCGCTTGAATATACGCGAAGACCAATAATAATAGAGCCGGGAACATGTATCGCTCATGCATTTTGCCCGCGAACATGAACACAATGACGATAAGAACTACAGCGATATAATAGGACTTTGATAAGTCCAGCTTGCGTTTGCCCGTTAGCGACAGCCATGCAGCACATGCGACGGCAAGAACAATTCCGATATTGCCCCAAGCTCCATAAGACAGCCCTAACCAGGACTCATCAAGCGATATCCAATTGCCGCCCGTTAAAGCATACAAGTTGAAAGCGTTAAGAGTCGCATAAGCATAAGATGATAAGGTCGTAACATATAGCTTGAACATCCCGATAATACCGCCCTGATGCCAGAAAAAAGGCGTTGCAAGTAGTAGGAAGGCCGCAGCTCCATACAACAAGCTCATAATTGCCCGCTTCCAATCACGCTGATGCCAGAAAGCAAACAGCAGTACAGGTGTGAAGATAAGCGCCTGAGGCTTAATCAGCACAGCTATCGCGAACCAGATAGAGCCGCGAATCAGTCTATTCTCCGCCGTCGATCGCATAGCGAGCAGCAGAAACAGAATGAAAAAGGAATCAACCTGTCCCCATGCGGCGGAATTGACCCAAATTGCAGGGCTCCATATATAGAGTATGGCAAGTCCCATTGCTACGGCTTGCCCGAGCTTTTGCTTACCAAATTGATAAATAAGCCAGCCTGCTGCCAGATCAGCAATAATGGCCGGAAGCTTAAATAACAGACGCGTATACTCGGAGGTATGCCCCAGATCAAGCATGGAGTTAACAGCTCCTAATACATACAGCACATATAAGTAGCCTGGAGGGTAGTCAGCGAACATCCCTTCTTGATAGAAATAAGGAAGTCCATTCTTATAAAGATGATTTGCCCAATACATAAATGTATTCAGATCTGATATGTAGCCCGGAATCGTAAGAGCAATATAGATGCGGAATACTAAGGCAATAAAAATTGCCATTGCTAGTCCGTTGAGATATTTATTAGAAGAAGCCTCTAACGGATTACGCCGACGAAGAATTCGGTTATAGATTAATACATACGCTATACCAAAAAGTGCCGATACCAGCAATACCGGTAACGCAGATATTTTTTTCGGATCAATCTCTTCCTCTGATTGCGCCGTCTCTCCTGTAATCTCTGTCGGTAAGAAGGAGATGACTTCTACTCCCTTAGGCTCTCCGGCCATTTCAACCATGGAGAGATCGTCGAACCAGGCTTTACCCGTCGTTAAGCTGCCATAGCTGCCTAAAGACGCTGCAAGGGTCAGCCCTTTTTGCTCGGGACCAGTCCTGCCATAGAATTCAAGGGGCACCCATTGACCATTCGTATCCCTCTGTTCTGGGAAGGGGCGGCCTACACCAATAACACTAAGGTTAGCTCCAGTAGAGCTGTTGTCCTCAAGATCGACCTTCACCCAGCCTGTTATATGATAATAAGAGTTAGGATTAACAGCTACTCTCTGTACCCATTTGGAATGATTCGGTTGTATATTATGAATAAGAACGGCAAATTTTCCTGAACGGGCATCTACATTCTCGATACTTAACTGAGCAGCATCATTCCCCGATATCCACAAATCCTGTGACCAGATCAAAGGAAGCCCTGATTCTGCTTGTTCAAATCCTGCATTCCTCAAAAGATTAGTCTGATTCTGAGCAGCATATCCCGTCATTGCAGGAATCACCATAAATAAGAGCAATAATGAACTTACTACAGTATGTACAGCTATCTTCCACATTTTGATTCTCTCACCTCTAATATCGTAAGCTGACTCAGCCTATTTTTTCCTGAAAATACATTTCAACTTTAAAGGAAAATGGGCAAGGGGTCAACTCGCAACAACAAAAAACCGCTTGGGATATAATCCCAAGCGGTGGATTCTATTTATTCGCCTGCACGCTCGCGCATGTGCGGGAACAACAGTACATCACGAATGGACGCTGCATCAGTAAGCAGCATAACCAGACGGTCAACACCGATACCAAGACCACCTGTTGGCGGCATGCCGTATTCCAAAGCACGGATGAAATCATCATCCATCTCATGTGCTTCGTCATTACCGTGCTCGCGTTCAAGAAGCTGTGATTCGAAGCGCTCGCGTTGATCGATCGGATCATTCAGCTCTGTGAATGCATTAGCATGCTCACGTGCTACGATGAATAACTCGAAGCGATCCGTGAATCGTGGATCAGCAGCGTTTTTCTTCGCCAAAGGCGAAATCGCTACTGGATGTCCCGTTACGAACGTCGGTTGAATGAGCGTATGCTCCCCAAAGGTTTCAAAGAATGCATTCAGAATATGTCCGAATGTCATGTGAGGCTCGACGGCTACCTTATGTTCCTTCGCCAGACGATGAGCTTCTTCATCGCTCATCTCGACGCCGAAATCAACGCCTGTCGTTTCCTTCACAAGATCAACCATGGATACGCGGCGCCATTGCGGCGTTAGATCAATCTCTTGACCTTGATACATAATCTTCGTTGTACCAAGCACTTCTTGCGCAATATGGGCAATTAAGTTCTCAGTCAACGACATAATATCTTTATAGTCCGCATATGCCTCATACAATTCAATCATTGTGAATTCCGGATTATGTCTAGTGGAGATTCCTTCGTTCCGATAGACACGGCCGATCTCATACACCTTTTCCAAACCGCCGACGATCAGACGCTTCAGATGCAGCTCAATAGCAATCCTCATATACAGCTTCATGTCCAGCGCATTGTGATGGGTCTCGAATGGACGAGCCGCCGCTCCTCCTGCAATAGAGTGCAGGGTTGGTGTTTCCACTTCCAAATAACCTTTGGAATCCAAATAGCGGCGCATAGATTGAATGATACGGGAACGAGCAATGAAAGTCTGTTGTACATCAGGACTCACGATTAGATCGACATAACGCTGGCGGTAACGCAGCTCGACATCTTTTAATCCATGATATTTGTCCGGCAGCGGAAGAAGCGACTTCGTCAGCACTTCAACATCCAATGCCTTAACCGAGACTTCACCTGTATTGGTCTTGAAGACAACACCATGAACGCCCACGATATCACCGATATCAAGTAAATTGAAGGCAGCGAACTTATTCTCTTCGACTGCATCTTTGCGAACATAGATTTGAATTTTTCCGCTCAAATCCTGAATGTGCGCAAAGCCTGCTTTACCCATGCCGCGCTTTTGCATAATACGGCCAGCAATGCTTACTTTAATCTCTTGGCCTTCAAGCTCTTCCTTGCTCTGCGCTTCGTATTGGTTCACAATTTCTTTGGCATGATGCGTGCGCTCGAATTTGCCGCCGAACGGATCTACGCCCAATCCCCGAAGCTCGTCCAATTTGTCTCTGCGAATTTGTAGAAGCTCGCTGAGTTCCTGCTCTTGCCCTTGCTCTAGCTCATTATTGTGCTGATCCACTTCATTCATCTCCTTGACACTAGCTGAAACGTTCAAAAAGCTTCCGCTAAGGAAGCTTTCCAAATAAACGCAAACGCAGTGCAAACCTTATTTTTTGTTAATATCAATAATTTTATATTGAATAATGCCGGCAGGGACGCTCACGTCTACGACTGTGCCTCTCTTCTTGCCCAATATCGCTTTGCCTACCGGACTTTCGTTGGATATCTTGTTCTGCAAGGGGTCAGACTCAGCTGAACCTACGATTGCATACTCCATCGTATCACCGAACTCCAAATCTTCAACGGTTACGGTAGAGCCAATGCTGACGGTTTCTGTATTAATCTCGTCACTATTAATAATCCGCGCATTGCGGAGCATTTTCTCAAGCGTGATGACACGCCCTTCAATGAAGGCCTGCTCATTCTTAGCATCCTCGTATTCCGAGTTCTCGCTAATATCGCCATAACCAATAGCTACCTTAATCCGTTCTGCTACTTCACGACGCTTGACCGACTTGAGAATTTCAAGTTCCTCTTCAAGTTTCTTCAAACCGTCCTGAGTCAGAATGATTTCCTTATCGCTCATATTCCGATTCTCCTGTCGTGTGACAATTTTTCATACGGTGTATGAATTCACTGTTACTTAATATATTACGTTCCCCATGCGTCATGCCAATGGGCTATGTACACAAGTAAACGACATCGCCCGATGATGTATATTGCAAGATTATATTTCAAAATTACCCCGAATGTCAATCAAAGCCATTCCACCCTGTGAAACCGCTTCAACCCATTCCAATAAAAAGGGCGAACATTGCGGAACCCCGTCGAATGCCCGCCCGTGATCTTAATGTACTGCCTTGGCACCCGCTTCTTTAGCCGCTTCTAATGTCTCAGCATCCAGAGAAGCGATGTATTGCTCCATAATTTCAACGAGTCGGTTACGTCCCGTTTCTTCCATAATGACATCCTTTACGCGTGCCGCGCCAGGAAGTCCTTTGAGGTACCATGCCATATGCTTGCGCATCTCACGTACTGCTGTAGACTCACCCTTCAACGCAACAAGCCGATCCATATGAAGAATAGCAACCTCCAGCTTCTCCCGCGGAAGCGGATCAGGCAGCAGTTCGCCCGTAGATAGATATTGAATGGTCCGATACAGCATCCAAGGATTTCCGAGTGCTCCACGGCCAATCATAACCCCGTCGCAGCCTGTATGATCGAGCAGCCGCTGCGCATCTTCTGGAGAGAAAACATCTCCATTGCCAATTACGGGAATTGACACCGCTTGTTTGACATCTCTTATAATGTCCCAGTTAGCCTTGCCCGTATACTGCTGCTCACGCGTACGCCCGTGAACGCTGACAGCCTTGCCTCCTGCACTCTCTACTGCTTTGGCATTGTCTACCGCGAAGATATGCTCAGCATCCCAGCCAATCCGCATCTTAACCGTTACCGGCTTGCTGACAGCACCAACGACAGCAGATACCATCTCATAGATTTTGTCTGGATCAAGCAGCCACCTTGCACCGGCATCACAATTCGTAACCTTCGGTACAGGACAGCCCATGTTAATATCAATAATATCTGCATTGGTCTGCTGGTCAACGACCTTCGCAGCCTCCACGAGCGATTCCCGGTCGCCCCCGAATATTTGCAAGCTAAGCGGCTTCTCCCGCTCATCGACGAACAACATTTCCATCGTCCGTTTGTTGCCATGCAGGATAGCCTTGTCACTCACCATCTCCGCACACACAAGCCCTGTTCCAAACTCTTTTGCAATCAGTCGAAAAGCCGGGTTGCACACGCCTGCCATCGGCGCCAGCACAACTCTATTCTTCATCTCGATGTCTCCGATTTTCAGCATGTGCTTCCAGCTCCTCCTTTAAAGGTCATTCCATGCAATAACTATTACTGCTGCTGTATAAATTCATTCGATTACTTATCAGCGTCTATTAATTCCTCATAGCTGATACCTAGCGTGGTTGCAATGCTTGAGAGCAGCTTAGGGTCAGGCTTCCGCGTACCTCGTTCCAGTGAACCGAGAACGGCTACCGAGACGCCTAGTACCTTCGCCAATTCTTGCTGAGTATAGCCCTTCAGCTTTCGAAATGCCCGGACTCGTTGAGCCAATTGATCATTTTCCATAACATGATGCCTTCCTTTCCATCCTGAAGCGCCGCTGCGGCAGCTGTTGCAACCTCACTCCACAGAGGGTGTGATTGCTCGATGACGTCATGGAGAGGAACAAGTACGAATGCTCGCTCCAGCATGCGCGGGTGTGGAATCGTCAATTCTTCATCATCCATAACAACATCGGCATACAGCAGTAGATCAAGGTCTATCGTGCGTGGACCAAAGCGTATATCTCTCACACGGCCAAGAAGCCGCTCTGTATCAAGCAGTACGCGAAGCAGTTCAATTGGTGTTAGTAAAGATTGTACCGCCATTACCATATTAAGAAACGCAGGTTGATCCGTATAACCGACAGGATCAGTCTCATAAAAATTTGATACACGAAGAACATTTATAGAGGGATGAGCATGCAACTGTTCAACAGCCTTCCTCAAATGAAGCTCCCGTTCTCCGATATTAGAGCCAAGTGCGATATAGGCAGTAGTGGAAGTGCTCTGATTAAACGGGGATAATGCGTCCATTGTCATCCCGCTTTCTGCGCAGCTCGATCGTAACCCCGTCAAAATGGATATCGAACGGCGGATTCGGCTTCGTTACACGAACCGTCACTTCATTTATCATAGTATAAGCCTCTAGTAGTTGTGTTGCAATGCCGCCCGCCAAAGCCTCAATTAATTTGTAAGGCTTGCCTTCTACAATTGTTTTCGTCAAAGCATGAAGGTCAGCGTAATTAATCGTATAATTCAAATCATCCGTTAAGGCTGCCTGCTCAAGATCAAGCTTCAGCTCAAGATCAACTCCAAATTTCTGTCCCAGCTTATTTTCTTCGGCAAAAACGCCGTGATAGCCATAAAATTGCATGCCCTTTACTATCATGTTGTCCATTAGCTATTCTCCTCGCTTTATGAATTGGATGGAACCCTTGCATATAGAATAGCATCGGCCATCTTAGCCGTTCTTTTATTGGCACGAATATCATGAACACGCACAACCTGACAGCCTTGTGCAATGCCAAGTGCTGTCGTTGCTGCAGTTCCTTCAACAAGATCGTCTACAGGAAGATCCAGAGTCTGCTTGATGAACCGCTTGCGCGAGCTTCCAAGCAATACGGGGTAGCCCAGCGCTACAAGCTCTGACAGATGACCCATCATCTCCAGATTTTGTTCATATCCTTTGGCGAAGCCAAGACCTGGATCAAGCCATATGTTCTCTTCACTTATGCCAGCTTGCCTGGCTACGGTTACTCCGTCCAGCAGATCAGCAAGCACATCGGCAACGAGATTGGTGTATTCCGTATTGGAGCGATTATGAGTAATAATAACGGGACAGCCGTACTCGGCTGCAACTGCTGCCATAAGCGGATCATGCTGGAGACCCCAAATATCATTGATGATATGAGCACCCGCCTGCAGAGCCTGACGAGCAGTCTCAGCCTTATAGGTATCAATAGAAATTGGAACACCCGGTACCGCCTCGCGAACAGCATGAATAACCGGCAACAGACGCTGCAGCTCCTCTTCTACACTAACAGCCTCAAACCCCGGACGAGTTGATTCTGCTCCAATATCTATAATATCTGCACCGTCGCTCACCATTGCCTGAGCGCGAACCGCCGCTGCCTCAGCATGATTATACAAGCCGCCGTCCGAGAAGGAATCCGGCGTAGCATTGAGTATCCCCATAATAAGAGTGCGCTCTCCCAGCTTCAACTTTGTGCCATCTGCCCAAGCGTAGGAACGATTCCAATAGACCGGCTTCATGAAGCCTCGTCCGGTTGCATTATCTGTCTTAGGTTCCATTCCTTCACCCTTTACCCTTATTCGTATCGAGCTGGTAGGCGGACAACAGCTCACGTGTTACTGCTCCCGCTGATCCTTGCCCCAGCGAAGTACTGATACCATTTGTATTAGTCAAACGGTTAATTGGCACCAGTTCCTGAATAGAATTCGTCACCCACACCTCATCGGCTGAGATTAGCTGCTCCCATCCATAATGCCCTTCTTCCGTAGCATATCCACATTCATTTGCTAGCTCCAATACACGCTGCCGCGTAATCCCTGGCAATATGCCGGTATCGGTAGCAGGCGTACGTACAATTCCATTGCTTACAAAAAAGAGATTGCTTACAATCCCTTCAGCAACCCAACCATCCTCGCTTAGCATAAGCCCTTCAGCACTTGACGAAGCTCCGCTCCTCAGCAGTTCCCTTTTTGCCAGTATATTATTCATATAATGGAGAGATTTCAACCTAATGCTGCCTTCAGGCGTATTCCTCGTCGTCTGGAGCAGCCGCAGCTCCTTGCCATTCCTATACAAAGCGTCGTTATAGGGGGGCAGCGGCTTCATGAGCAGGAGTTCATTGGGATGCTCATAATCGCCGGAGGGCAGCCCTAGCTCTCCCTCCCCTGCTGTGATGGTCAGACGGATATAGCCATCTTGCAGGCCATTGTCTTGAAGCAGTCTTTCAATCATAGCTAGTAGCGCCGGCCGGCTTGGCTGATAACGAATGCCTAGCTGCTCGCAGCCATCGAGCAGGCGCTGCAAATGCCGATCCAGCAGATAAGGCTGGCCGCCGTAAGTCCGGAAGGTCTCGAACAGGCCCATCCCGTACAAAAAGCCGTGATCAAATAATGAGATCACAGCTTCTTCGGATTCTGTGACAAACCCGTTATACCCTATTTTCATCGCACAGCGCCCGTTCTAATTTGCAGGAAATTGCGAAGCATCGTCAAGCCATGCTCGGTTATAATCGATTCCGGGTGGAATTGTACGCCCTCTATAGGATACTCTTTATGACGTAATCCCATGATCTCCCCTTCAGCCGTCTCTGCACTGATCTCTAGGCAATCTGGCAGTGTCTCCCGCTTCACAATTAAGGAATGATAGCGAGTTGCTGTATACGGGGATGGAATACCTTCGAAGATCGTCTTGCCATCGTGAAGAATAGAGGAGGTCTTGCCATGCATCAGCTTCTCTGCACGGATTACCTCGCCCCCGAATGCTTGTCCGATGGATTGATGGCCAAGGCATACGCCGAAGATAGGAATAATTCCTTTGAAATGCTCAATAAGCGCTAGGCTGATGCCGGCTTCGTTAGGTGAGCATGGTCCTGGAGAGATAAGGATATGGTCTGGCTTCAGCGCTTCAATGCCAGCAAGGTCAATCTCATCATTGCGCTTCACCACAATCTCCTCTCCAAGCTCGCCCAAATACTGCACCAAATTATACGTAAAGGAATCATAGTTATCTACAACGAGAATCATATTTCCCTCTCCCCTTCATCGCGTCAGGCTCGGCTTAGATGCACTCTCACTGCATTGAATAGCCTTCCATAACGCCTTCGCTTTATTTAGTGATTCATGGTATTCCCGCTCAGGATCGGAATCAATAACGATACCCGCTCCAGCTTGAATATGCACATGGCCATCCTTCACTGCCATTGTTCTTATAATAATATTAAATTCCATATCACCGTTATAGTCAATCCATCCAAGAGAACCCGTATAAGGTCCTCGCCTTACAGGCTCCAGCTCTTCGATAATCTCCATCGTTCGAATTTTGGGAGCGCCTGTAATGGTTCCCCCTGGGAAGGTCGCTGCAATGACATCATAAGCATCTTTTCCGTCAGCAAGCTGTCCATTGACCTGAGACACGAGATGCATGACATGTGAATAACGCTCAATCACCATAAGCTCTTCCACATGCACAGTCCCATAAGCGGATATTCGCCCCAAATCATTACGCTCCAGATCGACCAGCATAATATGCTCTGCCCGCTCCTTCTCATTAGAGCTTAGTTCTTGTGCCATCAGCTTGTCTTCCTGCTCCGTTCTGCCGCGGCGCCTAGTACCAGCAATTGGCCTTGTCCCAAGCTTCCTGCCTTGCTGTTCAACTAGCAATTCTGGTGAACCCGAGACCAACTGAAAGTCTGGACATCGCAGGAAGCCCATATACGGAGAAGGATTGATAATTCTGATCCACTCATAAAGCTCCTCCGGACTTGCCTGGCTAGCCCGTGTCTGGCGCTGCGACAAGTTCACTTGGAACACATCTCCGCTGCTTATATACTGTTGAATGCGTTGTACTGCATTCATGTAAGCTTCTTTTGAAGTCGGAGAAGTAATGCCCGCCATTGGTTCCAGTATGGAGTGAGGGCTGTCGCCGAGAGCTACCTGCTCCCTCTCTTTGCGAGCTTCCTCTGCCTCTGTATGCTGCTCAAAATGCTGCTGCCAAAAGCAAGCCATATTTTCTGCCTTCAACGTGGCTTCCTCATAATATTGTTCAAGCTCCTGTACATCTGCTTCCCCATCAATCGCTGTATGAACAGCACAATAGAGAGATTGATCCTGCTGATCGATAATCCAGAGTTCATTCATTCTCATGAACAAATAATCCGGAAATCCGATATCATCAGCAGCCAGCTCAGGCAAGCGTTCAATAGAACGAATTACATCGTAGCCCCAGTAGCCTACACATCCCCCGGTCCACTTTGGTCCCTCGCTCAGCTTGGGAGCCTGGTATGGCTCCATCCATCTACGCATGATATCTAAGGGCTTTCCTTCCCATTGCTTCTTAGCAGGGCTACTATCCGGATGATAAGTCGTTGATTCGGCTGACAACCCCTTGCCGTGAATGACCTCTACAGGATGTAGACCCAGATAGGTGTATCGTCCATCCTTCCCGCTCTCGAGCACGACAGCATGGGGTGACGCCTCCCGCCAGACCGATTCCCAAGAAGCTATGCTCGTCGACGCCAGCGGCACTCTCTTGAGCAGTGGCAGTGTCGTATACTTATGTTCATTCTGCCATAGTACCCACTGTTCAAAAGCGATGAACATTCCCATCATTCCTCCGTTCGACTACCTCTATATGATCTGCTAAGTATACAAAAAGGGAGCGAAAAAGGAAAGACTAAAGACACCTTCCCTCTTGTCTTAACGTTATTTTTTTGCAATAGAAAAATAGCCCTCCATTCTAGGAATGGAAGGCTACCGAAGTAGTTATTAGTTCTCGAAATTAAATAATGGAGTCGACAAGTAACGCTCACCATTACTTGGTACAACTGCAATGACACGTTTGCCTTTGCCAAGCTCTTTTGCCACTTTCAATGCGGCATAGATCGCTGCGCCGGAGGAAATTCCGCACAGGATACCTTCTTCTTTGGCTGCACGACGAGCATAGTCAAATGCATCTTCGTTCTCAACAACAATAACACCGTCATAAACTTCACGATTCAAGATCTCAGGAATAAAGTTAGCTCCGATACCTTGAATTTTGTGAGGACCAGGCTGTCCACCCGACAACAATGGGGATGCAGCTGGCTCAACCGCGTAGATTTTGATGCCTTCAAAGTTCTCTTTCAGAACTTCACCTACGCCTGAGATCGTTCCGCCCGTACCGATACCAGCAATGAACGCGTCCAGCTTGCCGTCGAGGGAATTAATCGCCTCTACGATTTCTGGACCAGTCGTTTCACGGTGAACCTTCACATTCGCTTGGTTTTTGAATTGTTGCGGGATGAAGTAGCTAGGGTTTTCCTTAGCCAGCTCTTCCGCTTTGCGAACTGCACCATTCATGCCTTCGGAGCCTGGTGTTAATACCAGCTCTGCGCCATAAGCGCGAAGCAGATTGCGACGCTCAATACTCATCGTTTCCGGCATAACCAGAATCGCTTTGTACCCTTTAGCAGCCGCAACAAGTGCAAGCCCGATACCTGTGTTACCACTCGTAGGCTCAACAATTGTATCGCCTGGCTTGATCTTGCCTTCTTGCTCGGCTACTTCGATCATGCTGATTGCTATGCGGTCTTTAACGCTGGCACCCGGATTCTGGTACTCCAGCTTAACATAAATTTCAGCGCTGTCCTCTGGTACTAGACGGTTCAAACGGACAAGCGGAGTATCACCAATAAGGTCAGTTACACTTTGAACAATTTTTGCCATGGAAATGAATGCCTCCTTATTCCGACTATTTCAGTTGGTATTTTAACTAATTCCATATTATCAATGACTCGTATTCATTGTCAATAGCTTCTTTTATTATCCAGCCTTAACTGCATCATATTTTTTGAGCAACTCATCCTCGATGACTCGGAGAGGTTTAGCCTGTGATAAAGCCAACTGTTTGCGGGCTGTATCATAGAGCCTATATCCTGTCATTGCAGATGTTTTACGACGCTCCATTAACCGAATAATGGCATACCCATCATCTACTAATAAAGGGCCTGCCATCTCGCCCGTCTGCAGCCTGCTTGCTGTATCAAGCATCTCTTCATTATAGAAAGGATCATCCGAATCAATAAGTCCGAGATCGCCACCGAAATCTGCTGTAAAAGCATCTACTGAATATTCTTTTGCCAGCTTCTCGAAATCCTCGCCAGCCTCCAGCTTATTCAGCACCTCTGATGCCTGCTTCGATGAATCAACTAAGATCCATCGCAAATGAAGCTGCAATTTGGGACCGAATAGCTCAGGATGCTCTTCAATGTACCGATCGACCTGGGAATCCGATGGCTGAACGGTCAACACGGCTATCTTCTCAAGCAATAGTCGATAGTTCAATTCTTCCAGCACATCTTCCTTAGACATGCCCAGCTGTTCATCCATCATTTGATAAAAGGCTTCTTCGTTGTCATACCCTTCAATCATAGCGGTCAACTCGCGTTCCTGCTCCTCTCTTTCTACAGAAAGGTGCTGCGCTTGCGCTTCGAGGTCAATGGCTTTGTGAACCATGATCGTTCTAAGTACCGTGTCACCATATTGCTGATATAGCTTTTTTTCTAATTCTGCCGCAGTAATAGGTACTTCTCCGACCATTGCAGCTATTGCCCTATTCTGTGCTCCCGCAGACGAATCCGAATCACCTTGCTCCGTATCCGTCTCATCTGGAACGGAATCGGGCTTCGTATTGGAGACAGGAGACAGCTCCATAACGACAACAACACTAAGAACGATCATACATACAGCTTGAAGGACGACCAGCGTCTTCAACACCCCGAATTTCTTCATCCGCCTAATACCCCTCTTATTGATCAGGCTTCGCTTGGCTCAGCAGCTGCTCCAGCTGCTCGCTGTCAAAGGAGTAAGCCTCATTACAGAAGTGGCACACTACCTCCGCTTTTCCATCATCCTCAATAATCTGCTGAATTTCGGATTCACCGAGACTGATCAGGGTTTGACTAACACGCTCTTGCGAACATTTGCATTGGAAACGCAGATCCATCGTATCGTGAATCTGTAAGTCATCCCCTACTAGCCAGCGTAATATTTCATCCGGCGTCTCTCCTTGATCAAGAAGAGCCGTAATATGCGGCATTCTGCCTATCGCATTCTCCAATCGGGTAATCTCCTCATCGGTCAAGCCCGGCAGCAGCTGTACGAGGAACCCGCCTGCATGTATAACACTTCCATCTGTATCCACTAATACACCAAGCCCAACCGCTGAAGGCGTCTGCTCCGACACTGCGAAGTAATACGTGAAATCTTCGGCGAGCTCACCCGAAATGAGCGGCACACTGCCGCGATAAGGTTCCTTCAAGCCCAAATCTTTGACGATGTGAAGATGACCGGTGGTCCCTACTCCACCTGCTACATCTATTTTGCCGTCCGCATTGCTCGGCAGAAGCACGTCAGGGTTGTCTGCATATGCACGAACTTCACCGTGAGCATTCGCATCAACCACGATCTGGCCTATAGGCCCATCGCCTTTGACCTGAACGGTCAGCTTCTCCTCACCCTTGAGCATAGCACCCATTATGGCTCCTGCTGTCGCTGCTCTTCCCATTGCAGCAGTTGCTGTAGGCATCGCCTGATGTCTGCGCTGAAGCTCCGATACAAGCTTGGTCGTACGAGCAGCAAAGACGCGAATCTTGCCGCCCCATGCTGTACCTCTTACGAGAATATCATTGTACTCTTCTTCCATCTTTATCCCTCCTGATTCCGTTCGAATATGATCCGCAATCCCTCCAAAGTCAGGAGTGGATCAACTTCCTCTATCGTTTCCGATTCCGCGCTGATTAACTCAGCAAGCCCGCCTGTTGCAATTACGCGAGGCGATACGCCGAATTCTTTTTTTATTCTCTGAACAATGCCATCTACCTGGCCCGCATAACCAAAAATAATTCCCGCTTGCATAGAAGTAACAGGATTGCGCCCTATTACACTGCGAGGGCGGACGAGCTCAATACGAGGCAGCTTGGCTGCACGCTGATACAAGGCCTCTGTTGAAATTCCAATGCCCGGAACAATAGCCCCACCTAGGTAGCTGCCTGATGCATCAATGTAATCGAATGTTGTTGCTGTACCGAAATCCACTACGATTAACGGTGTTCCGTACTTCTCAATTCCCGCAACCGAATTGACGATACGATCGGCTCCGACTTCACGGGGATTCTCGTAACGAATATTCAGGCCAGTCTTAATTCCTGGTCCCACAATGATCGGAGTCTTCCGCAAATATTTCAAGCATAATTGCTCAAGCGTACGCATAAGCGGCGGTACTACCGAGGAGATGATCACGCCATCTACTTGATCCATCGTTATGCCCGCATAGTGAAATAAGTTATGAATATTAATTCCATATTCATCAACCGTTGCAGAACGATTCGTACTGAGCCGCCAATGATGCTGCAGCTCCTTACCAATATAGACGCCCAATACAATGTTTGTGTTGCCAACATCGATGACTAATATCACAGAAGAGACCCACCCTTCTTCGCATTTAGATCCAAGCTAATATCAAGTGCGTTAAAGGAATAGGTTAAGCCCCCAACAGATATAACATCCACTCCGCATTCAGCAATTGCCCGAACTGTATCCAGTCTTACATTTCCTGAAGCTTCTATAATAACATGAGGTGACTGTTCCTTGATGTGCTTAACCGCTTCTTTCATCAGGGAAGTCGACATGTTGTCGAGCATAATAATATCGGCGCCATAAGCTAGAGCTTCGTTAATCTGCTCCATGGATTCTGTCTCTACCTCAATCTTCATCGTATGGGGAATAGCTGCGCGAGAAGCTTCAATTGCTGCACGAATCCCGCCTGCACCTTTTATGTGGTTGTCCTTAATCATAACAGCATCATATAAGCCGAAGCGATGATTTGCTCCGCCGCCTACACGAACTGCATATTTCTCCAGCTGTCGATGTCCGGGTGTTGTCTTGCGCGTGTCTACCAAACGAACATGCAATCCTTCAAGCGCCGTTACAAATTCATTGGTTTTTGTAGCAATTCCTGATAAGCGCTGCATGATATTCAGTGCTAGCCGCTCTCCCGTTAGTATACGATGTGTATTGCCTTCTACAACCGCAAGCACCGTTCCCTTTTCCGCATAGTCGCCGTCTTTCACTTGGGCGTGGAATGCCAGAGTAGGATCTACAAGCTCAAAGACTAGCTGAGCAACAGGCAATCCTGCGATAACACCGCTCTCCTTGAGATGAATAACTGCCTTTGCTTGCGAGTTCGCCGGGATCGTTGTCGCTGTCGTTATATCGCCGCTACCGATATCCTCTGCCAGCCATCCGCGTATTTGCTCACGCAGTGCATGATTATATCCATCAAACGTCGTCTCATACATTTGCTAATCGCTCCTCTGTCATTCCTTCTAGACGATGCTGCACCGTATGCTTGCGCCACATCTTGTCATCACGTTCGGGGAAATCTTCCCTGTAGTGGGCACCACGGCTCTCCTCGCGGGAAAGTGCGGATTCAGTCGTTAACATTGCACATATAAGCAGATTGGCAAATTCGTATTCTTCCCGCTTCGTTAAGACAGACTGGAAGATCGGCAATTGCCGCTTCAATTCTTCAAGACCTTGCTCTAAGCCTGCTGCGTTGCGTCGCAATCCTGCATATCTTACCATAATCTTTTGCAGCTTCAGACGTTTCTCAACGACAGCCTGCATGGGAGGATTGCTGCGAAGCTGCTCTGTGCGAATAGATGGCCTAACATCAAGCTTAGGCAGCTGTTGAATACGATCAACAATTCTTCTACCGAATACGACGGCCTCAGACAAGGAGTTGCTCGCCAGCCGATTAGCGCCATGAACACCTGTTGAAGATACTTCGCCGCATGCGAACAGTCTTCTTATATTGGTTTCCCCGTTTAGATCGGTTTTGACTCCACCCATCATATAATGAGCTGCTGGAGCGACTGGAATCCAGTCCGATGTCAGATCAAGGCCAAACTGCAAGCAAAATTCATAAATATTCGGAAAACGGTGCTTGACCATTTCCTCGGATTCACTTGTAACATCGATATAGACAAATGTCGATTTGGTCTCTTCCATCTCACTTACAATAGCGCGTGCTACAACATCACGCGGTGCCAGCTCTAGCTGATGATGGTAGCGCTCCATGAAGCGTTCGCCTTTAATGTTGCGCAGAACAGCTCCCTCACCTCGAACGGCCTCCGAAATCAAGAAGCGCGGTGCTCCCGGATAGCAGAGTGAGGTCGGATGGAATTGTATGAACTCCACATCCTGTATATACGCCCCTGCTCGGTATGCCATCGCAATACCGTCACCAGTTGCCACATCAGGATTCGTAGTGTAACGATACAACTGGCCTGCTCCACCCGAGCATAGAATCGTTGCTTTACCGCGAACGAATACGCGATGCCCATCCTGTGCCTGAACAACGGCACCGCAGCATTCTCCGTCTTGTGTAACAAGATCAATGACAAAATGCTCGTCCCATACTTCAATATTAGAGTCAGAGGTTGCCTTCTTCGAAAGTGCGCGAACGATCTCATAGCCGGTTGCATCGCCATTCGCATGTAGAATGCGGCGTTGGCTATGCGCGCCTTCCTTGGTTAGAGCAAATTCCCCATTTTCTCGGTCAAATTGCGTACCCATCTGTATAAGATGCTCCACACCTGCCGGCCCTTCGTGAACGAGTATATTAACTGCATCATCCAAGCAAAGGCCAGCTCCCGCTATAAGGGTATCTTCCAAGTGGTAGGCAGGAGAATCTTCATCCGAAATAACAGCGGCTATGCCGCCTTGGGCGTAGCGGGTGTTACTGTCAAGCAACGATTTCTTAGTAATCATAAGAACAGATTGATTATCGTTGCTTGCCCTTAATGAGGTAAAAAGACCGGCTATGCCGGCCCCAATAACAATCACATCTTTATCGATTACTGGAAGATCCTCCAGGTTAATATCTACAAGGTATCTAGGAATCATAATTCAGGCGCCTCCAGGCATAGGAGTAGCGCATGCTGCTCCTATTTCACGAGTAACATGCGCTCCAAGGACAAGCGTGCTTGATCTGCCACATGTGGCGGAACATAAATTTGCGGCTGCATCGTTTCTAGGCATTTGACCAGCTTCTTCAAATTGTTCACCTTCATGTTAGGGCAAACCAAATATTTGGATGCAAAGTGGAAGGATTTGTTCGGACTGTCTAGACGAAGCTGATAACCCGTTCCATCTTCTGTACCAACAATAAACTCCTGGCACTCCGACTCCTTGCAATATTTGATAATAGCCGTTGTACTGCCTACGAAATCGCCTAACTCAACAACATCAGGACGGCATTCAGGATGAACGACGAACTGTGCGTTCGGGTACTTGGCTTTCATCTCTTCAACATCTTTGACTGTCAGCATATCATGGGTATTGCAATACCCTTCCCAGATAATCATCTTCTTGTCTGTATTCTGTTGAACATAATGACCCAAATTTTTATCTGGAACCCAGATTACCTCGTCGCCCTCTACTGAATTGACTACATTCAGAGCATTAGCAGAGGTACAGCAAATATCCGTCTCTGCTTTGATCTCAGCAGATGAATTAATATAAGTAACGACTGTAGCATTTGGATGCTGTGCTTTGAGCTTCCGCAGTCCATCTACATTCACCATATCTGCCATTGGGCAGCCAGCACGCTCGTCGGGTATGATCACTGTTTTGTTAGGGGCCAGAATCTTAGCGCTCTCTCCCATGAAGTGAACCCCGCAAAAAACGATAACGTCCGCATCGGTTTGTGCAGCCTTTTGTGCGAGCAGGAATGAATCCCCGCGGAAATCAGCAACCTCTTGAATTTCGTCGCGTTGATAATAATGAGCCAGAATGATAGCATTACGCTCTTTCTTCAGCTGCATTAGCCGTTCACGCAGCTCACGGTTTTGTTCCGCCTTGCGTTCCAGTGCCAGTGCTTCCACAGTAAATCCTCTCCTCTGATGAGCGATGGGATTACTAACTCCCATTCCGATTAGGGCATTGCCAACTTTGTGAATTGATGCACAAAGTTAGTAAGTCAATTGCCTTGTGATTTAATTTATAGACATATTTTCTTTGATAAGCTTAAATTTACTCCAGGCAGGGGGCGCTGTCAATCTATTACGAGTCATTCTATAGCATTTAAGCTGACT
Organism: Paenibacillus sp. J22P59; assembly: GCF_059383895.1. Lineage (NCBI taxonomy): Bacteria > Bacillati > Bacillota > Bacilli > Caryophanales > Paenibacillaceae > Paenibacillus > Paenibacillus sp. J22P59. Next base: position 21,786 of record NZ_JBXENX010000019.1, read on the forward strand.
TTTTTTATAATCAGCTTGATCCCTTTCTTATTAGAAAGAAAAACAGCTATTCCCCTTGCATGCTGGACTAGCTGCAAGTTAGGAATAGCTGTTTATTGTAGGATTGGATTATGATCCTTTATTCGGATCCTCTTCATCCGTTGGTTTGTCGAGATTAGGAATCGTTGGTGCTGCAGTATCATCTGCATCACGGGATTGAATACGAACCTTCACGTCGCCAATCTCATCGATAATAGGTTCAGAAGTAGACTCGGAAGCTCCGCTTTCATTAGTCGTACCTTCTCCGCCTGTAAGTGAGCCTGTATCAATAAGTCGTTGAATTTGATCCATCTCAAGCGTTTCTTCAGATAGCAAGGTTTGTGCAATCAAATGTACTTCCTTGCTCTTCTCGCTGAGAAGCTGCTTCGCACGCGCATAACATTCATTAATTAGGCGCTGCATTTCCTGATCAATTTCGTAAGCGATGGCATCGGAATAGTTCTGCTCGTGACCTAGATCGCGACCAAGGAATACTTGCCCTTGAGTCTGACCGAACTGCATTGGTCCAAGCTTGTCACTCATACCATATTCCATAATCATGCTACGGATAATGCCAGTTGCTTGCTTAAAGTCACTGTATGCGCCCGTTCCGATTTCACCAATGAATAGCTCTTCAGCTACCCGTCCGCCGAGCAAGCCCGTTACTTTATCAAGCAGCTCTTGCTTGGTTACCAGCATACGGTCTTCTTTCGGAAGCATAATAACGTATCCTCCAGCACGACCGCGCGGTATAATCGTTACTTTATGCACTTTATCTGCGTTCTCAAGGAAGTAACCAACAATCGTATGTCCCGCCTCATGATAAGCAACGATCCGTTTCTCGCGATCACTGATGACACGGCTCTTCTTCTCCGTACCAACGATTACGCGGTCAATAGCCTCGTCAACTTCTTTCATGGCGATATCCTTCTTATTGCGGCGTGCTGCAAGAAGCGCTGCTTCATTCAGCAGGTTCTCCAGATCCGCACCGGTGAAGCCAGTTGTACGCTTCGCAATGATATCGAGCTTAACGTCTTTTTCGAGCGGCTTGTTGCGAGCATGTACTTTCAGTACAGCTTCACGGCCTTTTACATCTGGACGATCAACCGTAATTTGACGGTCAAAACGGCCTGGACGGAGCAAAGCCGGATCCAGAATATCTGGACGGTTCGTTGCCGCTACCATGATGATGCCTTCGTTCGCACCGAAGCCATCCATCTCGACGAGCAACTGATTGAGCGTTTGCTCGCGCTCATCATGTCCGCCGCCTAGTCCAGCACCACGCTGACGACCAACAGCATCAATCTCATCAATGAAGATAATACATGGAGCATTTTTCTTCGCATTCTCGAACAAGTCCCGTACACGGGATGCGCCGACACCGACGAACATCTCAACAAAGTCGGAACCGGAGATGCTGAAGAATGGAACACCAGCTTCGCCTGCAACAGCACGAGCCAGCAAGGTTTTACCAGTACCTGGAGGTCCTACAAGCAATACGCCTTTAGGAATACGTGCTCCAACCAGGTTGAATTTGCGTGGGTCCTTCAAGAAATCGACGACTTCGATAAGCTCTTGCTTCTCTTCGTCAGCACCCGCAACATCCTCGAACGTGATGCGCTTCTTCTCTTCGTTGTACAGCTTTGCACGGCTTTTGCCAAAGTTCATCACTTTGCCGCCGCCACCCTGTGCTTGATTCATCAGGAAGAAGAAAAGAACAAATATAATCACAAACGGAATGATGGAAGTAAGGAACGTGAGCCAAATGCTCGGTGTATCCATCGGTTTATAATTTAGCTTAAAACCTTTTTCCTCTTCGGCACCAATCAGTACTTCACCGAATTCCAGACCTGCGCGAGCTGTGAACTTAAGTTCCTCACTCTTCGCATCTGCAAGCGGCTTTATTAATTTACCAGAGATAAAATAAGTCTGACCGTCATACTTAACGGTTAGCTCCTCAACGTTACTCTCGCTAATCGCTGTGCGAAGCTGATCATATCGCAATTCGACGGTAGTATCATTTTGGTTGCTGATAAACTGAATGATCCCAACGGTTACCAAAAAGATGATCAAATAAAACGCTGTATTACGCATGATCCGATTCATCCCCTACCTCCTCTCAAGACGCTTCTAATATTTTAACATAGCATGACTTTCCATCTCAATAGACCTTCAACCTGAGGGGGAAGTATGCAGGTAAAACGCGTGTTCATCGAGCTATTTGGTGTAGACTTCCGGTTTCAATATGCCAATAAACGGAAGATTGCGGTAGTTCTCAGCATAATCAAGACCATAACCGACGACGAATTCGTCAGGCAGCGTGAAGCCTGTATAATCCGCCTCCAGATCTACAGAACGACGAGCAGGCTTATCAAACAAGGTAGCCACTGTTACAGACTTGGCATTGCGACGTTCCAATACATCAATTAAGTAACTGAGCGTCAAGCCGCTGTCGATGATATCCTCAACGATAAGTACGTCACGCCCCTCAACCGTTGCATCCAAATCTTTGATAATCTTCACAACCCCGGAGGATTTAGTCGATTGGCCATAGCTCGATACCGCCATAAAGTCAATTTCAAGCGGGATCGTCATTTCCTTAACCAGATCAGACATGAAAATAAATGCGCCCTTGAGTACACAAATAACAAGCGGATTCCGCCCGCCAAAATCTTGACTCAGCGTAGTGCCGAGCTCCTTTACTTTAGCTTGAATCTGACTGGCATCATACAATACTTCTTGAATGTCATTAAGCAAAATGAAAATCCCCCTAGATTTATTACTTATAATTATGAGTATAACAGTGCTTCTTATTCGTTATCCACTCGAATGAACAGGAAGTCCGTTGTATCCGCATCCGCGAGCGCATGAGAGGAACGTCTTATCCCCGGAATCCATAGCAATCGGCCTTCCGCGTCAAGCAAGAGCGGGTAGCTGTCACGCTGAGATGGAGGAAGCTTTTCATCGACGAACATATCTTGCACTTTTTTGGACCCGTTTAATCCTAGGACGTGAATTCTGTCACCCGGCCGCCGACTGCGTATAAGCAATGGGTAGGAGAGCTTCTTCGCATCAAAGCAAACTTCATGCCTCCCCGAGAGCTGTACACGTTCATCCGCGTAGAGATGCTTGAATGAAAGCACTCTTCCGCCCGCCTCTATCCTTGCTGACTGTATATCGGTCGGAACAGTATACGCATAATGCGTCGTTTCTACCATATCGGGGCTATCCGATACGTTTATCCAACGAATTATCTCATACTCTCTAATACAGCGAATGCCTGCCCCAACATCTGCTCGCCATGTGCTCTGCGCATGATCCGCAGATGCAAGACGCATCGTCTCGACAAGCTCGAAGGAGACGGAATCCGCATCCCTCGCAAGATAATTTAATATTAGTTTAATCAATCTCCTTTGTAAAGCAACATGCAAGCCGTACAAATCACTGCACTTCACCTTGCATTCGTCAGGGGTTAACGCTACAAGCTCGGTGAACCTTGCTTTTGCTTCATTCTCCATCCATTGGTCTTCTGCGCTCGCAACATCGGCCAGCCGTTGAAGTGAACGAGGCAGTTGAGGATTGAATTGAGACAAATACGGCAATACATCAAGTCGAATGACATTGCGAAAATAATACCGCTCATTGTTGCTTCCATCCAGACAATAGGGTATTTCCCATTCCGCGCAATAACGCAGAATGTCTGACTTCTTCATACGAAGCAGCGGCCTAATAAGTTCCACGTTTTTTTCGCGGCGTTTGGCTGCTATTCCTGCTATACCCGTTAACCCTGCCCCTCGAATCAGGTGCATGAGCACAGTCTCTGCCTGATCGTCGCCATGATGAGCCAGTGCAATGCTTGTTGCCTGCCAACGATCAGCGGTCTCATGCAGGAACTGATACCTTTTTTCCCGTGCAGCTACCTGCGAGTTAAGCTTGGATTCCTCAATATAAGCAGGCAAATTAAATTCCGCTGTCTCGCATGGAATATCGAGTTGCTGCGCATATTGACGAACAACCTCAGCCTCCTGAGCCGAAGCCTCTATCCGGAAGCCATGATTAACATGCGCAGCTACAAGGGTTATTCCCTCGTCCTCAGCCATATAGCTCAGCATATGCAGCAGTGCCATAGAATCAGGACCTCCAGATACAGCAGCTATGATTCGGTCGCCTCTGGTCCATAACCGCTCATTCGCAGCAAATCGCTTCACTTCGAGCAGCAGCTTGTTCTCTTCTGGTGCCATACCTGACCAATCTCCCTATATACCATTGATTTATGTAAGCTGTACAATTATACGCCGCCCCGTACCAGCCAATATACCGATATAACCAGCACGATAACCGATACTGCAGCGAACCCTTTGAGCCAGTTGGGCGTAGCGGCAGAACGATGCCGATCTCTCCGGTGCAACAGTACTCTCCACGCCTCTGCTCCTTCGACCGCATCGAAAAAGCCGCCTGACAATGCTTGTCTAAGCCAGCCTGATACCGGCTTTAGCGCTGCACTATCCCCAACAATGGCTAAGAGGTCTTCTATGGATCGATTCTGAGGCAAGCCTAAGCTGAGCTGCTGGAGGCGCTTCGGCTCATGCAACTGGATACATAGCAGGGCGAAGGAAAACAAATCATACTTTGCATCAGCTGAACGGGAGCCGGCATTCCAATAACCGCGATCATAAATTTCTGTGAATTGCCGGATGCTCTTGCCCAGAGCCGTCACGCCTCCATAATCAACCAGTTCTACATAGCCATAATCAGCTACAAGTACATTTTCCATCTTAAGATCACCGAACACCCACCCCTTACTATGCAGCTCTCCCAGCTTATTCAATAAGCTCAAGCCTACCAAAGGAAACCACTCTGAACCGTTCTCCGTCAAATAACCTGACAAGGTTGTCCCTCGAACATAACGCATAATATAGAAGGGATAGTCTTTACCGTCCGAGCCGTGCAGATCATCCACGTCATAGAGGAAAGGCTCCGTTCCATGCTCTCCTTGCTTGGCCAACGCTTGGAGCACATTAATCTCTGATTGCAGATCGACTGCATCCGCTCCAACCTTCAGCGCATACCATGCACGATCCTTCTGAACTAGGTATACCTTCCCATTCGCGCCTTCGCCTAAAAGACGCTCCACGCGGTATCTTCCTTGGTTCCATTTGCCTATGACGACGGTTCCCCGGCGCAGATTAATCTTAAACGACGTAGTCACTCATCATCCCATCCGTTTCATCTCTGCTCTTCCTACCATAATCCCCCTGACGGTAAAAATCAATCACCTGCATAATCGCCGGGCCTGTAGGTGTTGTTCCGCCCATTGAGAGCTTCGCAAATAAAGACTTCGCTCCGTCCAGATTACTCGTCCAATTCAAATCGAGCTTACTATCTTCCCCATGCTTGGAATCAGGAAAATGAAAGACAGCGATCTCACTCTTCCCTTGCCGAGCCTGCAGGCTGAGCATGAGATCGTGAATCGCTTCCTCAACGGCATGCAGCTTGGGCTTCATGCTTGCACTTGCATCAATAAGCAGGGCTACTTGCAGCTTGGACGTCTCTCCTAGCTCGTCTATGACTCGTACAACTTCGCTTCGCTTATCAGGGGGCAGCGCTTCGATAGAGCCATTGCCCAGCACCTGCTTTAATTCCTTTTGTACCGCTAATTGAATTGTCTGAACGGCCGTTTTGCGCGTCATCATCTGAACCGTATGGGAGAGCTGACGCATATTGACCAATCGGCTCAGGCCACCGCCCGCTCTGGCAATCTCCTCTATCTCTGAAGCGCCCATTTCACCAACATCGCCATAATCAAGAACACCAATGACGTTAACGGCAATTCCGTCAGCTTTGGCATGTGCGGCAGCAACAACCGGACTGAGCCCTACATTCGAACAACCATCCGTTATTAATAGTATTTGCTTCATTTTTGCTGTCCTCCTACATTAGGTAGTCTGATGCCTAGAGAAACCTTGGCTTTCTATCAGCTTTTCCTTTTGTGAGAAGGGATAAACGACTAGACTACTAAATAAACGATATTTTTATATTTGAATCGCTGCGGGTGCTGCAAGAACCTCTCTCTTTTACTTCGGAATCTATCTCCTTTTAATGAATGTATGGTAGAAAGTAAACGGGCGTGTGCCTGATAAAGCCCAGAAAAAGGCTCTTTTGCATGCGACGTACCGGAGTACATAGCTGCAAAAGAACCTTTTTCAGTTGTTTCACAATAAATGATCTCCTCCTCCCGCTCCTACCTATTCATTCAGCTCACTGTTCTTGGACGCTCCAAACGGGTAAGCCCCGGCCAACGGAACGAAGCCCACTCTGGCAAATGCTTGTCCACTCGAGCTACTAACACGGTCATATCGTCTATAATTTCCCCTTTATGGTAACGCACAACGGTCTCAAGAAGAGAATCTGCCATCTCCTGCGGATCATTCGTCTTCAATTCATGGATGATTCGTTTCATCCACATCTCTTTATTGACGGCATGCCCTGGTGCATCATAAATGCCGTCACTCATCATAATCAGCGTATCTCCCGGCAGAAGCTGCATAGAGAGCATATCTACGTCGATGTCCTGCAATATTCCAATCGGCAAATTATTCGCTGTAACAGGAATAACCTCACTTCCCCGCTTAATAAAGCTTGGTGTAGAGCCAATCTTCATGAAGGTCGTCTGAGCGGTATACAGGTCAATGATCGCTAGATCAACCGTAGCAAACACTTCGTCAGAGGAACGGAGCAGCAGTATTGAATTGACCGATTTTACAGCTAGCTTCTCATCCATGCCGGATTGAAGCAATTGCTGCAGGATGGATAACGCTGCACTGCTCTCCTGACGCGCCCGCTCTCCATTGCCCATGCCATCGCTTATAGCCACCGCGAACTTTCCGTTGCCCAGCTCCACCATGCTGAAGCTGTCCCCTGACAGCAGATCTCCTCCTTTGGCTGCGCCTGCTATTCCGGTCTCTACCTCGTATTCCTTCGCGGAGCCGAACACAACCAGCGTCGCTTCCCCATTCTTGGAAGCCGCACGCTCAGACTTAACCGCTACATGCTCCCCCAGAATATCAGACAGGAGCGGAGCTATAATTTTACGGCACTCGTCGTAGCCTCTGCTGAAATTATGATACAGCTCGATCTCGACATTTCCCTCCTCCAAATTAATGACCTCGATCTCTTGTATAGATAGCCCTAGCCCTTCCAAGGCTTCCCGAATCTGCTCCTCCTGCAGATGAAGCGTCTGTCCTTCTCTCTTAATCTCATTCGCAAGATCCTCCATAACCTGCGATACACCCGATAATTGATCAGCGACAAGCTGGCGCGAATCGTATATTTGTTTTTTCCAGTGCATATCATTCTTATATAGCTTGTATTGCTGATCCATTACGCCAAGAACCTGCCCTGGCTTCACACAATGTGAGGACCACACTTTTGGAATATCCTTATTCGCTGGTACCCGATCCTCCTCTACAGTAGTCATCATATCGGTCATCATCTTATAGGTCTGATAGAATTTCCCTTCCCAGCATGCATGCTGTCTATGGCAGGATGAGCAGCTTCGCTCAGCCACAGCATTCATGAAATGTCCGAGCTCCTCCTCTCGCTTCAACGTAGCAGTCGTCCCGTTTAATTGACCGAAGCTGCGGGACAGCTGACGGAATACCTCTGAATATTGCGATACCCGGTCCGCTGTTACTTCCCGTACACGCTTGGCATACTCATGCTGCGATTTGGAATGCTCATTGGTTCCTGGAACATAACGGGCAATTGTACGAATCATGACACGCGGTGTGAGCATCAATAAGATCGCCGCTGTTACAGACTCCCAGGTAGAGGACATGACATCGGCTTGGTTGCCCACATATACAGCCAGAATGGAGGTTCCCAGCAGCATCCCGAAAGCTACCGCCATTTTCCCTCCTTCTCTCAGCAGCCCTGCCAGCAGCCCTGCAAAAGCTAGCAAGCTCATCTGCACGATAGCCTGCAAATCAGCAAGGCTTAGAATAAGCCCAGCAACGACACCAACTGAGGCTCCGAGCGGAGCACCGCCTGCTAGTGCAAAGAGCAGCAGCATATAACGCGACATCACATGCTCTACTGACATGCCGTACACTATCCAGCCTACAGCCCCCGTCATGACCGAAGCGAGCAGAATCATGAGGCAAATAATCTCTTCATTTTTGAACGAGACGCTTTTCTTGGACATCGTCAGCACAGGAATAGCCTGTACAAAAACAAGGGTCAGAACAAATCCGAGTGCGGCTTCGACAACAACCATAACGAAGCTGTACCAGCTTAGCCCATCACCGATAAACACCGAGAATAGCTGTACGAGCAAGGTGGAGGCAAAGACGAGCAGCGGTGCAGAAGATAATTCGGCCTTCTCATAAGTCTCCAGCCCTCGGAAGAGTAGATACAACACGGCTATTTCCATAGCGATCCACATCGGCTGAGGGGTAACAGCGAACCAGCTGCCTGCAATGAGCGATACAGCGACCCATGCGTAGGCATCCTTCCGCATAAAGTAGATCACCGCAAAGTAAGCGGCAGCGAACGGCATCAGCGATTCCAGAATAACTGCTCGTCCAAGTAAAAAGCCTACCACGATAAGCAGGAAGGTCCATTTCTTCGCCAAAGCCATCTGTATGAACCTTTTCGAAGCCGCCCATTCTTTCCCCTTATTTATCATCGCCTCTTTCCAGCCAGCCTTTATCCCTTTACCTCCAGGGAATATCACCAAATTTTCCTTGTTCATTACCGACACCACCAATCCGAGTTTATTGTGTTTCCCCAGTATAGGAGGTTGTCCGTATGAAGTTTGTCAGTTTAGCGTAGCAGTCCAAAAAGTTTTTTCCGACAAAAACACCTGAGGAGCAGCTTATTTGTCAACGCTTTCAAACCCTTGCCCCGTATGGCTTTGCCATGGCTTACATGACCATCGAAGCATCAGCGCTTCAACAAAAACCGTCTATCCGTGCGTTCTTCTGCTGACGAATGAAGGTTTGAACATGTCGGGTTTACAGAGGTATCAGAGAAAAGTTTTTAGGCAGGCATCCTAAAACATTCTAAAACATGCAAAAAAGCAGAACCCGAGGGTCCTGCTTCATATGATAATATCAATTCATTTAATCCCGCTTGGCTCCGCGTCCACCGCGTTTGCCCTCGGTGTTCTTCTTCAGGGAGGAAATGCGTTCTTCACTATCTTTCAGGAAGCGCGACACTTTATCCTCGAACGAAGGCTTGCCGTATGACGGTCTGCCAGACGACTGCTTGTTGAAGGGACGCCCGCCACGATCTTGGCCACCGCCACCGCCACCACCGCGATTGAAGCGTTCTCCACCGCCACCGCCGCCACCACCTGTACGCGGCTCACGCTGCGGAGGTTGTTGGCCTTCTGGTCGGTCAATTGCCTGTTTAATGGAAAGTCCGATCTTACCGTCTTTGTCCACGTTGATCACTTTAACCTTGACGATGTCCTCAATCTTCAGGTGATCCTTCACGTCCTTGACGTAATTATCGGCGATTTCCGAGATGTGAACAAGCCCCGTGACACCTCCCGACAAGTCGACGAATGCCCCGAAATGCGTAATCCCTGTAACTTTGCCCTCTAACTTGGCGCCTACTTCAATTGCCATAAAATAAAATGTTCCTCCCTAAAATTTTTGCTATATCTCACTACCGTGATTATAACCGAAGCGTTGAAGGAAGGTCAACAGACGTTCACCCGTTTAGAGCGTCTATTTAATAACCTCTATCACCTTTTCCCCTTCTTTTACCATACCTTGTTCCTTTGTTGCAAGCTGTTCAATATATTCTGGGTCATTCAGCTGGTCGATTCGCTGCTGTAATTGCTGACTCTGCTCTGTAGATTCATCCAATTGCTTCTGAACACTCGCAAGTCTGATTTCAGTCGCGTTAGACTGTTTCAACTGTCCTAAGAAAGTATAGGTAGCCCAGCTCATAAACAGAACGATGAACATCATCCATAGCCTTATTCTTCGCCTTGACCCCGTATTTCCCGTTGATTTGCCAACTGCAGCAGTCTTCATGAGCTTGTCCTCCTATCCTTTAATTAGAACCATCGTCTCCACAATGATGCTATTCGCGATGCAATTAAATTCCATTTGTCGTGCAGCTGCCATCGAATAACATAAGGACCGAGCCATTGCCTAAGCAAACGGAAGAGCGGACCTAGCAGCCATCGAAGCAATAGCCAAAATGGACGAACCAATTGTAACATAGTTTTAAATACGAAAATAGTGAGCGCAGACCCAAATCCTAAAACGACAATGAGTATTTTGTAGAGGAGCATAATAGGCTTCACAATCAGAATAATAAACAATTTCCTCATGAATCGCAGGAACACGCGAATAGCATGAATTAACCATTTTACCATTGCAATAATAGGCTTGCTGAATAGCCAGTAATAGCTGAATATACCGATTACCAGCCCTAAAAACACATACGCCCGCACCTCGCCGTTGTTGCTGGCGTACAGCATTTTGAATACGAGGATGGATGCTGCAAGCCAATAAGTCATATCCAGCATCGGCAATGTCCATCTCGGGAAGCTCAGCTCATTCGACACTACTCGATATCCGTCGAAGACGACACCCATGCCAATCCCGGATAGCAGCATCATCGCTATCGTATACCACTGCATGCTTAACGTAAGAGTCACTTAAACAGCTTCCCGAACAAGCCTTTGGATTTCGTAGCGGCATTACCATCCAAATAGGCGAGTGAATGGACATATCCCTCGATTGTGACAAGCCCTTGCTCCAGACTAAGATTTTTAATGTGCAGATTTTGCCCTTTGATCATAAGAAAGCCCAGATCTGTGTCCAGCAGAAACTCCTCACTATCAAAGCTCTCAACATTCAATACGCCCGTTATTTCTAGCAGCTTGCGGTTTAGCATCTTCACTTCCTGACGCTTCTGCCCCTTGCTCTGGTCATTCATCGACTCGTCCCTCCATCCACTTCAAAAGCATAGCTTGAGACTAGCTTATGGAGGCAGGACGAACTTTAGAACCTATTAAACCGATTCTCTCATTATGAAACAGCCTATTTATTTCCTCTCTATACTCCCACACGCACAAAAGGCTGCTACACATGCATCATGCATGTGTAGCAGCCTCTTAATGAACTACCAGCCTGGTTCTTCCTCACGCTGGCGTTGTTCTTCTCTCACTAAAGTGTACAGCTCGCCGGCTTCGTCTTTACGGGTCGTTTCAGCAATCCGTTCAACACGAACGGTTACATTCTTCTGCCCGTATTGGATCGTAAGCTCGTCTCCGACTTTGACGCTACTGCTGGCTTTCGCTTCGCGGCCGTTAATCCAAACACGTCCTTGCTCGGACACATCCTTCGCGACTGTACGCCGCTTGATTAATCGGGACACTTTGAGAAATTTATCTAATCGCATCGATTACTTGATTGCTTCTTTCAATTTGTTGCCTGCTTTGAATGCAGGAACCTTCGATTCTGGAATCGTGATTTCTTTGCCCGTTTGCGGGTTGCGGCCTACGCGACCGGAACGCTTACGAGTTTCGAAAGTACCGAAACCGATCAATTGAACTTTATCTCCACCAGCAAGAGCATCCGTTACTTCACCAAGAAAGCCGTTAAGGACAGCTTCTACATCACGTTTAGTCAATCCGCTTTTTGTTGCAATGTTGTTGATCAGGTCTGTTTTGTTCATTATAAAATCCTCCTCAGTAATTACCTCATTTGCGGTCAGCGCTTATGTCTAATTTAAAGAAAGCGTTGCTCGTCCGCTATGTTTGGATATTTTTGTTTGCGTAGTAGGTACGATGATACTTATTCTGCTCGGGTACATAAATTCCTGCACAACCCGAAAAATTTTTACCGAATGATGCGGAAATAGGGCGAAATGTGACGAAATAGGGCCGTTATTGCTGTTTAGCTTCTTCCCACCATCGATCCATTTCTGTTAAATCAGTCTGGTCAAAAGTTTTGCCGTTTATACGAAGCTGCTCTTCAATATAAGAGAATCGTTTCTTAAACTTCATATTTGTAAGAGTAAGAGCTTCCTCAGGATCAGCTTTAATGAACCTTGAAGCATTAACAACAGCAAATAGCAAATCACCAAGCTCTGCTGCTTGATTGCCCAGATCGCCGGACGCAACCGCTTCTCTCAGCTCCGCAAGCTCTTCCTCTACTTTGCTTAATACGGGATCAAGCTCATCCCAATCGAAGCCGACCTTGGCCGCCTTTTTTTGAAGGCTGTAAGCTTTCATCAGCGCGGGCAGATCGGTCGGAATGCCATCTAATTGAGATTCGCGAGTTGTGCCGTTGCGCTTCTTCTCTTCCGCCTTCATCTGCTCCCAATTACCTAGTGCTTCAGTAGCATCACTGGCGCCGCGGTCCCCGAATACATGAGGATGACGGAAAATAAGCTTCTCGTTCAACGTCTCTATTACATCATAGACCGAGAAGGAGCCCTCCTCCTCCTCCATCTGACTATGCAGCATGACTTGCAGAATAACGTCGCCGAATTCCTCACGCATATGATCAGGATCATCATTGTCGATGGCTTCCAGCGCTTCATAGAGCTCCTCGATAAAGTTCTTCCGAATAGATTGATGTGTCTGCTCGCGATCCCAAGGACAGCCTTCTGGACTGCGCAGTATGCCTACAATTTCATGCAGGCGGTCAAAGGAACGATTAAGTACAGCATCCTCCTCGGAACGCGGAATCCAGATCAGCGACAAATTGCCCAAGCCCGGTGTTCGGTCGAGCTCGTATAACGGTACGCGTATAATCTTCTCTTCTCCCTTTACACCAAGAGCGTGGCCGACAACGACCTCATAGTCATCAGGGTAGCGTTCCATTAATGCCAGCTTAACCTCAGAGGCAGTAAATGAATCATAGACTTGCCCAATCAACGTATGTACACGGGGCTGGAGCACGCTAGCCTGCAGCTCTGCTGCATCAAGCAATGCGAATCCCTCTATTGGATCAATGCCGAGCCTAATGAATGCTTGATCAAGAAAGCTTTCCCCGCCAACAATATGCAGGGAAACTCCAGATGCCAAGCAGCGCTCCCGCAGCAGCTGTACGCTGCGCTCAGCCACCATAGGATGGCCTGGAACGCCATAGATAATGGAGCCTTCCGCTTGCTGCGCCTCTGTAATCAATGTGGCTGCAATCGCCTCATAGACTTCAGGGAAAGTATCATGCTGCTCATAGATAGCATCGAATGAAGTGAAGCCAATCTGATGCTCCTTGAGCAGTGCCATCACAGGATGCTGCTCGGTTCGAACATAGATGCGGGTTGCCTCTTGGAGCCTGCGCCATACGCCGAGCGTTAATTGATCCGGATCCCCAGATCCCAATCCGACGATTATTATTTCATTTGCCAATGTTCATACTCCTCCTAGCCTATACACTCGTTTTCTCGTAGTATACCACTACTTGCCTCTGACTAATAATGGACACCTTGCATGCGCCAGTATAGCTTTGCCGTGCTGACAAGCAATCCGTTGCCTTAAATGCGCATGCAAAAAAGACAACTATCCATTCGTTCGCTTAGATAGTTGCCTTTTTGTAAGAGCATTTGTGCTTCTTATTTGCTGATAACGATCGCTTCAGTGTCTTTCTCTACCGTTACGTCGAGCTTCAATATCTCACTGAAAAATGCCTCTGGCACGTAAGTAACTCCGCCCATAACTGCAGGCGCGGTTCCCAGCTTGATTGGAGCCATTTTGTTATAAATATAAGAGTCCATATCCGGCTTCACAGTTGTCCAAGCTGCTCCTTGACTCACGTCAATGGATCCTGTAGCTTTATGCCAATCGACCTTATAACCGAGCAATTCAGCGACTTCCCGAAGAGGTATCAGTCGTACACCCTTGTCTGTCATATGATAAGCGATGCCCTCTTGCAAATCCTTATCCTGGCGAACAATACGAACGGAGTCCACCGCTGCACCCTGTACAGGGACCTTCACTTCTATAATACCCGAAGAATAAGGAGCGATTTCATACTGCTGGAATACGAGGACAGGCTGCCCATTCTCCACATAAAAGGCTTGGGTATCTGTTATGCTCTCGAATCCCATGTCCTCATCTGTAAAGAAGTCATCCGGGTTTTTGGCTATCGCTTGCTTCACTGCCTGATTGGCCTTTGCTTTATAGTCAGCACCGAGCAAGTCCTCCAATGTAAGGAGAGAAGCCTCTTGCCCATTCCTTACATTATAGGTATCTACCCGAGTCATGCCATGCGCGCCGCCAGTAAAAGTATAGGTCTGTACTTCCAAGGACAGGTAGCCTGAATCGGATAATCCGCCCGACGATTTGACCTTATAACTGACGTTCACCTCATGAGGATAGAAGTCATATCCGCTTTCCTTAGCGGATGCTGCGTCTTCCTTGGATTGCTGCTTCGCAATGTCAAAATCCTTCATTGCATGGCGTTCTATAATATCATTTAATTGGTCTTGGTACTTCTTATCTGCCATGTTTTCAATAACAGGAATTTCAAGCTTCACTTTATAATATTCATTCGCTTCCTCAACGACTTTGGAGGTCACTTTAACCGTCCCAGCCGGAATCTCACTTGTTATAGTAGGAGTGGAAGATATTGAGAGCGATTGAGCCGGCTGTGCATTCGCTGCCATGGCCGCTGGAACTGATGCAGCTAGCAAGCAGCTGCTAACTACAGTTAGTGCTAACATTTTAAAAGGTTTATTCATGATGATTACCTCCAGGTTTGTAAGGGCTATATAACCTCTATACCCATACTATACCTGGGACGAACCCATAATTAGTTACAATAAAGTTAAAATGGCTTGGCCCCCTGAAATAGCGGTACGCTATCGTCAGAGAGCCAAGCCAAGTAATGCTATTGTTCCATTTGCTTCGCCAAAAAGCCAGCCGCTGTCTCTGACATTTTGGTTTCCATTTGCGACATTTTTACAGCTTCATCCTTACTGAGCAATACGACTGTGCCAATTGGATCACCGCCGGCTATAATGGGCGCTGAGACAAAGGCCGTATAGGTTTCATGCTGATCCTTTATGATTTCGTAGGTTCCGGCAGCAGCTTCTACCGTCTTCCTATTCTCCATGCAGCTCTCCAGTATGGAGCCAATCTGCTTATCAATCAGTTCTTTTTTGGAGGCTCCGGCTACCGCAATGACCGTATCCCGATCTGTGATTAGCGTAATATGATTTGTACTTTCAAATAGGGACTCCGCGTATTCCTTAGCAAAGTCGCCAAGCTCTCCAATAGGCGAATATTTCTTCAGTATGACTTCACCATCACGGTCTACAAATATTTCGAGCGGGTCGCCCTCGCGGATACGCAATGTACGGCGGATCTCCTTCGGAATCACCACACGACCGAGATCATCGATGCGACGTACAATTCCAGTTGCTTTCATTTCATGTTGCCCCACTTTCCTAGAGGATTTTAAGTCGACTGGATAACTACTGCCTGTCTACAAGCAAAAACCATTTCCTCATCCTTTTGTAAGGATGCATCGTTTTTGCGAAAGAAAGATAAGCTTTGGCGATTCTTGCCGCAATCTTATCCTTTTTGTGAAATACGGCTAGCGGAGACGTTCGGACGATGAACAGCCTTTTCCAGCGTGTATAGCGGATCGCCTTAATAAGTGCTGTTCTCGAAATCGAGCGAGTTCGATAACTAATTCATTGTGAATCTGACCATAGTATTCATCGGCTCCCATTTTCTTATGCAAACTTCCTTGGGAACAATCGACTACTTATTTCTCTACCCCATTGAATACCTATCGACACAAGCGTCTTTAGCTGAATAAACGAATATGTTTAACCTGCGTTTTAATGCGATCGAACTTTTTCCTAATCCTTCCTCTATTATCAGGTAACAACGGAATACCCAAGCTAGAGGATATTGTTTCCACAACAGCATCAATCGACATATCATCGGTGGCAATGCGCTGTTGGAATACGTCAAGTGACAACCCTGCCATACATCGGTCTATTTGCCCAGCACCCCAAGACTGCTGCCCCTCGCCTCTGCTGCGCAGTCTTTTTAACAAAACCTCTCTTGAGGCCCATAGTGTAAAGTGGTGAACAACGATGCCGTCATTCCTTAATTCCCCCACAATTTCATTGAATATAACGGGATCAACCACCGTCATCGGCACTATAATTATTCCGTCGTACCCGCTTGCTATGTACTTCAACATGGCATAATTAATCTCACGCCACATCGTATAATTTTGAAAATCTCCCTTCACCATCTCATTTGGCATATTTTTTCTTATATAGAAGCCCGCATGCTCGGGATCAAATACGTATGAATTAGGGATTCTCCTATGTAATTCGTAAGAGGTCAGCGTTTTTCCGGAGCCAAAGGCACCATTCACCCAAATAATCACATCCATCACCTCAATAATACAATTTCAATTAACAACGAGCCTTTTACAGAAAAGGTTTCAGCTTCCACCGCCTCGTCCCAGGATAAAAAGGCACAAAAAAAGACTGCTTATTCCTTAATTGGAATAAAACAGCCTTTGTCCACCTTCTTATTTGTCCTTCATTGGGGGCTTCGGAAGCCGTCCCGCTCTAGCCAGCGCCTCTCTAAGCACAAACTCAATATGTCCATTAACGCTGCGGAATTCGTCATTCGCCCATTGCTCTAACGCGCGGTGAATTTCGGGATCGAGGCGGAGCGCGAAAGCCTTCTTCTCTTTGCTCATCTGCCGATAACCTTACGTATATAATGAGCCCGTATTAATTACAGGCGTTGCCGCTCGGTCCGAGACAATGGCAACCATCAAGTTATTGACCATAGCTGCACGCCGCTCCGCATCCAGCTCGATCCCATTCTCCACCAACTGCTTAAGAGCAGCATCCACCATACCGACTGCCCCCTCTACGATCTTTTGACGTGCAGCTACGATAGCTATGGCCTGCTGCCGCTGCAGCATGGCACTGGCAATCTCAGGCGCATACGCCAAATGCGTTAATCTAGTCTCCAGAACTTGTACTCCTGCCACCGAAAGGCGCTTCTGAAGCTCCTGCATCAATTCTCCCGCTACTTCATCGGCATTGCCTCTCAGGGAGAGAACCCCTTCAACCAGATGAGTATCGTACGGATACTGTGCTGCGATATGCCTTACGGCCGTCTCACTCTGAATAGCAACGAAGCGTTCATAATTATCAACATCGAAGCTGGCTTTGGCTGTATCCGTTACATTAAATACAACGACAGCACCAATCTCGATTGGATTGCCCTCTGCATCATTTACCTTCAAAGTCTGGCTATTGAAGTTGCGGACTTTAAGCGATACCTTCTCTTTGTTCGTGAACGGAAACACCATCCATAGTCCGCTATCTCTCACCGTACCAATATACTTCCCGAAGAAGGTAATCACCTTCGCTTCATTCGGTTGAACGACCGTCAATGCGGATACAGCGACCGCACATAAGACGACCAGTATAATGCCAATGACAATGACGGTTACATTCGGTTCTACTTTGGAAGCCTCGGAAGCAATCAGCACGGCACCCCCAATAATAGAAACTAGTGCAAATAATAATGCCAAAAATCCGTTTACATGAAAGGCTGCACGTTCCTTCATCTCAACACCCCTAATATTATTTTGATATAATAATGATATCACTTTTTACAATTTAATACAACATAAAAAAGAGGCTGTGCACCCCGCATTTGCGGGATACACAGCCTCTAAGAATTGTTGCGTCTTATTTCGCAGCAGGCGATTGTGATGCCTCTGGTGACGGTGAAGCTTCTGCAGATGGCGAAGCATCCGGAGCTGCAGATGCGCCTGGTGATGGGGACTCTGCAGGAGTCTCTTCTTTAGGAAGCGTCATCTTCAGCTCTTGCTTCGGCATTTCTTCTTCCATGAATTTATTCATGTTCGCATAGGATACTGCGCTTTTCACTTCTTCTTTGGCTGCGTCAGTCAGCTTAGCGTATTCCGCAACATCACGTTTCTCTACCTTAATGACATGGTAGCCGAATGATGTCTCAACAGGATCGCCGATTTTGCCAACCTCTTGTGTCAATGCAGCGTTTTTAAATTCTTCTACCCAGTCTCCGGCTTTGGCGTCAACATATTGGCCGCCTTTATCTTTGGAGCCTGTATCGTCTGAGTATGCCTTGGCAATTTCATCCCAGTTTCCGTTAGCCTCAAGCTTTGCTTTTGCTTCCTTCGCACGCTTCAAAGCCTCTTCAAGAGAACGCTTCTCTTCGCCAGTAGCCGGATCTGCTGTAGCTACAAGGATATGGCGAACCGTAACCGGATTGTAGAGCGTAGGATTCTTTTTGTATTCTGCAGCGATATCCTCTTCCGTTACCTTGGAGTTCATATGCTCAACTACAACAAGCATCAAGTTGATGTACGTTTCAACGTCTTTATTGCTAACCTTCTTCTCCTCCATGGAGAACTTCAGTTCAGGTGTTTTATCAACAGCAGCCTTGAAATCCTTGACCTGCTTGTCCGCTTCTTTGGCAGCTGCTTTCTTCACATCATCCGTTGCTTGGCCAGCCAGTACCTTGTAGGATACAAATTGCTCCAGCAAGCTCTCTTTGAATTGTGGAATAGTTGTAAATTGCTCATAGTCAGGCTGCATAACATTGAATACTTTCAGATAAGTGTTGAACTCATCCTCAGTTATAGTGCCATCCTTAAAAGTTGCGACAACCGTTCCTTTGCCCGCACCTTCGAATGATGCATCTTTCGCCTTGCCGCATGCCGTCATAACCGTCATGACAAGCACAAGCGCAACAAGAAGCAGCGCGCCTCTGCGCCATGCGGATTTACGTGTACTGTGTAACATGTTGGAACCCCTTTCGAATTATAAAGTTGTACATATTGTATCAGATAACCTCATCACAAAGCGAATTTAACATTAAGGAGTCGCATCCTGAAGCTCTTCCTCCGCCATTCTCGCATCCTTGTATTGCTTCATGAATCCCTCAAGCAATTGCAGCTTTTGGTCCATCTCGAGGCCTTTGCCGCGCAGCAGCAATGTCGGATAATCATCCAGCGGACTTCCTTGCCGGAACCGGTTCTCAAAGTGCAGGCATAGCTGATCCACTTTCTTCATATCGACCCGCTTCCGCTCCTGAGCTTCGAAACGTACAATCAGGTCATCGCCCTTTTGACTAATCTGCTCGATGCCATATTTTGCGCCATATACTTTCAATTTAGCAACAGACAAGAGATTGTCGACAGCCTGAGGCAAATTGCCGAAGCGGTCAATCATTTCCTCCGCTAGATCATCCGCTTCCTCTTGCGAGCGGATCGTTGCCACTTTTTTATAGATCTCAATCTTCTGAATACTATCATAGATATAGTCAGAAGGAAGATAAGCATCAATGCTCACATCAATATGCGTCGTGATGACCTTCTCTTCTTTTACCTCTACGCCTTCCATCTCCGCCTTGCGCTTCGCTATTTCGTCAGCCAGCATCTGTGAATACAGATCGAAGCCGACGGAGGCAATAAACCCGTGCTGCTCCGCACCTAGCAGATTGCCCGCTCCACGGATGGAGAGATCGCGCATCGCAATCTTGAAGCCCGAGCCAAGCTCGGTGAATTCCTTGATTGACTGCAGCCGCTTCTCAGCAACCTCTGTTAGTACCTTATCTCGCTGATAGGTGAAATACGCATAGGCAATTCGATTCGAACGGCCAACCCGGCCGCGCAGCTGGTAGAGCTGGGAAAGGCCCATTTTATCAGCATCATGGACAATAAGTGTATTCACATTAGGGATGTCCACTCCGGTCTCGATAATGCTGGTGCTGACCAATACGTCGGACTCGCCATCAAGAAAGTCAAGAATAGTCTTCTCAAGCTCCTGCTCTGACATTTGCCCATGGCCCACCGCAACCTTAGCATCAGGCACAAGGGAAGTAATCAGCTCAGCCATTTGATGAATGCCCTGAACACGATTGTAAAGATAATAGACCTGCCCGCCGCGGGCAAGCTCACGCTCGATGGATTCTCGGACAAGCGCCATATTATATTCCACGACATAGGTTTGTACAGGGAATCTATTTTCTGGCGGCGTCTCAATAACAGAGAGATCACGTACGCCAAGCATCGACATATGAAGCGTTCTAGGGATCGGTGTAGCCGTTAACGTCAGTACGTCCACATTCGTTTTCAGCTTTTTCAGCTTTTCCTTATGCGACACGCCGAACCGCTGCTCCTCGTCCACGATGAGCAGTCCCAAATCCTTGAATATAATATCCTGTGACAGCAGACGATGTGTTCCAATTACAACATCAACGGTTCCCTCTTTGAGGCCCTTCATCGTCTCATTCTGCTCCTTGCGGGAGCGGAATCGGCTAAGCACCTGAATATTGAATGGATAGCCAGAGAAGCGCTCACGGAACGTCTCGTAATGCTGCTGTGCCAAAATGGTCGTTGGTACAAGCACGGCAACCTGCTTGCCTTCGATCGCAGCCTTGAATGCCGCTCGAATGGCAACCTCCGTCTTGCCGTAGCCCACATCTCCACAGAGAAGTCTATCCATCGGCTGGGACTTCTGCATATCCTTCTTAATTTCCTCAATCGCTCTGAGCTGATCCCTAGTCTCATCGTAAGGGAACATCGCCTCGAACTCATTCTGGTAATCCGTATCTTCACCAAAAGCAAAGCCCGGAGCCGCTTGACGCTGTGCATATAGCTTTATAAGATCATCCGCTATATCCTGAACAGAGGCACGAACCTTATTTTTGGCCCTTACCCATTCACTGCCGCCTAATTTATTAACTTTAGGCTCCTTCTCCTCTGAGCCAACATACTTCTGGATCATATCAACCTGATCAATCGGTACGGAGAGCTTATCTCCCCCAGCGTACAGAATATGAAGGTAGTCCTTGTGAATGCCGGCAATCTCCAGAGTGCCGATGCCTACATATTTGCCGATACCATGATTCTGGTGAACGACATGGTCGCCAACCTTGAGCTCTGTATAGCTCTTAATCCGCTCAGCATTGTCGATTTTTTTATCGAGTCTCCGTACTTTACGCTGCTTCTGAGAGAACATCTCTCCTTCTGTAATAATGACCAGATGAGAAGAAGGCAGCTCGAAGCCCGACTGCAAATTACCCTCTATTAGAGCTGGAGGCTCTATATTATAATCTTGCAGAACACGCCGCATCCGCTCCATACGTTCCGCATTGCCTGCGAGCATCATGACATTGGCACCCGTTTTGCGCCAACGATCCATCTCCGCTTTGAGCACGTTCATTTGCCCATGGAAATTTTGCATAGCTCTGCTGGTCATATTCAGTATGTTTTGCGGCTGCGTATGTGGAATCTGCCTAAGAAACAACGATAAAAACAACGTTGGAAAAGGACGATGGTACAGAATCTCTTCCGAAGCCCGCGCAAGAACAAAGCCCGGCAGCGATTTACCGTTCTGAAGAAGATGAGTTGCCCATTCCACCTCGTCACGCTCTAATTGTCGTGCGGTCTCAATTAATCTAGTCGGTTCATCTAGAACGAGGAGCGTATCCTCTGGCAAATAGTCAAGAATGGTCTGTCTCTCGGGATAGAGTAAGGAAATATATTTATAGAGTTCTGAGAAGTACATATGCTCCCGAAGCTTCTCAATCTCGCTTCCAATCTCTGTGCGCAACCGATCCTTGGCTGTTCGATCCGTCATTTTCTCAAGCTGCTGCTCAAGCATTGAAGCGGCATGATTGGCTGCCGCCGTGAACCTCTGCTGATCAGCCACAATTTCTTGGCAAGGCGGCACCGTATATTCCTGCAGGTTGTCTAGTGAACGCTGGTCAGCTGGGTCGAATGTCCGGATGGAATCGACATCATCACCGAACCATTCAATTCGATAGGCTTGCGGCGTTGTAAGAGGATAGAAATCAACAATTCCGCCCCGTACGCTCATCTCGCCTTTGGATTCCACGCGATCTACCCGTACATAGCCCAGTCCTGACATTTGACGAAGAAAGCTCTCTATGGATAGGGAAGCTCCCACTTGAATAGCAATTTTGGAATCAGCCATTATGCCCTTATTAGGCAAATAACGCCGTACCCCTGAAAAAGGCACGACAACAATCCCGCGGAAGCCTTCGGACAGCTTGATTAGCACGTCCATGCGCTGTGCCAGCGTCTCGGGACTCGAGATCGCTGCTTCAGCAGCCACTAGCTCATTAGCGGGATATAATAATACATGATCGGGTGACAAGCATTCCTGCAAATCCTCCGCTATCTTCTGTGCAGCATACATATTATGCGTAACGACGAGCAACGGACGGTCAAGCTCTTCCTTCACTGCAGCAACTAACACTTGTCTGGAGGAGCCTGCAAGCCCCGATATCATCTGCTCGCGCATTCCTTTGCGAATTCCGGCTATAACCGATTGAACATCTGGATCCGCAGCAAAAGCCTCTATTAACGCTTTCAACCGTTTAGGCACCCCGTTTCTTTACAACAACACAAACAGTATCTATCATCGAAAAGAAGCCTCAGCCGCATCGCTAAGGCCCTACTTATATTGCCGATCGCTTGGAAGCCCTTTATTGCAGCGGGTTGGATACCAGCAGCAGCTCGGGATTTGCATCCAGCGCCTCTCGGCAAAAATCACATACTACTTTAACCGTCACATCACCGTTCAGGTTATACGATATTATATCGCTGCGCTCTTCGGGGGTCAAGAAATGGAAACCGAGCTGCTGCTCCGTAATATCCCTTCCATCAATCATCCCCATTGAAGTACGGCAATGCCGGCAAATATAGTTTACAGCCATATGTATGCCTCCTGAAGAATAGTTATACCCTTCAGTATGCCCAAACCTCGTGTATCTTAGGCTTAATTATCGGTTAAATTTCGCCATCGTATTCTCGAAGTCCGCTTTTAAACCGTATTCAATGGCATCACAGGCTTGTTCAATCATCGCCTTAATTGCTTCATGCTCACTCTTAGGAAATGTATCGAGCACATAATCCGCTATATTACGCCCCGGCAGCGGCCTTGAGATCCCCATTCTTACACGGTTAAAGGTCTGGGTGCCCAAATGCTGGATAAGCGACTTGATGCCATTATGGCCCCCTGCGCTTCCTTGATAACGGAGCCTTATCCTGCCAACCTCCGTGTCCAGATCATCGTACACAATAAGGCCGTCGCTCAGATCTGCCTTGAAATAATCCATGAAAGCGCGGACGGATTCTCCCGATAAGTTCATATAAGTCATCGGTTTAATAAGAATCACCTTCGTGCCTTGCACATTGCCTTCCCCTACTAATGCCTTGCATTTATTTTGCGTTACCTGGATGCCCCATCGTCTTGCCAGCTCATCAATGACCATGAACCCAACGTTATGTCTCGTTCCCTGATAAGTGTTGCCCGGGTTACCTAGTCCTACAATCCACTTCATATGCGTATCTCCAATCTGTGTTGCCGTTGTCTTCTCCCTGTCTTGTTCTACACAAAGGGTGATATTCCCTTCTTGTCAAACAAGAAGAAACGGTATTGCCTCAGGTTGAGGCAATACCGTTTGGAGCAGCATGGTGTGCATGCTACGCTTGAACAATTTCATTCTTATGAGCCTCATTGGATCTGGATTCCGCTTCAAGCTGCTCGACCGCTGCATCTTCTGCTTCTTCCTCTGTAAGATCCTTCTGAGGTGCCAGCACCGTGACAACAACCAATTCCTCATCCGACTTCACTTCAACTCCACTAGGGACAATGATGTCTTTGACGAGCAGGTTGCTGCCCATTTCCAGATCGGCTACGTTAACTTCTATAGCCTCTGGAATGCTGCCTGGAAGACATTCCACGTCAATCTCATGGAGCATGACTTGAAGAATGCCTCCCTCACTCACGCCGTTGGCCTCACCAACGAACTCTATCCGCACCTGCGTCTTCACTGCTTCATTCATATTAATCTGATGCAAGTCGATATGTAGCACCTTTCGCGATAAGGGCTCACGCTGCACCTCGGTTATCATTACGGGCTGTTTGCCAATGGAGGGGATATCTAACTCCAATACGGCATTAGGATGTGATCTCAGCAGAGCGAGCAGTTCTTTCTCTCCAAGACTTATAGAGGTCGGCTCAGCAAGCTGCTTCCCGTACACGACACCAGGCACTTTGCCCCCTTCTCTCAAGGAGCGAAGCTCACCCTTCGTATGGGTTGCTCTTTGTTCGGCTATCATCGGTATGGACATTTTGAAAACCTCCTATATAAAGTCAAGTTCCATATAGGATTACCCATAATTGATGATAATTAAACAAAAATCGCTTAATTCCGAGTACCTGCCTTACTCTTTCTTGCTGCGCTCTTGCTTCGCCTTAGCGCGCGCACGGATTTTATCTGCATAGCCCGGCTTATTAACTTGACGCTCACGTGCAATCGCCAAATCGCTCGAAGGAACATCATGCGTAATCGTCGAGCCAGCTACCACATAAGCGCCATCGCCAATCTTCACAGGTGCAATCAGATTTACGTTGCTGCCTACAAAGGCGCCATCACCGATCTCTGTGAGAGCTTTATTAAATCCATCATAATTGACCGTAATAGCTCCGCAGCCAATATTGACATCCTTCCCTACCTTGGCATCGCCAACATAGCTAAGATGAGATACTTTGCTGCCGTCGCCAAGCGTTGCATTTTTCAATTCCACGAAATCGCCCACTTTGCAATCGACCCCAAGCTTCGAGCCTGGACGAAGATTAGCGTATGGGCCGACACTGCTTAAATCCCCTATTTCCGCTTCTGCGATAACCGAATGTTTAATCGTCACGCCATTACCGATCGTTGCGTTCTCGATATCAGCCTGCGGTCCAATAACACAATCCTCGCCAATTGCCGTTGTTCCGCGCAGAACCGTACCCGGATATAGGATCGTATCTGCGCCAATACGCACGTCCGCATCAATATAAGTCGATGCCGGATCAATGAAAGTAACCCCTTGGATCAAATGCTTACGGTTAATGCGCCCGCGCATGCACTGCTCTGCTTCTGCGAGAGCCACGCGATCATTAACACCAATTGCCTCAGCAGCATCATCCGTACAGTAGCCCTGAACAATCTCTCCCACTTTCTTGAATATGCCGATAACATCCGTCAAGTAATACTCGCCTTGAGCATTATCGCTTTTCACTTCAGCAAGAGCCTTGAACAATTTCTTATTATCAAAACAGTAGGTACCTGTGTTGATCTCATTCACTGCCGCTTGTTCAGGTGTGCAATCCTTTTGCTCTACGATTCTTTCGACAGCTCCACCAGCGCTTCGCAGCACTCGGCCATATCCGGTCGGATCATCAAAGGAAGCTGTCAGTACGGTAGCAGCTGCATGGCTGGACGTATGAAGCTCCAGCATGGCAGTAATCGTCTCCGAGCGTACAAGAGGGGTATCTCCGCAAATAACGATCGTCGTCCCGTCCTCCTGCCCTAGCAGCGCCTCTGCTTGGAGAACCGCATGACCGGTTCCAAGCTGTTGCTCTTGAAGGACATATTCTGCACGGTCGCCCAAATAAGCCTGAACAGCATCCGCGCCATGGCCTACCACTACTACAGCACGCTCACTCTGCGCTTCTTTTATAATATCAAGTACATGCCCAACCATAGGCTTACCGCACACTTGGTGAAGAACTTTATATAATTTCGACTTCATACGCTTGCCCTGTCCGGCAGCCAGTACTATCGCCATAACTTTCAATTTGTCTTCCTCCCCAACATCCTATTTCTCTTTTTGAATATATCCCATTACGAATAAAAAGAAAAGAGAGCCCTAAGGCTCTCCCTCTTTCAACACTCCCCCGCAGAAACGAACAGGCCGTCCCTAATAGGGGGAAAATTCCGTTCCAACAAAAGACAGGTTATGCTCCTTCTTCAATAGCGACTACTTCTTCTACTGCCGCACGCTCATATTCAGCGAGTACTGCAGCTTGGATTTTCTCCCGAGTGGTCGAAGAAATCGGATGAGCGATATCCCGGAATTCTCCATCTGGCGTACGCTTGCTTGGCATTGCAACAAACATTCCATTGTTGCCATCAATAACACGAATATCGTGAACGACGAATTCATTATCAATGGTTATGGAAGCAATAGCCTTCATGCGTCCTTCCGAATTTACACGGCGGAGTCTGACATCAGTAATTTGCACTTGTGTTCACCACCTTTGCCTATCTGAGACTTGGTGTATACTTCCACGTTTTCATGCAAAATCCTTCTAGTTTTTTGGAAAAATAAAGCACTTTTTAAAATATTTTTTTTACTTAGAAAGTTTTTCGCTTCTATTCGACATATGTCGATGCAATGACCTCTATTTCGACAAGAACATCCTTTGGCAGTCGAGCGACCTCAACGGCCGAGCGTGCTGGTTTGTGTTCGCCGAAATAGGAAGAATAAATCTCATTGACGATAGCGAATTGATTCATATCCTTCATAAAAACAGTCGCTTTCACGACATCGGCCAAGCTGGCATCAGCTGCTTGCAGCACAGCCTGCAAATTCCGAAATACTTGATGTGTTTGTTCTTCAATTCCCCCCTCTACAAGATTACCTTCTGGATCAAGCGGAATTTGACCAGAAGTAAATAGCAAACCGCCGAGCTTAACTGCATGTGAATAAGGCCCAATTGCAGGTGGTGCCTTATCCGCCGTAATCATTTGCAAAGATTGCTTGTTAGCCATGTTATTTACCCGCCTTCTTTAGGAATTAAAAAAATTTCCGGCAATGACTGTCGCTTGCTTCGTCTTCATATCAACGGCTGTCAGCTTGGCTAACGATACATAATCCTCAAGCAGACGCTCTCCGAGCTCAACCTCGCCTGATTCAACGAATACGCCAACCCCTGCAACGGTTGCTTTGAATTCATAGAGTAAATCAATCATGCCTTGAATGGTTCCGCCAGCTTTCATGAAGTCATCAATAATAAGAACTCTGGACTGTTCCTTCAAAGCACGTCTTGCTAGCGACATTGTCTGAATGCGCTTAGTAGAGCCGGATACATAGTTGATGCTAACTGCCGAGCCTTCTGTAACCTTATTGTCCCTGCGCACAATAACGACAGGCAGATTGAGACAGGAGGCCACTGCATAGGCGAGCGGGATCCCTTTGGTCTCTACTGTCATAATCACGTCAATATTTCGACCAGCAAATGCTGTTGCGAACATTCGTCCTACATCAGCCAGCAGCTCCGGTTGACCAAGCATATCCGTCATATACAAATAACCGCCAGGAAGAACCCTTTCAGGCTGTTCCAATTGGCGGCATATATTAGTCATAATTGATAGCGCGGTGGACTTATGCATCTTGGGTGTGAATTTCACACCGCCTGCAGCGCCCGCAAGCGTATTTAAATCACCGAAGCCCTCATCCTCGAATACTTCCTTGATGATCGCCAAATCCTCGCTAATCGATGATTTAGCGGACTGATAGCGATCGGCAAATGCTGTCAACGATATTAACGTGTGGGGACGACTAAGCAAATAGTGCGTCATTTCTACCAGTCTTGCACTTCTCTTTAACTTTTTCAAGCCTTTGCCCCCCACTAAAATCCGAATATTATAAAGACAATATAACATTTTTATACGGATTTAAGCAAGAAGACTATGTCAGCATTCTTACCACATACACTTCTTTACAGTAGCCCCTAAGCCCATTATATATCCGGGCAAGCTTAGCTTCTTTGGATACAAGCCCAAATACAGTTGGTCCGCTTCCCGACATCAAGACGCCATCAGCTCCTAGACGCTGCATGCTTTCCTTCAACTGCCGCACCTCAGGGTGCAGATCAAGGGTAACACTCTCTAATACATTGCCGAGCCCCGAGCAAATATCAGAAAAGGAGCCCCTTTCAATGGCAGATACCATTGCTTCTGTAGAGGGATGACTCTTTAGTTCTGATACACGGAATTTGCCATATACATCTGCTGTAGAGACGTTAATAGGCGGCTTAGCTAATACGACCCAGCATTGCGGGGGGTTCACAATCCGCTCCAGCTTCTCTCCGCGTCCACGAGCAATAGCAGTACCTCCCGTAACACAGAATGGCACATCGGAGCCAAGCTCAGCGCCAAGGCGGCAGAGCTCCTCCTCAGGAATTTGCAGCTTCCATAACCGATTCAAGCCGCGCAACGCTGCCGCAGCATCACTGCTGCCCCCAGCCAAGCCTGCTGCCACCGGAATTTTTTTATCCAAATGAATGTAGACGCCTTTACGGACATCATAACGTTCTTTAATAAGTTGGGCGGCCTGAAAGGCCAGATTCTTCTCGTCCAGCGGTATGTACCCTGCCTGGCTCGATATAATAATGGTGTCACGCGGAAGTTCTTCCATCTCCAGACGATCTGCCAAATCGACCATTGTCATTATCATCTCAACTTCATGAAAGCCATCTTCCCGCTTCCTCATTACATCAAGCAGCAGATTTATTTTTGCTGGAGCTTTCTCATAAATTTTCATCCTAAGCTCTCCCGTTCGTAACATTAGATTAAGGAACATTATAGCAAACGGGCAGAAGAAAAGCTAAGAGGTTAACAACACGAGCTTGCGTGCAGCACTCTTAGCTTGTATTTAAATCCATTTATACCTGATTATTCTTATTGGCAACAGCCTGCTCAGCAAGCTGAATAGCCCGCTTCACCATATTGCCTGCATCCTTGGCTTTAATGCCGCCCCAGCCTTCTTCCTGAACCGTGTCATAAAAACCGAGGTCCTTCGCCAGCTCATATTTCATTTGCTCTGACATGACGCTTCTTCTTCTTCGACCCATTGCACACCCCACCCTTCTAGGTTCACATCAAATCAAGAATAGATTGCTTCTTAGTATGTGTCTGATGCTCACGTCTATGCGAGTCAGGATATGTATAAAAAAAAGAACGCGAATGAATATCTCATCCGCGCCTAAACTGCCTCTATAGGCATCTATAGCTCTATTGTTGAATATGGGTGATTCGGACTTGACCTTCATCATTGCATACGGTCACTTCAACCGACTCCGTCAGTATATCCGCATAACTGTATGACACGCGCTTAAAGGCATGAGATTCCTCATCCAGTTTGACAATGAAGACAGAAGGGTAGATTTCTTCTAACGTTCCGGTACGTTCGATGGTCTTTCTCCGGCCACCGTTAGCTCGAAGACGGATTTTGGAGCCGACATGAGATTCCAAATTACGTTTTATATCCAATAGCGCATTTTTTGCCATTGTCCACTACCACCTCTTTCCTTGTCCATTATAACCAGAAAGAGGGAGTTTGTCAAACAAAGCAAAATATTATATCAGTCAAGTTATTTGGTTGTCAACGGTGTTTTCGCCCATTTTTTTGATTCTGACGAATATTTAATAAAATATTACGCATATTAAGTTTTTAGCGCTGAGGTTGTAGCTCCTACCTTTGACTTCGGCATGCCCACACGGAATCTTCCCATCGTTTCAATCCCGCCAACCCCATCAATTCCACTAATCGTACCTTCGATAACATCCGACAAATTTATGGTTTCTTTAATAGATGTATAGCCTGCTTTGATTGCAATATAGACCGGATCAAGAGCATGAATTAAGATTCGTCCAGGCGAGCTTGCGAAGTTGGAACCCACTTGAAGCAAGGCCTCAAAGTGAGATTGGCAAGCACCAGATACGATAACCAGGCTATCCCTGTTTTTCTCATATTGTCTGGCCACTTGTACTGCATTCACGAAATTCTGAGAATTTTTGTAGCTGCTAAGACTGAAGAGATCCTCTCCCACACGATTTTTCAACACACCGTCGTGTCCGGTAATCACAACGATATCCGGTTTAACCTGTGGCAATAGGCGGTACAAAAGATCCGCCATTTGGGATTCATGCGCATGTACACCGTGTGCCGGCACTTTCATCGTTTGATACAATTGCATGCTTTTCCGCAAATAGTTCCCATCCCCGTCCAGATGGAGCACTTTACCCGGTAATTCAAAATAGGGCTGGCTTTGCTGCAATGCATGCCTTATATCATCTTCAGTCTGAACGGCTTGCTGCTCTCGCTGCTGACGCATTCTCGTTAAGGTATGATTAACTTTAATCCTCACTTGCTGCTTTGCCTTTGTCGATTCAGGGTCTCGAACAACCGATAAATCAGGAATTGGCGCATCCGCAAGCAATCGGTAGTCCGTGCCTCTAAGCAAGGCGTGATGAGATTGAACAGCTTCAACTTGGAACAGCACATCACCGCCATATGATTTGCGGACGACCAGGTCCCCTTGCTCCATGGGTAAATCACCTCTTCGTTCATCGTATGGGTGAAGCGCCCGGAATGTGCGCAGAACTTTATCCCTCTTCCTTTATAAAGCAAGAAGAAACCGACCCTTAGCAAAATGGAAGTAATACCTGCCATTTACGAAAGGAACGGTTTCTTTGTAGATTCAAATAAACCTTGATCAGCTTCATCAGCCTGTCTCTCTTTTAACCCCTCCAGCCAGCCTCTAGAAACGCCCGACTGATTCTGGCGAATTCATCAAGCGAGAGCGTCTCGCCGCGACGTACAGGGTCAATATCGCAGCTATGAAGCAATTCCGTTAATTGCTCACGATTTTCCTTGCCTACTAAGGCAGTCAGATTGTTCGCAAGCGTCTTGCGGCGCTGAGCAAAGCTCGCCTGAACAATACGGAAGAAGTGGTCCTCATCGGGCACATCCACGGGAGGCTTATCCCGAAGCGCAAGCTTAATAACAGCAGAATCCACATTCGGCTGCGGAATGAATACCGTATGCGGCACGATACATACGAGACTCGGCTCGCAATAATACTGCACAGCCACACTGAGACTGCCATATTCTTTGCCGCCCGGCTTGGCTGCCATCCGCTCGGCTACTTCCTTCTGGATCATAACAACAATATTTTCTAAAGGCAATCGTTCCTCCAGCAGCTTCATCAGAATCGGTGTCGTCACATAATAAGGCAAATTCGCCACTACGCTTACGCCAGATACATCCGAGAATTGCTCTTCAAATAACTGCTTTAGATCCAGCTTCAGTATATCGCCATGTACGACCTCTACGTTATTCTCCTCTTCAAGAACATCACGCAGGATCGGAATTAATCGGTTATCAATCTCAACAGCTGTTACCTTTGCGGCTGCAGACGCGAGATGCTGAGTCAATGCACCAATACCAGGTCCAATCTCAAGTGCGCCCTTCGTTTCATTAAGATCGGCTGCTGCTACAATTTTGTGCAATATATTCTGATCAATAAGAAAATTTTGCCCTAAGCTCTTCTTGAAAGAAAAACCATACTTTGCGACAATTTCTTTGGTTCTTCTAGGCGTCGCTACCTCTACTGCCTTCATATTCTGTTCTTGCCCGCTCATTATCCCCACTCCTATCCCTCTTCCATCTTGCCCAGCGCTTCCAAGAACTCTTCACGGGAGATTCGGAAGCTTGTACAACGCTTATAGAACTGCTTGCCATTGGCATACCCAATGCCAAGCAGATTGCCCATCAGCAGACGACGGTTTGCTGCCTCAGGATGTACAATAAGCCCAGCATCCATCAAGTCATCCCAAGTAATCTCCCCCAGACCCTCTGGCGTCTCTGTACGCAGTTCGGCAAGGGCTTGGCGAATGGCCTCCGGCGCAGCGTTCTCAATGCCGATATCACCTTTATACATAGCCTTCTCCTGCGGCAGAAAAGCATGCTTACAGCCAGGAACGCGGCCTGCAACAATTTTGCGAATACGCTCACCAGCATGATCAGGGTCTGTGAATATGATAACTCCTCTTCGCTCTTGAGCCAGCAGGATGCGTCTAAGAACGTCCTCTCCTATAGCGGAACCGTTCGTCTCAATGGTATCTGCTTCAACCGCTCGCTTAATGGCAACCGTATCATCTTTGCCTTCTACAACAATAATCTCCTTAATCAATAAAAACATCCCTTTCCATCGAAAGAAAGTGCAACCTTCATTCCTATGACAACGTCTATTTACTATATCCGTAATCTCTTGTTTAATGAATGTTTACTGCCCCTGAACAGACAAAAAGAAGAGGCAGTGCCTCTCCTTATCATGACATATTTAGCTTCTAAATACGATACCGTCATCTCGCCTAGCTTGCTGACGGCTTATTTGGCCCAAGTACGTATACCGTGAACCCTTTCTTTCTGCCAAAATTGGTTGCCTGCTTCGCACTGTCGAAGTACACATCAATTTTGTTGCCTTTGATTGCACCGCCCTTATCCTCCGCTCTGCGGAAGCCGATGCCTTCGATATATACCCACCAACCGATTGGAATGACTTTAGGATCGACTGCAATCGTACGTCCCTCTGTCACACGTGTACCGGAAGCTGTGATTCCGAAATCAGGGTGATCTTTTCCTTTGCCTGTGGAGCGCAGATCCGCTGTATAGGCCGTAAGAGTGAAGTTGCTCAATACTTTCTTAGCTTTGAACGTAACACCTCTCTTAGTATAGCTCATGAGGCTTGGACTTTTGTTGGAAAGCACCTGTACCTTAGGCTCTGCCTTCTTCGTTCCGACTGCAACAACCTGATTGACCGCTCTCGCTTCAACCACCTTGCTCACGACAGTCTCTGATATAAGAACACCATTCTCATAATGCTTCTCTATATTCTCGACGACAAGGCCCTCTTTACCGGTCTGAACCAACTTCTCCTTGCCTGTCTCCAGAGTCGGATCTTCCTTCTTAACGATCGAGAACGGAGTAGTACGCTCTTTCTCACTCACTTTTTTGTCAACGCGGATAACGGATAAGGTCATATCCTCCGTGACTAGTGTGCTCAACGATGGCAATATCTTATCTTGATCGCGAACCGAAATATTCAAATCATCGATCGCTGCTTGCACTGTTTTCTCTGTCGTGTACATCGTTGAGGTCTTGCCATCAGCTTTTACAACGACTGGAACCGCGAAATTAATCTCAATCCGGTCTCCGTCTTTGATGGACGCATTCAGAGGAACTGAGACCTCATCATGCGGACCAATTGTAATAGCTTGTTCATCCAGTAGGCGTTGCAGGACCCATTGTTTTGTCTTCACAATAGTTTCTTGTCCATTAACCACTACGGATACGCTTTTGTCAGCCGATCCGTACAACAACACCAAAAACATGAAAGTCATAGCGATTGAGATAGTAGCACTCAGAAGAATCAAACGCAAGTTTCCATGCTTCCATCGCAATGCGAAAGACATGCTGGATGATCGTTTCACATGGGTTTCCTTAGCTTGGATAATGCCCACTTCATCGGTCCTCCTTCATAGCCCCGCCGCCTAGTGTAACATGATACATTGACGTGACTATAGTATATTGGCGTGATCAACACGCTCCAGTCTATTCTTACGCCCCCCACCTCCTAAATCTACCCTATGTCGACCATTTCCGTGTTATTCGGAAAATAAAAAGAAGCCGTCGACAGAGGATCTGTATCGTGGCTTCCCGAATGGTCTGCTAGACTTCAGGGTTGGTGGATGCACGAGGGTGATCGCTCTCTATAACACGCTTACGAGGTTAGCTGTCGGGTTCGGGCAAGAGAGCTGCCCTAATCACGGATCGAATGCTCATGGCAATCGCCGCAAAATTCACCCCTAGAAGAATTCATCATGGTCTTGTTGTGAGGTAACATTCTCCCCCAACATAGTCGCCCTGGTTCCCCCGCTCTCCGCAATGGAGATTAAGCGCAAACTGGAAATCCAATACAAAAATTTAAAGCTCTGAAATGAATCATACCTTCACCAGAGCCTAGTTGTAAAGATGAGATAAAAGACGATTTTAACGAAATTTCAGCATTACCACTGAAAATTTAGCCGATTTCCCAAGCAAAAATCAGTTTTATCGTCGTAAAGGTCTCGTTTTCTCTGCTTTTCAACCGATTTTACTGAATTCGGAAACATTTTTTACCATTTTGGGTGGTGATTTCAGCAATTTCTTCCTTCGTTTTCCCCTTAATTTCAGCTACCATGTCGGCCACAAGGGATACATAAGAGGTCTCATTTCTCTTCCCTCTATATGGATGCGGGGCCAAATAAGGGGAGTCTGTTTCCATTAATAATCGATCCAAAGGAACTGTTGCAAGCACCTCTTTTGGCACCCTCGCGTTCTTGAATGTAAGCGGTCCACCGAACGAAATATAGAAGTTCATATCGAGACATTGCTTAGCGGTTTCAGGACTGCCAGAAAAACAGTGCATGACCCCTCCAACCTCGGAAGCATTCTCCTCCTTTAATAGTCGAAGAATATCCTCATGGGCATCCCGATTATGAATAACAATCGGTTTATTAAGGCGCTTGGCTAGGCGAATCTGCTCGCGGAACACACGCTGCTGCACGTCCTTGGGAGAAGTATCCCAATGATAATCCAAGCCAATTTCCCCTATTGCTACAACCTTTTCATGTGAACAAAGCTGTTCGATCCATTCCAAATCCTCAGGTCTCATATCAATGCTATCGACAGGATGCCAGCCGACAGCAGCATAGATAAACTCATACTGCTCGGCTAATGCTATTGTCGATGGAATCGTCTCGCGATTAAACCCAATGTTAAGCATTAAATCTACACCAGCAGCTCTTGCTCTTTCAATCACTTCTGCACGGTCTTCGTCGAATTGTGAAGCATCGAGATGGGTATGTGTGTCGAATAAAGAGATCATATTTTGTCATGCTCCTTCTATAATAAGGCTTATAGTTTGAATAGCTCGCGAACAGGCTTGCTTAATTGGTCTGCAGCGGCTGCCAGAGGCTCCTCTGGATAATACAAATGATATTGTCCCTGATGCAGGCCAGTTATAGAGGATACGATGTCGGATTTAGCCGAGATCTCAATAAATCTATCCTGCTCGTCCAACAACAGAATAGGTGTCTTCTCCTCTTTCCCTCCTTTTTTGGTATCGGGACGATAGATGTCATAGGGCTGGTCGAAAGGAAAGTCAATCTCCATATGATAGTCTGGATTAAGGCCTATTTCAACAAACTGGCGTTGCACTTCTTCTAATAAAGTGTCGTCTGGTTCATCTATGGTTATATATTTGTATAAGCGGCGATTCAAGAAGCGGTCGCAGAGATCTGACAAGAGAGCATCAGCCTCTTCAGCCCAGTGAATGAATGCAGCCTGAACATAGGCTTCATCCAGCTTCAAATATTCATTCACGGTAATTGTATTATTGAGAAGATGCTTAATTGGAGTCGGCATCCATCCTAACGCATAGCCGCTTTCATGAAGCTCTTTGGCCCTGCGGAAAATTTGCCTTAATATGATCTCCGAGCTTCTTGTTACAGGATGGAAGTAAATCTGCCAATACATCTGATAGCGGGACATTAGATAATGCTCAATGGCATGCATTCCACTTTCCTTAACAACGATCTTCCCTTGAATCGGACGAAGCACGCGCAGTATGCGCTCCAAATCGAAGTTGCCATAATTCACACCAGTGAAGTAAGCATCTCTTAACAAATAGTCCATTCGATCCGCATCCAACTGACTTGAGATCAAGCTGATGACGATTGGATTGGGGTATGTTTTACGGATAACTGCCGCAACTTGCTGTGGGAAATCATCGGACACTTGCCGAAGAACTCGATTGACTTCCGTGTCCTCCAGCAGAATTGCACAGGTCCATTGCTCATGATGCGTGTCAAATACCTGTTCTAAGGAATGAGAGAAGGGACCATGGCCAACATCATGCAGCAAAGCCGCACATAGAGCGAGCATTCGTTCTTCTCGCGGCCAGCCGGGATAATTATTGCGTTCAAACTGTGAAATTATCTTCCTCGTAATTTCATATACACCAAGTGAATGAGAGAATCGGCTATGCTCAGCTCCATGAAAGGTTAAATAGGAGGTTCCCAGTTGTCTAATTCGACGCAATCGCTGGAATTCTTTTGTATTAATCAAGTCCCAGATGGTTTGATCCTGTACATATATGTACTTGTGAACAGGATCTTTGAACACTTTTTCTTCTGTCAATTGTTGATACATTCTCCAATTCAACCCCTTTTGTTCATTATTTCGACACAAAAATCTAGTATAATGTCGAATAGTGTCGTATTTTAGTTTCATCTTTGTCGAAATTATTGTATTCTAGTACAGAGTAATATGACCAAACTGTAACGTCAATTCCCTTATACGCCGCTACATCCGACGATTATTCGGTTGACTATTATGGGAATGGTTGGTATTATAGTAAACACAATAATAAGAACTATGTCGAATAGTGACGAATTGACTTTCTGAGAGGGGAAATAATAATTATGATGAAATCTACAGGTATTGTACGTAAAGTTGATGAACTGGGGCGCGTTGTTATTCCTATCGAATTGCGCCGGACGCTTGGAATTGGAGAGAAAGACGCTCTAGAGATTTATGTTGATGGTGAGCGCATCATGCTGAAAAAGTATGAGCCTGCATGTATCTTCTGTGGCAATGCGGAGAACGTATCTTACTTCAAAGGTAAAATTGTTTGCCATGTTTGTCTATCAGAATTGCCTACTCCTGTGACAAAATAAAGAATATAGGTTATAATAGATTCATTCACATGTTAATTCTAACCTTTTTATACTCCTTAATGCCTTCCTGTGCTAGAACCCGGCCAGGAAGGTCTTTTTTTGCGCGTATAACGCAGTGACTAGCGATTCACTGCGTTATACACTTCCCGCTTCTGCATACCGCGATCCAGAGCTGCCCTCTTAATGGCTTCTTTACGATCATATTCCATCTCATAATGAGCAACATGTGCTTCCAATTCCAGATGAGACCACCATGGCCCTTCCTCTTCTATTCCTTCTGATCCATTGGATCTTCCTGCTGTAGACGCAGCATCCGCCCCTTCAACGATTAGGCAATATTCTCCTAATGGCTGATTCTCAGCAACCCAGGCTATACATTCTGATATGGTTCCTCTTGCTGCTTCCTCATGTCTCTTCGTTAATTCTCGAACCATCGCTATTTGACGGTCTCCCCAGCATTCCAGCATAGCATCCAATGTTTTACGCAAGCGATGGGGTGATTCATACAGCATTAAAGTCCCATCCTGCTTCTGCAGTTGATTTAACCACTTGATGAGAGACTTCTTCTCCCTTGGAGGAAATCCAGTGAACATAAACCGTTCTGTTGAAAGGCCCGAAATAATCAAAGCTGACAATGCAGCATTCGCACCTGGAATAGGAACCACTTTTATTCCCTGCTCAATCGCATCCGCTACAAGGTCTGCTCCAGGATCTGACACTGCAGGCAAGCCCGCATCACTAACTAGAGCTATGGACTGCCCTTCTTTCAGTAACCGAATAAGCTCATGTCCGCTATTTTGCTTATTATGCTCATGATAGCTAACTAGACGAGTGGATATTTCAAAGTGAGTTAATAACTTTCGTGTCTGTCTAGTATCCTCCGCTGCAATAAGCTGTACTTCCTTTAATGTTCGTATAGCTCGGAAGGTCATATCCTCCAAATTCCCAATCGGTGTACCTACTAGATAGAGAACGCCATAAGCTCCGTCTGCGGTTTCTTTAAAGCTCTTCTGTATATTAACCATCATTAGCTCCTTTATCCTGCGGCTGCGGGTAGACCATGATAGGTGGCAGAAGTCTAAGCTCAGGCTTGCCATCACGGATTGCTTCAATTAACACCATATTAGCTTCACCATTCGCATGGGGATGAACGAATTGTACACGCTTTGGCTCAAGCTTATGCTTCCGCATCGTTTCTATAATTTCAATGAATCGGGAAGGGCGATGCACCATAGCTACTCTGCCTCCAGGACGCACAAGTCTTACAGAAGCCTGTACAACATCTTCTAATGTACAATGCACTTCATGCCTGGCAATAGCATAATGCTCATTCTCATTCTGATCTCCCTCTGTAATGGCCATATAGGGAGGATTGACGGTTACAGCATCATATATACCGTTGCCTGCCTGCTTCGCATAAATTCGCAAATCTTGTTCGACCACTGTGATTTGCTCCTGCAGCTTATTGAGCTCAACACTACGGCAGGCCATGTTAGCCAATCGAGGTTGAATTTCAACTGCATCTATATGTGCCTTTGTCCTCGTAGTCAGCAAGAGAGGAATAACACCGTTGCCCGTACATAGGTCAATCACTTTTCCCCGCTTCGGCACTGTAGCGAATTTAGACAGAAGAACGGCATCGAGCGAGAAGCTGAACACCTCACGGCTCTGAATAATTCTAAGCCCTGTCTCTGTCATTAGATCATCTATTCTTTCATTGGTCTCCAGCTTCGTCTGCTCCTGCACGTCTTGATTACTCCCTTAACATAAAGATACCGCCCTCTTCGGAAAGGACGGTTGATTGATGCTATTTATTTAAAAAAGATAAACAGAACAGACAATCCCCTTCGGTTCTTAAATGCCCGTAATATACATTGCAAATATGAAATCCCTCATGATACAGCCTGGCCAAGTTATCATGACCTTCTCCGACCGGAGTCTCTTGGGCTGCAAGAGCATCAAGTGTCCCCTGCTCAGAAGAATGTACAGTAACTTCCCGACGAGCCGGCTGAACTGCAACGCCCTCTGCTTGCGCAGTCGCAGGTTCATGCTGCTGTGGTGAGGTTTCTCTTTTTAAAATTTTGCGCAATCGATGGTTTTCCATGCTTAACCGCTTGTTCTCCTCCAACAGTTCTTTAACCCGTTGTTTGAGGCCGCCAAGTTCACCATGTAATTCGCCCATTCGATTATCAAGTTCATCCATTTGAGTAAATATCTCTTTTTTCTCCAAGTTTCCACCCCAGAGCTTCAAGCGTAATCGTTCACTTACCTGTAAGCATCGCACTTGGTCAATCTGGAGATTCTATTCGCCATTCACTTGCCCTTACTTAATGACTACATCATCAAGCGGCAATTCCTTCGGCTTACCCGAAATATCGAATAGCTGAACATAGACGGACTTCGTAGAGGCATTAATGCCTGTAACTTTGCCTTCTCCATATGAAGTGACAACAACTTTGCCGATAGCAGGCAGTTCCTCCCGCACGCTCTCGTAATTGTCATGCTCGTATTTCAAACAGCACATAAGACGACCGCACAATCCCGATATCTTGGTCGGATTCAGAGATAAATTCTGATCCTTAGCCATCTTAATCGATACCGGCTCGAAATCTCCTAACCACGACGAACAGCATAATACCCGTCCGCAAGGTCCTATCCCGCCTAGCATCTTCGCTTCATCCCGCACACCAATCTGACGAAGCTCAATCCGAGTACGGAATACACTTGCCAGATCCTTAACCAGCTCCCGGAAATCTACACGACCCTCAGCTGTGAAATAAAAAATGATTTTGTTGCGATCAAAGGTGAACTCAACATCAACCAGCTTCATTTTCAATTGATGGTCTTTAATTTTCTCCAAGCAGATAGCAAATGCGTTCTTTGCCGCGGCACGATTCTCATCTACGACCTTCGCGTCTACGTCGCTCGCAATTCGAATCACTTTCTTTAGTGGAAGCACAACATCCGATTCACCGACTTGCTTCTGCCCCACTACGACTTTTCCATACTCGATCCCCCGAGCCGTTTCAACAATTACATGCTGGTCCTTGTCCACGGGATGCAAGGCCGGATCGAAGTAATAAATCTTGCCCGCTTTCTTGAAGCGGACACCGACGACATTATACAAGGATTTAGCCCTCCTGTAGGTTTACCAATAGTTGCTCTAATGCCAATTGTGGCGAGACATTAGAACTTATACGTTTACCTGCTGCAAGTGTAAGCTCGATACACTCGATCCATCTTTCGATGGGGTAGTTGAACGCATGCTTGCTAATCCAATCCAACTGATCTATATAAACCATACTCTCTTGTCTTCCAGCCTGAAATTGAATCATATCTTTGAACCATAGTACCAATAAGGATAATAGCAGATGCGGTTGTTCCGCTAGATCCGTCTTAATAAATTGCTGCTGGGTAGTAATCATCGCCGCGGTGAACCGGGTCAGACTTTCCCTTCCTAATTGTATCACTAGGTTTCTGATTTCTGCAAACTGATTCTGTTGGAGAATTTCCCTCGCACCATCGAGACCTGCACTTAATTGGACAGCTGCCCGTGCAAGTATAGGTGAGGCTCCTTCTTGAACGAGCGTATCGAGCATTTCATTCGAGGAAAATGGAAGAAACGGAACCCATTGTGACCGCGATCGTATCGTTGGAATAACAGCTTGTCCATTATCCGTCAGTAATATGGCTACAACAGGCGATAACGGCTCTTCCAAAAACTTGAGCAAGCTATTCGCTGCCTGAATGGTCATCTTATCCGCTTGTTCGATTATATATACCTTACGTTTTGTCCCACTATTACGATAGGACAGTTCTTTCTGAAGCTCCCTTATCCGATCAATCTTAATGGATTGACCATCAGGTGCTATTCTTAGAAGATCAGGTTGGTTACCATTATCGAATTTACGGCATTCCAGACATTGATCACAAGCGTCATCTCCGCCAACCGTACAGAATAGTGCTTTTGCAAAGGCGCTAGCCAACGCTAGTTTCCCTGTACCTGATGGCCCGTAAAATAAATAGGCATGCGATACTTTGCCGCTTTGCAATGCATGCTTCAGTATTCGCTTCGCCTTCCATTGCCCGGCTACTTGTTCGATGCTCATTCCAGACCGCAATCCTTCCTATCTAAAACAATAAATTAATTAGCAGGCCTCTAATTTCTCCAATACGGCCTAGCAATTCTATTTTGCCTTGTTCATTATCGAGCAATTCCTCTGCCATAGATACAAGAGCAGCATCAACCTCATCAAGCAGCTTATACCGTTTGGTCCGCCCTCTACGATCGAAACCTCTTAGCTCCTTCAGTCCAATGCCACGCTTAACCGTGTCTTCAAGGAACCGTTTTACCATTTGACGGTAAAGCTTCAGCTCTCGAACTGTCATTGTACGTGCCAGACGCTCACCTTGATTGTGAATATCAAGCAGCTTTTGCTGCAGTTGCTCCTGCGTCCGCTCAGCATCCTGCTGAATCATTGTATCAGCAAAGCTCTTCATTTGAACCGGCTTAGCAGCATTATCGCTGCTAGCACGATTTTGCCCGATCGGGCGGAAACTATGGTCAATTTTCATTACTGCTCACGCCCAATCAGAAATGTTCGAATTGCTCAACCGGGACTACGAATACAGTTGCACCGCCGACCTGTACTTCAACAGGAAACGGAATATACGAATCCGTTGAACCCCCAATTGGTGATACTGGGGTAACTAATTGATCTCTAACTTTACAATTGCTGCGAATCACTTGCATAACCTCAGGAACACGCTCATCCTCAATACCAATCATGAATGTTGTGTTTCCGGCTTTTAGGAAGCCGCCTGTACTTGAAAGCTTAGTAGCTCTGAATCCCTCTGTCACTAGGGCATTGGACAGCCTGTTACTGTCTTTATCTTGAACGATCGCAATGACTAACTTCATCCCTATTCCCCCCATTTGGTAATTAGATTAAGTTAAGTTACCACTATCTATTAGTTCGATCTGTAATTGTGAAGACCTCTTTGTACATTCATCATGTGAAAAATCGTTGATCAAGTATAGCTAATACATCCCTTAATACCGCCTCAGCTGTCTGTCCCGCATCTATTCTTACTATTCGATCCGGATATTGATCTAACAATAATTTGTATCCTTCTCTTACTTGATTATGGAAGGTCAGAGATTCCAGATCAAGGCGGTTCAGTTCTCTATCGGCTGACTGTTTGATGCGGGTAAGGCCAATCTCAGGATCAATATCCATGTAGATCGTTAACTGAGGCATCATTCCATCAACTGCAAAACGATTAATTGACCAAACTTCCTCCACTCCTAGCCCTCGAGCATAACCCTGGTAAGCTAGACTGCTGTCTATAAAACGGTCGCATATAACAATCTGTCCGTTCTGTAGAGCAGGCGCTACTTTCTCCACTAAATGCTGACGTCTTGCAGCGGCGTACAACAGCGCTTCGGTTCTGGCATCCATCTCGGTGTGATTGCGATCCAATATAACAGATCGGATTTGTTCGGCAATCGGAATGCCTCCTGGCTCACGAGTCGTCATAACCGATTTATTACGCTGCTGCATCGTATGCACTAATTGCTCGATCAGTGTTGTTTTACCAGCGCCTTCGCCGCCTTCTATAGTAATAAAAATACCCTTATTCAATTTTGTGTAGCTCCTAACCTTTGTTAGTGGAGATCATTCATTATACTTACTACCATTCTAACAAAGCCACTACCCTTGTACAATGAAGATTTATAATACGCTTTCACGCTAGTACACGGCAATCGTCTGCATTGTAGAATCTATCGCTCCCTGAAACCTCGCTCCTAGACTAGATAATTGTTTAATTCTATCTATGAGCTCTTCTGATAACCGCTCTCCAGGGTAAACAATAGGAATGCCTGGCGGATAAGGAATAACCATTTCTGCTGATTGTTTATTAATTGCTTGGGATAACGCCACTCTTATGGTTCCCTCTATATTAGCTTTTCTACTGAATGAAATTGTTTCATGTGAAACTTTTTGTTGTATCGTTGGTGTAGGCAATAATAAAGATTTGCTCTCTATTACCCGATTACAATTCAGAATAACCAGCTCAATCTCTTGGCACACAGCAATCAGCTTATCTATATCTGCTTCCGATGTCTGAATGCCTATGATGAGAACAATATGCCTGGCATCAGCCATCTCAATCCAGCAGCCTCGATCCTCCATATGCTTTTGCAGCTCAAAGCCCGATAAAACTTCTGTATGATTCCATAAAATAACGCGAAGCGGATCCATATCATCATACGCATTCGAAACGTCCTCAGAATGAGTAGTACGTAAAACGCTGCTTTCCTCATATACCCATCGTCTCAGCTTATTAGCAGCGGACAAGCCTGCTTCAAACCATTCTGCACCATGGCGATCAATCATTGCTCGGGAAATATCCAAGGATGCCATTATTGGAAAGGAAGGACTAGAGCTCTGAATAGCGGCTAAGGCTTGTCGTAAGCTCTCCCTAGGCAGCCTGTCTCCTTGTATGTGCAGCATAGCCCCCATTGTCATTGCCGTAAGTGTCTTGTGGGTAGATTGTACAACGGCATCGGCGCCCGCCTGTAACGCACTCTGAGGCA
The DNA here is from genome assembly GCF_059383895.1 of Paenibacillus sp. J22P59. Classification (NCBI taxonomy): domain Bacteria; kingdom Bacillati; phylum Bacillota; class Bacilli; order Caryophanales; family Paenibacillaceae; genus Paenibacillus; species Paenibacillus sp. J22P59. Next base: position 64,847 of record NZ_JBXENX010000019.1, read on the forward strand.
AGGCAGGATGCAGTCCATAATGTGCACCATGGGCTTCATCTACCAATAATAACAGTCCAAGAGAGTGAACCTCTTCTACATAACACTTCAGATCAACACTCATCCCATAATAATTCGGGTTAGTAACAAAGACCGCTTTTGCTTCAGGATATAGTTGAGCAGCACTCACTACTGTCTCTAATGATGGGATCGTCGCTATCCCTGTAGAGACATCGATCTCCGGCATAATGAATACTACCCTTGCACCTGCAAGCTTCAAGCCGTTAATAACCGATTTATGTACATTGCGCTGTACAATAATGATGTCCCCTGGTTCACATACCGCAAGCAGCAAGGCTATATTGCCAGAAGTACTTCCTCCAACAAGAAAGAAAGTCTCTTCTGCACCAAAGCATTGTGCTGCTAATTGCTGCGCTTCTGCAATCGGCCCTTCAGGATGATGAAGGTCATCCGTTGCCGTCAGCTCTGTCACATCTATTTTCATTATGGCTGAATACCATTGCCTTTCAATACGATCCTTGTCAGACAGTGCCTGTCCGTATCGGTGCCCAGGCACATGATAACTAACGGGGTTACTATCGCTATGACGAATTAAAGCATCTAATAATGGAGTATGATTACGGTCAGTCATGAAAATCCATTCCCCTTTTACTAATCTAGTATCTATTGTAACGGATTTTCAGAAAAAAAAGAGCAGCTTCTGATAGCAGAATCCGCTCAAGCATTTTTTTCGATAAATATTTGTTTCATTTGGTTAATAAAAAAAGGATATTTGGGGTCCTTCACATCCGTCTTAACAATCTCTGACTCGCAGAATTCACAAATAAACTCGAATACAATATGAATCCCTTCGGCCTCGGCCTTTTGCTCTCCGCATATTATACAGTGTCGCTGACGATCCTCTGGCATCTTTATCCCGCCTTCCTGTAAACCTATATAACTATTATTGTTACTATTATTACATAAATTCTATCTTTCTATACTTGTTTCATAGCCCATTTCAAATATTTGTATATCGTATGCGAGAAGCCCATTGGTGGTGAATCGAAATGAACATCTTTTTTTCATACCCAGTACTATGGTGAGAATACTCTTTTATGCCGATATAAATATAAGACACTCATCGAGTCAGGAAGGAATGTATGCCTATGCGTCAATCTTTAGCTGATCAACAAGCAGCTACGATTTATCAATATCAGCTTGTAAGAAGAAAAATCATTCGTCCAGAGCTTGTTTACAGCCATATTCTAACTGCAGCCATATTGCTTGGTTTCCTAATGCTTATCTATGGAATGCAAGGATTATTCAGCTGGCTGTTTGGATTTGCAATCGTACAAGTTATCCATATTGTTATTTTGCTTCTCACCTTCATACGAGTAGATGAAGCGGTAGACAGAAGATGGGTTTGGGGAATTACACCGCCATGGTTCGGATTCAAGCCAGCTAATGATATCGTGATCTCTTTATTTCGCCGAGTACATCGACATCTGTTCTGGATAGGCCTATGCGCAGCTTGTCTATTATATCCTTGGGTACATGAATCCCTTCTTATTAGTACGATATGGTGGCACCTGTGGCTCATCATACCGCGTATGCTCCTTTCTGTCTCCTTTCGAAAAGAACGCAAAGATGGTATTCTTCGCCTGCAAAGAAACGAAGCCTCTTTTTATCACCGATAGTATCGTGAATCAATTGTCTGATCAAGACACAATATACTATTCATAACACATGGTCATCCGCTGCCCCATCCAGGTCATTCATTCTTGGTTGGGGCAGCGGTTTCTTTATTTAAGTATTCTTTACGATCAAATCATGTATAAAAAAGCACAAAAAAACCTGCCGCATAATGCGACAGGCCTTCTCGTGCTTGGCGACGTCCTACTCTCCCAGGACCCTGCGGTCCAAGTACCATTGGCGCTGGAGGGCTTAACGG
>NZ_JBXENX010000020.1:0-65601 GCF_059383895.1 Paenibacillus sp. J22P59
CCAGCAAACCCAGCAAACCCAGCAAACCCAGCAAACCCAGCAAACCCAGCAAACCCAGCAAACCCAGCAAACCCAGCAAACCCAGCAAACCCAGCAAACCCAGCAAACCCAGCAAACCCACTAGGAGCCGAGCCCTATCTCTTGCGCTACAGATGGTGCATATGAGGAGCTTACCCTATTTTATGAAGCGTTTTTCTTAAAAATAGGCTTAATCTGGGGTCATATCAGAGATAACGTCAGCTATATTCAGTAGTCGGAAACCGACCTTCTCCACTAAGGAACATAGCTTCACTGTTGCTCCTTTTTACCTGTATGAAGCTAAGAAATAGAGCAGATGTATTCATTAAATTGTACATTACATTCCTACATTCCTTCTCTAGCTTGGGTGTCTGTCTTTTGGGCCAGCCCCTTTTGTATTTCTCCACAATGCTTATCCACATCATTCACATTTCATTGGGAGTAAACCTTTCCCTTTCATTCATCCACAGTGAATAAATAAGCAGAGCATGGATAAATATCGTTTTTTAGTCGTTGCAACGTTATGCACATGTGCATAACGTTATTAAGGAGCGACCCTTCCGTGATTCGTATTAGCTATCCCCAAGCTGTTTACAACCTTGTTCATAAGTCATGTTCACAAGCGGCCTAATAATATTTGCCTTCGCGGAGCCTGACAGGGTGTATAAATAGTCGTAAACCGCACCATGATAGGTACTAGAGGAAGTTTGAAAGATGTAAGAGTTAAATCGTCAGAAAATTGAAACTCCATCTCTTGACCTTTATTTGATTTTGCGTATAATATAGTTAAGGTCAAAGAAAGTCAAAGTCAGTTGGAGCGGCATACACTAATTCATCGCAGGCTCCATGCATAAGGGAGGTTGGTGATATGCGTAACATTTCCGATCTCATAGAACAGTATTTGAAGCAGATGTTGCAGGATAGCCCGGAAGGCGCTGTAGAAATTCAGCGGAATGACCTGGCTGACAGGTTCTCATGTGTCCCTTCGCAGATCAATTATGTAATCAGTACCCGCTTCACGCTGGAGAAGGGTTACATGGTGGAGAGCAAGAGAGGGGGCGGAGGTTATATCCGTATCCAAAGGGTAGACCTGCCGGCGCTGAAGACGATTCAATTCCATATCCATCAAACGATTGGCGATTGTGTCGAGCAAAGCGTGGCAGAAGGCCTTATCTATCAGCTGGAGGAAGCAGATTTGGTTACGAAGCGGGAAGCCAACTTGCTGCGCTCCGCGATTAATCGCGATACCATTGCGGTTAAGCTGCCGCAGCGCGACGAGATTAGAGCCCGCATTTTACGAGCCATGCTGATTTCCTTGTTAGTCAAATAACAATGTACACTTCGGAAGGGGGGATTCGGCTTGATTTGCCAAGAATGCGGCAAGAAGCCAGCAACACTTCACTTTACGAAAATCGTCAATGGGGAGAAAACCGAATTTCACATCTGTGAATCATGCGCAAGGGAAAGAGGAGAAGGCATTCCCGGCGCCCCGAACGGTTTCTCTATTCACAGCTTACTGTCTGGTCTTCTCGATTATGATCCTTCAGGGGCAGCTGTTGGCGGCATCAAATCACAGCAATCCATCCGTTGTGACGAATGCGGCTTAACTTATAGCCAATTCAGCAAGCTCGGCCGATTCGGCTGCAGTTCTTGCTACCGTCATTTCGAGGATCGTTTAGAACCGCTGTTGAAGCGGGTACATGGTAATACGGTTCACATCGGCAAAATACCGAAGCGATCCGGCGGCCAAATCCAGTACAAGCGAGAGATTGAGCAATTGCGACGTGATCTCCAGAGTAGAATTGAACAAGAAGAATTTGAGAGCGCCGCTCATCTAAGGGATCGAATTCGTGAGTTGGAGCGTAAAATAGTAGATCAGTAAGGCCGCATGAAGGAGGGTACCTCTTGACGAAACGTCGTTTTTCACAGAAAGCGTTAAGCGATTGGATGAAAGGGGATGGTCCTGAATCCGATATTGTGATCAGCAGTCGTGTCCGAATCGCACGCAATTTACGGCATCAGCCTTTCCCAATGCTCGCCACTGCAGACCAATCGCTGGAAGTGATGGAGCAGTTGCTCACGATAGGCAACTCAGGGAAGCTTGAGCCCATTGGCGTATTTGAGCCGATTGTATTGTCGGAATTGAATGAGCTGGAAAGACGGGTGCTTGTAGAGAAGCATTTGATTAGTCCGAATCTGGCTAATGAATCGCGTAACGGTGCTGTCATTCTTAGTGATAATGAAGCGGTCAGTATTATGGTTAACGAAGAAGATCACTTGCGTATTCAATGCTTGTTCCCAGGATTTCAGATTAAGGAAGCTTGGACACTGGCGAGCCGCATTGATGACATCGTTGAAGAGGAAGTCATTTATGCGTTCGATGAGAAGCGAGGATACTTAACAAGCTGTCCTACTAATGTTGGAACAGGCATCAGAGCTTCGGTCATGATGCACTTGCCGGCATTGGTACTATCGCAACAGATTAACCGTATCTTGTCAGCGGTCACGCAAGTAGGGTTAGCGGTAAGAGGATTATATGGAGAAGGCAGCGAAGCGCTGGGCAACCTTTTCCAAATTTCTAATCAGATTACACTTGGGCAGTCCGAGAACGAAATCATCGACCATTTGCATGGGGTAGCCAAGCAAATCATCGAGCACGAGAAATCTGCACGCACTCGACTGATGAATGAGTCGCGCCTGCGAATTGAGGATCGTGTGAAACGGTCGTATGGCATATTATCTTATGCGGCAGTGATGGATTCTAAGGAATCCGCGCAACGATTGTCTGATATCAGGCTGGGCGTTGATCTGGGGCTGCTCGATGATATTTCGCCGCAAGTAATGAATGAATTAATAGTTATGACGCAGCCTGGTTTTTTGCAGCAGGCTTTTAATGAGAAGATGAGCCCGGAACAGCGGGATTTCCGCAGGGCTGAATTAATCCGCGAGCAATTGCGGGGTCAAACCGAACATGGGGGTGCGTGAAAATGATGTTTGGACGATTTACGGAGCGGGCACAGAAGGTGCTGGCATTGGCGCAGGAGGAAGCGGTACGTCTTGGTCACAACAATATAGGAACAGAGCATATTTTGCTCGGTCTGATTCGTGAAGGGGAAGGCATCGCAGCCAAAGCGCTGATCGGTCTTGGTCTAGGCCTTGAGAAGATTCAGGATGAGGTAGAGGCTCTAATCGGGCGTGGGCAAGAGCAGCCGACTAATATTGCTTATACACCGCGTGCGAAGAAAGTAATTGAGCTGTCTATGGATGAAGCGAGAAAGCTTGGTCATACCTATGTAGGAACAGAGCATATTTTGCTCGGTCTGATTCGTGAAGGAGAAGGCGTTGCTGCCCGTGTACTGAACAACCTGGGCATCAGCTTGAATAAGGCACGCCAGCAAGTGCTGCAGCTTCTTGGAAGTAGTGAGGCTGTATCCAGCAGCCATGGCTCTTCCTCGAATGTAAGCACGCCGACGCTGGATGGTCTGGCTCGCGATTTAACTTCTTTTGCGAAGGAAGGCAATCTGGACCCGGTTATCGGCCGTAGCAAGGAGATTGAGCGTGTTATACAGGTGCTCAGCCGTCGGACGAAGAACAATCCGGTATTGATCGGGGAGCCTGGGGTAGGTAAAACAGCGATTGCGGAAGGCCTCGCCCAGAAAATCATTGATAATGAAATTCCTGAGACACTGCGTGACAAACGAGTGATGACACTTGATATGGGATCCGTAGTAGCCGGTACCAAATACCGGGGCGAATTCGAGGATCGTCTGAAGAAAATCATGGATGAGATTCGTCAAGCGGGCAACATTATTCTGTTCATTGATGAGCTCCATACGCTCATTGGCGCTGGCGGTGCAGAGGGTGCGATTGATGCTTCCAATATATTGAAGCCTGCCCTCGCACGGGGCGAGCTGCAATGTATCGGTGCTACTACGCTGGATGAATATCGCAAATATATCGAGAAGGATGCAGCGCTGGAACGCCGCTTCCAACCGATTACTGTCGATCAGCCGTCACCAGACGAAGCTATTCAGATTCTGCATGGCTTGCGTGATCGTTATGAGGCGCATCACCGCGTGAAAATTACGGATGAAGCAATCGTTCAAGCTGTGAAATTATCCGATCGTTATATTACAGATCGCTTCCTTCCAGATAAAGCAATTGATCTTATTGATGAGGCGAGCTCGAAGGTACGCCTGAATTCTTATACGGTTCCGCCGAATTTGAAGCAGCTTGAGAACCGTCTGGACGATATCCGCAAGGAGAAGGATGCTGCGGTTCAAAGTCAGGAGTTCGAAAAAGCAGCAGCGCTTCGTGATACGGAACAAAAAATTCGTGAAGAGCTGGATGTAACCAAGAATCAATGGAAAGAGAAGCAAGGACGCACCGATTCTGAGGTTACGCCTGATGATATTGCCCAAGTCGTAGCGAGCTGGACGGGTATTCCGGTCGTTAAGCTGGCAGAGGAAGAAACCGAAAGACTTCTCAAAATGGAATCGATTCTGCATGGCCGTGTTATTGGGCAATCCGAGGCGGTCAAAGCTGTGTCAAGAGCAATGCGCCGTGCGCGTGCTGGCTTGAAAGATCCGAAGCGCCCAATGGGCTCCTTCATCTTCCTTGGTCCTACAGGTGTTGGTAAAACAGAACTTGCCCGCGCATTGGCAGAGGCGATGTTCGGTGATGAGAATGCGGTTGTCCGCATTGACATGTCGGAGTATATGGAGAAGCATTCCACGTCCCGCCTTGTAGGGGCGCCTCCAGGCTATGTCGGCTATGAAGAAGGCGGTCAATTAACGGAGAAAGTACGCCGCAAGCCGTATTCCGTTGTATTGCTGGATGAGATTGAGAAGGCTCATCCGGAAGTATTCAACATCTTGCTGCAGGTGCTGGAAGATGGCCGTTTGACTGATTCCAAAGGACGGGTCGTTGATTTCCGCAATACGCTGATCATCATGACCTCCAATGTTGGAGCGGATCAAATCAAGCGTAATTCTTCGCTCGGCTTTACAGCCGTACAAGATGCAGGCAGAGACTTCACGATTATGAAGGATAAAGTGCTGGCTGAGTTGAAAAAGAGCTTCCGTCCTGAGTTCCTGAACCGGATCGACGAGACGATCGTGTTCCATTCCTTGGAGCAAGAGCATATCGCCGAGATCGTGACCCTGATGTCCGAGGAGCTTCGCAAGCGTCTGCGTGAGCAGGAGGTTGACTTTGAATTGACGGATACAGCTAAGGCTTTCCTAGCCAAAGAGGGCTTCGATCCTCAATACGGAGCTCGTCCGCTGCGCCGCGCTATTCAGAAGCATATCGAGGACCGCTTGTCTGAGGATTTGCTGATGGGCAAGATTCAGAAAGGCGATACACTGGTTATTGATGAGAAGGATGGCGGGCTGACCGTTACGAAAGCAACGGATACAGAGGCCGAGCAAGCTTCAGAAGAGCCTGCAACCAAATAAGCTTGAGCAGAGGATGGCGTAACAGCCATCCTTTTTTTCATAAAGATAAGTTATAATAGAAGGACAAAGGACAAGCCTAGGAGGAGATGAAGAGATGATCGTTGTTACGAATACCATCAAGGTAAAGAAGGGTCACGGGGAAACGGTGGCGCAGAGGTTTCAAGCAACTAAGGGAGTAGATCAATCGCCTGGATTCGTTCGTATGGAAGTGTTGTTCACAGAAGGGCTTGAGGAATATGACGAGCTGAAGATCTGTACAACGTGGCAGGATAAAGAGTCATTCGATGGTTGGGTAAACAGCGATAACTTCAAGCAGGCCCATGGTCAGCGCGGAGGCAAGCCAGCTGAGGGCAATGGCGGTCAAGAGTCCCCTGCTCCTGAGGGGGAGCGCATTATGCTAGGTTCCCAGATTACGACTCATCGTGTTCTTGTAGCAAGATAGATAGAATGAATGGTGACATTAACTAGGAAAGTTCCCTTTCTTCAAGCATTGGAGGAGGGGAGCTTTTTTTGTGCTGGCAGAAGAAAAGGGTTTATACGATGCGAATATAGAGGTACACTTTGAACAATAGCTGTATAAGTATATTCTCTTATAGAGAATTGATCGTTATAAATAGGAATGGGGAAGTGAAGCTGCTATGAAAAAGAAAACGGTATATAAATGCTCCAACTGCGGACATGAGCATCCCAAATGGCAGGGCTCCTGCAGCAGCTGCCGGGATTGGAATACTCTTGAAGAGGCGGACGCGGGCGGGGTTAGCACACAAAAAACGATTGTGACTAAGAAAAATGTAAGCGTCAAACGGCTGACCGATACGGTTTCACAAAATAGTGATAGAATTGCTACTAAATATAATGAGTTTAATCGTGTCATGGGGGGCGGGATTGTAAAGGACTCCATAACGATCATCACAGCCGTTCCCGGTGCCGGCAAATCAACATTATTGATGCAAATAAGTGATGATGTTGCAAGGCAAGGCTTAAAGGTGCTGTATGCTTCAGGAGAAGAAAGCGATTCGCAGATCAGAAGACGTGCAGAAAGGATTCTGCCAAGCATCCATGATAATGTGTGGGTATACTCGGATAACAGCTTGAATAACGTGCTGGGCGGCATCGAGCAAGTGGATCCTGATCTTATAATCATTGATAGTATCCAAACGTTTGTGCTCGATGAGTATCCATCCAGACCGGGCTCGCCGACTCAAACGATGGAATGCGCCACAGCTCTTCTAAAAATCGCCAAAGACAGCAATCGGCCAAGAGCTGTTATTATGGTTGGGCAGATGACCAAGGACAATGAACTAGCTGGCCTTAGGGCATTGGAGCATTTGGTGGATACGGTTCTCATTCTTGAAGGAGAAGAAGGCGAGGAACTCAAGCAGCTTTATTCTTCTAAAAATCGTTTTTCCGGGACCGGTGAGCTAGGCTTCTTCATCATGGAGGAGACAGGACTTATACCTGTTGATAATCCATCGGAGTTTTTCATGACCCAACGTGAGGATGACGACATCGTAAGCGGCAGTGCTTTGACCGTCGTGAAGGAAGGCACAAGAGCGATTATATTAGAGATTGAAAGCCTTGTTTCCCAGACCTTTATGCCTTATCCCAGCCGGATTGCAGAATGCTTGAAGAAGGATCATGTAAACACCTTGATCAGCATTATGGAACAGAGGGCGGGAATGCTGCTGCATGATAAGAATGTGGTAGTCAAAACGACGGGAGGCATTCGGCTTAAAGAACAGTCCTCCAACTTAGCTGCAATTATGAGCATCGTATCTTCCTTCAAAAATATAGGCATTGCTAATGATACTGTTTTTATTGCCGATATAGGGTTAACAGGGGAATTAAAAAAAGTGCCGACGCTTGAGATGCGGATTAGAGAGCTCGAAAGAATGGGATTTAAAAAGGTTTATATTGCTCATAATGCTTTAAAGTCGACCGCATCCTTCAAAACGATTAAGGTAATCCCATGCAAAACATTGAGCCAGGTCATTCAATCTGTTTTTGGCACCGCTTCTTCCAAAGCAGGGAAACAGCCAGCGCCATGGGACGATGATTTATAAACATAAAGTGTATCCGCTTGACTTCTTTTAAAGAAAGGAAATTTCAGGTATACTGAGTGTAAAGCTTGGAGTACTGAACTTTACCCTTAGTCTAGTTCAGGATAAGGGTATTTCTTATGCGCGTGGAGCATGAAGTTTATTGCGTGCCAATATTATATAGGTATGGGGTTATTACGAAGCATTATGCCGGAAACCGTTTGAAGGGCTGGAAGCCACCCACGGGAATAGAGATCATTGGCGTCGGCACGGTAACACAAAGCACTTTCGGCAGCACTTGGACAGGGGGCTTATGATGAAGGAACAAAATCAGCTAGAAATAATGAATCAGTTATTGCAGCTAGTCGCACCAGGCACCCCGTTCCGTGAGGGCCTTGAGAACGTGCTCCGGGCCAAAACGGGCGCATTGCTGGTGGTGGGCTATAGTCCGGAAGTGATGGAGGTTGTAGATGGCGGATTCTCAATTAACTGTGATTTTTCGCCTAACTACTTGTATGAGCTTGCGAAGATGGACGGAGCGATTATTCTAAGTGAGGATATGCGCCGGATATTGTATGCGAATACACAGCTTATTCCTAATAGCTCTATCTCATCCATTGAGACAGGTATTCGTCACAGGACAGCAGAACGCGTTGCCAAGCAGACAGGCAAGCTAGTTGTCTCTATCTCGCAGCGTCGTAACATTATTACGTTGTATCAAGGCAATCTGCGGTATTCGTTGAAGGAAATGGGCGTTATTCTGACCAAAGCGAATCAAGCCATCCAGACGCTTGAGAAGTACAAAGCTGTTCTTAGTCAGTCCTTAACGAACCTGTCAGCACTTGAATTCGAAGAGCTCGTCACCCTGCAGGAAGTGGCTCACGTAGTGCAGCGTTTAGAGATGGTACTTCGGGTCAGAACAGAGATCCAGCGCTACGTTACGGAGCTTGGCACAGAAGGACGCCTGATTGCGATGCAGATGGAAGAGCTGGTGAATGGGGTAGATGAGGACACTTCGTATCTGCTCAAGGATTATGCCAAGGACAATACGGATGAGAAGATTAGGGAAATTCGATTGGCACTCAAAAAACTGAGCTCAGAGGAGCTGCTCGATGATCCTCCGATCATTCGTCTGCTTGGCTACCCGCATTCGGGCGCCATGGCGGAAGAGGCCGTATCGCCAAGAGGCTATAGGCTGCTTAACAAAATCCCGCGTCTGCCAGTAGTGATTCTGAACAATCTGATTGAACGGTTCGGTAGGCTTCCTCACATTCTGATGGCTACAATCGAAGAATTGGATGAAGTGGATGGGATTGGAGAGGTTCGAGCAAGGGCAATTAAAGAAGGCCTTAAGCGCATTCAAGAGCAGATGTTCATTGACAGGCAAATTTAAATCTCCTACAATGTAGGGAATGTGTACCGTTAACCAAGCATACATTAGTAAATGGTTTTAGGGCATAGTAGAGAAGAGGTGGAATAGATGATTACAAAGTCGATACCGAGCCTTCTCACGGTGGGAAACTTGTTCCTAGGAATAGTTGCCATTATTCTTATATTCAACGATAAGCCGGAAACGGCTGCAATGATGGTTATTATTGCGATGCTGCTTGACGGCGTGGATGGCAGGGTAGCGCGTGCATTGAATGTGCAAAGCGAGTTCGGCAAAGAGCTTGATTCTTTATCAGATGTGATATCGTTCGGCGTGGCGCCGGCTTTTATTATGTATGTAGTGGCATTTCAAGAGCTGACTCCAACACTTGCTTGGATCATAACGGCGTTATTCCCAATATGCGGTGCATTAAGACTGGCTAGATTCAATGTTGTATCCAGTGTAGCGCCAGGTTATTTTATTGGGCTTCCTATTCCGGCTGCCGGCGGAGTATTGGCGACGCTTGCGTTGTTCAAAGATGAAATTCCGGTGTCCGTTCTGTTAGGAAGTACTTTAGTTTTGTCCGTGCTGATGGTAAGTACAGTGAAATACCCGAATTTCAAAAAGATCGGAATTCCCAAAAGCGCAATCTGGGTCATTCCAGGCATCGTTATACTAGCGATTGTGCTGGGTGTATTGTTTCCGGGCCATTTATCTAAAATTATTTTCGTGCCGCTGCTGCTTTATGCGCTGTACGGGTTAAAAAAAAACGTTGATCGCCGATTGAAGAAACGTAATCGCAAACGCAGAGGCCAGCCTGACGAAGCAAAGTCGGAGACATCTGCCTAGTTGAACTTAAATAATGTACTAACGAGAACCGCCCGTCTCTTCCACTAAGGAAGAGGCGGGCGGTTTGTTTGTATTTAGGTTAAGTTGAATAATCCTAGCGTGGAGCATTTGTCATATTCATCTGCGATGACTTCATCAAGGTCAATATCCAGTAGGTTGCACAACGCTGTCATGTAGAATAAATTGCGGCCTAGCTCGGATTTGAGTGCGTCTCGGCAAGGTTCACACACTTGACCGGACAAATGGCTTTGAAGGGTAGACTTTGCATTCTCGAGATTAAGTTCGTCTGAGTATTGCTGCTTGCGTGCATTCAACTCAATACAGCCGCAATCGGTGACTGCTTTCGATACCGCCCGATTTACGGACGCACCTGACTGGCCGAATTTGGACATGACATCAAGTAAACTGCGATGTCTTAGCAGCAACTCGGATACTTGCTGCTGGAATTGATCCAATGTAGGAGCGCTCAACAGATCCACCTCTTTCATCAACTTCTTCAGAAGTTATCTCTGTTTCTATTATAAGCTTACCTGGCTATCTTTTCAAAATTAAAAATCATTCACTCTGACGGTTAGCATGTCCATTATTGGAACATAATTGTAATGGAGGTGGAAAATATGGTAAGACGTATTATTCAAATAATGGGTATTGTGTTTGGTGGAATGGCAGGTGGAGAAATCTATGGTTGGACTAGCGGCGCAGGGATGTGGTCGGAACCATCCTTAGGCATGCTACAGCGTTCGGGCTCTTATTACATGAATGTAGCAATTGGCGCAGTGTGCGGTATTGTAGTGGCGACTATGTTTGCATCACGACTTATTCAATGGATGCAGCATGGGGCGGAGCAGGCAGCGGCAATTCCTATGAAGGATATGCTGTCTGGCGGCGGAGGAATGCTGGCAGGGCTTCTATTGTCTGTCCTTCTGTATCCGGCTGTCTCTGATTTGAAAGGGATGGGTGTACTGCTGCCCGCTGTCATGTCACTTCTGTTCGGCTATCTGGGCTTCAAGATTGCATGGCATAAGAAGGACGAGCTGGCAGCAGTAGCAGCCTCGATTATGGAGCAGCGTAAAGCGCAGCCCGCTCCGGACGAGACAAGCGGCTTCGAAGAGCATAAAATTTTGGACACGAGCGTGATCATTGATGGCAGGATTGCGGATATTTGCAAAACCGGATTTATTGAAGGTACGCTGGTCATACCAGAATTCGTACTGGAGGAGCTTCAGCATATTGCGGACTCTTCGGATTTACTCAAGCGGAACCGCGGACGCCGCGGACTCGATATTTTGAACAAGATTCAGAAGGAACTTGATGTCCGTGTTCTTATCTACGAAGGGGACTTTGAGGAAATTAGCGAGGTAGACAGCAAGCTGGTTAAGCTGGCCAAAGCGCTTAAGGGCAAGGTCGTGACGAATGATTTCAATCTAAACAAGGTGTGCGAGCTGCAAGGAGTGTCCGTCCTTAACATTAATGATCTGGCGAATGCGGTGAAGCCAGTCGTGCTTCCTGGAGAAGAAATTATTGTACAAGTAATCAAGGATGGCAAGGAGCATGGGCAAGGGGTTGCTTATCTGGATGATGGTACGATGATCGTCGTTGAGGGTGGGCGCGAATATATTGGCACGACAATGGAGGTTCTGGTGACCAGCGTTCTGCAAACGTCTGCCGGCCGAATGATTTTTGCTAAACCCAAGCTGTTGGAAAAAGCGCTCTAAAAGGGTATAGTAGAGGTAATGAAGTTTGCCGGCTTATCGGCAAGGGTGTTGGGAGAAGGTAGAACAATGGAAGCCAAATGGGGAGTCGTCGTCGTCGCGGCCGGCCGCGGTTCGCGCATGGGGACGAAAGAGAGCAAGCAGTACTTGATGCTGCGTGAGAAACCGATTCTGGTTCATACGCTGGAGCTGTTTCAAGCGATAAGGGAAATTGCAGAGATTACGCTTGTGGTCGGAGGCTCGGATGTGGAAAGATGCATGAAGCTGGCCCACGAATATGACTTAACGAAGGTTAAGGCTGTCGTAGCTGGTGGAAGCGAGCGGCAGCATTCGGTCTATGCCGGCATACAGGCGCTGTCTCCCTCTATCGAATGGGTAATGGTGCATGATGGCGTACGCCCGCTTGTTACGGTAGACGCCATCCGTGCCTGCTGCGAGGCAGCTGAGCGGGTGGGGGCAGCGGTACTTGCTGTACCCGTTAAAGATACAATTAAGCAGGTAAGCGAGACGGGGATTATCGTCTCGACGCCGGATCGGCGAAGCTTGTGGGCGATTCAAACGCCGCAAGCTTTTCGTCGTGAATTGCTGGTTTCTGCGCATGAGAGGGCGCAGAGCGAGCAATTCCTCGGTACAGATGATGCGATGGTTGTGGAGCGAACGGGCGCTGATGTAGCCATTGCTGAAGGCGATTATACGAATATCAAAATTACGACGCCAGATGATCTGCCCTGGGCGGAATTGCTGCTGGCACAGCGAGAGAGAGGGGAAAGGTAATGATTAGAGTTGGACAAGGGTTTGATGTGCATCAATTAGTGGAGGGACGTCCTTGCATAATAGGAGGCGTGACCATCCCTTATGAGAAAGGTCTGCTTGGCCATTCAGATGCAGATGTACTGCTGCATGCGGTAACGGATGCTGTACTAGGGGCACTTGGCCTTGGTGATATAGGAAAGCATTTTCCTGATACAGATGAGGCATTCAAGGATGCAGACAGCTTGAAGCTGCTGGAGCAAGTGTGGGTGCTTGTGAAGGAGCGGGGCTACAAGCTTGGCAACATCGATTCAACGATTATTGCACAGCGTCCGAAGATGGCCCCATATATTCCACAGATGGCAGAAATTATTGCTCAGGCACTTGAAGCCGATGTATCGCAGGTGAATGTAAAGGCGACAACGACAGAGCAGCTTGGTTTTGCAGGCAGAGGAGAAGGGATTGCGGCGCAGTCGGTTGTTTGCTTAATTAAGGATGTGCTATGATTTTAATTATTTCAAAATTCAAGCAGGGCAGATGGAAGGGGTTTGAACAATGACACAGGAAGTCCGTGTAAGGTATGCACCTTCACCAACGGGACATTTACATATCGGGAATGCTAGAACGGCCTTATTTAATTATTTATTCGCACGCAATCTTGGCGGCAAGCTCATTATTCGAATTGAAGATACAGATGTGAAGCGTAATGTTGCTGGCGGAGAAGAAAGTCAGCTTAAATATTTGAAGTGGCTCGGCATGGATTGGGATGAGAGCATTGACATCGGTGGCGGCTACGGACCGTATCGCCAAACCGAGCGTCTTGATATTTATAAGGAATATTGGCAAGAGCTGCTGGATCGTGGACTGGCATACCGCTGTTACTGTACAGAGGAAGAGCTTGAGCGTGAACGCGAAGAGCAAACCAGCCGCGGTGAGACGCCGCGCTACTCAGGGCTTCATCGTAATCTTACGGAGGAGCAGCGCCAGTCCTTCGAAGCAGAAGGCCGGGTTCCTAGTATTCGATTCCGCGTACCGGAAGGCCGTACCTATGCCTTCGATGATATTGTCAAAGGCTCGATCAGCTTCGATACGACAGAGATGGGCGATTTCGTTATTGTGAAGAAGGATGGAATTCCAACGTACAACTTTGCAGTAGTGCTGGATGATCATTTAATGAAAATCAGCCACGTTCTGCGCGGAGAGGACCATATTTCCAATACGCCGCGCCAGCTGATGATCTATGAAGCATTCGGCTGGGAGCCGCCGAAGTTCGGCCATATGACACTCATTGTGAATGAAAGCCGCAAGAAGCTAAGCAAGCGTGATGAGTCGATTATTCAATTTATTGAGCAGTACGATGGACTCGGTTATGTGCCGGAGGCGCTGTTCAATTTCATCGCTTTGCTGGGCTGGTCGCCAGAAGGCGAGCAAGAGATGTTCACCCGTGATCAGTTGATCGAAGTGTTTAATGCAGATCGCCTAAGCAAAAGCCCTGCAGTATTCGATACGCAAAAGCTGAGCTGGATGAATAATGAGTATTTGAAAAAAACCGATCTGACTCGTCTGGTAGATCTTTGCCTGCCGCATTTGCAAAAAGCAGGTCTTGTCTCCGCAGAGCTGGATGCTGCTGGACGCGCTTGGGTGACTGATCTTGTCGCTCTGTATCAGGATAAGCTTCGTTATGCTGCCGAAATCGTACCGTTGACTGAGCTGTTCTTCCAAGACACCGTAACGGATGAGGAAGAAGCGGCGGTTGTGCTCGCCGAAGAGCAGGTTCCGACTGTGCTTGCCGGCTTCTTGGCCCTTGTTGAAGCGGGGGATGATGCAGCTTTTGCAGTAGATAGCATTAAAGAAATGATTAAGGCCGTACAGAAGGAAAGCGGCTTTAAAGGGAAGCAGCTGTTTATGCCGATCCGTGCAGCGCTTACTGGCCAGACTCACGGCCCTGATCTCAACCAGTCGATTGCCCTGTTAGGCAAGGAGACTGTTATTAGCAGATTGCGCGGCCGATTGGGCAGATAACAATCTTCTTGTCACTTTTTTGGGGATTGAGTATACTGTTACTACAATACCAATTGATGAAACGAACAGCTATGAACAGGAGAAGTACGTTTTGCTGGATTTGCAGAGAGGACAACCATCATCCAAACCGGCACCGCTTAACAAGGTGAATGTAAGATGAAAGGCTGCAAGTTGTCTAATCCAAAGGACGGAAATATGCACCTGGGAGCTTTGTTCCGAGACGTATTCATGAACGTTGCATTAATGCACACAGATGCACATGCAGCAGGTATGAATATGGGGTAGGCGACAACGTAATGCCTGCGTTAAAGGCAATGAAGATGGACAGCCGCGAAGCTGCCGGAAGAACGCTGATTGTTGATAAGGCGTAGAACCGTCAGTATAGCGTTTGGGCTGTTCAAGCAGAGTGGAACCGCGACGTTACACGCCCGCCTCTGCAGCATTTCGATGCTGCAGAGGCTTTTTTTATAAACGACTGCCGTTAAGCATTGGACCAAGACACCGTTTCTGATTGTTGAGAGGAGAAAAGCTGATGTTTCGCCATTTTCGTTCAGATATTACGGCGGTATTCGAGAATGATCCGGCTGCTCGCAGCCGATTCGAAGTGATCTTTACGTACTCGGGGCTGCATGCGATATGGGCGCACCGGATCGCGCATGCTTTTTATCGTAACCGATGGTATACCGTAGCGCGTATAATATCGCAATTCAGCCGTTTTATGACAGGTATTGAGATTCATCCGGGAGCCACGATCGGAGAACGGCTGTTCATTGACCATGGTATGGGTGTTGTCATAGGAGAGACCTGTGAGATTGGCGATGATGTCGTCATTTATCAGGGGGTTACGCTTGGAGGCACAGGTAAGGAAAAAGGCAAGAGGCATCCAACTATCGGCAATAATGTAGTTATCGGCTCAGGATCTAAGGTATTAGGTTCTTTCCAGGTAGGCGATAATTCGAATATAGGGTCCAATGCTGTTGTGCTTCGTGAAGTGCCCGACAATAGTACGGTGGTCGGCAATCCTGGCCGTGTAGTGAAACGGAATGGGGAGCGGGTAGGCGACCGATTGGATCATAAGCAGCTTCCCGATCCAGTAATCGAGATGTTCCGGGATATGCAAAAGGAAATAGATGGCCTGAAAGCCGAGCTGGAGCAGCTTCGGCAGCCTGTTGGAGGGGATAAGAGAAATGAACGTGCAAATATATAATACCCAGTCTCGCTCGAAGGAGACTTTCGTGCCGCAAGAGTCTGGCAAAGTAAAAATGTATGTATGCGGACCAACCGTGTATGATTATATCCATATTGGCAATGCGCGTCCCGTTATTTTCTTTGACGTGGTACGCCGTTATCTGCAATATGCGGGCTATGATGTGAGCTATATTGTGAACTTTACAGATGTGGATGACAAATTGATTCGCAAAGCGGAGCAGCTCGGCTCCACCGTTCCTGAGGTGGCGGAACGATTTATTGCGGCTTTTAACGAGGATATTGAAGCGCTTGGCGTTCATAAAGCAACGATGAATCCTCGTGTGACCGGCCATATGGCCGAAATTATTGCGTTTATTCAAGGATTGGTCGACAAAGGCTATGCTTATGCGAGCGAGGGGGATGTTTATTTCCGTACGTCCAAGTTCGAGGATTATGGCAAGCTGTCCCACCAGAACTTGGATGAGCTGCAACTCGGCATTCGAATCGAGATTGGTGACCGCAAGGAGAATCCGCAGGATTTCGTTCTGTGGAAAGGGGCTAAGCCGGGGGAAATCAATTGGGAAAGCCCTTGGGGCGCTGGACGTCCAGGCTGGCATATTGAATGCTCCGCGATGGCGCGCGTATATTTGGGAGATACGCTTGATATACATGGCGGCGGTCATGACCTTCAATTTCCGCATCATGAATGCGAGGTTGCCCAGTCGGAAGCACTGACAGGCAAGCCGCTTGCTAACTATTGGATGCATAATGGCTATATTCATATTAATAATGAGAAAATGTCCAAATCGCTGGGCAATGGCATTACTGTGCATGAATTGGTGAAGCGGGTTAAGCCTAATGCGATCCGTTATTTCATGCTTGCCACGCATTATCGCAGTCCGCTTAACTTTAGTGATGATACCATTGCGCAGGCGGAGAAAAGCGTTGAGCGTATCGAGAATTGCGCAGCAAATCTCAAGCACCGCTTGAAGGCGCTGGGGGCAGACAAGACAACTAAGGGACCATCGGAGCTTGATGAGAAGTTGCTCGTCATTACGAAGCAATTCGAAACGAAGATGGGCGATGATTTCAGCACGCCAGATGCGATAACAGCCGTATTTGAGCTCGTTGCAGAAGCCAATCAATACCTGAATCGCACAGATGCGGCAGCTGAGGGAATAGCGGCTTTGCTCCTAACGCTGGAGCGTATGGATCAGGTGCTCGGACTGCTGCCTCAAGCAGAAGCAGAGGATGGATTGCTGGATGCTGAGATTGAACAGCTCATTGTGGACCGGACGGAAGCTCGTCAATCCAAAAACTGGGCGAGAGCGGATGAGATTCGGGATTTGCTCACAGCAAAGGGGATAGCACTTGAGGATACTCCGCAAGGCATTCGCTGGCGGCGCCTATGAGGGGACGGGACGATATTCATAATTCACTGTTATTCTACGAGCCAGCCAAAAAACCGCAGCTTATTAATCCAGTCGTTCTCGCCTATATAGGCGATAGTGTATTCGAGCTGCTAGTGAGGCAATATTTGATCTCACTCGCTAATCATAAGCCGCATCATCTTCATCGCGAGGCGACGAAGATGGTATCGGCCAAGGCGCAGCGGCGATTGCTGCTGGAGAAGTGGCAGCCGCTGCTGACAGAGGAAGAAGCGGACATCGTCAGACGAGGCCGCAATACCAAATCGGGAGCGCCTCCCAAAAACGCTGAGCCTGCTGACTATAGGCAAGCCACAGCCTTGGAATGTCTGGTCGGTTATTTATATTATGAAGGCAGAACGGAGCGCTTGCGGGAGCTGTTTGCCGTAGCAGTCGCTCCTGATCAGCTCCAACAACAGGAAGAAGAGGAGGGTTAAGCATGACAACAGAGTCTTACAACCAAGAAGAAATGATTGCCGGGAAGCATCCGGTGCTTGAAGCGCTTCGCTCTGGCCGCGAGATCAATAAGATCTGGATCGCTGATGGCGCACAGAAGAGCTTAACTCAACCCATTACCGCAGAAGCTAAAAAATACGGTATCGTTGTTCAGTTTGTGGACAAGCGGAAGCTCGATCAAATGGTCGAGGGTGTCCAGCATCAGGGTGTTGTTGCCCAAGCTGCTCCATTTGCTTATGTAGAGATTGATGACATCTTGGCCCATGCGCGCAGCCGTGAGGAGACGCCGTTTATTCTTATTTTGGACGAAATTGAGGATCCTCATAACCTAGGCTCTATATTGCGTACGGCGGAATGCACGGGTGTACATGGCGTGATTATTCCTAAACGACGGGCTGCCGGATTGACAGCAACCGTGTTGAAAACTTCTGCAGGCGCAGCTGAGTACGTGCCTGTAGCACGGGTTACGAACCTTGCACAAACGATTGATCGCTTGAAGGAAGAAGGGGTCTGGGTTGCAGGTACGGATGTTTCTGCACCGCAGGACGTATATAAAACAAAATTCGATATGCCGCTAGCCATTGTTATTGGCAATGAAGGCAAAGGAATTGGCAGACTAATTAAGGAAAGATGCGATTTTCTAGTGAAGCTGCCAATGCAAGGTCAACTGAACTCCTTGAATGCATCGGTTGCGGCAGGAGTGCTCATGTATGAAGTGGTAAGGCAGCGCCGAAGTGAGTAACAAGATGAGTCGTCGTGATGATATCCTGCTTGTGGACGGCTATAATATGATTGGAGCTTGGCCCGTGCTGGAGAAGCTGAAAGAGCTTGATCTGGAAGAGGCACGGGATAGACTGCTTCATTTGTTAGCGGATTATCAGGGATTTACGGGCATGGCTGTGTATGTTGTTTTCGACGCTCATCAGGTTCCGGGACTCGGCGCCACATTTCGCCAGTACAAGCTGACGATTGTCTATACCAAAGAAAAAGAAACCGCAGATGAATGTATCGAGCGGCTCGTAGTAGAGTTGTATAATAAACGGCGCAACGTATATGTTGCCACCTCGGACCTTACGGAGCAGCATGTCGCTTTTGGGAAGGGCGCTCTGAGGCTGTCCGCTCGCGAGCTTCTCATTGATATCGAGCAGAACCGCAAGCAGATCGAGCACACGCTGCGCGAAGATAAGCCGCTCAAGCGCAATTCGCTTGACGGCAATCTTAGCCTGGAAGTCAGGAATCAATTGGAGCAGCTTCGACGAGGAAAGAAGTAAATACCACATTATAACAACTATGGAACGAAATCTAATAATTGCAGGCGGGCAAATCGGTTGACGGTGTAAGGTTACATAATGTATACTGACTCTATATTTGTGGCATATGAATCTAGCGGCGTACGCCTTGCAGGCCGGAGGGATAGTTCGTGAGCATCGACCTCAAAGAATGGAGTACGCTCGAATATGACTGCAGTACGGATGAGGACATCGTCGAAGCAGTCCGCAATGGGGATAGCTTAGCTCTCGAATATTTGATTAACAAATACAAAAACTTTGTTAGGGCTAAAGCACGTTCCTATTTTCTTATCGGTGCGGATCGGGAAGATATAGTACAGGAAGGTATGATTGGACTGTATAAGGCTATACGTGATTTCAAAGGGGACAAGCTTGCCAGCTTCAAAGCCTTTGCTGAATTATGTATTACTAGACAGATCATCACAGCGATTAAGACTGCCACCAGGCAGAAGCATATACCGCTTAATTCCTACGTATCACTCGATAAGCCGATATATGATGAAGATTCTGACCGTACTTTGCTTGATGTCATATGCGGGACCCGGGTATCAGACCCGGAAGAACTAATCATTAATAAAGAAGAATTTATGGGCCTCGAAGATAAGATGTCTGAGATATTAAGCGATCTTGAGCGTAAAGTGCTCATGCTTTATTTGGACGGAAGATCCTATCAAGAGATTGCTGTAGATTTGGATCGCCATGTGAAGTCGATTGATAATGCGTTACAGCGAGTGAAGCGCAAATTGGAACGTTACTTGGAAGTTAGAGACATCAGCGGCTAGCTGTGTCATCTATCAATCATACAAATGAGAGTGGGCTGTCTGTCCATCTGGTATGACCAGAATGGGAAGGCAGCTTATTTTAGTTTTAAAAGAGGTTATTCTGACCATACTGGTACGGACGAGGGCCGACTATACTTGCATTTCCCAAAATATACAGCACACAGCAGTCTATCTTTCCGTTGACATCAAATATGCCATATGATAAAGTAATTCAGGTAGGCCTAAAGTGAGGTTTTTTTTCGTGTTGGGGCCACTTGTCTTGGTGGATAGTTACTATCTCATCATGATCGTATTTAGTAGCAGTTCGGGAGGTGTAATTCAATGCGGGTAATAATCACGTTGGCATGCACAAACTGCAAACAGAGAAACTATGCGAGCAGCAAGAACAAACGCAATCACCCCGACCGCATCGAGTTGAAGAAGTTTTGCAAGTTCTGTAACGAGCAGACTCCTCATCGCGAGACGAGATAGTCAATTGGAGGTGTGACCGTGGCATTTTTGGCTAGACTGAAGCAAGGCTTCGGAACAACGTTTAGTTTCTTTGCCGACAGCTGGGCAGAACTGAAGAAGGTTCGTTGGCCAAACCGTAAAGAGTTGACAAGCTATTCGATCGTTGTGTTCGTGACGATCACGTTTGTGACGATTTACTTTTGGCTTCTTGACATCGGGATCTCGTCTCTAGTTGAACTGATTGTTTAAGAAGGGTCCAAAGGTGGATTGGAATGGAAAAAAGATGGTACGTCGTACACACTTACGCCGGTTATGAGAACAAAGTAAAAGCCAATTTAGAGCGTCGTCTTGAATCGATGGGCATGGAAGACAAAATCTTCCGCGTGCTCGTTCCTATGGAAGAAGAAGTGGTAGAAAAGGACGGCAAGAAAAAAACTGTCCAACGTAAAGTCTACCCCGGCTATGTTCTAGTGGAAATGGTTCAGACTGATGATTCTTGGTACGTTGTTCGTAATACTCCGGGCGTCACTGGATTTGTAGGATCGACAGGTTCTGGTTCGAAACCGATTGCCCTTATGCCTGATGAAGTGGAACAAATTCTCAAGCACATGGGTATGGAAGAGCCGAAGCAGAAAATTGAATTCGAGCTGAAAGAAACAGTACGCGTCAAAGAAGGTCCTTTTGCAGACTTTGTTGGCACGATAGAAGAAATTCTTCTCGACAAAGCGAAGCTGAAGGTACACGTCAACATGTTTGGTAGGGAAACCCCTCTTGAGCTCGATTACACTCAAGTGGAAAAGATCTAGCATCCGGTTTTTCGAGAAATGGGATTACCAGGGTAAGGAGGTGTGTAAGTCATGGCGAAAAAGGTCATCAAGATGGTCAAACTGCAAGTTCCTGCAGGTAAAGCTAATCCGGCTCCGCCGATTGGTCCAGCACTAGGTCAAGCAGGCGTTAACATTATGGCGTTCTGTAAAGAGTTTAATGCTCGTACAGCAGATCAAGCAGGTTTGATTATTCCAGTAGTAATTACTGTATTTGAGGATCGCTCTTTCACTTTCGAAACAAAAACTCCGCCGGCAGCAGTATTGCTCCGCGTAGCAGCTGGTATCGAAAAAGGATCAGGCGAACCGAACAAGAAGAAAGTTGCTACGGTTAATCGTGCGAAAGTACGTGAAATCGCAGAACAAAAAATGCCCGACTTGAATGCAGCTTCTGTTGAAGCAGCAATGCTTATGATCGAAGGTACTGCACGCAGTATGGGTGTAACAATCGTCGACTAATAGCGTCTATATCCTTTAGGATATGGATGCTGGGCGGCCTTTGGGCTTGCCCGCTTTCGAAGCTTCGGTTTCGAAGTGGGAGGATCATCCCTAGGAGGATTTTCCGCTATAACCACATGAGGAGGATATTACAATGGCTAAACACGGTAAAAAGTATTTAGAAGCAGCTAAGCTGATTGACAGCGAAGCAACTTACGAATCTTTAGAAGCGATTCAGCTTGTAAAGAAATCTGCAACAGCAAAATTCGACGAGTCCGTTGAAGTTGCAGTACGTCTGGGTGTAGACCCGCGTAAACAAGACCAAGCAGTGCGTGGCGTAGTAGTACTTCCGCACGGTACTGGTAAAACAAAACGCGTCCTCGTATTCGCAAAAGGCGAAAAAGCGAAGGAAGCAGAAGCTGCAGGAGCTGACTTTGTCGGTGATGCAGACATGATCAACAAAATCCAACAAGGCTGGTTCGAGTTCGACGTTTGCGTAGCAACGCCGGATATGATGGCTGAAGTTGGTAAGCTCGGCCGTATCCTCGGTGGTAAAGGCCTTATGCCTAACCCTAAAGCAGGAACAGTAACGTTTGACGTTACTAAAGCCGTTCAAGAAATCAAAGCCGGTAAGATTGAATACCGTCTTGACAAAGCAGGTCAAATCCATGCGCCAATCGGCAAAGCATTCTTCGATGCAGAGAAACTCGATGAGAATCTCCGCACTTTGATCGACGCTTTGAACCGTGCTAAACCGGCTGCAGCTAAAGGCGTTTACCTGAAAAACATCGCTGTTTCTTCGACAATGGGCCCTGGTGCTCGTGTGTCCACAACGACATACCGTTAAGAGAAACAGAACTAACATTCGAATACGCATACCGTAGACAGTAGGTGCCTTTGGGCTTAATTTCCTACCGAGGTGTTATGATATAGTGTTTGTGCACGATTTCGATCGCAGCAACGAACTATCATGGCCTTCGCAGTCTACGACTGTGAAGGCTTTTCTCATGTAATGGGAAAGCTCATCGTAAAAACGGGATGTACAATATTACGGGAGGTGTACAGTTTGGCAAACGCAAAAATCATCCAAGAGAAACAACAAGCGGTTGAAGTCATCTCTGCGAAGCTTCGCGAGAGCTCCACAACGGTTGTTGCAGATTATCGCGGATTGAACGTTGCGCAAGTGACTGAACTTCGTAAGCAGCTGCGTGAAGCTGGTATCGAATTTCAAGTACTGAAGAATTCGCTCGTTCGCCGTGCGACTGAGGGTGCGGAATTGACTGAACTGAACAGCATTTTGGTTGGACCAACAGCCATTGCTTTCAGTAATGAAGATGCCGTAGCACCAGCAAAAATTCTCAACGATTTCGCTAAAAAGAACGACGCTTTGAAATTGAAAGGCGGCGTTGTTGAAGGTAAAGTTGTAGGTCAAGAAGAAATCAAGGCACTCGCAGAGCTTCCTTCCCGCGATGGCTTGCTCTCCATGCTCCTCAGCGTCCTTCAAGCACCAGTGCGCAACTTCGCGCTTGCGGTTAAAGCAGTCGGCGAGCAAAAAGAAGCACAAGTATAGAATTAACGTCATTGACGTAAAATCAGCTGCTTAGCTAATGCTGACAGCATAAACCAAAAAAAACTAAAACCATTCCTGGAGGTATAACCATGTCTAAAGAGCAAATCTTAGAAGCCATTAAAGTTATGACCGTTCTTGAACTGAACGATCTTGTAAAAGCAATTGAAGAAGAGTTTGGTGTTACAGCTGCAGCACCAGTAGCAGCAGTAGGCGGCGGCGCTGCTGAAGTTGCTGAGCAATCCGAGTTCGACGTAATCTTGAACAACGCTGGCGCTTCCAAAATCAACGTTATCAAAGTTGTTCGCGAAATTACAGGTCTTGGCCTGAAAGAAGCGAAAGATCTTGTTGATAGCGCTCCTAAAGCAATCAAAGAAAAAGTAGCTAAAGACGAAGCAGAAGCTGTTAAAGCTAAGCTTGAAGAAGCTGGCGCTTCTGTTGAAGTGAAATAATTTCGCTTCAATTATAATAACGGGCCCCTTGAAACGTCACGTTTCAAGGGGTTCGTTGCATGTTCAAGCCGCGATGCCAGAGACAGGAGGGAAATTATTATGAGTGATCACTACTACTCCCAAACTCCAGGTGTGAAGCATGACCGGCAAATTCATCAAGCGGAGCTTCGTGGTTTTAATTTGCGCTTTATGACGGATGCTGGCGTTTTCTCGAAATCTGGGGTCGATTATGGAAGTCGTGTCTTGTTGGATGCGCTGCGCCTTGCACCGTCTGCGAAGGTGCTTGACGTTGGCTGCGGCTATGGTCCTATTGGACTGACAGCAGCAAAGCTCACTCCCCAGGGGCATGTGACGATGATCGACATTAATGAAAGAGCAGTACAGTTGTCCAGAGAGAACGCGGAGCTCAATGGGATTAATAATGTTTCCGTCTATCAAAGTGATTTGTATGAAGCGGTACGGGATAAAAGCTTTGATGTCATTCTTACTAACCCTCCTATTCGGGCGGGTAAACAGACGGTGCATCGTATTTTTGAAGAAGGCTATGAGCTATTGTCTACTGGCGGATCTATGTGGGTCGTCATACAGAAGAAGCAAGGGGCTGCTTCGGCAGAAGCCAAGCTGGAATCGTTATTTCAGGAAGTTGAAGAGGTTACGAAGGACAAGGGCTACAGGATTTATTTGGCTCGAAAATAAGGAAATTCATTTTCTTGACTTGAGTTTGCGTATGTGGTATTATTATAAAATGTCAGCATTAAATTGGGCTCAATCTCTTTAGTCAACTAAAATGTCAAGTACGATTTTTTAGCGCGGAATGCATATATCATGCGTATTTGACGTATAATGTTTACATTTTGGGCAAAATTACTTGATATGGAACCATCGCGCCGCGCTGCGTATGGTTGGCTGCCGGAACATGCTCTTTTTTCGAACTATTCGATAAGGGCTTTTCTTTATTTAAGTAATAACGCAGTGATATATCGATGCTGTGAGACAGACATGAGGGGTGAGGTTAAGTTGGCAGGACAACTTGTTCAGTATGGTCGGCGCACGCGGAGAAGTTACGCCCGGATCAACGAGGTGCTGGAAGTCCCGAACCTGATTGAAATCCAACAAAAATCGTACGAAAAATTCTTGGATAACGACTTGCTTGAGTTGTTTCAGGATATTTCGCCGATTCAGGACTTTACGGGAAATCTATCGCTTGAGTTTATCGACTATAGCTTAGGCGAACCGAAATATTCGGTCGATGAATCAAAGGAACGCGATGTGACGTATGCTGCTCCACTGCGCGTTAAGGTACGACTCTTCAACAAGGAAACCGGCGAAGTGAAGGAACAGGAAGTGTTCATGGGTGACTTCCCGCTGATGACCGAGACTGGTACGTTTATTATTAACGGAGCAGAGCGGGTTATTGTAAGCCAATTGGTGCGATCCCCGAGTGTGTACTTCAGCACGAAAGTTGATAAAAACGGGAAGAAAACATACACGGCAACGGTAATTCCGAATCGTGGAGCATGGCTTGAACTCGAAACGGATGCTAAAGACATCATCTACGTTCGTATTGACCGGACCCGGAAAATACCGGTGACGGTGCTTTTGCGTGCGTTAGGTTTTGGAACCGATGCAGAAATTCTAGAATTGCTTGGTCATGACGAGTATATTCGCAACACGCTGGATAAAGACAATACGGATTCGACGGAAAAAGCGTTGATCGAGATTTATGAAAGATTGCGTCCGGGCGAGCCTCCGACATTGGATAATGCTAAGAGCTTGCTTGTTGCTCGTTTCTTTGATCCAAAGCGCTATGACCTGGCTAATGTTGGTCGTTACAAGATCAACAAGAAGCTTCACATTAAGAACCGACTGTTCAATCAACGTCTGGCGGAGACGCTTGTTGATCCAGGAACAGGCGAAATTATTGCTGAATCGGGTCAAATGATTGACCGTCGTCTATTGGACGAGATCCTTGATAAGTTGGAGAAAAACGTTGGTTTCAAAACATACCATGTTGCAAATGGTGTTTTGGATGCTGATAGTATTCCACTACAAACGATCAGTGTATTCTCTCCTCTTGATGAATCTAAAGTTATTAAAGTAATTTCCAATGGTGTGATCGACAAAGCCGTTAAGCATATTACGCCGGCTGATATCATTTCATCCATCAATTACTTTATTAACCTTCTTCACGGAGTAGGAAGCACGGATGATATTGACCACCTTGGTAACCGTCGTCTACGTTCGGTTGGCGAGCTTCTGCAGAATCAGTTCCGGATCGGCTTGTCCCGGATGGAACGGGTTGTACGGGAGAGAATGTCGATTCAGGATGCGAACGCGATTACGCCGCAGGCTCTGATCAACATTCGTCCGGTTATTGCATCAATTAAAGAGTTCTTCGGCTCCTCGCAGCTGTCACAGTTTATGGACCAAACGAATCCACTTGCAGAATTGACGCACAAACGTCGTCTGTCTGCACTCGGACCCGGCGGTTTGACTCGTGAGCGCGCAGGCTTCGAAGTGCGTGACGTCCATCACTCTCACTATGGCCGCATGTGTCCGATCGAGACGCCAGAGGGACCGAATATCGGTCTGATCAACTCCTTGTCTTCCTTTGCCCGCATTAACGAATATGGCTTCATTGAAGCGCCGTATCGTTGGGTTGATCCGAAGACGGGTATTGTAACTGAGCAAATCTCGTATCTGACTGCCGATGAGGAAGACAACTACGTAATCGCGCAAGCGAATGCGAAGCTGCAAGAAGATGGCCGATTCACAGAAGATAGTGTAATCGTTCGTTACAACAAGCAAGCAGATAACATTCTGACTATGCCTAGCGAACGTGTCGATTACATGGATGTATCGCCTAAACAGGTTGTTTCAGTTGCAACGGCATTGATTCCGTTCCTTGAGAACGATGACTCCAACCGTGCGCTTATGGGATCGAACATGCAGCGGCAAGCTGTTCCGCTTTTAATACCAAAGGCACCGCTAGTCGGTACTGGTATGGAGCATAAGTCCGCTAAAGACTCCGGTGTATGTATCGTTTCCAAGTATGATGGTGTTATCGAGCGCGTATCGGCTAATGAAATTTGGCTGCGTCGTGTTGAATTGCTGGACGGTAAACCGGTAACTGGTGACCTGATTAAACATAAGCTTCACAAATTCATGCGTTCCAACCAAGGTACCTGTATCAACCAGCGTCCACTTGTTCGTAAGGGTGAAGTGATCAAAAAAGGCGATATTCTCGCTGATGGTCCTTCAACAGAGCAAGGCGAATTGGCACTGGGCCGCAACGTAGTCGTTGCGTTCATGACATGGGAAGGCTACAACTATGAGGATGCGATTCTTCTGAGCGAAAAGCTTGTGAAGGAAGATGTGTATACATCCATTCACATTGAAGAATACGAATCCGAAGCCCGTGACACGAAGCTTGGACCGGAAGAAATTACACGCGACATTCCGAATGTCGGCGAAGAAGCACTCAAAAATCTTGACGAGCGCGGTATTATTCGCGTAGGTGCTGAGATTGGCGCAGGCGACATCCTTGTCGGTAAAGTTACTCCTAAAGGTGTGACAGAGCTGACAGCGGAAGAACGTTTGCTGCACGCGATCTTCGGTGAGAAGGCTCGTGAAGTGCGTGATACATCGCTACGTGTACCGCATGGTACGGATGGTATCGTTGTTGACGTAAAAGTGTTCACACGTGAGAATGGCGACGAGCTGCCACCAGGCGTTAACCAACTCGTACGTGTCTATATTGCACAAAAACGTAAAATCTCTGAAGGCGACAAAATGGCAGGACGTCACGGTAATAAGGGTGTTATCGCCCGCATTATGCCGGAGGAAGATATGCCATTCTTACCGGATGGTACACCAGTTGAGGTTGTACTGAATCCGCTAGGCGTACCATCACGGATGAACATTGGTCAGGTTCTTGAGGTCCATCTAGGTATGGCTTGTAAACAGCTTGGTCTCCATGCTGCTACACCAGTATTCGACGGAGCACACGAGTACGACGTATTCGATGCGATGGAAGAAGCCGGCATGCAGCGTAATGGTAAAACGGTATTGTACGATGGCCGTACAGGCGAGTCGTTCGAGCGTGAAGTTACGGTCGGCGTCATGTATATGATCAAACTTGCCCACATGGTTGACGACAAAATCCATGCTCGTTCTACAGGTCCTTACTCACTCGTTACACAGCAGCCTTTGGGCGGTAAAGCTCAATTCGGCGGTCAGCGTTTCGGGGAGATGGAGGTTTGGGCGCTTGAAGCCTATGGCGCAGCTTATACGCTTCAAGAGATTCTTACCGTTAAATCCGATGACGTGGTTGGTCGTGTGAAAACGTACGAATCCATCGTCAAAGGTGAGAATGTACCGGAACCGGGTGTTCCAGAGTCATTCAAAGTATTGATTAAAGAGCTTCAAAGTCTTGGTATGGATGTCAAAATTCTATCCGAGAATGAAGAAGAGATTGAAATGAGAGAAACGGATGACGATGATGAGGTTGCTGGCGATAAGCTGAACCTCAATCTGGAAGGCTCCGAAGCTGGCGCCGAATAAAACCGTTACAGGCTGCCCGTCCCGCAAATGCGGGCGTGCAGCCGCTAATTTGCAATGACATAGCCATACATGACGAAGGAGGGTTGCTCCTTGTTGGACGTGAACAACTTCGAGTATATGAAAATCGGGCTTGCCTCGCCGGATAAAATTCGTTCTTGGTCCCGCGGAGAAGTCAAAAAACCGGAGACGATCAACTATAGGACGTTAAAACCGGAGAAGGAAGGGCTCTTCTGCGAGAAAATTTTCGGGCCGACTAAAGACTGGGAATGCCATTGCGGCAAATACAAACGTGTTCGCTATAAAGGCGTCGTTTGTGATCGCTGCGGTGTTGAAGTAACACGCGCCAAAGTGCGCCGTGAGCGTATGGGCCATATTGAGCTCGCTGCTCCGGTATCGCATATTTGGTACTTCAAAGGTATTCCAAGCCGTATGGGCTTAGCATTGGATATGTCGCCTCGTTCGCTTGAGGAGATCATTTACTTTGCATCCTATGTCGTGACTGATCCTGGTGATACGCCGCTTGAGAAAAAACAGCTGTTGTCGGAGAAAGAATACCGCAGCTACCGCGAGAAATACGGTTATGGCTTCCATGCTGGCATGGGTGCTGAGGCGGTTAAGAAACTGCTTCAGGATATCGATGTTGAAAAAGAGCTGGAGCAGTTGAAAGAAGAGCTGCGTACAGCTCAAGGACAACGTCGTAATCGTGCGATCAAACGTCTGGAAGTTATCGAAGCATTCCGCAACTCTGGCAACCAGCCAGAATGGATGATTCTCGATGTGCTACCAGTTATTCCTCCGGAGCTTCGTCCGATGGTACAGCTTGACGGCGGACGTTTTGCAACGTCTGACCTTAATGACTTGTATCGCCGTGTTATTAACCGGAACAACCGTCTGAAGCGTCTTCTTGATCTTGGAGCGCCGGACATTATCGTTCAGAACGAGAAGCGCATGCTTCAAGAAGCGGTGGATGCCCTGATTGATAACGGTCGTCGCGGACGTCCAGTAACTGGACCAGGTAACCGACCATTGAAATCGCTTAGCCACATGCTCAAAGGTAAGCAAGGCCGTTTCCGTCAGAACTTGCTCGGTAAACGGGTTGATTACTCTGGACGTTCTGTAATCGTGGTAGGTCCTAACCTGAAGATGTTCCAATGCGGACTTCCGAAGGAAATGGCGCTTGAGCTGTTCAAGCCGTTCGTCATGAAAGAACTGGTTAACAAGGGACTCGCCCATAACATCAAGAGTGCGAAACGCAAAGTTGAACGCGTCAGCCCTGAAGTATGGGATGTTCTTGAAGAAGTAATCAAGGAGCATCCGGTTCTATTGAACCGTGCACCTACCTTGCACAGACTTGGTATCCAAGCGTTCGAGCCGATTCTGGTTGAAGGTCGCGCTATCAAGCTTCACCCGCTCGTATGTACAGCGTATAACGCTGACTTCGACGGTGACCAAATGGCGGTCCACGTTCCGTTGTCCGCAGAAGCGCAGGCAGAAGCCCGCTTGCTAATGCTGGCATCCGGCAACATTCTTAACCCGAAAGACGGCAAGCCGGTTGTAACGCCATCTCAGGATATGGTTCTCGGCAGCTACTACTTGACTATGGATAATAAAGAAGCAAAAGGCAGCGGCTCCGTATTCGCTACTGTGAACGAGGCGATCTCGGCTTACCAACGCGGTATCGTGTCCCTGCATGCGCGTATCTTTATTCCTGTTAAAGTACTGAAGAAAACCATCTTCACAGAGCAACAGCAAAAATCATTGCTTTCGACTACGGTTGGTAAGGTTATCTTCAATGAAATCTTCCCAGAAGATTTCCCTTACATCAATGAAGCTACCAAAGTGAACTTGCTGCAAGGTACGCCAGACAAGTATTTCGTATACGAGAAAGGCAGCGATCTGAACAAGATTGTAGAAGAGCTGCCGATTGCTGGCGGTATCGGTAAGGAATATTTGGGTAACATCATCGGTGAATGCTTCCGTATCTACCATACAACGTTGACATCGATCATTCTTGACCGAATTAAACAGCTCGGCTTCACATACTCCACACGCGCAGGTATTACTGTTGCCGTGTCGGACGTTATCGTGCCGCTTGAAAAAGTTGAAATTCTGAAAGAATCCGATGCTAAAGTAGCTGTCGTTATGAATCAGTACCGTCGTGGTCTGATTACGAACGAAGAGCGTTATGACCGCGTTATTGAAATTTGGAGCAAATCCAAAGATCAAATTACGGAAATCCTCATGAGATCAATGGATCGTTACAACTCCATAATGCTCATGGTAGACTCCAAAGCGCGGGGTAACAAATCACAGATTGCTCAGCTCGGCGGTATGCGTGGTCTGATGGCCAACCCATCTGGTCGCATCATCGAGTTGCCAATCAAATCGAACTTCCGTGAAGGCCTTACCGTCCTCGAGTACTTTATCTCGACGCATGGTGCGCGTAAAGGTCTTGCCGATACGGCGCTGCGTACAGCTGACTCCGGTTACTTGACTCGTCGACTTGTTGACGTGGCTCAGGACGTTATCGTTCGTGAAGACGATTGTGGTACAGATAAAGGCTTTGCTGTCAGCAAGATTCAAGATGGTAAAGAGGTTATCGAGGATCTGTACGATCGGATTGAAGGCCGTTATGCATTCGAAACGGTTCGTCATCCACAAACAGGTGAGGTTATCGTTAAGAAAAGCGAATTGATCGATTCGACGAAGGCTGATGCTATCATCGGTGCTGGCATTGAAAAGCTTCAAATTCGTTCTGTTCTTAGCTGCCGCGCTCGTCATGGCGTATGTAAGATTTGTTATGGTCGTAACTTGGCTACTGGCAAGCATGTTGAGATCGGTGAAGCAGTTGGTATTATCGCTGCACAATCGATCGGTGAGCCAGGAACACAATTGACGATGCGTACGTTCCATACCGGCGGCGTTGCCGGCGACGATATCACACAAGGTTTGCCGCGTATTCAGGAGCTATTCGAGGCTCGTAATCCGAAAGGCCAAGCGATTATTACTGAGCTTGACGGTGTCGTGAAAGAAATCCGTGAAGCGAAGGATCGTCGTGAGATTGAAGTCCAAGGTGAAGCAGAGACGAAGGTGTACGCAATTACGTACGGCTCACGTATCCGTGTAACTGAAGGCCAACATATCGAAGCTGGTGATGAGCTGACAGATGGTTCTATCGATCCGAAGGATATGCTTCGTATCAAAGGCATCCGCGGGGTACAGAACTATATCTTGCAAGAAGTACAGCGCGTTTACCGTAACCAAGGTGTAGAGATCAACGATAAGCACGTTGAGGTTATGGTTAAGCAAATGCTTCGTAAAATACGTATCGTTGATGCAGGCGATACTACGCTTCTGCCAGGTGCATTCGTAGATATTCATGAGTACGAAGCAGCTAACCGCGAGTCTATCCTTGCTGGATTAGAGCCTGCAGTTGCTAAGCCTGTATTGCTCGGTATTACCAAAGCATCCCTTGAGACAGATTCCTTCTTGTCCGCGGCGTCCTTCCAAGAAACGACACGCGTACTCACCGATGCAGCGATCAAAGGTAAAGTTGACCAGTTGCTAGGTCTGAAAGAAAATGTTATCATCGGTAAGTTGATTCCTGCAGGTACAGGTATGAACCGTTACCGCAGCATCAAGCTGGTTGGTTTGGAAGATGAAGAAGTTGTAGCGGATCAGGATGAACTTGAGTCCGAAGCTGTTACAGTAGAATAGAACCATAAGCAATGAAAGGGCGATTCCTCCTTCGGGATGTGTATCTTATTCCGAAGTAGGGCGCCCTTTCACGCCTATGGCAATACCATTCGTGTTGTTCATGAGATATGTAGCAAAACTTTGCATGAGATATTAGAAAGTGACTTGACACTTTTGGACTGCAGGTGTTAATATATCGAAGTGTGCCTAATTGTGTGATCACTTTACTTCTAAGGATAGGTGATTTCATGCAGTATAAGGTCGGCGCGAAACAGACGACGAAGATGCTTGAGCAGCATAAAGCAATCGAAGTCTACTTGGCTCGTGATGCAGATCCGCGGATGAGAGAGAAGGTTGTTCATCTGTGTGAGCGGTTGGGTGTTCCTATTAAGTGGGTCGATACGATGGAAGAACTCGGGGTAACCTGCGGTATTGAAGTCGGGGCTGCTATGGCAGCGCTCATTCCTGATGAAGAATAAAGAAAAGTCCATTTTTGTTGGTGCATGATTGCAAAATGATGAACTGGCGAAAATTTTTATTTGTTCTTTTATGACTCGCCTGGATCTGTGGGCTTAATTTATGGGGTAAAATGTCTTGCCATTAATAAGACATGAAATATAGGAAGGGGGTGGCAACATGCCAACTATTAATCAGCTGGTCCGTAAAGGACGTCAAGCTAAAGTCGTAAAATCGAAATCACCAGCTTTGCAAAAAGGCTTTAACGCCTTGAAACGTGAGGCTACGAGCATCAGCGCTCCGCAAAAACGCGGTGTGTGCACTCGTGTAGGTACTATGACTCCGAAAAAACCGAACTCCGCACTTCGTAAATATGCACGTGTACGTTTGACTAACCGTGTAGAGGTAACGGCGTACATTCCAGGTATCGGACATAACCTTCAAGAGCACAGCGTTGTATTGATCCGTGGTGGTAAAGTAAAAGACCTTCCAGGTGTACGTTATCATATCGTTCGTGGTGCATTGGATACAGCGGGTGTTAACAACCGTAACCAAGCTCGTTCGAAATACGGTACAAAACGTCCTAAGGTTAAAAAATAAGTTGAGCTTTAACGAAGTCATTCGGTAACGACTGACTAGGGACAAGTTCAAGGGAAATGTAATTCATTGCGCGCTGCGCTCTAAGAATGAATTTTCCAATATACTAATTCACTAGAAGTGACTATCTAAGAAAGGGGGACTTTCTCATGCCACGCAAAGGTCCTGTAACTAAACGTGATGTATTGCCGGATCCGGTTTACAATAGCAAACTGGTAACCCGCCTTATCAACCGTATCATGATCGACGGCAAACGCGGCGTTGCACAAACGCTGTTGTATGATGCCTTCAAGCTGATTCAAGAACGCACGGGTAAAGATCCGATGGAAGTGTTCGAAGCAGCATTGAAAAATATTATGCCAGTACTTGAGGTTAAAGCTCGCCGTGTCGGCGGTTCTAACTACCAAGTGCCGATCGAAGTTAAACCAGAACGCCGTACGTCGCTTGGTCTCCGTTGGCTCGTGAACTATTCACGTAACCGCGGTGAAAAAACGATGGAAGAGCGTTTGGCTGCTGAAATCACAGATGCTTCCAATAACACTGGCGCATCCGTGAAGAAGCGCGAAGATACACACAAAATGGCAGAAGCGAACAAAGCGTTTGCTCACTACCGTTGGTAGAATAATAAAACAGATATTGATTGAGATATTCTCACAATACGAAAGGAGACAAATTCATGTCAAGAGAGTTCTCCTTGAATAATACTCGTAATATCGGGATTATGGCGCATATTGATGCTGGTAAAACTACCACAACTGAACGGATTTTGTTCTTCACAGGCCGTACTCATAAAATTGGCGAAGTGCATGAAGGCGCTGCGACAATGGACTGGATGGAGCAAGAACAAGAGCGCGGTATTACGATTACGTCTGCCGCGACAACCGCTCAATGGAAGGGTAACCGCATTAATATCATCGACACCCCGGGACACGTTGACTTCACAGTAGAAGTTGAACGTTCCCTACGCGTATTGGACGGGGCCGTTGGGGTTTTCAGTGCAAAAGAGGGCGTTGAGCCTCAGTCTGAAACCGTATGGAGACAGGCTGACCGTTATGGCGTTCCACGGATCGCTTACGTTAACAAAATGGATATTATCGGTGCAGACTACCTGAATGTTATTAAAGACATGCGTGAGCGTCTGCAAGCTAATGCAGTTGCGATTCAACTCCCTATCGGTGCTGAATCTGATTTCGTTGGTGTAATTGACATTGTTGAACGTGTAGCGTACAAATATGTAGATGATCTGGGTAAAGATCCTCAGAAAATCGAAATTCCTGCTGAGTATGCAGACAAAGTTGATGAACTTCGTCTGGAGCTCATCGAGAGAGTTGCAGAATTGGATGAAGAGCTGACAATGAAATATCTGGAAGGTGAAGAAATCACTGTTCCTGAATTGAAAGCAGCACTTCGCAAAGGTGTTTGCGAAGTTAAAATCTTCCCAGTTGTTGCAGGCTCCTCATACCGTAACAAAGGTGTTCAACTAGTTCTGGATGCTGTTGTTGATTACCTGCCTTCACCGCTTGATGTACCTTCTATCAAAGGTACACTTGAAGACGGAGAAGAAGGAAATCGTCCATCTTCGGATAGCGAACCGTTCGCGGCGCTAGCATTCAAAATTATGACTGACCCTTATGTTGGTAAATTGACGTTCTTCCGTGTGTATTCGGGCGTTCTTAAATCCGGTTCGTATGTTCTTAATGCAACTAAGAACAAACGTGAGCGTATTGGACGTATCCTTCAAATGCATGCGAACAGCCGTCAAGAGATCTCCGAAGTTTACTCTGGAGACATTGCTGCTGCAGTCGGTCTTAAAGATACGACTACAGGGGATACATTGTGCGATGAGAAGCATGTTATCGTGCTCGAGTCCATGAACTTCCCTGATCCAGTTATCGAGGTTGCTATCGAACCAAAAACGAAAGCTGACCAAGACAGACTGGGTATCGCAATCTCCAAGCTGGCTGAAGAAGATCCAACGTTCCGTGCTTATACAGATGAAGAAACGAACCAAACAATCATCGCAGGTATGGGTGAGCTTCACCTTGAGATCCTCGTTGACCGTATGCTTCGTGAATTCAAAGTAGAGACTAACGTTGGTAAACCTCAGGTTGCTTACCGTGAGACATTCCGCGAAGCTGCGAAAGTTGAAGGTAAGTTCGTTCGTCAGTCCGGTGGTAAAGGTCAATTTGGTCATTGTTGGGTTGAGTTCAGTCCACAAGAGCCAGGTACAGGCTTCATCTTCGAAAACAAAACTGTCGGTGGTTCAATTCCGCGTGAATTTATTGGTCCAATTCAAGCGGGTATCGAAGAGTCAATGAAGAACGGCGTTATCGCTGGCTTCCCGCTCGTTGATATTAAGGCAGTAGTAGTTGACGGATCTTATCATGATGTCGATTCCTCGGAAATGGCGTTCAAAATTGCAGGTTCTATGGCGCTTAAAGCTGCCAAAGAGAAGTGTAAGCCTGTATTGCTTGAGCCAATCATGAAAGTTGAAGTTACTGTTCCAGAAGAGTACATGGGCGACGTAATGGGTATGCTGAACTCCCGCCGTGGTCGCATCGAAGGTATGGATACGCGTTCAGGCGCACAAATTATCCGTGCTAAGGTGCCTTTGGCTGAAATGTTTGGTTACTCCACAACACTTCGTTCCGGTACACAAGGCCGTGGCGTATTCTCCATGGAGCTTTCGCACTATGAAGAAGTACCACGTTCGATCTCTGAAGAGATCATCGCTAAACACAAAGGCGCTTAATAGTTTAAGTGTTTTTGCAAGATCTTTAGGTTTTCAATGACTGTCATCTCGACTTGCTTAGCAGGCGGGATGCACGGTCCAAACATAAACTTTAGTTATATTAAGGAGGATTAAGTTCAATGGCAAAGGCTAAATTTGAACGTAACAAACCGCACGTTAATATCGGTACTATCGGTCACGTCGATCATGGTAAAACGACTCTTACAGCAGCTATCACTACTGTACTTTCAAAAAGATATGGCGGTGCAGCAATTGCATTTGACCAAATCGACAAAGCTCCAGAAGAGCGCGAGCGTGGTATCACGATCTCGACATCACACGTAGAGTATGAGACTCCTAACCGTCACTATGCTCACGTTGACTGCCCAGGTCACGCCGACTATGTTAAGAACATGATCACTGGTGCTGCTCAAATGGACGGCGCTATCCTGGTTGTATCCGCAGCTGACGGCCCTATGCCGCAAACTCGCGAGCACATCCTGCTTTCCCGTCAAGTAGGCGTACCTTACATCGTTGTATTCCTGAACAAATGCGACATGGTTGAAGACGAAGAGCTTCTTGAATTGGTTGAAATGGAAGTTCGCGACCTTCTTTCCGAGTATGAGTTCCCAGGTGACGATACTCCAATCATCCGTGGCGCAGCTCGTGAAGCTCTTGCTAACCCAGATGGCGCTTGGGCTGACAAAATCGTTGAGTTGTTCGAGCAAGTTGACTCTTACATCCCAACTCCAGAGCGCGACACAGCTAAGCCTTTCATGATGCCAGTCGAGGACGTATTCACAATCACTGGTCGTGGTACAGTAGCAACTGGCCGTATCGATCGTGGCGTTGTAAAAGTAGGCGACGAGCTTGAAATCGTTGGTCTTGCTGAAGAAACTCGCAAAACTGTATGTACAGGCGTTGAGATGTTCCGTAAATTGATGGATTCCGCTCAAGCGGGCGACAACATCGGCGCATTGCTTCGTGGTGTTGATCGTAAAGACATCGAGCGTGGACAAGTATTGGCTAAACCGGGTTCGGTTAAACCACACACTAACTTCACAGCTCAAATCTACGTTCTGACTAAAGAAGAGGGTGGCCGTCACAAGCCTTTCTTCACAGGCTACCGTCCACAGTTCTACTTCCGTACAACTGACGTTACAGGTATCATTGAATTGCCAGAAGGCACTGAAATGGTTATGCCTGGTGACAACATCACAGTTACAGTTGAGCTTATCGCTCCAATCGCGGTTGAAGAAGGAACTCGTTTCTCCATCCGTGAAGGCGGCCGTACTGTAGGCGCTGGCGCTGTAGCAACTATCCAAAAATAATTCATCACGGCATTAGCCGTAATGAGTAATTATGAAAGCCTCCACTTCGGTGGAGGCTTTTTTTTGTTTCGGACAGAAAAGCAATAAGATAATAATTCCTATAACTTAGGATTGACTGATGCATTAAGCCCCCTATAATATTAGTAATAGCATAATAGAAATGTCGCCAATGAAAATCCAGATTAATTATTACAATTAATCCCAAATACTTTAACGAGTGAAAGCAATAATGCTTTTATGTATCAATTTAAGTACAGGAATATTCATTGGCAACAATACTAGAGAGGGGTTCAGAATAAATGAAAAAGAAATGGATGATTGGTGCAGCATTGGCTGCAGTAATGCTTGCAACAACTGCATGCGGAGGGGGCACCAAAGCAGATTACACGGTCTCGATCTCGCAGATGGTAGAACATCCTTCCTTGGATGCTACTCGTGAAGGCTTCCTTGCTGCACTGAAAGATGCAGGATTAGAAGATGGCAAAAACCTGAAGGTAGATTTCAATACGGCTCAGAATGATCCAGCTAATAATTTATCCATCGCACAAAAAATTGCTGGCAACAAAAGCGATCTTGCCCTAGGTATAGCAACGCCTTCCGCACAGGCACTTGTGCAGAATGTAAAAGATACACCTATTCTATTCGCAGCCGTGACGGATCCCATTGATGCAAAGCTAATCAAGAACCTCGACGCACCGGGAGGTAATGTATCTGGGGCATCCGATACGAACCCGGAAGCTATTGTGCAACTGATGAACTTCATTGCGGATAACTTTCCCAATGTGAAGACAGTCGGAATGGTTATTAATGAAGGTGAGCCTAATGCTATTGTTATGTCCAAGATAGCAGAGGAGACATTGTCCAAGCATGGTATTAAGCTGATGAAAGCAGCAGTAACGAATACATCCGAAGTTAAACAAGCAGGAGAATCCTTAGTTGGCAAAGTAGATGCATTCTATATCTCGCTTGATAATGTGGTTGTATCTGGTGTGGACGGACTACTTGAAATCGCAAAAGCGAATAAAATCCCGTTTTTCTCCAGCGATCGCGATACTGTTGAGAAGGGTGCTTTTGCAACGGTAGGCTTCAAATATTATGACCATGGTTATCAAGTAGGCCAGATGGCAGTTGAAATTCTTAAGAACGGCAAGAAGCCAGCAGATATGAAAGTAACGGTTCCTGAGAAGCTGGATCTTATTCTTAACCTGAAAGCGGCTGAAGCACAAGGCATCACCGTTACGGATGCAATGAAGCAAGGCGTTAAGGATCAAGAGAACAATATTATTCAATAATAAGAGTAGTGGGGTAAGCGCCTGCTGGTGCTTGCCCTTTTATATTTATAAAGGAGGAAATGAACGTGCTTGTATCCTTGAATGGAGCACTTGAGCTTGGCTTATTGTATGCCTTGATGGCACTAGGCGTATATATCACGTTTCGGATATTGGATTTTCCAGATCTGACGGTAGATGCGAGCTTCACTACTGGTGCAGGAATTGCAGCTTTATTAATTACGAATGGTGTATCGCCATGGATTGCATCACTCGGTGCTTTTGCCGGTGGCGCAGCTGCAGGTTCCTTAACAGGGCTGCTGCATACGAAGGGTAAAATCAATGGTCTGCTATCAGGCATTCTGATGATGATCGGCTTGTATTCTATTAATATGCGTATTATGGGTAAGCCGAATATATCGCTAATTGGGGAGAACACTATCTTCTCATCTATTCCAGTATTGCTGTTAATGCCGATTGCGATCATTATCATTAAGATTCTTGTCGATTTGTTCTTCCGCACAGATCTTGGTCTTAGTCTTCGTGCGACTGGCGATAATGAGAGAATGATACGCAGCTTCGGAGCGAATACCGATAACACTAAGATACTGGGCATTGCATTATCTAATGGTCTAGTTGCCCTGTCTGGAGCATTGATTGCACAGCAAGGCGGTTTTGCAGATATATCAATGGGTATTGGTATGATTGTAATTGGTCTTGCATCTGTCATTATCGGCGAAGCGATATTCGGAGCCAAAACCATTTTCCGCGCAACGCTTGCTGTCATACTCGGCTCAATTGTATATCGTATTATTATAGCTCTGGCATATCGAGTGGAGTGGTTGGAGTCCTCTGATCTGAAGCTGATTACCGCTGTTATCGTTATTATCGCATTGATCTTCCCGACCATCCAGAAGGTGTGGAAGCAAAAGAAATTAGCGCGAAAACGTTCTGCAGAGCTATTGCTTGATATGGGCAAGGAAGGAGGAAGGCAGTAATGCTGGAGATTGCTAAAGTATCCAAGCTGTTCAACCCTGGCACATTAGATGAAAAAACCGCTTTGGTTGGTGTGAACTTAACCATGAAGCCAGGTGACTTCATTACGGTTATAGGGAGTAATGGGGCCGGCAAATCAACATTAATGAATATTATATCTGGTGTGATGAAGCCGGATACCGGTGAAGTACGAATTGATGGCGAGAATATCAGTGCACTTCCGGAATTCCGTCGCAGCAAATGGATTGGACGAGTCTTCCAAGATCCGATGGCTGGAACTGCGCCAACGATGTCTATTGAGGAAAATTTAGCGATGGCCTACAAACGAGGCAAAGCTCGGGGTTTGTCACTTAGCTTGAACAGTAATCGTCGAACCTTATTTCGCGAGCAATTAAGCCGGCTGGGGATTGGCCTTGAGAATCGCCTAAATGCAAAAGTCGGTTTATTGTCAGGCGGTGAGCGCCAAGCGTTGAGTCTGTTGATGTCTACCTTCACGAAACCGCAAATTCTTTTGTTGGATGAACATACAGCAGCTCTTGATCCAGCGCGGGCAGAACTAATCACAACGCTGACAGAGACGCTTGTACGTGAGATGAATTTAACTACACTGATGGTTACTCATAATATGGAGCAAGCCATCAGACTAGGTAACCGTCTTATTATGATGGATAAAGGAAAGATTATTCTTGAAGTGAATGAGGAACGTAAGAAAGATTTGACTGTTGCGCAGCTATTGGGAGAGTTCGAGCAAATTAGCGGTAAGAAGATGGCTGACGACCGTGTCGTTCTGGGATAGATGCATCAGGGATTTGTGGATAACCATATAGATTAATGAGAAGGAACACAGGTCGCATGCATCAGGCTGCTTGTGTTCCTTCTATTATATAGTAAGAACAATAGGTCGAATTTGGATTTGAGTGTTGGGTACGATATCGTGTATGCTAGGAAAAGTGAAAACAAGGTATGACGCTAATCGCGATCATACACGGTTATATTGACCGATTAGAGCATATTGCGAGAAGGAATTTCATAATGAATCATGTTCCTTCATAAAACTTAAAGTTTCTCTTGCATTTGCCTATCTGTTTCGTTATAATATTGAATGTTGGTCTGTGACGTTGCGATGATGTGAGAGGTTGCCGACACACCTGGCCCCTTTGCCATGGGGCCGTCGGGCATGTGATCAGGGTTTTCTCACGGAGTATGTCCGATAATAAATTGGGCGATAGAAGGAGGGACTTATATGGCAAAGCAAAAGATTCGTATCCGCTTGAAAGCATACGATCATAGAATTCTTGACCAGTCTGCTGAGAAGATTGTTGAAACTGCAAAACGTTCCGGTGCAGGCGTATCCGGGCCGATTCCGTTGCCAACGGAAAAGCAAATCATCACCATTCTCCGTGCGGTACACAAGTACAAGGATTCACGGGAGCAATTCGAAATGCGTACACATAAACGCTTGATCGACATTGTTAACCCAACGCCGCAAACGGTTGATGCGTTGATGCGCTTGGATCTACCATCCGGTGTAGATATCGAAATCAAACTGTAATAAAGCATAGATTATAGAAGGAAAAGAGGTGTCAACATGAAAGGTATCTTAGGGAAAAAACTTGGAATGACGCAAGTATTTACAGCTGACGGTATTGTTATTCCGGTAACAGTAATCGAAGCAGGTCCTTGTGTGGTTCTTCAGAAGAAAGATCAAGAGAACGATGGTTATGAAGCCGTACAATTCGGTTTCTCCGATAAGAAGGAATCCAGAACGATCAAGCCAGAAATCGGCCACGCGAAGAAAGCCAATACGGCTCCTAAGCGCTACGTTCGTGAAATTCGCGGTATTAATTTGGGTGATTATGAAGTTGGCCAAGAAGTGAAAGCTGACTTGTTCACACAAGGCGAATTTGTTGACGTAACGGGTATTTCTAAAGGTAAAGGCTTTGCCGGCGTTATCAAACGTTGGGGACAAAGCACGGGTCCTATGTCTCACGGTTCCCGTTACCACCGTGGACCAGGTTCCATGGGTTCGATCCAAGCTAACCGCGTACCGAAAGGCAAACGCCTTCCAGGTCACATGGGTAACGAAACGATCACAATTCAAAAGCTTGAAATCATCCGTGTAGATGCAGAGCGTAACGTACTGCTAGTTAAAGGCTCCGTTCCAGGACCGAAAAACGGATTTGTGAAAGTGAAACAAACAGTTAAGAAATAATTGCTGAAGAAAGGAGGAACAAGAAATGCCTAAAGTAACAGTATACAACGTGAGTGGTTCGCAAGTTGGCGAATTGGAATTGGC
This sequence comes from Paenibacillus sp. J22P59, assembly GCF_059383895.1. Classification (NCBI taxonomy): domain Bacteria; kingdom Bacillati; phylum Bacillota; class Bacilli; order Caryophanales; family Paenibacillaceae; genus Paenibacillus; species Paenibacillus sp. J22P59. The sequence goes on from NZ_JBXENX010000020.1 coordinate 41,023, forward strand.
GGATAGCGTATTCGGAATTCAACCAAACGCTCACGTATTGCATAGCGCTGTTGTCCTTCAGCAAGCTGCAGAGCGCGCTGGGACACACAAAACGAAAGGACGCTCCGAAGTACGTGGCGGCGGTCGTAAACCTTGGAAACAAAAAGGTACTGGCCGTGCTCGTCAAGGTAGCATCCGCTCCCCACAATGGGTTGGCGGCGGTACTGTATTTGGACCGACTCCACGCTCATATGGCTTCAAACTTCCGAAGAAGGTTCGTCGCTTGGCGATTAAATCTGCATTGTCTTCCAAAGTGATTGCTAACGAAATTATCGTTCTTGATCAATTGACATTCGCAGCACCTAAAACGAAAGAATTTGCAGCTATTCTTAACAACCTGAAGGCTGATCGCAAAGCACTAGTTGTTTTGCCTAGCTATGATGATAACGTTGCATTGTCTGCACGTAACATCCCAGGCGTGAAATTCGTCGCAGCTGACGGCATTAATGTTCTGGATGTCTTGGTACATGACAAGCTCATCATCACGAAAGAAGCGGTAGAGAAAGTACAGGAGGTGTTTGCGTAATGAAAAATCCTCGCGATATTATCAAACGCCCTGTTATTACGGAGCGCACGAGCGATTACATGGCTGTTAAACGTTATGTGTTTGAAGTCGATCTTCGTGCTAACAAAACCGAAATTAAAGATGCAATTGAACAAATCTTTAAAGTTAAAGTAACTGGCGTTAACACGATGCGCGTTGCAGGTAAGCCTAAACGCTACGGTAAACACAGTGGCTATAGACCTGATTGGAAAAAAGCAATCGTTCAATTGAGCGATGACAGCAAAGAACTTGAGTTCTTTGAAACGTCTGTTTAGAAAAGGAGGAAATCTAAGTGCCTATCAAAAAGTACAAACCGACATCCCCGGCTCGCCGTAATATGTCCGTCTCGACTTTTGAAGAGATCACGACAAGCACACCGGAGAAATCGTTGCTCGCACCGCTTTTCAAAAAAGCTGGCCGCAACAACCAAGGTAAAATTACGGTTCGTCACCATGGCGGCGGACACAAACGTAAATACCGTGTTATTGATTTCAAACGTAACAAAGACGGTATCGTTGGTAATGTAGCTTCGATCGAATACGATCCGAACCGTACATCCAATATCGCTTTGATTCATTACCTTGATGGTGAAAAAGCATACATCGTTGCACCAAAAGGTTTGAAAGTTGGAGATAAAGTTGTTTCCGGTAAAGATGCTGATATCAAGATTGGTAACGCGTTGCCACTTGCTAACATCCCAGTCGGTACAGTTATCCACAACATCGAATTGCAACCAGGCAAAGGCGGACAATTGGTTCGTGCTGCTGGTACAAGTGCACAACTTCTTGGTAAAGAAGAAAACTACGTTTCGATCCGCTTGACTTCTGGTGAAGTTCGTCGCATTCTGAATACTTGCCGTGCTACTATCGGTTCTGTAGGTAATGAAGATCACGAGCTTATCAAAATTGGTAAAGCTGGTCGTTCCCGTTGGATGGGCAAACGTCCTGAAGTCCGCGGCGTAGTAATGAACCCTAACGATCACCCACACGGTGGTGGTGAAGGCCGTGCTCCAATCGGTCGTAAATCCCCTATGTCTCCTTGGGGCAAACCGACACTTGGTTTCAAAACACGCAAGAAGAAAAAAGCATCGAGCCAATATATTATTCGTCGTCGTACGAAGTAATAATCGCTTGTTTGCAAGCTGCGTGACGAGAGGTCGCGCTATGTTTCCGCGAAGGGAGGACTCCATATGGGTCGCAGTTTGAAAAAAGGACCGTTTATTGACGGCCATTTGCTCAAAAAAGTCGAGGTATTGAACGAAAGCAACAAAAAAGTCGTAATCAAGACTTGGTCCCGTCGCTCGACAATTTTCCCGCAATTCATCGGTCACACGATTGCGGTTTATGACGGTCGTAAACATGTGCCAGTATATGTAACGGAAGATATGGTTGGACACAAATTCGGTGAATTTGCACCAACTCGTACTTACAAAGGCCATGATGATGACAGAAAAACAGGTAAGAGATAATATCTGTTTATAATATTTTCTTAATGTAATGAGAGGAGGTTCATCCATGCCAGAAGCTAAAGCGCACGCTAAATTCGTACGCATTGCTCCTCGTAAAGCACAGCTAGTTGCGGATTTGATTCGCGGTAAGCAAGTAGGTGAAGCGATCGCAATTTTGCGTCACACACCTAAATCGGCTTCCCCAATCCTGGAGAAGTTGCTGAACTCTGCTATTGCTAACGCTGAGCATAACTACCAATTGGACGTGAACAAACTGGTTATTTCCCAGGCTTTCGTTAACCAGGGTCCGACAATGAAACGTTTCCGCCCTCGTGCAATGGGACGTGCAAGTCGTATCAATAAAAGAACCAGCCACATCACTTTGGTGGTATCTGAAAAATAAGGAGGGATAACGTGTGGGTCAAAAGGTAAATCCGGTCGGTCTACGTGTCGGGATAATCCGTGATTGGGAATCCAAATGGTACGCAGGCAAAGACTTTGGCGATCTTCTGATGGAAGACGTAAAAATTCGTGAATACCTGAAGAACAAACTAAAAGATGCGGCAGTATCCCACTTTGAAATCGAACGTGCGGCTAACCGCGTTAACGTAACGATTCAAACTGCTAAACCAGGCATGGTTATCGGCAAAGGCGGTTCCGAAGTGGAAAACCTGCGCACGGAGCTTGGTAAAATCACTAAAGGCAAAAAAGTACACATCAATATTTCCGAAATCAAACAAGCAGATCTGGACGCTATTCTTGTAGCTGAAAGCATCGCGCAACAATTGGAGCGTCGTGTTTCTTTCCGTCGTGCTTTGAAACAAGCGATCCAACGTTCGATGCGTGCAGGCGCTAAAGGGATCAAAACCGCAGTTAGCGGACGTCTCGGCGGTGCTGAAATTGCTCGTTCGGAAGGCTACAGCGAAGGAACGGTTCCGCTTCATACTTTGCGCGCAGACATTGACTACGGCACAGCTGAAGCACATACAACTTACGGCCTTATCGGCGTAAAAGTATGGATCTATCGCGGCGAAGTCCTTCCAGCTAAGAAGAAAGCTCCCCAGGAAGGAGGCAACTAATCATGTTGGTACCAAAACGCGTAAAACACCGCAAACAACAACGCGGTCACATGAAGGGTCGCGCTAAAGGCGGCACTACAGTAGCATTCGGCGAATACGGTCTTCAAGCTCTTGAACCGACTTGGATCACTAACCGTCAAATCGAAGCAGCTCGTATTGCAATGACTCGTTACATCAAACGTGGCGGTAAAGTATGGATTAAGATTTTCCCAGATAAGCCGATCACACAGAAGCCTCTAGAAGTACGTATGGGTAGTGGTAAAGGTAACGTTGAGAAATGGGTAGCCGTAGTTAAACCTGGCAAAATCATGTTTGAACTAGCTGGTGTATCCGAAGAAGTCGCTCGTGAAGCGATGCGCCTCGCGTCCCACAAACTGCCGATTAAAACGAAGTTCGTGAAACGCGAAGAAGTAGGTGGTGAAGCAAATGAAAGCTAGTGAATTTCGCAACCTAACCTCTGCTGAGATAGAACAAAAAATTTCTGGTTTTAAAGAGGAGCTTTTTAACCTTCGTTTCCAACTGGCAACTGGCCAACTGGACAACCCGACACGTATTCGTGACGTGCGTAAGGATATCGCTCGCGCTAAAACCATTTTGCACGAAAGAGAACTCGGTATCAGCAGCTAATAGCTGTCCTTGACTATGGGTTACTACCAAGGTTTAGGGAAGGAGGCAGAACATGAGCGAACGCAATGCCCGCAAAGTTCAAATCGGTAAAGTCGTGAGTGACAAAATGGATAAAACAATCGTGGTTGCTGTAGAAACTTACAAAAAACATGAATTGTACCATAAACGCATCAAGTACACGAAGAAGTTCAAAGCGCATGATGAGAACAATCAAGCGAAAATTGGCGACATCGTGAAAATCATGGAGACTCGTCCGCTTTCGAAAGATAAACGCTTCAGACTCGTGGAAGTTGTTGAAGTGGCGATCGTCCTTTAATGTGTTAGTCTAGTAAATGAGCATTATTCCGGAAGGAGGACGTTAAAATGATTCAACCATTTTCTCGTTTGCGTGTTGCCGACAACTCTGGCGCCAAAGAACTGATGTGTATTCGTGTACTTGGCGGTACAGGACGTCGTGTCGCTGCTATCGGCGATCTGATCGTATGTTCAGTTAAACAAGCAACACCAGGCGGCGTTGTCAAAAAAGGTGACGTTGTTAAAGCAGTTATCGTTCGTACGAAGCGTACAGTTCGTCGTAAAGACGGTTCTTACATTGCGTTCGACGAGAATGCAGCTGTAATCGTTAAGGAAGACAAAAGCCCACGTGGTACTCGTATTTTTGGACCAGTTGCCCGTGAGCTCCGCGATAAAGATTTCATGAAAATCGTATCGCTTGCGCCGGAAGTTATTTAATACGATCCCTACAGTAATGTATCGGGATGATATAAATGCCTGAAAGCTTAAGTGAGCAGGAGGTGTAATCAATGCCAAGGCTGAAAAAGATTCTTGAATCGCACAACAACAAGTTGCACGTTAAAAAAGACGACACGGTTATCGTTATCTCCGGTAAGGACAAAGGTAAGAAGGGCCGTGTAATCGCTGCGTATCCGCGTGAAAACCGCGTACTCGTAGAGGGCGTCAATATGGTGAAGAAGCATGCTCGTCCATCGCAGGCTAACCCGCAGGGCGGCATCATCGAGCAAGAAGCGCCGATTCACGTGTCAAACGTGATGCACATTGATCCGAAGAGCGGAGCAGTAACTCGTATCGGATACAAAGTGCTGGATAACGGCAAAAAAGTCCGGATCGCAAAACGTTCCGGCGAAGTGATCGACTAATCGTTTCGTAGGAAAGGAGGTCCATTTAAAATGGCAGCAAGATTGAAAGATCGTTTTCTGAATGAAATTACACCTGCTCTAATGCAGAAGTTCAACTATACGACTGTAATGCAAGTGCCGAAGATCGAGAAAGTGGTTATCAACATGGGTGTTGGCGAAGCAGTTGCTAACTCTAAAGTGCTTGATGTCGCTGTTGAAGAACTTCGCATCATTTCCGGTCAAAAACCTGTTGTAACCCGCGCGAAGAAGTCCATTGCCGGCTTCAAACTTCGTGAAAATATGCCAATCGGGGTTAAAGTAACATTGCGCGGCGAGCGCATGTACTATTTCCTTGATAAGCTGTTCAGCATTTCGCTACCACGCGTACGTGACTTCCGCGGCGTGTCGACGAAAGCATTCGATGGACGCGGTAACTATACGCTCGGCTTGAAAGAACAATTGATCTTCCCGGAGATCGAGTACGATAAGGTCGATAAAGTTCGTGGTATGGACATCGTCATCGTCACTACGGCAAAAACGGACGAAGAATCTCGTGAACTGCTGACCCAAATGGGCATGCCGTTTGCGAAGTAATCCACTTTTAGGAGGTGTAATACCCAGTGGCAAAAACTTCGATGAAAGTGAAGCAACAACGTACACCGAAATTTAAAGTGCGTGCATATACACGCTGTGAACGTTGTGGCCGTCCGCACTCTGTTTTGCAAAAGTTTAAAATTTGCCGGATTTGTTTCCGTGAATTAGCATACAAAGGCCAGATTCCTGGCGTTAAAAAAGCAAGCTGGTAATCAGCCTAGTTCGGGAAGGAGGTTAACACAAATGGTTATGTCTGATCCGATTGCAGATATGCTGACGCGCATTCGCAACGCGAATGTTGTTCGTCACGAGACCGTGGAAATGCCCGCTTCGAAAGCAAAGAAGCAAATTGCTGAAATTTTGAAGCGCGAGGGTTTCATCCGCGATGCTGAGTATATCGAAGACAACAAACAAGGGATTATCCGTATTTTCTTGAAATACGGCCCTAACCAAGAGCGCGTTATCACTGGTTTGAAACGTATCTCTAAACCAGGTTTGCGTGTATACACAAAATCGACTGAAATCCCACGCGTTTTGGGTGGTCTGGGAATTGCTATTATTTCCACATCCAAAGGGGTTATGACCGATAAAGAAGCTCGCCAAGGTAAAGCTGGCGGCGAAGTAGTTTGCTACGTTTGGTAATTAACAAGTCACAACGATAGGAGGTGTAACAATGTCCCGTATTGGTCGCAAACCAATTCAAGTGCCTAACGGCGTTAGCATTAACTTGGATAACACAGTTATTACTGTAAAAGGACCGAAAGGTACGCTTTCCCGCGAGATTCATAAAGATATGAAAGTGAATGTTGCGGAAACTGAAATCGTGATCGAACGTCCTTCTGATAATAAATTGCATCGCTCTCTACACGGAACAACTCGCAGCATCGTCGCTAACATGGTGAGCGGAGTTACTGATGGATTCTCCAAAAACTTGGAGCTCGTTGGTGTAGGTTACCGTGCGAGCAAATCCGGCGATAAGATCGTTCTTAACGTTGGTTACTCTCACCCTGTGGAGATTGCTCCCGAGAATGGAATTGAGTTCGATGTACCGGTAAACACGAAGATTACTGTTCGTGGTATCGACAAAGAACGTGTAGGCGCTGTTGCTGCACAAATCCGTTCCGTACGTGAGCCTGAGCCTTACAAAGGTAAAGGTATCAAGTATGAAGGCGAACGCATCATCCGCAAAGAAGGTAAAGCTGGTAAGAAGAAATAAGCAGTCTAATTGGGCTGCTTAAGATAGCGGTATAAGGCTTATGGAAAGGAGTGAACCTTGAATGATTACGAAAGGCGATAAAAACAAGGCTCGTCTGAAAAGACACTTGCGTGTTCGTAAAAAAATCAACGGAACGGTAGCTCGTCCGCGTTTGTCGGTATTCCGTTCTTCCAAACATATCTATGCACAATTGATCGATGATGTACAAGGCGTTACACTAGCTTCCGCATCCACACAGGATAAAGATCTGGTAGCGTCGATCGGCAACGGCGGCAGCGTTGAAGCAGCTCGCAAAGTCGGTGAATTGATTGCAAAACGCGCTCAAGACAAAGGTTTTGCCTCAGTCGTATTTGATCGCGGTGGTTACTTGTATCATGGTAGAATTCAGGCGCTTGCTGATGCAGCTCGTGAAGCTGGTCTAGAATTCTAATCTACTTTATTTATAAGGAGGTTAAACGACTTGCGTATAGATCCGAATACGTTAGGTGAACTAACTGAAAAAGTTGTCAACATCAATCGCGTAGCTAAAGTAGTAAAAGGCGGACGCCGTTTCAGCTTTAGCGCGCTCGTAGTAGTCGGCGACGGCCAAGGCCACGTCGGCGCAGGGATCGGTAAAGCTGGCGAAGTACCTGAAGCGATTCGCAAAGGTATTGAAGATGCTAAGAAAAACCTGATCCATGTACCACTCGTTGGTACTACAATTCCTCACCTTGTGCTTGGACATTTCGGCGCAGGAGAAGTTCTCCTGAAACCGGCTTCCAAAGGTACAGGAGTTATCGCTGGCGGACCGGTTCGTGCTGTTCTTGAACTGGCTGGCGTTGGCGACATCTTGACGAAATCGCTTGGTTCTTCGAACTCCATGAACATGGTTAACGCAACGCTCGAAGGTCTTTCCCGCCTTAAACGCGCGGAAGATGTTGCGAAGCTTCGTGGTAAAACTGTCGAAGAGCTATTGGGTTAAGGAGGGAATTACGATGGCAAAATTGCAAATCACCCTCGTTCGCAGTTTAATTGGCCGCAATGAGAAGCAACGCGCAACGGTCGAATCGTTCGGTCTTCGCAAGCTTCATCAATCGGTTGTATTAAACGACAGCCCGGCTATTCGAGGCATGGTCAACCATGTTAGCCACTTGATCAAAGTCGAAGAAGTTTAAATCATATAATCGTCTCAAGAAATAAAACAAGGAGGTGCAAGAACGATGAAATTGCATGAGCTCGCACCAGCACCGGGGTCCACACAAGTGGGCAAGCGTAAAGGCCGCGGTATTGGTACCGGTAACGGTAAGACGTCAGGTCGCGGTCACAAAGGTCAAAACTCTCGTTCCGGCGGCGGCGTTCGTCCTGGTTTCGAGGGTGGTCAAAACCCTTTGTATCGTCGTTTGCCTAAGCGCGGTTTCAACAACCGTTTCCGTACGGAATATGCCATTGTGAACATTGAAGAGCTTAACAGCTTTGCAGCAGGTACCGAAGTTACACCAGAAACTCTTCTTGAGCAAGGGATTGTAAAAAATCCATTGGCAGGCATTAAAATTTTGGGTAATGGCGAAATCAAGGTTCAACTGACTGTAAAAGCAAGCAAGTTCTCTCAATCTGCGGTAGAGAAAATCCAGGCTGCCGGCGGTAAAACCGAGGTGATCTAATTGTTCAACACCGTGTCCAATATTTGGAAAGTGGAGGATTTGCGCAAACGGATCCTGTTCACGCTTTTCGTACTGCTTATCTATCGCATCGGTTCTTTCATACCGGTGCCAGGCGTTAACAAAGATGTTTTCACACAGATCAATGACGCTGGCGTGAATCTATTCGGTTTGCTTAACACGTTTTCCGGAGGCGCACTGTTCCAATTCTCTATTTTTGCAATTGGGATTACGCCATACATTACAGCTTCGATTATCGTACAGTTGTTGTCTATGGACGTTATTCCTAAGTTCGCAGAATGGGCGAAGGAAGGCGAGAACGGTAAACGTAAGCTCGCACAGATTACACGTTACGGCACGGTTATTCTTGGTCTGGTTCAAGGTTTTGCAACAGCAATTGGCTTCAACCGTCAATATAATAGTGAGATGATCCCAGGCGCAGGCTTCGTTGACTACCTGGTCATCGCAATTATTCTAACGGCGGGCGTTTCCTTCCTGATGTGGCTTGGTGAGCAAATTACGGAGCGCGGTATCGGCAACGGTATCTCCATCCTGATCTTCGCAGCAATCGCAGCAGGTATTCCTGGACATATTCGTACGATCTATCAACAGCTGTTCATTTCTGCTGAAGGTCAACTGTTCTGGAATATTGGCAAGGCAGCATTGATCATATTGGCGATTGTCGCCATTATCGTAGGTGTTATCTTCGTTCAACAAGGTATTCGCAAAATTCCGGTTCAATACGCTAAACGTGTTGTTGGCCGGAAAATGTACGGTGGACAATCAACGCATATTCCGATGAAAGTGAATGGCGCTGGCGTTATTCCTGTCATCTTCGCAATTTCGTTGCTCATGTTCCCTGTTACAATTGCTCAGTTCTGGGCTGGTAGCGGATGGGCTAACTGGATTATTAACAATATGAACTATGATCAACCTCTGGGTATGGTATTGTACGTATTGTTAATCATCGGATTTACCTTCTTCTACACATTCGTACAGATTAATCCGGTTCAAATGGCGGATCAAATGAAGAAGAATGGCGGTTACATTCCAGGCATTCGTCCTGGCAAACCGACTTCCTCCTACTTGACACGCGTATTGTCACGGATTACACTATCGGGTGCAATATTCCTGGCGGTTATATCCTTGATGCCTGTTGCATTCGGCAGTCTTGCCGGATTGCCTCAATCAGTGCAGCTTGGTGGTACCTCGCTTCTAATCATCATCGGTGTCGCCCTTGACACGATGAAGCAAATCGAGGGCCAGTTGATTAAACGCCATTACAAAGGGTTTATCAATAAATAACAATAGGTTCTGACCGGGATTCCGTGACAATCGCATGCGATCGTACGGAACCCGAACGAGCCTATTGTGCTTAAAGCGAGGAAGCAGGCAATGAACATATTATTCATGGGCCCTCCGGGAGCCGGTAAAGGAACGCAAGCTGAGCGTATCGTTGACGAGTTTGGCATTCCGCATATCTCGACAGGCGACGCTTTCCGCCTTGCAATGAAACAGGAAACTCCGCTTGGTCTTAAAGCGAAGGAGTATGTCGATCAAGGACTACTCGTTCCCGATGAGATCACGAACGGTATTGTTAAAGAACGTCTTGCACTCGATGATTGCAACAAAGGCTTCTTACTTGATGGATTTCCGCGTACGCTGCAACAGGCGGAAGCGCTTGATGCGATGCTTGTGGAATTGAACCGGGGCATTGACCATGTTATTAATTTGAAAGTTGACCGCGGATTGTTACTTGCTCGTTTGACCGGGAGACGCATTTGTAAGGCTTGCGGGTCGACGTACCACGTAATGTTTAATCCACCGAAACAAGATGGCGTCTGCGACAAATGCGACGGCGAATTGTATCAACGGTCGGATGATACGGAAGAGAAAGTCGGAACACGACTTGATGAGTATATTTCCAAAACAGCTCCTCTTCTTAACTATTACAGCGGTAAAGGTCTTCTTCGCGAAGTCGACGGTGAGAAGGAAATTGATACGGTAACGTCCGAAATCGTTTCCTGCTTACGAGGTTCATTGTAATGATTATATGCAAATCCGTTTCGGAGCTGCAATATATGAGGGAAGCCGGCCGCATTGTAGCGGATACACATCGCCTTATGGCGGATGCGGTTAAGCCAGGAGTTACGACTCTCGAGCTTGACCAAATCGCAGAAGCGTATATTCGCAGTCAAGGTGCTGTTCCTTCCTTCAAAGGTTACAATGGTTTTCCTGCCAGCATATGCGCTTCTGTGAATGATGAGCTTGTGCATGGTTTTCCTGGACCTCGGAAGTTGAACGAAGGCGACATTATAAGTATCGATATCGGTGCGCAGTATCAAGGCTACCATGGAGATTCAGCTTGGACCTATCCGGTTGGGCAGATCTCAGATGAAGCTCGGAGGCTGCTCGAGGTGACGGAGCAATCGCTCTACGCGGCATTGCAGCTTATTCGTCCGGATGTTAGATTATTTACAATATCGCATGCGGTTCAACAGGTTGTCGAAGCGGCTGGCTTTTCTATCGTGCGAGAATTTGTCGGACATGGGATTGGGAAAGACCTCCATGAGGAACCTTCCATACCAAACTACGGCATGCCAGATCGCGGACCGCGGCTTAAACAAGGGATGGTGCTTTGCATCGAACCTATGGTTAACATCGGCGAACGATATGTCCGCACGTTAGAAGACAATTGGACGGTCGTAACGGAAGACGGCTCATGGTGTGCTCATTTCGAGCATACGGTAGCCGTAACGGAGGACGGATTTGAAATTTTGACGATGTTACCGAGAGTGGAGTAATCCGATATGGACAAACAACCTCAGATCGGGCAACTCGTGAAAGTGCTTCGAGGCAAGGATGAGAATAGCTATGCAGTCATCATAGCGATTGTTGACGAGAGATTCGTCATGATCGTTGATGGCGACAAGCGACGCTTCGATCAGCCCAAGAAGAAGAACGTTCTGCATCTCGAGTTACAACCCGCTATAAGCAGCGAAGTATCAAACAGCTTGCTTGAAACGGGCAGGGTGACCAACGCCAAGTTACGTTATGTGATTCAGAAGTTTGCACATGCGAAAGGAGAATGACGGTGGCAAAGGAAGACGTCATTGAGGTCGAAGGTACGGTAATCGAACCGCTGCCGAATGCCATGTTCAAGGTGGAGCTGGAGAACGGTCATCAAATTCTCGCACATGTTTCCGGGAAGCTCAGAATGCACTTTATCCGTATTCTGACGGGAGACAAAGTGGTAATACAGTTATCGCCTTATGATTTATCAAGAGGGCGCATCACCTATCGGAAGTAAACTGCAGAGTTTTGCTTACGAAGGATTCGGGAGGTAATCACAATGAAGGTTAGACCTTCGGTTAAGCCGATCTGCGAAAAATGCAAAGTCATTCGTCGCAAAGGCAACGTTATGGTGATTTGTGAAAATCCGAAACACAAACAAAAACAAGGATAGAAGGAGGGATAACGGCCTATGGCACGTATATCTGGTGTAGACTTGCCGCGTGACAAACGCGTCGAAATTGCCCTGACATACATTTTCGGTATTGGCAAAACGACTTCGCAAAAAATCTTGAACACTGCTGGCGTTGATTTCAACACACGTGTTCGCGATTTGACAGAAGACGAACTTGCTAAATTGCGTGAAGCAATTGACAAATCCGTTAAAGTAGAAGGCGACTTGCGTCGTGAAATTTCGCTTAACATCAAACGTCTAATCGAGATCGGTTGCTATCGTGGTGTTCGTCACCGTCGTGGCTTGCCTGTTCGTGGACAACGTACGAAAACTAATGCGCGTACGCGCAAAGGTCCTCGTCGGACTGTAGCTAACAAGAAGAAATAATAAAGGGGTGAAATAGGACAATGGCTAAACCTAAAAAAGTCGTTCGTACAAAACGTCGTGATCGGAAAAATATTGAGTCTGGCGTAGCGCACATTCGCTCGACATTCAATAACACGATCGTAACGATCACAGACCCTCACGGTAATGCAATCTCTTGGGCAAGCTCAGGTAACCTTGGATTCAAAGGTTCCCGTAAAAGCACGCCTTACGCAGCGCAAATGGCAGCGGAATCCGCAGCTAAATCTGCGATGGAGCATGGTATGAAAGCTGTTGAGGTTATGGTTAAAGGTCCTGGCGCAGGCCGCGAAGCAGCGATTCGTTCGCTTCAAGCAGCTGGTCTCGAAGTTAACCTGATTAAAGACGTAACGCCAGTTCCTCATAACGGATGCCGTCCGCCGAAGCGTCGTCGCGTATAGTTGGATTGACAGTGGTATCAAATATCAACAACTTGTGAATAATGGTTGTGAAGGTTTGGCATACTACGAGATTTGACTAAAAAATACGGTATGGTAACGGAGCGACGTTTGAAGGAGGGTACTATTAGTGATTGAGATCGAAAAGCCGAAAATCGAGACCGTCGATTTGAATGAAGATGGAACATACGGACGTTTCGTCGTAGAACCGTTGGAGCGCGGATATGGCACGACACTGGGCAATTCGCTTCGGCGAATTCTGTTGTCGTCGCTGCCAGGCGCAGCTGTAACATCTGTTCAAATCGACGGAGTGCTTCACGAGTTCTCTACGGTTCCTGGAGTGATTGAGGACGTAACTGAGATCATTCTGAACTTGAAAGGCCTCTCGTTGAAAATCCACTCCGATGAAGAAAAGGTGTTGGAAATAGACGCGGATGGCGAAGGGATCATTACGGCAGGGGACATTAGAGCTGACAGTGATGTCGAGATTTTGAACCCTGATCTTCACATCGCCACCTTGGCCTCCGGCGCGCGGCTCCATTTGCGAATTTTCGCCAATCGTGGACGTGGTTACGTTCAAGCGGACCGCAACAAGCGGGACGATCAACCGATTGGAGTAATTCCAGTTGATTCGATTTACACGCCAATTACCCGTGTCAATTACAGCGTTGAAAATACTCGCGTTGGTCAAGTCACCAACTACGACAAATTAACACTTGAAGTATGGACTGACGGTAGTATTCGGCCGGAAGAGGCGGTAAGCCTCGGCGCTAAGATTCTGACCGAGCATTTGGATCTGTTCGTTGGATTGACCGATGAAGCCAAAGACGCGGAAATCATGGTCGAGAAGGAAGAAGATAAGAAAGAGAAAGTTCTAGAGATGACTATCGAAGAACTGGATCTTTCCGTACGGTCTTACAACTGCTTGAAACGCGCTGGTATCAACACGGTTCAAGAGCTAATCACGAAATCCGAAGAGGACATGATGAAGGTTCGTAACTTGGGCCGCAAATCACTCGAGGAAGTTCAAGAGAAGCTGGAAGAGCTGGGGCTTGGCCTTCGCATGGAAGAGTAGTTGAGAGCATCTAGTACAGACTAAAGGCAAGGGAGGGGAAATCAAGATGGCATATCAAAAATTGGGCCGTGACGCTAGTGCACGTAAAGCATTGTTCCGTGACCTCGTTACTGACCTATTCCTGTATGAGCGTATTCAAACAACTGAAGCGAAAGCTAAAGAAGTTCGTTCGATCGCTGAAAAGCTGATCACTAAAGCGAAAAAAGGTGACTTGCACGCTCGTCGTCAAGTAGCTGCTTACGTTCGCCGCGAGACTATTGATGGAGAGCAAGATGCAATCCAAAAACTATTCTCCGAACTGGCCACCCGTTACTCAGAACGTGCGGGCGGATACACGCGGATTCTTAAACTAGGACCCCGCCGTGGCGACTCTGCGCCTATGGTGTATTTGGAACTGGTTGACCGCGCGTAAGATGAGCATATACGCCCGTATTGTCTGTTAAGATGATGCTGTCTGGCGTTGCGTTGAAAGATAAGTTCGTATATCGGTCAACCTTATACAGCTTATCTTATGAGAAAGGGTGGACCCTTGCGGCCACCTTTTTTTATTGCCATTATGATTGCGAGTCTCCAGAAATGGAGGCACGCAGCTCATATGGCAATGAGAAGCTGAGGATGGCATTCTAAGCCTTTCGTGGCAATGAATGATGCATTAGGGATGCTAAAGGTTAGCAGGGCATATCGTTCGTCCTATTAATCCTTTAGGATACAAACTAGTGACTTTCGTTGTTCAGTTAGGTCAAGACCATAAGTATTCTACCTGCAAGTGTAACGATGTCCTTTCGTTACAAGGTGGAGTTCAAGGCAGTGGCTGAAATAGCGGGTAACTTGGGGGAAGCCGCGCTATTGTCATTACCATTGCTTGGATAGGAAGGCGGATTACAAATGAGAAACATAAGCGTGACGGTTAGTTATGACGGGACGGACTTTAATGGCTTTCAATCACAGCCTTATGGGAGAACTGTGCAGCAGGAGCTGGAGAAGTCGATTAAGGCGCTGACAGGCGACGACATTCTTATTATCGGCTCAGGCCGAACGGATGCTGGTGTACATGCGCAAGGACAAGTGTTTAATTTCTTCACCGAATCGACGATTCCGGTAGAGAGATGGGCAATTGCGCTGAATACTAGACTGCCGAAGGATATCGTCATATTGGAGGCACTTGAGGTCCCGGAGGAGTTTCATTCCAGAAAATCAGCGAAACGTAAAACGTATCGCTATACGATTGATCTGGGAAAATTCCCTGACGTATTTAACCGTAAATACGCGTTTCATCATCCTACTCCGCTTAACCTTGAAGCGATGCAAGACGGTTTAAAGCATTTGATCGGAGAGCATGATTTTACTTCCTTTACTTCCATCCATTCAACTAAGCCGCATCATGTTCGAACCATCTACGAGGCTTATTTCGAACGGAAGGGAAACATGGTTCACATGTATATTACCGGGAATGGATTCTTGTACAACATGGTGAGAGTCATCATGGGTACACTGCTTCATGTTGGTGAAGGCAAGCTTGCTGCTGACGATATGCTACGCATATTGAAGGGGCGAAGCCGCTCTTTGGCAGGGCCTACTGCAATGGCTCACGGACTTATTCTTATACAGGTTGAATATCCTGATCAAATGTGATTATAAATCACATAAACTGCTTGCTTTAGCCCACTTTGTGTAGTAGAATATGACTTGTGCTTTTCTTAGTGGCTATCCCACAGCCCCGACTGAGAATTCACAAACTTGGCAGCTTTACTAGATATAACAAACAAACGTGAAACGTTGTTTAATAAACTTTAACTGTAACCGAATTAAGGAGGATCATCCATGCGTACCACCTATATGGCTAAGCCAAATGAAGTTGAGCGTAAATGGTACATCATCGATGCGGCAGGCAAGACGCTTGGTCGTCTCGCCAGTGAAGCGGCAGCGCTGATCCGCGGCAAACATAAACCGCAATTTACGCCTCATGTTGATACTGGCGATTTCGTTATCGTCATCAACGCTGAGAAAATCGTTTTGACAGGCAAGAAATTGACTGACAAAATGTACTACCGTCACTCCATGCACCCAGGCGGTTTGAAAGTAACGCCTGCTAACGAAATGATTGCAAAGAAAGCTGATCGTGTTATTGAATTCGCAGTTCACGGCATGTTGCCAAAAACTCGCCAAGGCAATAGCATGAAGCTTAGACTTAAAGCATACGCTGGTTCGGAGCATCCGCATCAAGCACAAAATCCAGAAGTTTACGAACTTCGCGGCTAATAAGAGGAGGACAGTTTCATGGCTCAAGTGCAATACTATGGAACCGGTCGTCGTAAACACTCTGTTGCACGTGTACGTCTTGTGCCAGGTGAAGGACGAATCATTGTTAACAAACGCGATCTGAACGAATATTTTGGTCTGGAAACATTGAAGCTGATCGTTAAGCAACCGCTTAACCTTACTGAAACGCTTTCGCAATACGATGTACTCGTTATTGCTAACGGCGGCGGTATGTCCGGTCAAGCTGGCGCTATCCGCCACGGTATTTCCCGCGCTCTGCTTAAAGCAGATCCGGAATTCCGCCCAGCTCTGAAACGTGCTGGCTTCCTGACTCGTGACCCACGTATGAAAGAACGTAAGAAATACGGTCTTAAAGCAGCACGTCGTGCGCCACAATTCTCCAAACGTTAATATTTCGATTATTGCCCTTGGCCTTCACTGGTCAGGGGCTTTAGTTTTTTTATGGCGTATTAGGGTCATCCAGTATGTGGATAGTGGAAACAGGCATCTTATACACAATTAACTTGTGGATAGGATGCCTGTTTTTTTTGGAATGAAGGACTCTGAAATGGTAGACAGTTATCCACAGAAAAGCATCAATGGATAATTTTTTAAACTTTATTTCATTTTGGTGAAAACTTTTGTTGAACATTATGATCTTTGAACGTATAATTCAAGTAATACCAGATGAACTTACTTGGAATTAAACAATGGAGGTCATAACGATGAACTTGTTTGAAAAGGAAGCGCTCATTAAACAGAAGGCGGAAGAGCTTGAAAATGCTACACCGCAAGAAATTATCGCTTATGCGGTAGAGACATTTCCCAATATAACCTTTGCTTGCAGCTTTGGTGCTGAAGACGTTGTTCTTGTGGATATGCTGCAAAAGATCAGCCCTACTACGGATATTTTCTATTTGGACACTGACTTTCACTTCAAAGAGACTTACGAAACGCGCGACAAGATGATTGCTCGCTATCCAGGCATTCCGTTTGTTGAAGTAAAGCCTAAGCTGACGCCGGAAGAGCAAGCTGAACAATTTGGTCCAGAATTATGGAAAACGGATGCGAATAAATGCTGCGGTATTCGGAAGGTAGATCCGCTTACCGAAATTTTGTCGAAATATGAAGCTTGGATTACAGGAATTCGTCGCGATCAGGCTCCTACTCGTGCCAATTCGAAGAAAGTCGAATATGATACGAAGTTCGGCCTTGTGAAGTTCAATCCGATTGCAGGCTGGACGACTGAGGATGTATGGGCCTATATTCGTGAGAATGATGTTCTGTACAATCCCCTGCATGATCAGAACTATCCGAGCATCGGCTGTGAGTATTGCACACGCAAAGTAATGCCGGGTGAAGATCCGCGCGCTGGACGTTGGTCCGGCCAAGAAAAAACGGAATGCGGCTTGCATAAATAAGACGAATTAGTCTGGAATAACAATAGCGGAGCTATGGGAGGTAATGAGTTAGCATGGGCCAAATTTTACCGCACGGCGGCGTATTGGTTAACCGTATCGCAACGGGCGATCAACGAGAAGCATTATTAGAAGAGGCAAAGAGTCTTCCTGCAATCATCATTAATAACTGGACAGTATCGGATCTCGACTTGATCGGGGTAGGCGCGTTCTCCCCTCTTACGGGCTTTCTTAAAGAAGAGGATTATCGTTCTGTTGTAGAGCGGATGCGTCTGGCAGATGGAACGGTATGGAGCATTCCGATTACGCTTTCTATAGAAGAGGATCAAGCAGCAACTCTTGAGCTTGGTACTAAAGCTTCACTAATTGGTGAAGATGGTGTTATATACGGATTATTGGATGTAGAGAGCATCTATACTGTAGACCAACAGGCAGAAGCGGTACAAGTGTTCAAAACAAATGATATTGAGCACCCTGGTGTTCAGAAGCTGCTGTCTCGTTCCCCGATCTACGTGGGCGGTGCAATTACAGTTCTGAATCGTCCGCAGCCTGAGAAATTTGGCGAGTTCTACTTCGATCCATCGGAGACGCGTCGAATCTTTGAGGAAAAGGGCTGGAAAACGGTAGTTGGCTTCCAGACTCGCAATCCGGTTCATCGGGCGCATGAATATATTCAGAAGACGGCAATGGAAATTGTCGATGCTTTATTCCTGAATCCATTGGTTGGTGAGACCAAGTCCGATGACGTGCCTGCTAATGTACGGATGAAGAGCTACTTGGCACTGCTTGACAATTATTACCCAAGCGATCGTGTTTTCCTCGGAGTCTTCCCGGCAGCTATGCGCTATGCGGGTCCTC
Source organism: Paenibacillus sp. J22P59 (assembly GCF_059383895.1). NCBI lineage: Bacteria > Bacillati > Bacillota > Bacilli > Caryophanales > Paenibacillaceae > Paenibacillus > Paenibacillus sp. J22P59. The sequence continues at coordinate 59,218 of NZ_JBXENX010000020.1, forward strand.
GCGAAGCGATCTTCCATGCGCTTGTTCGTAAAAATTATGGCTGCAGCCATTTCATTGTAGGGCGTGACCATGCAGGAGTAGGCGATTATTATGGTACCTACGAGGCACAAGACCTGCTTCGTTCTATTCCAGAGGAAGATCTCGGCATTACCCCGCTTTATTTCGAGCATAGCTTCTTCTGTAAGAAGTGCGGCAATATGGGTACGACCAAAACTTGTCCGCATGACAAAGAGCATCATTTGACGTTGTCTGGAACGAAGGTTCGCGCTTTGCTGCGTGATGGCATCTGCCCTCCACCTGAATTCTCTCGCCCGGAAGTTGCTCAAATCCTTATTGAAGGCATGTCTGAGCAGCCAGTTGGTTAATTGAACAAACACATCTCATAAACGATCACCTCGTCCCATATAAATGATAATGAGCGTAGGGCTTATCCATCTGATAAGCAAATGCAGAGCTATCATTTCAGGGGGACGAGGTGTTTTTTGATGCGCCGATTGAAGAAACGATTTGTAGTATGGATGACTATGAAGGGTGTGCTGCGGATCAGTATGGGGGTATTGGCGCTCGTATTGACTTGGATATTATTAAGCCAGAGCGAGCCGGCGATAAGGTCTTGGTCCTATTGGTCGCTGCCATTGTCAGGACATACGATAGCCATTGATGCTGGTCATGGAGGAGTTGATGGCGGGGCTGTAAGCAAGCAAGGAGTCGTAGAAAAGGATTTGAATTTGGCGATTGCTTTATATTTGCGTGATTATTTGCAGCAGGCAGGAGCCGTTGTTCTCATGACAAGGGAGACGGATCAGGATCTGGCTGGAGGAGATACAAGGGCCTTCAGCAAACGGAAGACGGAGGACTTGCTTCGAAGAGTGAGCCTGATTAAAGAAAGCAAGGCTAGTCTGGTTGTCAGTGTCCATATGAATAGCATACCTTCGGAGAAATGGTCTGGGGCGCAAACCTTCTACAACCCTGGCAATCATACGGATAATGGAATGCTAGCCGCCTTTATTCAGAATGAAATTAAGCGGAATCTGGAGAATACAAGCCGAGTGGCAGCGAAGGAAAATAAAGTGTACCTATTGAAGGCAATTGAGAATATTCCAACTGCACTGGTAGAGGTCGGGTTCTTGTCGAATCCTGGTGAGGCAGCAAGACTTGCAGATACCGAGTATCAGCGGAAGGTCGCCGCCTCGATCTATCAGGGCATTCTGCGCTATGCCTCCGGAGAGAAGCTGAATGTCAATTAATTTTATTGGTTGGCTGTGTTATAATGATGATTAAAAACAAGCGTATCAGGCTTCTGCCACGCATAAAGGTGGTTCTACCTATGATGACTCGTGAACAAGCATTGGAGGCCGTTACTTCTGTGACGGCAGCATATAAGGCGGATGAACTGAGCATCCGCGACGTAGTTGTGAAAGACCGTCAAGTGTCGATGACGGTTCTTGTATCCAGCGAGGAAGTGAAGCCCTCGCTGGAGGCCGCGCTGCGCGAAGCGCTCACGCGGCTAGGCGCCGAAACCGTGCATTGCCGGTTTCGTGCGCTTGAGCCCGCAGCTGCGGCGGATGCATCCGCCGAGCGCGGGACGCCGGCACAGGCCGGCAGCGGGGCGAAGCCCGCTGCTGCTGCAAGTGCCGGCGCAGCCAGCGGCCCCGTACAAGGTCACGGGGCCGGGCTGGCTAATCCGCTGCTTGATCCTAGCAGCGGGGTGCAGTTCATCGCCGTCGCCAGCGGCAAGGGCGGCGTCGGCAAATCCACGGTGACCGTCAATCTAGCGGTCGCCTTAGCCCGCAAGGGCAAACGCGTCGGCATTATCGACGCAGACATTTATGGCTTCAGCGTTCCTGATATGATGGGAATTGAGAATCGCCCGGAGGTTGTCAATGAACGGGTCATTCCGATTGAGAAATTCGGAGTAAAAGTAATGTCGATGGGCTTCTTCGTCGAAGACAACAGTCCGATTGTATGGCGGGGCCCGATGCTGGGCAAGATGCTGCGCAACTTCTTCTCCGAGATCGAATGGGGAGAGCTGGACTACTTGCTGCTCGATCTACCGCCAGGAACAGGCGATGTAGCGCTCGATGTCCATCAAATCATTCCTCAGAGCAAAGAAATAATCGTCACAACTCCACATGCTACTGCAGCCTTTGTTGCAGCTAGAGCCGGTGCGATGGCGATTAAAACGGAGCATGAGATTATCGGCATTGTGGAGAACATGTCTTATTATCAAAGCAAGAGCGGAGATATTGAATATGTGTTCGGCCGTGGAGGCGGTGCACGATTAGCAGAGTCGCTTCATGCTGATCTTCTGGCTCAGATTCCACTGGGTGCGCCAGATAATCATATTTCGGAAGCTGATTTTGCTCCATCCGTCTATAAAGAGGATACCGAAACAGGACAGCTGTATCTGGAAATTGCCGAGCAAGTTATTAAGCGCTGTGAGACTGCTAAATAAGATGTAACAAATAATAAGCCCGAGCTGCTGGCTGGAGAAGTTTTGATTTCTCCATCAGGCTCGGGCTTTTTTATTGGGATAGTACTCCCTTTATTCGGAATTTCCGCTGCCGCTGTCTTCGCCTTCTCCTTCATCTGACCCGCCGCTGTCCTCGCTGTCTTGACTGCCTTCTTCTTTCTTCTTGTCAACCTTCTCATCGGGCTTAGGCTTCAATTCCTCTTGTACAGCTTTTTTCATCAAATCGAGTACTTCCAAGCGGAACAAAGGATTTTGCATCGCTTCCTGCATTAAGGACATGACCTGTTTCTTATATTGCGTACTTTGAAGCACATCAAGAATCATTTTATCCATTTCGGGATTTTTCAGTACTTTAATCAAATCCTCCTGATAGGAGGGATCTTTTAATAATTCCTTATGGATATCTTTATTCTGCTTATTCACTGACTTGGCGAATTCACCGGCAAAGCGTGTGTCAGTCATAAGGGTTTTGATGACCTTATCGTACTCAGGAGAGACAAGCACGTCCTTAACTGCTAGACGTACCTGCTCTTGGTCCTGTACGGACAGCAGCTTTGTAGTATCTCCACTATATCCAGACATTTGTTTGGCTGATTCCTGCAGAGCCTTTTGTGCATCTTCTGTTTTCAAAATGTCGATAACCATCGACTTCATATCCTTGTAACTGGTTTGTTGACTGCCGCCACCGCCCGACGATTCTGAACCACAGCTCGTCAATAGGAATGATAAAGCGGTTATTACCGCTAATAAAGCCAAGCGCGTACGCATGAACCGTATTCTCCCTTCTGTAACAGAACGATTTGGATATTCAGTAGTATGCGTTATTGTTCACGGGATTATCATGCAGGATGGTTAGCTTTTTATGACGAACGTGGTAAAATAAAGGCGATACAAGCAAGAGGTACATGAAGCAGCAGGGGTTGCTCATGCAAAATGTCGAGGAGGATAATTATCGTGAATTTGCGTAAATGGTTTTTTCTATTCTGGAGCTGTATGGCGGCAGGCGCTGTCGTTACTATGATAAGTGGCTCCATTATGCAATGGATGGACCAATCTATTGGTTTCATGGGGTTGAAGCTGGATGAGGTTGGCTTCAACGTCCTGATGATGGGGCTGGTTGGTTTGTTGATCGGAGCTTTCAGCCAGATGGGCTTTTTCGCTTATTTGACTTTGAATTACATCGCGTTAAGCGTATTCCGCAAAAGCTACCTATGGAATGCGTTACAAGGGTATACGACACTTTTTGCCGTAGCAGGACTAGGATACTTATTATTTGAGCAACGTACAAACAACTGGTTTTTCTGGCTGCTGCCGCTTCTGCTTCTGGTCTTCTCTTTGTTGATTAGTTATGTGAAGGTGAAGCAGACGAATCGAAGTGCATTTGTGCCTACTTTATTCTTAATGTTTTTCGTTACTTTTATTGAATCTTGGCCAGCTCTTCAAGGCGAAACGAATATTTCTGCTATCGTCTTTATGATTATTCCTTTGTTCGCTTGTAATGCATACCAAATATTGATGCTTCCACGTTTGTTGAAGCAAAAAACAACCGACACTGCAGCTGCTGCTGCAAAGCCGGTCGCTTAATTTCATTCTGCTGCCTGAAGCTGGTCAAGCATAGAGACAGGTACTCTATCTTGAACAGCTTTTCCTTCTGTCTCGGTCTGAGCGATGAGCCCGGATACAGAAACGAAGTCATAGCCTTTTTCACGCAGCTGATCAATAATGACGGGAAGTGCCTCATGGGTTTGCTTGACGGAATCACTAGCGTGCATTAGTATGATATCTCCGTTATGTGCTCGGCTGACGACGCGGTTGATGATTTTGTCCGTGCCGATATTCATCCAATCTAGAGAGTCAGTATCCCATTGAATGACTTTGTAATTAAGCTCCTCCGCTATGCGAAGAACTCTTTTGTCAAAGTCGCCATTAGGCAAACGAATGAGATTGGGCTGCTTGCCGGTAAGATCAGATAATATCGTATGAGCGGTATTAATCTGTTTGCGTATCTCGTCATCCGTAAGCTTGCTGTAATTATCGTGCTTATGGCCGTGGCTGCCGACTTCATAACCTGCATCAATAATCATTTTTACAATTTCGGGATGAGATTGGCCCCAAGGAGAGGATAGGAAGAAGGTGGCCTGTGTGATTCCTTTTTCCTTCAGCACCTTGAGTATAGGCTCTGTCCTTTTTTCTCCCCAGCTGATATCGAATGTAAGGGCAACAACCTTTTTCTCCGTAGGAACATTGTAAATAGCGGCTGGCTGCTGCGGGGCGAAGACCGTGATGTTGTCCCGTTCAGCGTAGATCACACCAACCGAGAAGACGAGCGCAACTGCAATAAGGAAATTACGTTTGATCTTACGGCCATTTAATACATAAAAAAAGTTCATCGTAGATGGATCTCCTTTCTAATGAAAGCTTGTTCTAGTACAATCTATGCTCGTACATCAAACTTATTCGTATTTGTTAGAAAAGGGGATACGGAAGGCTCAGGAGGAATGACTTTGTTCAAATGGCAGGCAATAAAAACACATTTCAAGCAAATGAGGCGATATATCGGAGTAGGGTTTGTCCTATTCTTAGCGGGAATGGTGGCCGGAGGCACGAACTCTTCCTTTGGTGATTATTTGTCGGGACAGATTGAAGCGATGCAGCAATTAGCAGGCTCCCTCAATGAGTCAAGCAATCCGACGCTAGCGTTCATGGTCTTCATCTTTCTGAACAATGCGATTAAAGCGATCTTTATCATTTATTTAGGTGCTTTATTCGGGATACTGCCGATTCTCTTCCTTATACTTAATGGCATGATAATAGGCTTTCTTAGTCAGCATATCGCACAAACAGAAGGTATTGGCCAAATGCTATCCTTCTTCGTGTCGCTCATCCCGCACGGGATCATCGAGATTCCGGCTATAGTTATTGCTTGTGCTTACGGTCTTAAATTCGGCGGCCTTATATGGAGAGGTATTGGTTATGCACTTCATCCTAATAAGGAAGCAGCCGTTATAGGCAATGAAATTACTTATTTTATGATTAGGTCTGTACCGGTTGTTATTATCTTAACAGTGGCGCTTTTTGTGGCTTCTATAATAGAAAGTACAGTGAGTGTTTGGGTGATCTCTTTATTTAGATGAATTCTATTGTAATAATTTTCCGATTTGTTGTGCATAACAATAAAGCGGCGTCGAGACGCGTGAGCGAAGGACGCCGCTTTATTGTTAAATCGGAAGCGGGATCTACAATAGATGAGGCTTATTAGGAGGGCGCACAGCTGTTATGCTAGGAATTCTATTCAACGATAAAGAATGCAAAGAACTCGATTATGTGCTCCGTAAAGAATTAGATGAGATGCTGCTTGATCTGAATGATTCACGATTAGATGGGGATATTAAACAAGCTATAACAAGACGATATAAAATCATATTTCGCATGTATGCCCGAATCGCTTCTCCAAAAGAGCTGTCACGATATATGTTGAATGTCCGCAGCTACAAATGAACAGGAGAGGGGCGATTACTTCGTCTCTCTTTATCCCTTAATTAAGGGTGTAAATAGGCTTATAAAACTTTTTTTAAAATAATAAAAAAAAGGGTTGCAATCGATTATGCACCCGTGATATATTATATGAGTCGCCGCTGAGAGAGACAAGCGAATGACACGAACAAATAATTGTTCTTTGAAAACTGAACAACGAGCGAAACTGCCCCATTAATCCTCGGATTGATGGAGAAGCAATAAAAATGTTTATGAGCAATCAAAACACATCGAGATTTCCATACCAACTCCGGTTGGATGTGAAAACTCTTAAATGGAGAGTTTGATCCTGGCTCAGGACGAACGCTGGCGGCGTGCCTAATACATGCAAGTCGAGCGGAGTTAGTTGAAAGCTTGCTTTCAACTAACTTAGCGGC
>NZ_JBXENX010000021.1:0-58400 GCF_059383895.1 Paenibacillus sp. J22P59
CCTAGCCCCGCTTACCTCTCTCACGCGCTGCTTTACGGAACCGTGTTCCGCTATTCGCACCCACCAGCCGCTTTTCGCTTCTTTAGCGGAACCCAGGTACGCTATTCGCTCGACCTAGCACCGCTTACCTCTCTCACGCGCTGCTTTACGGAACCGTGTTCCGCTATTCGCACCCACTAGCCGCTTTTCGCTTCTTTAGCGGAACACAGGTACGCTACGCGCTTCCCCCAATCCCGCTAATCATCGCGCAACAGCGATTTCGCCGCAACCGCTCGCAATTTAATCGCCGGCAGCTTACTGTGCTGCCTTGAGCTCTGTCAGAGCGAACATGATTTCCTCGCGAGGCAGGCCACCATTAATAAGCTTCTCATCGTCATAGAGCATGACTCTTCTATAGAACGAATCCACCTCGGCGGGCTCGATATCGCCATCTTCAAGCAGTTCGTGCAGGACATTCTCTGCCTGATCGAATTGTCCTTCACCCTCATGCCATTCGGCTTGCAGCAATTTAGTCGCTTTGGGCAGCTCATAACGCTTCAGCAGCTCCAGCAATTGCGTGGCTTCTTGCGAACAATTCACTATCGTCGGCGGGGCATCCACCAACGATAGTCTCATGAATAAATGAAGGGACCTCAGATAGTGTGTGAAGCTTGCATCTTCATTGCCAAGGTCATGGTACAAATCTCCTTCTTGCTTGAGCAGCACCGCAATCGCTTGAATATTATCTGTCGCAATAACGCCATTCGTCGTCATAACAGCTAGCAAGTCATCATCGGACAAAGAGCGAATAAGCTTCCCGCTCAGACCGAATCTTTTATCAAGCAGCTCGTCAATAACGAGCAGAGCATCCTCATGCTTCATATCTCGCTTCAACTGCATAACTTGTCCTACTGCTTGCGTCATTTGCTCAATCATTCGCATGAAAAAATCGCGTTGAAACAACAGCCTCATCCTCCCGCTCTTACCTCAAAGTTACTAAAAAATCCGCAATAGCCGCAGCAAGTGCTTCCGGCTGCTCAATCATCCCCATATGTCCTGCTTGCTCTAAAGTTATTTGCGTAACATGAGCACCGTTCGCCAAGAAGGTTTTTTCAGCTGGAATGACCTGGTCGTAAGCTCCAGCGACCAGCAGCAGCGGCAGCTGCGTTTGCTTCAATATCGCAGTGCGATCCGGTCTTGCCTTCATTCCTAGTGCCGCTCCAATCGCACCTTGTGCGCTAGTACCATATCCAATCTGCTTAACATGCTCAATCTTATCACTCATCGTTTCTTTATGCTCGGGAGCGAATAGCTTAGGCACTAACCCATCAACAAACGCTTCTATTCCATCCTTCTCAATCGCAGCGGCTGCCTTATCCCGTCCTGCCTTCGCCTCTTCGCCATCTGGAAGCGGGGTCGAATGGATCAAGCCGAATGCAGACAGCTTGTCAGAATATTTATCTGCAAAAGCAAGCGTAATATAACCTCCTAAAGAATGGCCTAGCATACTTACTTTTCCTAAGCTTAGCTGTTCCAGCATACTGGCCACATCATCTGCATACAGCTCCATCGAATAAGCCTCATCGGAGGAACTGCTAGATAGCCCTTGCCCCCTCAAATCAATTGCGAGAATCCGGGCGTGAGTGGATAACGGCAAAACAACCTGCTCCCAATAAGCGGAGCTCCCGCAAAAGCCATGCAAGAGAACAACGGTCTGTCCTTCCTCTTGTCCTTTATCTGCAAGGGCGTCCTTCCCATTCTCCAAGGAGTCGTAATAAGCAATTTCAACCCCGCTTTGAAGCTTAACCGATTGATTAGCGATAGACTTTTTATCCATGTTGTACACTCTCCTCATCCATTATTAGGTGACTGCTGCTGCCCCATGCCTGATCCATCGCTTCCGCCAGCACTCTCGCCATCTGAATCACGCTGTACAGCGAAGTCGTCTGAAGCGTCATGTACGGCTTATGACTATTCGCGTTGACTACACCTGCAATGCTATAATGCCCAACAGCAGGCAATCCCGCCCCAGTCGCTTGCCCTGGCGTCAATGAACCCTCTGCCATTACGAATTGCCCGACGGAGGACGGCTTGCCAAGGCAAGCATCAATTGCAATCACGATCTTGCCTTCCGCAATCTCACGTGCCGCTCTCTCGACCTTATGGGCATCACAAGGCTGCTGCAATGTGCCAACTATATGTGGCCAGCCGCGCTCCTCCAGCATCGTTCCAACTAAGGGACCGAAGCTGTCTCCCGTTGAACGGTCAGAGCCAATACATAACAAAACGAGATGATCCCGATGAGGATGCTTGCTTGCAATCGATGCGATGAACTTCAGCAGACTACTCTCGTGACTATTCTTTTCTTCTGCAACTTTACTCATTTATACTGCACCTGCTTTATTAACCTATTCTTGCTTCAATGCACCTGAATGGTGTTCTTATTTTGCTTCATTGTACCTGAACTGTTTCCTATTCTTGCTTCATTGTACCTGAACTGTGTTGCAACGTTCAATTTCCCTGCAACGCCAGCGAAAAATATATGATACAATATCCACAGCAATGACCAATAGAGGAGGGATTCATCATGGTGGATCTGGAACAGAAATCACAGCAGAATGTGGAATTCATGATCGAGACAATCAAGACCAAGTTAAAAATGGCTACAGCAGCTGCTATGCAGTCTTCACACTTTAACATTGACCAATATGAGGATATTAAAGAATTATACGAAGTTGTCGCTTCCAAAGAGAAATTCAGCATCAGTGAAGTTGAAGCATTAGTGTCTGAACTCGGAAAATTACGTGGAAAATAATACAATTATTTTTACAGTCATTTAATACCATTATTAGACAATTAATGTTGTAATTCGACAAAATAATGGAGCCGCACTAATAGCGGCTCCATTCTATTTATTATTCAGATTGTTCCTCTTTATCTGCAGCTGCAACTTCATTCTTCGACTCAATAGACAACGCAATTGTCACTTGCTTTTGCTCGCCTCTTAGGAAAAAAGCCAGCCTCTCTAGCTTTTCTGCAAGCTCGGCACCGCTAAGTGTTGTGTTCAGATTATAAGTGAACCGATCGGATGGCTGCTCTTCAGCTAAGCTGCGTCCTCTCCACACACCGCGGTCAGGAATGCCTCCTGCTTGCACTAGAATATGCTCGGAAACCGGATAGAACTTGTCCGATTTATTGACCACTCGCTCGTAGATACGCAGCTTCTTCAAAAGCATGTAATACTGGGCAGAATGCTTGAAGTTCCAAGCCTCCCGGATATCCTTAAGCGTATAATCCATTTTCCAGCGTTTTAGCTTTTCGATCTGTTCCTCGGTGTTCAAATCCAAAAAATCATTCAAAGGCATAATGGCTTCCGGCATTTGTTTCCCTCCACTTTACTTATTTTTGCCACCAAAAGACAAGCGCGGTATTTGAAAAAACACTTATCATTTGAGTCAATAATAATAAAATTATCTTTTTTTATTTTCCTATAAAAAATACCATAATTCTTTGCTCTTTACAAATTAAATTCTTAACAGATTTATTTCTGCCACTAAATTGTCAAAATATAAAGGACCACCGCTTTGTCAAATGACCAAAGCAGTGGTCCTTCCTCTATCCTTTATGTGATCTGCTGCAGATTAATTGCGGTAAGAAAACGATTGAATGCCGCCAATCCTTCCTCTGTCCGTTTATAGACGCCAGCATCTCTGAGCACATCGAGAAATTTCTCTCCCGTCTCCGACTGAACGATAGCCATCGCCTGCTCAGCTGTATGCTTCGTACCGTAGCGCCCAACTAACCATTGAATCCATTGGGCATGCTGCTGGAGCGGGTGGTCAGCCTCATTCAGCTCTTCCGCAGGATTGCCCGTCAAATAAGCAGCGATTTGCTCCAGCTCCGTTTTTAGGCGTCCTGGCAGCACAGCCAGCCCCATCACTTCGATTAAGCCAATATTTTCTTTCTTAATATGATGAAGAGCCTTATGGGGATGGAAAATGCCGTCCGGATGCTCAGTGCTGGTACGATTATTTCGCAGAACAAGGTCAATCTCATAATCTCCATTATCAAGCAGCCTTGCAATGGGCGTAATCGTATTATGAGGGACAAGATTGCCATCGCTCTCCTCGGTGAAAGCAAGGATGTCTGCCTCTGGATCGCTGTAGCTCTTCCATTCATCAAGCAAGCGGCAAGCCATTGTATGCACATCGCGCTTCGAAGCGCCTGTCACCCGAACAACAGACATCGGCCAACTGACGATAGCGATGCTTACGCCAGGCAGCTCTTGCGACTGATAAGTAATCTCTGTCTTAGCCTTTTCCATAGGGAAGATATGGCGCCCCGCTTGAAAATGGTCATGGCTCAGTATCGAGCCGCCTACAATCGGCAGATCCGCATTAGAGCCGATAAAGTAGTGCGGGAATTGCTCCACAAAATCAAGCAATCTCGCAAACGAAGCATGGGAGATTGCCATCGGTTCATGAGCACCCTTAAATACGATACTATGCTCATTATAATACACGTAAGGCGAATATTGGAACAACCATGGCTCCTCTTGCAGAACCAGCGGTATAACGCGCAGATTCTGGCGTGCAGGATGATTGGCACGGCCTGCATAGCCTACATTCTCTGCACAGAGCAGACATTTCGGATAATGCGCTTGCGGCATAGCTTTTAACAAGGCAATTTCCTTAGGGTCCTTCTCAGGCTTGGACAAATTAATCGTGATTTCAAGCGCGCCGTACTCCGTATCATGCAGCCAATATTTATTGTTGCGAATACGATCCATCCGAATATAGTTTGAATCCAGATTGAGCTTATAGAAGGCGTCGGTTGCCGCAGCTATTCCTGATTGCTCAGCCGTCCGGCGGAAGCTCGCAGCAGTCTCTGATGGGCGCGGCATGAGCAGCCCCATAATACGGGCATCGAGCAAATCTCGATAGGTCATCGTATTATCTTCAATCAAGCCAATAGAATAGCCATAATCGAGAAGCGGCTCTAACACGGTGACAGCACTATCAAGCGGCTCCTGCTGCACATCTGTGGCGAATGGCTCACTGAATTGGAATAAATCCAATAGGGCATTGCGGGATGCATCAACATCAAGCGGCTCAATCATCCCTTTTTGCAAAGCGAATCCGACCAGTCTTTCTATAAGTACCAGCGCTTCCGTTGCTCCGGTGTTCTGATGTTCGGTCTTTCTCATGATGCAAGAACTCCTTTCAAGAGGGCAGCTTAATCGTTATAGCCGTTAGGATTAGCTTCATGCCATCTCCAAGCACTGCCAATAATATCTTCAAGCTTCGTGCGTGTCGGCTTCCAGCCAAGCTCTGTACGGGCACGTTCCGAGGAAGCGATAAGAATCGCGGGGTCGCCAGAGCGTCTCGGTTCTATTACCGCTTTGATCTCCTTCTCTGTCACGGTACGGGCAATATCAATCACTTCTTTTACGGAGAAGCCTTGCCCGCTTCCCAAGTTATAGATCGCGCTATCTGCCCCGCCGCGCAGTCGGTCCACAGCGAGTACATGCGCATCCGCCAAATCGCTTACGTGAACATAATCGCGGATACAAGTGCCATCTGGCGTATTATAATCATCACCGAATACGACGATATGAGGGCGTTGTCCCAGTGCTGCTTGCAGAACGATTGGAATCAAATGCGTCTCCGGGCTATGGTCTTCGCCGATTTTCCCGCTCTCATGAGCGCCTGCCGCATTGAAATAACGCAAGGATACGAACTTGAGGCCATGCGCCACATCGAACCACTTCATCATTTTCTCCATAGCAAGCTTCGTCTCGCCATAGGCATTCGTCGGAAGCGTCCGATCAAATTCATCAATAGGTACATTTTCCGGCTCTCCGTAAGTCGCTGCCGTAGAAGAGAATACGATTCGGCTCACGCCATGCTCCACCATTTTTTCCAAAAGGCACAGCGTTCCGTAAACATTATTGTGATAGTATTTGCCTGGATTTTGCATACTCTCGCCTACTAGCGAATTAGCAGCAAAATGAATAACAGCATCTATAGTGTTTTCCTTGAACACCGTATCCAAGAAATCTGAATCGCGCAGATCTCCTTCATACAGCTTGCCGCCCAGCAGCGCATCCCGGTGCCCTTGCTGCATATTATCGACAATAACAATCTCTTCCCCGCGCTCAACTAAAGCTGCTACTGCATGTGAACCGATATAGCCTGCCCCGCCTGTCACTAAAACTGCCATTTTCTCATCCCTCTCCCTGCTCTATTTCTATTGTTTTTCTTCAGAATCAACAATTATAATTACCGTTCTCTTCTTATCCATTCTTCCTTACACAAGCTGCTCTACGCCATTGCCAATGCTGCATACATAGAAATCAGGCTTAAGTCCTGTCTGTTCCCGATAATGACGACCAACCTCTGTCTGGAATGCCTCAATGCTGTCCTCATGGACAAGCGATACCGTACAGCCGCCGAAGCCTGCGCCCGTCATACGCGAACCAAGCACACCGGGAACCTTGCGAGCCGCATCCACCATGGTGTCCAGCTCTACTCCCGTTACTTCATACAGATCACGAAGCGAATCATGTGAAGCATTCATTAATTGACCGAAGCGTGCCAGATCATTGCCTTTGAGCGCATCCATAGATTGAAGAACACGGTCGATCTCTTCCACGACATGCTGTGCGCGATTGCGAACAAGATCATCCTTGATCAGATGCTTATTCGCATTGAATTGCTGCACATTCAATTGACCGAGCAGGGTCAGCTCCGGGAATGCAGCCTGCAGATCAATGACAGCCTGCTCGCATTGGCTGCGGCGTTCATTATAAGCAGAGTCTACAAGGCCGCGACGCTTGTTCGTATTACCGATAACGAGCTTGTAGCTGCCTGACTGGAACGGAACAAGATCATATTCCAGCGTATCGCACATCAGCAGGATCGCATGATCCTTTTTCCCGTTGGCAACAGCGAACTGATCCATAATTCCGCATTGAACGCCATTGAATTCATTCTCAGACTTCTGCGAGAGCAGGGCAATCTTGACTGTGTCAACAGGCTGGTCCTCCATTGTAAGCAAACCGAATGCCGTCACTACCTCGATCGAAGCAGAGGAGGACAAGCCTGCGCCGTTCGGGATCTCCCCATGAAACAGCAGATCATAGCCATTCTTGAAGGTGATGCCGCTTTGCTGCAGCTCATTCACAATGCCTTTTGGGTAATTCATCCAATCATCAGCTTCGTCGAACACGATTTGATCAAGCGAAAAATGTTTGGAGGAGGAGAAATTCGTTGTCGACAAACCTAATTGATTGTCATCACGTCTGCGAATCAATAGTGTCGTACCGAATGTAAGGGCCGCCGGAAAAACGTATCCGCCATTATAATCGGTATGCTCACCAATCAGATTGACTCGTCCTGGTGCATGAAATACATGGACAGTCGCCTTATCTCCGCCATATTGCTGTATAAATTTCTGTGTCAGCTCTTGGAGGTTTGCCATTTGCTATCACGTTCCTTTTTCATGAGTGTAAGTAATCTTTATGTTCCCCTACAGTATAACGCAATGAATCCTCCAAACGAAATGGCGGAAAATGCTCTTCACATGGATTTATGTGACCTTTGGATAGAGATCATTCCATGTTATGATCAATTATATCTTCATTCTAACAAAAGACACCCTAGATTAAGGCAGGTGCTAATGATGAATAAGCAAGAAAGCTATTATGTAGCTTCCAATCCAGACATTACGCCTAATGGCTTGACGAATGTGCTTTTCTCAGGTGAGAGCCAGACTAAGCCCTCCCATCTACTTGGGCCTAAGGTCTATGATTTTTATTTGATGCATACGGTCCTTGAAGGAAAGGGCGTCTTCGCAAGCGGAGGCAATCGCTATGACCTGCGGGCCGGCCATACCTTTCTCATCGAGCCGGAGCAGCTCGTCAGCTACGAATCGGATGCTGCCTGGCCATGGCGTTATCGCTGGGTTGCCTTCAATGGATCTCAAGCCTCTGAGCTTCTCCAGGCAGCAGGCCTGGGAACTGAACAGCCCATTGTTGATACGGGCAGCAACAAACGGATCAGCTTGCTCTATCACCATATTTTCTCCACCTTTCGACAAGGAGACCCTGCATCTCATTTAAAAGCTGCGGGCTACCTTCATCTTCTGCTCGCAGAATATAGCAAGGCTGCACACCCCATCAGGAAGCTGCCCTTCAAAGAGGCCCACAATGAGAGTGAATGGCTGCTCCAGCAAGTCATTCACTATTTGTCCACGCAGTATGCCCAGCCTGTCTCGATCGAACAGATGGCAGAATCTCTGGGCTATAGCCGTGCCTACCTATCGCGCTTCTTCAAGAAGCATACTGGTGTCAGCCCGATTAGTTTCCTGCTCAAGCTCCGCATTGATAAAGCAAGGCAGATGATTCGCGAGCGCGAGCAATTAACTATCGAACAAATTGCGGCCTCGGTAGGTATGCAAGATGCCCTCTATTTCTCCAAGCAATTCCGGCGCTTCTACGGGCAGTCCCCTACCGCTTATCGTGAAGCGATGCGCAACACAAATATGTAAACAATCTCTCTCTTCGTGGTACGCATCTATCAGAAATGGACATATTAATTGTAGACATCCTGTCCTATGCTTATTTACGAAGGGGAGAACATGAATGAAAAAGCTACATACGGGTCATTTGTATTGGCCGACCACCTTGGATAACCCGAAGGTCTATCCGCCTCTTAGCACCTCTATCAAAGTGAACACAGCCATTGTAGGTGGTGGCATGTCCGGTTCGATCTGCGGCTATATGCTTGCACAGAGCGGAATTTCTGCAGCTGTACTGGAGAGAGACAGTATTGCTGGGGGCAGCACCTCCGCGAACACAGGTCTGCTCCAATTCTCCAATGATGTCATGCTGTCAGATCTCATTGATCAGATCGGCGAGCATGATGCTGTACGATTTTACTCCGCTTGTAAGACGGCTGTTGAACAGCTCGGCAATCTGGCTGAGAAACTGCCCGCAAATGTCGGCTTCAAAAAAAGAAGCAGTCTTTATTATGCAAGCTCTGAGCAGGACCTTCCGAAGCTGATTAAGGAATACGAGACTCTGCGTGACAATGGGTTCGATGTTCGCTTCTGGGGCCCTGATGATATTATGGCGCATTTTCCGTTCCGAAAATCTGGCGCTATTGTAACGGGAGGCGATGCGGAAGTGAATCCCTTCCAATTCGTTCAAGCCCTTACTGATGCCGCCATGTCTTATGGGCTTCAAATTTATGAGAATACCGATATCGTTGCTCATGAGACCTTATCTAATGGCACACAATTGTTACGTACCTCCGACGGCTATGAAGTAGAGGCCGACCACGTCATTTTTGCCATTGGCTATGAACCGGAGGAGCTGCGCGGACAGCTTGTGAAGGCAAACATCAACCGCTCCTTCGCCGCTGTCACTGGCGTGCAGGACAAAGCGGCTCTCCGCAGCTGGCATGATAATTATTTGATCTGGGAGACAGCACGGCCTTATCTCTATATGAGAACAACATTCGACGATCGAATCATCATCGGTGGACTAGATGAAGAACTAGAAGAACCCGTCGAAGGAAATGAAGCCATGCATAAAAGAACGGATAAGCTACATAATGAAATTTTGGCACACTTCCCAGATTTAAAGGCACCCATCGAATTCGAATGGAGCGCGACATTTGGCGAATCCCGAGACAACCTGCCGTTTATCGGAGAAGATCCTGCTATACCAGGTGTGTATTATTGTCTGGCCTATGGCGGCAACGGTACGGTATACAGCATGATTGCGGCGAATATTTTGCGAGATATGATTCTTGGCTCGCAGCATCCTATCGCCGATATTGTTCGCCTTGAGCGCCCATCGAATAGCACTGCACTTAAAGAACAACAAAGAAGTTGAGCAGGAATTCCTGCTCAACTTCTTTGCGCATTATAGCCCATTTAGGTTCCTGAAATAATCTGCGAGGCATTATTGGCACGAAACACGCCTTCGGCTACACCTAACCTCGATAGATCAGGGCCTCCGTCTGGATCAAGCATAGACTTTGTCTCGGCAATCTCAACAACGACAACTGTCGAGCCCTGTCTAAGGGCATCTACACAGGCCGATGTCTCGGTACGATCCAAGCCAAGGGCTCCTAAGGCTGAGTCCATTCCATCCTCTTCGTCAATACGCGTTCTTCCTAAGACAGCGCCGCCCACTGATGCAGGATCTAGCGCCAAACCAGGCGTACCCGTCAGCCCGCTAGCCCCCACCAGACCAGGAGCGATTGCATAATCTGCTACCGGACCTGAACCTCTCGTCTCAGCGAGCTCCCTAACCTCATCGACATGAACATTGCTTTCACTTTCAATTCGGCGCGAATGCTCCGAGTCTTTGGCAAATATGCGAAGCTCGCTCGTCTGGAATCCTGCGTTCTCTAATTGCTGAATCGTATCAATAACCTGCTGCTCTGTGGAAAAAACACCTAATTTTTTAGCCATATTTCCCATCCTCCTCAAATTCTTTATCAGCTTTACGTAGTTATACCCTTATTGAAGGCCTATCAATCGCCTAACAAGCAAAACGGCTAAATAGGAAGGAATGAACCATGCAGGTTGTGCAGGGATGCCTATTCGGGGTATTATGGAAGGAAATGAATATAAGAATGAAATCGGACAAGCGGGGGGCAAATCGATGATTCATCGGGTGCTTCGTTATCCGGCCAAATGGGAATGGCATGTGCTGCAGTACGAACGGCTGCAGACTGAATCAGTAGAAGAATGGCCGAAGCGCAGTAACAATGATAAGCCAGGCGATGCTTCTCCTTCCATGGCCAGCCTGAACGCAAGGGTCTTGGAAGAGGAAGAGCAACAATACAATGAATTCAAGCGATTGCTGCCAGAGTGTGCTTCTTGGCTGGATGAATGCAGCGGAAGGAATACGAACAAGATAACGGTTGCTACCTCTCTTGAGAACGGGCCGGTATTGAAGGGAACGATCATGTTCCAGGTCTCGGAGGAGCAGACGGATATCCATCCGTTTCATTTTTGGCTCTCCGCGGATAAGCTCGTTACCATACATGATGACTTAAGAATGCTGATTCGATTGCAGACGGATATTTGTGCTGCCAGGCTGGATGCTTGCGAAACTGCTCCTGAGGCATTATTCGTTATGCTCAGAGTTATACTGGAGTCTTTTAACGATGGGCTGGACGGATTTGAGAATCGATTGGGTGAGCTTGAGAACGCGATGCGGCACTCGAATCGCACCGGTCTCATGGATGTCATATTTGAACGCCGCTATGAGCTGCTTCATTGGAGCCATCTATTCCTACCCGTAAGGGAACTCCACAGCGGAGCCAAAGAAGCCTTTATGGAGGATCTGACTGAAAGCGACAGCTTCAAGAGAATCACTCACAGGTTGGATAGAATAGAGACCCTATTGAAGCATTATGCATTGGAGATTGATACGCTGATCTCTATGGATGATGCGATATCCAGCTTTCGGGGCAATGATATTATGAAGACCCTTACGATATTCACCGTTCTCTTCACTCCCCCTTCTGTAGTAGGAGCCATTTGGGGTGTGAATATGAAGGATCTCCCTCTAGATGATCTTGAGTGGGGCTTCGCCGTCCTATGCGCAGTTATTCTTATGATTACCTCCGCAATTTACATTTGGCTCTGGAAGAAGGGCTGGACAGGAGACCTGCTCACAGGGCGTAAGGGAAGCAAGAAGCTTGCCAATGGGTCAACCCGCAGAAAAAGCAGAAGTATATTCAAGGCGAAGCCATCCTCATCAGAGGCCGAACAATCGACCGAGCGACTGCCAAAGAGATCGAAGCGAGGCTAGCTGAATCTGTTAGCTGCAACAAACAAAGAACCTTCAATGCCGTGGCGTTGAGGGTTCTTTGCTATTCGAACAATCCTTGCTTATTTTCATTGGATTATGGTCTGTCCTACGGGTTACCGATGCTCTCTCTCCCTCATACAATACAACATCAGAGAATGTCGTATTCGCATGAGCGGAGGGATTGGGATGACCACACAAAAGAAACTGAACAAGAACACGCGTAAGCAATTGGCATCACAAGAATTAGACATCCGCACTGCCCTATTCCTAGCCGGCGTTTGTGGACAAACTTATATGCAATTCGAGAATAGCAATGGGCTCTTCCTTGTTCCCCGCAACTATCAAGCGCTCGGCTCCTTCACGGCACGGGCCTATGATGAAACCGAAGAGCGCTTCGGCTTCTTATTGGATTCAGAGCGGTCTGCCGTTCTTGCTTTTCGCGGCTCAGGCTCGGCTGTCGACTGGGTCTCTGACTTCATCGCGCAGCAAATCACCTACCGTCCAGTGAAAAATTCCGGGCAAACCCATAAAGGCTTTACCGATATTTATACTTCTGCTCGTTCACAAATTCTCGACCTAATCAATAAACTGCCGCCTGACAAACCTTTATTCATAACGGGACATAGTCTAGGAGGAGCGCTTGCCACGTTGGCTGCAATGGATATTGCAAGCAATACCAGCATTCGTTCCCCTATCGTCTATACCTTCGGGTCTCCCCGTGTCGGCGACCCGAAATTTGTTCGTGCCTACAATACGACGATTGCTACCCATTGGCGATTCCAGAATGAATATGATATCGTTCCTCATCTGCCAACTCTCGTCTATCAAGCGCCCAACACCAAAAAGTCCTATTACTACATGCATGTGAAAGGGGAAACAAAACGTTCCTTCCGCATGGGTTCCATCGCAGGCAATCATATATTAACCAGCTACTTCACCGACTTATTCCAAGAGGACCCTATATTCGCAACTACGGTATGCTCTGAGCCGCCCGGATGGTGCCCGCTTTTAGATTAATTGACCACAAGCAAAGAATCCCCGCTTCAAGCCATAGACCAACGGCTTGAAGCGGGGATTGTTTTAGTTCGGCAGCATATAGAGCAGAATTGCAAAAAAATGAACAATCGAGCCCGCAAGCACGAATAAGTGCCATACCGCATGATGGTAAGGAAAAGCTCGCCACATATAAAAGATGGTACCGAATGTATAAAGCAAACCGCCAGTAATGAGGAGCTGCAGACCTCCTGGAGCCAAATGCTCCGTAAGCGGCTTCCATGCAAAGACGATAAGCCAGCCCATCGCTATGTATACAATCGTTGACGTAAAGAGAAAGCGAGAGGCAAAGAAGGCTTTAAATACAACGCCAACCAAAGCACAGCCCCACACAATGCCAAATAATACCCAGCCCAGTGCTCCTTGCACGATATGCAATACGATTGGCGTATAGGTTCCTGCAATGAAAATGTAAATGCAAGAATGATCAAGTGATTCAAACACACGCTTCGCCTTACCTTCAGGGAAGCTATGAACCAAGGTCGATGCCGAATATAAGAGCAGCATAGCCGAGCCGTATATCGTAAAGCTGACGACATGAAAAGCCGTCCCTTTCACTGATGCAAACACGATAAGCAGGACTAGAGCAGCTACACTGAGAGCTGCCCCGATACCATGCGTAATGGCATTCGCTATTTCTTCTCGCTTGGAATAGGTGTGCGTATTTGCCATACAACTCCTCCATTCTTGAACGTTCCATTTACTGCATTAAGCTATATTCAGTGTAACGGATCAACTCCAGCCTTTCAACCATCCCTGCATACGGTCGATCGTTTTGTCCAGATTGCACACCTGCTCATGGTCAATATAAGGCTCCTGATGTCTGAAATAATGAGGATGTCCGCCGATTAATGGAATGCCTTCTACTATGCTGGGCGCATATTTCATCGGATTCCAACGCGGAACCGCTCTTCCTTGCACCGACCATCCACCCCAGCTGCCAATTCGGCTAATCGGATCATTGAGCTTGCCTTGTCCATCTATAGAATGAAAATACGAGACCTTGTCCCGAAGCTCGGGATGGATACGAACTCGCGGAGATCCCACCTGTATAATCCGAAAATTGCGGGATAGCTTCTGTCTATGCAGCATTCTTCCTGCCTGGTAAGCGGCTGCCCCGCCGCCGCTATGTCCAATAAGCAATAACGGCTCATTGTCTCCTCTAGACGTCTGCTTAATTTTCTCCAATACGGCACGACCGCCAATTCGCCCTATGGCTACTCTATTCGTAAGATCACTGCTAACCTCAGCGATTTGCCTATACAGGCTGCGGCTTGCGTCTCCATATGGATACACAATATGAATGAAGGGCTCTAGCCCATTTGAGCGCAGCAGCTGATCCAGCTTGCTCCTGCATTCATTGAATGCCGACGTTGTAGTTGCAACGCCGGCAAGCAAATAAACGCTAATCGTCGATCCTTCCATTGTCTTCATCGTAAACCCCTCCGTCATCCAATGATTCAACTTGGCATACGTTCATTATGCGGGGGGAGGCCAATATTCATTCTTGTATATATATGCTAGTTCCCTTTATCTTGACCTTATACCCCAGCTGTGTGATCGTTTGTACAAGTGGCAGGCCGGTTAATGTTCTCTGAATCGGTATCTCTCCATCCATTTTGTACCCACTCCATAGTTTATGCGGAGCGGATACAGCCCGTACCGTTTGCTTAGGCTCTGGCCTGTCTCCTCTTGAGACAAGCCACTCGCCTTCAGCACCAGCTTGCACGACCTTCAGCTGCAAGAGCCGCTCGAACAGCACCTTATCCGCATAAAGCTCACCATTCCTCGTAAATACGAGCCCCCGTGAAGTGAACCGCTGTTGTACTGGCTTGGTTAATCGGATGGCCTCCTGAGGCAGCTCACTTAAGTAAGCTTTGCCTTTGATCGCTCGCTTGTAGACGGCAAGCAGCTTCTTCTCGCTTGTAATCGAATAATCATTAATCCGACGCAGCGCATTGTACTCCGTCAAATTGTTCACATCAAAATAATATACCGCCTTCACCCGAGGATACAACCTCGGCAGCTTATCGTATAAGCGAGCGATCCGGCTTGCGGCAAAATCAATATCCTTCAAACCGTCGGTTGTATTATAATGGGTAGCTCCATATTCAGACAACTGGATTGGTTTCGTTCTGCTGAAGCGGTTATAGACATAATCCATCAGCTGAAGCGGGTCTTCGAAATCAGCTGGTTGATTGAGCTTGCCGTTATGGTATTTTACACTGTACATATTAATCCCGACCCAGTCCACATAGTCATCGCCTGGATAATAACTTTCTATCGGCTTTTCAGGCACATTCAATACCGTCCATACCATAGCGGTCATCGGCGCCCTTTGCTCGAATACGTCATGCACCATTCGCCAAGTACGGATATAGTGGTTGGGATCACCGCTGTATTTGGTCCAGCTGCCGTTCATTTCAGAGGCAAAACGCAAGAAGATCGGTGTATCTGCCTTATTCGCTTCATCAGCAAAGCTCTGCAAATATGCATTGTCTTGCACTTCATCCAGACCATTATTGGGCTCCCATGCAATATGCGGGAAGGCACCATGCTCCTTTACCTGCTCTACCCACTGAGCTGGGAATGGCTCTCCATAACCTACGTATTTAAAAAAACTGGCATGCTTCTTCCCTGTCCTGCGATTGAATTCGGCCATGCTAAATTGAATCCGGCTGTTCTGCAATACATACGCACCGGTATAGATTCCCACTGCTGGTTCTAATTTCGCAAGCGTGTAGTCTGTCCCGGATGAGTGTACCGTCCAATCCCTCTGCTGCTCCGTGAATATGACGCTTGTACTCGTGTTGATCGCTTCTGTATCTCTCCACTGCGCCCCCTGCAGGAGCAGCAGCAGTGCACATATAACAGCCATGCCATTACTGCGATTCATGAATCTGCGCGCCAGCATCACGTCAGCCCCCGTCCAGGTTATTCCATTTCACTATTCATCATCATTAGCAATCAGCATCGCTTTATACGTAGCAGACTGATAACCTGTGGAGAGGACCTTATACAAAAAAAAGCTTCCAGCCTCACCTTGTTGGTGAAGTTGGAAGCCCTGCAGCAGCTACACGCCCATTTTTTTGCGTTGATTATTCACTTTCTTCGTGCTCTGGCTGCGCATCTCCTGCATGTTGGTGGATTGATGCTTCTGGCCTGGCAGACCCTTATTTCCTTGCTTTTTCTGAGCTAGCAGTTGCTTTGCTTTCTCTGCTTGAGTCAGTTTTTTGGGCTGCTCTTGCTCTTCTGCTCCGTTAATTTCGCTCGTGGACATAGAATCACCTCGCTTTTATTCGACAACCGTAATATATCGGGTAAAAGACCCTTTGTGCAGCTGACAACGATCCGATATTCGGAACGCTGCTTGATCCAACGGCTGCTCGATTGGAGCGGTCGTGACGATAACGCCGTAACGAGCCAGCCTCCTTACACTTCTCAGCATAGCAAGCTGCTCGTCAATCGGCAAGACTGAACATAAATTATAGGGCATATCGACTATGGCTATATCATAGTTTCCCGTCAGTTCCGTCATATCTCCCAAGCTCACTATATGATCAGAATAACCAAAATGCGCAAGATTGACTCTCGCTCCTCTTACCGCAAGAGGATTTCGATCGATTCCTTTAATCTCAGCGCCCATGGAAAGTGCTTCAATCAACACCGTTCCCATGCCACAGCAGGGATCAATGGCTCTAATATCGTCTGTAACGCGTCCGAAGGCAATATTCACAATAGCCCTCGCTACTCTAGTGCCTAATGCTGTGGAATAGTTCTGTGGCTTCTGCTGATGTCTGAGCCAAATCGGTTCACTATCGACACACGGACCAAATAGCCATTTGCCGTCCATGCAGGTGATTGCGAACAATTGCTCGGGAGCCTTCATCTGGGCTGTACCCCGTATGGCAGCTCCGACAGCCCGCTCGATAGTCCGCTGCTCCTCGTAGGTCGGCTTAACGCTTGTAGCCATATAGCTGACTTTGAACGTCTTACCCTCCAATTCAATAGCTGGGAGCAAGCTTATGATTGCTTCAAGGCTATCCCCTTCCAGCCACTGCTCCATCCGACGCTTGAGGAACGGGCTTCGGCTTGGGTCCAGCCGATAAGAGCTGATCAAGTAGCCGGCTTGCTCTTGCCCAGTCTGCTGCAAGGAAAATAGCTTGCGGCGCTCCAACGCACAGAGGGCTGCTTCATCTTCATGACAAGCATAAGTATATACGTAAGACGTCATTTGCTTTGGGGAGGAGGCGGTATTTCCTCAGAATTCTCGGCCCCAAATGATTGCGTGTAATCATCGGCAGCCCCCTTCTCAAGGCCCCCAGTTAAATCAGCAACCTGCTTCTCCAAAGCCCGGACCGATCGCTGCAGCTTGTACTGGCGTATGCCTCCAATGAGTCCAACCGTCAAACCTCCAAGCAAGGTTGAAGAAAGAATAACGAGTATAAGCGGTATTTGGGCTTTCGTAAACATAAAATTCACCTGTACCGCATCGACATTAATGACCGCGAACCACGCAATAATAAACGCGAACAGTAAGGCGGCAATAAGTAAATTCTGTCCTTTCACCTACATCCCCACCTTTATTTATCATGATGTTTATTCGCTTATATTACCACAATATCCAAACCTGATTGATATAAAACTTAATTTTGGAGCAGATAAAAAAAAAGATCTCTATGGTAGAGATCTCTTATGTTCCAACTGCTTTCAACTGGCGCCCTACCTTGATGCTCATGCTGCTTCTGTTCCTTACAATATTCTTATAATGATTCATATAGGATTCCACGGTACCTTCATAGACAAGCTCCAGCATGGACGTATTCTCCAAATCACCTGGTCTAACCAATAGAGAGGACTTATTCACTAGATGTACGCCGCTTTCCTCAAAGACGGTTGCAACGAACTGCGAACAGAAATAAGCATACTCTCTCTTCATCTGAATATTAAAAGGAAGCCCTAGTACCCCGAGCAAATTATACCGATATTGGTCACGATTCTGTTCCATATGATCAATTAAATTACGCATCTTCACATATGCCGCTTTGTTAATCCGAATCCGATACAATGCACATGCCGCCTGCTCGAACAATTGCCCTCGCATGTTCTCTTTGACGAAACCGCCGAAAAAAGGATTGTTAGGATTCTTGCGGCCAAAGCTGTATACCTCATTCAAGTCACTGTCAAAAGCGATTGAAGCGTGGTTAAGAGGATCCTTCGTAAACCACTTTATCGTCTTGGTGAACAGCGTCCCTGTATCGGTTAAAATGACGTATACTTCGAACTCACTCATCATGTTTCATTACAACCTCCACATTAAAGAACTAATGTCTTATGTATTACTTTAATGCAGTTGCCTCAATTTCATAACCTTCTTAGGTAATAATATGAACCTCGACCTTAGTCTAGTTTATCTATGAACCAGCACTTCTTCTTATTCTAATGGAATTTCTGCGCTTTCTCAACCAAAACTTAGAAATGTATCCAATCCAACTATTGGCAGTGCATAAGAACTACTATATAGTAAATATATCCTCTTTTTACTTAACAAACCCAACATAAAAAACAGGACCTTATACTTATATAGTTACCAAAATGAAAGATTCGCCATTAATCCATTCCATGTAGAGGAAGATCCGATGAACCTCATCCAGCCTTTTGAAGCCCAACTGCGAGCCGCCCTTCTTGAAGCAGAGCAGATTATAGCTGAATTCCCCGAGCCGTTTAATGACATCGCTGCAGCTTATTTTAATCAGTATCATTTGTTTAAGCCCGGATGCACCAAGAACGATATTTGTTATCTGCTTCCCTTCTGGCTGCAAAGCCACAGTTCTATTAATGATCAGCAATGCCGTCAACTCACCGTAGCAAGCATCATGTATATGCTGTATTTTTTCATACAGGATGACGTTATGGATAAAATGCAAATAGACCGAAAGCAGCAGCTTTCATTGGGAAACTTCTTTAATTTGGCCTTTCATCAGCTTATGAGAGAGCTTTTTCCCGAGGGCCATTTCTGGCGTTACTTGCATAAGTATATCGGAGAATGGGCAGCAAGTGTTGTCACGAATCATGACCATGATTACTTGCAGACGAATAATAAAATTATGATTGCCAGAAAAGCCGCCCCTCTCAAAATCATTAGTACAGCGTCACTTCTTCTGGCAAATAAGAATGATGAAATACCACATATGGAGGCTCTTATCGATCAGGTATTGCTTACCCTGCAAATGTCAGATGATATGATTGATTGGAAAGAAGACTTCCAAGAGGACAATTACAATTGCCTGATAGCCATGATTAAGCAAACCAGCCAACAAATGCTGTCCGAAAAAGTGATAGAAAATGCGATCTATTTGCAGGACTGCCTGTTTCTCTATGCACAGCAGGCTTGGGAGCAGGTTGCCATTGCCAAGCAATCTCCTATACATTGTCCATACCTGTTATCGTATCATCATCTGCTTGCGGAAAAGTTGACGATCTATGCCAACAAGGTGCAAGAAAACCGAACTCGCCTGTTGTCGGGCGGACTGAATTACTTCCTAGGCAATTAGAAGTATTATTGTCGAACTTTAGATTGTTTTCTATGGATATAGACCTACACTCATGGTAGACTATGGAAAGATAGACAAACAGGGAGGATGAGGATGATGACAACAAAGGAAAATTTAAGCAGTAGCGTTATCCAAAAAGCATGGGCAGATGAGCAATTTAAGCAAAGGCTCATGGAAGATCCTAAGACAGCTGTGAAAGAAGCTTTTGGTGTTGATATACCTGATGATTTCAATATTACAGTAGTTGAAGAAACGAGCACTCATTTCTATCTGGTCATTCCACCGAATCCTTCTTCGCTGCAAAATGATCCTTCCGTATATATTGATAGATGGTAAGCAACTACCCCTTATTCGCATAAACCAAGCAAGCCCCTAATTTCATAATTAGGAGCTTGCTTTTTTAATTCAAGGTAGGAAACCGCAGTATGACCTCTGTCCCCACTCCTTTTCGGCTTTCAAAAGTAATGCTTCCTTGCATCACTTCAATAATCCGGAAGGTGACCATCAAGCCCAATCCTGTCCCCTTCGTTTTATTTGAATAGTAAGGCTCCCCTAATTTCTTCAATTCCTCGCTCGTCATGCCTTCGCCGTTATCTTGAATATGGATAATGACGTTATCTAGTTCTTTGTAGGCTGTCACGACAACCTTGCCCTCTTCTTTTAAGGCTTCAATACTGTTCTTGATAATATTGATGAGGGCCTGCTTAAACTTTGTGGAGTTGCCTCGAATCAACAGCTTGTCTTGAATACGAGATTCAATCGCCCCGCCTTGCAAATTCGCTAACGGGCTTAGAATTCCTTCAATATGGGAGAACTCCTCCGCTACATTCAACTCAATATTATGCTCAATCTGAGGCCTCGCGAACGTAAGAAAATCGGTTATAATCTCGGATGCACGATCTAATTCGTCGATTGCCATGTGCATATAGTTTTTATCTTTGTCATTCGGCGTCTTTTCGCCAAGCAATTGCAGGAAGCCTCTAGTAACCTGTAGAGGATTGCGAACCTCATGCGCGACAGATGCAGCCAGCTCGCTAATAATAGCCATTTTCTCTGCTCTCTGCAGTTCATTATTATAAACTTCCAGTTGGGCGGAGTATTTCACTACCTGATCGAAGCTTTGGGCCACTTTTCTTCCCAATAGAATAATTAGGGAGCTTACGAAGCAAAGAATGCCCCATTTCCAATAAACCAAATCATACGCTCTCGATTCCATGAAGTACCATAGGATCTCAATAAAGCAGATAATTAAGAAGCTGCCCAGCCCTACAGACAAAATAATAGAATCTTTATCGCCCTTAACACTGTTGTATATTAATCGTATTAAAAAAACGGAGCAGCCTGCTAATATGCATATCCCGAATAAAGCGGTGGAGAGCAAATAATAAAGCTCAAATATTCTTTCCCCGACAATCAGCTTCACGATCGTCCCAATAAAAGAAATAATAACGAGCACCGTCGCGATTACACGGATTTTGCTTATTAAGGCGAACTTCCCCTTACCGAACATTTTCTCAAAGAAGTAGAACAAGGAGACAATAAGAATATTAGAAGCAAGATCAAATAAGTAATAATAGATAATGCCATACTTACTGAACCACGTGTATATATAAGGCGGATTAACAATAACAAGAACACCGAGAGTCAGTATGATCAGGCTAAGAGAATGCCAGCCCTTCAGATAGGACTTATCCAGAAAGAACAGGCAGATGAGCATGACAAGAGCAATAAAAATAAAAGCACTGCCCAATATAATATCCAAACTGCCGTGCATAATAAAAGATTTCAGTAAGGTTTCAAAATCGCCTATGGTCACCTTTTGTTGAATGCCGAGCAGATCCTTCACACTACTCAAGTGAATATACATTATTTTATTAGAGTCGGTTGGCGTCAGATGAACGACAAATTTATTGATCGTGTAATTATAATTCCGTTCAGAGACATACAGCTCTCTATCCTCTATGTAGATGCGCACATTTTGTGCCAATATTTTTCTGAAATAAATGCCCGGGTCCTGGATCTCCTGAAGATCAGGTAATTGAATTCTAATCCATGCGGATTGTTTCCCCTTGGGACGAGACGGCTGTTCCTTGAAGGTGTCCATGCTGAGCCACTCCTCTTGAGGAGTAAATGGTTCGGCACCCTTATGCGGCTCATTGTCCGTATGCCAGCTCATCTGCCACTCTTGAATCAGAATCTCGGGGTTGTCAGCCTTCGCTTGAACGGGGGAATTATTGAAATGTAGCTGTAAAGCAAGGAATACGATGATAAATACTACGAATTTCAAAAACGCCTTCATGCATGCACCTCGAAGAGTCAAAAGATATGAAAATTAGTACTTATTTCTTAGTTATTCGACAAACTTCGATAAAGACCCTTCAAAGATTTACCTTTTTACAAAATTTTTTAACCTCATCACTATAACTGGTTCTACACAAAGCCATTACCATTTCGCCAATGCAGTGCCTTGCAAATAAAAAGAGGAACAGCGTTTGCTGTTCCTCTTTTATCGTCAGTTATTTTCGAATTGGGATCAATCACATAGATCGACGACGTCCCGTAATGAGCGAGATAATGAACAAGATAAGAAAGATAACGAAGACGACTTTCGCTATTCCGACTGCTGCGGATACGATCCCGCCAAATCCGAAAATAGCTGCGACAATTGCAATAAATAAGAAGACAAAAGCCCAATATAACATGTGTATAACCTCCCATTTCCTATCATTTAGTGTAAATCTGTATAACTCTTATTAACCCAATTTGCCAAGATTGAATCATATAAAAAAAGAAGCGCTGGATGTTAACCAGCGCTTCTTCCTTATGACTTGCGATATATGCGGCTACAGTTATTGAACTCCTGATACTTCACCAAATTCTCGACTAACACGATAGATTCCTTGCTTCCAAGACCGAGGAAGCCCTTCTCCGCCAGGCTGCTGTAGAACAGCTTATGAACCTGCTGCTGCAGCTCTCCATCGAAGTAAATAAGCACATTACGGCATAAGATCAAGTGAAATTCATTGAATGAGCCGTCCGTCACCAGATTATGCTGAGCGAAGGTCAGGTTTTTTTTGAGCTCAGGAATAAAATACGCATATTGATGATCTGTCGCATAATATTCAGAGAAGGCCTTCGTTCCGCCTGCTTCGAGGTAATTCTTTGTGAAAGCCTGCATTTGCTTCAACGGATAGGCGCCTTTTCTGGCTTTCTCCAGACCTGCTTCATTCATGTCTGTTGCATAGACCTTGGCCTTATCAGCCAGACCTTCCTCTTCAAGCATAATCGCCATAGAATAGACTTCTTCCCCTGTAGCACAGCCGGCATGCCAGATTCGGATCTCTGATAGGGACTGCAGTACAGGAAATACCTGTTCCCGCAAGATACGGAAAAATTGCGGATCCCGGAACATCTCGGTTACACTGATCGAGAAATCCCTCAATACTCGATCAAGCACCTCGCGGTCGTGAAGAGCCTTATCCAGCAATGCAGTTATCGTTGGAATGCCCTCGATTCTCATTCGGTTTTGAATGCGTCGCTTCAAAGAGGCCCGAACATAATTCCGAAAGTCAAACCCATAGTAGCTGTATATGCCATCCAAAAACAAGGTCAATTCAACATCTTCTAACTCATTTATCAACTAGCTCACCTGCTTTGTCAACCATACTCGCAATAAGGAAAATAGCTGTTCCATTTGCAGAGGCTTGCTTATATAGTCGGATGCACCTGCTTCCAGGCATTTCTCTCGATCCTGACGCATTGCTTTTGCAGTAAGCGCAATAATCGGTATATGATTCAGCTCTGAATTTGCCTTAATATTCCTCATCGCCTCGTAGCCATCCATGATCGGCATCATAATATCCATCAGAATAACATCATAATCCGAATCCACTTCAAGAATCTCCAAGCATTTCTTGCCATTGCTTGCCGAATTGACAATCACGCCTTTATTGTTAAGCACGGTCTTCAGGGCAAACACATTGCGATCGTCATCGTCGACCAACAGCACTTTTTTCCCCTTGAACAACTGTGCCTCATCTGGCGTAGAGACATCATCCGTTAGTAAATCAGCTTGTTCTAGCACTGGAGTTCCTATTGAAACTGGAGATTGGAGTATAACCGTCTCAGAGCTTGCCGCTGTTTGCTGCTCTCCTGTCTGCAACAAATGATAAGCATGAATATGCTCTTCCTTGAGGCTTGGCAAATAGAGCGTGAATGAACTGCCTTCATTCGCTTGGCTAACCAGTACTAGTCTTCCTCCAAGCAAGCGAGTGAACTCGCGGCATATCGAGAGGCCAAGCCCTGTACCGCCGTATTGACGGTTCGTAGTGCCATCTGCTTGCTGGAAGGCTTCGAATATAATCTCCTGCTTCTCAGGCGGAATTCCAATACCAGTATCCTTGATCGAGATTGCAACTACATTCTCTGTCTCTGGAATTACACCAAACAGCTGCTTAATCTCATCTGCATCAGCAGCTCGAATGGACATTGTAACAGAGCCCTGTTCTGTAAATTTGAAAGCATTAGACAACAAGTTTTTAAGAATATGCTGCAGACGCTGGCCATCCGTAGATATGACATCCGGCGCATTGGCATCCAGCTTCGTATGGAAGAGGAGCTGCTTGCTGTCTGCTATCGGATCAAACAACTGCCTCATAAGTGCCGGAAGCTCCGTCACATTCACTTCATCTACCAGCATCTCAAGCTTGCCTGCCTCAATCTTAGACAAGTCAAGAATATCATCAATGAGAGAGAGCAGATCATTACCTGCTGAATGAATAACACGGGAATAATGCTCTTCCTCTTCCGATAGCGTATCATTATCGTTCTCATAGAGCATCTGAGACAAAATAAGAATGCTATTAAGCGGTGTTCTTAGCTCATGGGACATGTTAGCCAAGAAATCAGATTTGTACTGGGAGCTCTGCTCCAGCTTCTCTGAATAAGCCTCCAGCTCCACCTTAGCTTTCTCCAATTCATCTGCTCGCTGCTCCACAAGCTCCTTCTGCTCTTCCAGAAAGTCATTTGTAAGACGAAGCTGCTCTTGCTGCATTTGTAACTCTTCGGATTGTGCTTGCAGTTCTTCCGACTGTGCCTGAAGCTCTTCGGTCAGCATCTGCGATTCGTTAAGCAGCTTCTCGACCTCCATTCGGCCAAGCACACTATTAATCGCTATACCGAAGCTATGCTGCAAGGATTCAACTAGCTCGATATGAGTATCCTCAAACGGTTCAAAAGAAGCCAATTCTACCACGCCAAGCACCTTGCCCTCGTAGAAGACAGGAATGACCAATAGGCTTTTTGGCGAGGCCGAGCCAAGTGCCGAATTAATCTTCACATAGTCTACAGGAAGATCATGCAGATGATACATCTTCTTATCTACCACACATTGCCCGCCGAGACCTTCGCCTGGCTTGAAGCTTGCTGCTACTCCACTATTCTCATCTTGATCTGCGAATGCAGCGGTTTTGATGAATCGCGTATTACCACTAACAATATGACGCACATACACTGCCCCGTAGGCGGCATTGACCATTGGCGTTACATGATTAATGAATGTCTCCGACAATTCATTAATTTGATTAAATCCTTGGTAAAGCTGGGAAACATCGGCTACACGCTTCTGGAGCCAGCTTTCCTTATTCATATCGTCCAACAATGAATTCGTCGCATTAGCTAGTTCTCGAATCTCATCATTGCTATACACATGAATACGTGTCGTAATTTCCCCGTTGGACGTAGAAATATCTCGGATCGTGCTCGTCACTTTTTTAAGTGCGTTCACAATAGACCCCGAGATAAATAAAGCGACTGCAATTGAAAATGCCGTTACAAGTGCCAATACGATAAATAACACAACCTGCAGGTTGCGATTATTATTTTCAAGTGCATTAGCTCTAGCGACAGTCAAGTCTTTTTCTGTTACCCGGAAAGAACCAATCTGCTTCCGTATTTGCTCTATCCTTGTCTTGCCCACATCTACATCGTAATATTCTTGAATCTCTTCCTCACGACCAGCCTTCTTAAGCTCGATTGTCATAGTTCCTGTCTTATTAATCCATTCTTCGATAATCGGCTTAATTTGCTCCAAATTATTCACCTGTGCTGGATTGTCTATAATCAGCTCAAGCAACTTATTGTAATGTTCTACCCACGCCAGCTTTGCTGAATTATATGGTTCGAGATAGCGTTCATTACCTGTAATCATGAAGCCCCGTTGTCCTGTTTGCATCTCCAGTACGCTAATCTCCAACTGGTTAAGCACTTCATGGACCTCAATATCATGATCAGCTATGAAATTAATTTCTTCCTGTAGAGAAGCTACCCTATCAACGACAATGATTACAGAGACACCCAAGCACAACAAAATAAATGTGTAACCCAAAATAATCTTTGTTCGAATATTAAATTGAAATAATCGCAATCTAAAGCCTCCCCATTCCTTGCCTTAATCTAACTGTAACATTAATTACACACTTAGGACAAGGAAATGGAAGAAAGTGATGCAAACATTTCACCTTACAACCATTCACGCAGCTTTTCTATCGCTCGTTTTTGTATCCGAGATATACTCATTTGCGATACTCCGAGCTGATCGGCTATCGTACGCTGCGACTGACCCTCTTGGTAGATAAGGCGCAGTACGGTTTGTTCCTCTTCCTTAAGATGAACCATTGCTTCCTCCAGATCAAGACGCAAGTCGAGCGCGCCATATTCATCGGAGGGATTCGCAATTAAATCACCGATCGAAGCGCTGTCGCCTTCATTGGTAAGAGGGGTATCCAGCGAGGTAAAGTGATAATAATCACGCCCCGCCAATATTTCGATCGTTTCTTCTTCAGTCAACTCCAGGTGGGCCGCGATCTCTTCTACCTTAGGAGAACGCTCCAGCTTCATCGTTAATTCATCAATTGCTTTCTGCAATAGACTGCCTTTTTCCTTCACTCTTCTAGGAACCTGGATATACCAAGAGCGGTCTCGCAAATAATTTTTGAGATTGCCGATGACGCTTTTCATAGCATAGCCTTCAAAAGGAATTCCAATTGAAGGATCATATTGCTTGAATAAGCGGAGCATGGACATTTGACCTACCTGAAATAAATCCTCATAAAGATCGGGACGGCTTCGAGACATTTTCCCCGCGGCCATCCTGACAATGGATTCAAAATGCTGTAGAAGCTCCGTAGCTGCTTCATTGCAGCCTGTCTCCCTATAAGTCTCCATAGCAGCCATTAAATTGAATGCAGCTGCCTGAGAGGTTGGTTTAGCACTCATGCCATTTCCTCTTTTCTGCTAAGCAGCTTCGTGAGAACAACCTCCGTGCCACCGTTCGTGTTCACTACTACGTCATCCATCAGTGCTTGCATGAGATAGAGACCTAGTCCTCCGATAGCGGCATCACTCAGCTTGGTCTTATGAAGCGCGGTATTCCGGTTGATGGCTTGCTTGTAATTGAAATCAGAGCCATCATCTTTAATCCGAATAGTGAGCCCGTGAGCCGTTTGTTCGAATTGAAGGTGGACATTGCCCACCTCCCCTCCTTCATAGCCATGCAAGATAGCATTATTGCATGCCTCACCTACTGCAACCTTCATATCCTCGATTTGTTCATATTGAAAGCCTAATTTTACAGCCAATCCGTATAACGTTAGTCTCACCAGATCAAGGTATTCTGCCTCTGCTGGGATACTTAATTGGACAATTGGTTTCATAATAGCCTACTTTCCTTTCTGCACGACTGCTCAAAGTATTCTAACTAATCTAATTCAATAACTAGGAATGAGAAGACACCTGGGTTCTAACCTTTTGAGATTGCTCTTTCTTAGAGTAGGCTTGCATCAATCTGGCTGCAATGGCTACACCTTTGGATATCGTATCCATCGTACCGCGTTGCTTGGTTTTTAGCTGCTTCGCCTGTCTATTTTCCTCTTGCCGAGACTTGATCGATGTCATTACTCCAGCTGCTGTGTGTTTGACAGCAGACGTCGCTTGCTTAATTACTTGTCCAACATCATTAACTGAATCGAATAAGATATTAAGCGAATGCAGCTTGGCATTAACATCCGCAGCGACTTGATTCGTCGTATTCACGACACCTTTGACTTCCGAGCTAATGGTGGTAATTTCCTGCTTCACTTCAACCATGGTGTACTTTACCTCATCCAATGAACTCTTCAATGACTTTAATGTATCGATAATAAAGTACACAAGCACTGCGAAAGCAAGTGCTACAATCATAACCGCTATTTCCCATATCATCTTTGTCCAACCCCTTCCTTATTGCCTTTGTTATTCTATACTTACCCGCATAATTTATAAGTGAAACGACCACATAACAATAAAAAAACCACGAGAGGCAAGGGATAATTACCCAGTAATCTCGTGGTTAAAGCTAAGCTTTTGCTGCAAGCTTCTTAGTCATAATAACGGTGGTTCCTTGTTCAGAATGAATGGTTACTTCATCCATCAATGCTTGCATAAGATACAAGCCAAGTCCTCCCGTTTCTAGCTCACTTGCAGTGCTTGCCTTCAAAGAGGAGGCTTCAGCGGCTGTATTATTGGAAACAAAGCTCGCCCCCTCATCCTTTACCGTTATTGTAAGAGACGAAGAAGTGTATTCAAATATCACTTCAAGACTAGGAGGGTGTTCCTCGCTTGTTTGATCAGGATACGCATGCAGCACTGCATTATTACAGGCCTCACCTACGGCAACCTTCATATCCTCGATCTCCTCATAGCTGAATCCCAGCTTGGAAGCTACACCGAAAAGATTAAGCCGCACAATATCCAGATACTCCGCATCTGCCGGTATTGTTAGTTGAACCCTTCTCATCCTTTACCCGATGCCTCTTCTTTCAGAAACCCGGAAATGCCAGTCATATCAAATAGCCTTTTCACACCGCTCGGTATGTTTCTAACAAAAAACGGCGTATTGTTCTCCTCTCTCACTTTCAAGACTGAGACAATAATGCCAATACCCGTGCTGTCTATATAGGCTAGACGTTCGAGATCTAGTATCAATTGCTTATCTGTGCGATTCACAACCGTTTCAAGTACAGTTCTAAACTCCGGAGCTGCAGCCAAATCAAGTTCTCCACCAGCATGAATGAGAATGGCTTCTTCCGTTTCCTTTAAGGTTAATTGAAATTTGCTCAACGTCATTGGATACACTCCCCTATTATGGTTACAGTTCACATATTCGCTTATTCACTTATACCACTTCTTACCCGCTATGGACAAGAGGAAAAGCTGATCCATAGATCAGCTAGTAGCTAGACACTTGCCATATGATAATAACTGACAGAAATTAGTTTGCCTGTTGCTTCATCTGTAAATAGCTTCAATATAAACTCATTCCTCTCGAAGACGATTCCGTCCTCTGCTTTATAATCTGGCGTGCCTAGCTTATTAAGCAGGTCTTCAACAGTTAAGGCTACTGTCTGATCATCCACATCAATACGATCCGCATCTTCAGCTGACACTTCCACATAATCAACCATACCACCCATGAAACCAACGCTTATTCCTGGATATTCGTACACTTCAACATCCTCGAAATAAGCATCCACCGTTGTGGAGGTCGGTTCGCCCAGCTTACGAATAACCGCATTGCGATCATCATATAACGAGATTCCCTCTACTTCAAGCAGAGGCAATGGTTTCTCACTAGGGGGTGCGCTGTTTACAGGTTGCTTGACGACTGTCGCTGTTGTCTCTGACTGATGCGCACTGATAGCTTTATCAGCTCCACATCCACTCAGTACAATTGCACTTCCAATGATGAAGCTGATGATACCCATCGTATTCACATGAATCATCTCCCTGCCCATCTTTCACGTTTAGTGGTTATAGGATGGTGTACCCGGTTCTGGGAGTATTGAATCAGCCTAAATGCAAAAGTTTATTTCGTTTCTACGGTTAGTATGCATATATCGTCCACCTGATTGATATCGGCACTCGTAATATCCTGCACTAGCCCATGAACCTTGTCTCTTACATGCTCACCGCTGCCAAGCTTATCAGCCAGCATGAGAGGACCATCTTTCTCAAAGCCCACCATTTGATCCAACAAGCCGTCTGTGAACAGGACAATTTTCAGATCGTTGTTGTATGAAAGCGTTCCTTTCGTCACCTGAATATTCGGGAAAAAGCCAATTGCTCCGCAGCCCTCTGTCATCAATATAGGTTCATCATCAACATAGGCAATGCCTGCCGGGTGTCCTGCATTAACGTACTCAACCGTCTTGGTTGTTGTATCGAGGACGAAATAGATCCCGGTAAAATAATAATTCATTAACTGGCTGGATGTATGCAGCTGAAGCATCCGTCCGTTAATCTCATGGACCAGCTGCTCTGGGTCAGTTGTCCTAATGACGATATCTTGCAACGCGGAATATACATACATACATACAAGGGAAGAAGATATCCCATGCCCCATCACATCTAGAAGCATGACGGAGTAACGTCCTTTTCCGAGGTCGTACCAGGCGTAGAAGTCCCCAGCTAATTCAGAGGAAGGCTTATAAATAGCGCCAATTCGCACCTCATCATTATCAATCGGTGCACTAAGCACGCTCCGCTGTACTTGCTTCGCCAGATCAAGCTCGAGCGAAATTCGCATATCGCGTTCCTTATGCCAGTCCTTCTCAAATTTAAGCCGCAATGCAGAGCGTATACGAGCAAGCAGCTCCACCTTATTAATCGGCTTCATTACATAGTCGCTCGCTCCTGCATCAAGTGCCTCTGCTAATTTATTGGAGTCACCCAGTGCAGTTACGAAGATGATTGGAATATCACGGAATCTTTCTTGCTCCTTAATTCGCCTGCAAGCTTCAATTCCATCTATTTCCGGCATCATCAAATCCATCAGAATCAACGATACCGGTGCCTCAATGGCGTTCGGATCTTCTAGCTCAAGTACAGCGAACAACTCTTTAGCGGAAGATACCGCAACCAGTTTATCATAGCCCGCTCGCTGTAATATTCGTTCAATAATAAGAAGGTTTGTACTGTTATCGTCAACTATTACTATAGGCATCGGTACTCTCCTCTCTACTCTCTCCATATATATCAACACATATTCGACAGTTCAAACGAAATAATAGCTACATTAGTTATACCATAACGCGAGGCACAAAGTAGAACGGTAATGTTTCATTCCGCCCTGGCACGGTTATATAGTGTCAAGAACGATAAAACAACCACATACAAAGGGAGAGGATACAAATGTCAAACCAAGTTAAAGCAAGCGGATCAAATGGATTGTTGTTAGGAATGATCATCGGAGGTGCAGTTGGTGCCATATCCACTCTATTACTTGCACCTAAAACAGGAAGCGAAATGCGGGAAACGCTATGCAACAAATATAGTGAATTAACGGAGAAGACGGGTGATCTCGTATCCGCTATCGGTGAAAAGAGTCAAAAAATCGCCCATACCGTAGGTTCTGAGGCTTCTGATCTACTGCAGCAAGCCAAACAAAGCTCAGAGCGAGTAGCTGATCACGTTCGTTCTGCAAAGGATGATATCGAACAGAAAGCAGCTTCCACAGCCTCTTCTGCGAGAGAATAGTATGGCGCATACTTTTCCGGAACAGCAATTAAAAGAGCTGGGTTTCCGTCCTGTTGAAGATCAGGAACGCCTTATTCTCCAATACGATTTTCTCTATGAGCCAGAAAATCAGATTTATCAGCTCTTTATTCCCATCGAGACTGATAAGAATGGACAAGAGGTCATTCGTTTCGATGAGCCTGACATCGCCGGAAGCGGCGGTGTCGCTCTCGAGGTACGCCAAGCAGCGATAGATAAGCTGAAGGAGCTTCAGCATACTTATGAGCTCGCAACTGTACAGAATGGAGCTATGGCTCAAACCGAGCAGGAAATGAAGCGTCTAGGCGCGGAGATGGACCATATGCCGACCAATAGCGAGCTGCTGGAGGACGATATCATTCCTGACCCTCGTCAATAACCAAATAGACAAGTCAAACGGGGCGGATATCCGTCCCGTTTGACTTGTCTATTTGTTGTGCGTTCTAACCTTTTACTGCGCCCTCTGTCAGACCCTTCTGGATAAACTTCGAGATGAAGAGATAGACCACGAGTACCGGTATGACCGTCAAGGCCACTGCAGTTGCCATCAGTCCGAAGTCTGTTCCATATTGGGAACTGATTTCATTCAGCAAGGCTACGATCGGACGAACGTTCTCTTTATTAACAAAGATCAATGCGGAGAACAAGTCGTTATACGACCATAAGAATACGAAGATACTTACCGATGCGAAAGCCGGCTGTGTAATTGGAACAAAGATTTTAAGGAACATTTGCCATCTGTTACAACCATCAATAAAAGCAGCTTCTTCCAACTCTTTTGGAATAGTAGCCATATAACCCGCAATTACCATGATCGCAAAGGTCAAGTTACCCGCCGTCTGTGGAAAAATCAATCCGCCATAAGTATTTACCAAGCTCCATTTGATTAGAATTTCATATACTGGAACAACGGTAGCAAATGCTGGGATCAATAGTGTAGCATACAGTATGGACATCAGCAGTCTTTTAGCTTTGAAGTTGAATCTGGATAATACATAAGCAGCTAATCCGCCAAACAATAGTACAAGCAGTACCGTACTTCCTGACATGATCAAACTGTTAATATAGCTTTTTCCGATATTAATACGCTCAAAAGCAGTCGTATAGTTCGTTGTGATCGGATTTAATGCTAATTTAAACGAGTTATTCATGACATCCCGTGAAATTTTAAAGGAGTTATTAACAATCCAGAACAGTGGATATATTGTCGTCAGGGACCATGCTGTCAACACAACATACATGAGGGTGGTGCCTAAACTAAATCGGCTTCGTTTGGAAGGCCGAGCTTTATGTTTATCCTTAATGGTTTCTTGCATAACGTACACCCCTAATAACAGCTTAGTATGTGATTTCTTCCCGCTTCATTAAGCGATTCGCAACCAGTGCGAGTATAACACCAAAAACGACCATGTAGATCGCAACTGTTGAACCATAACCGAAGTTTTGGTCGACCATTGCTTTTTTGTACATATAGGTTCCCAGTACTTCTGTACCGTTCGCCCCGCCAGTGATGACAAAAATGAATTCAAATACTTTCATAGTACCTGTAATTGCAAGCGTGATTACTACTTTAATGTCACTCATAATCAAAGGAATTGTCAGCATTGTCGTTTTCTTAATCCCTGTAATACCCTCAAGCTTAGCAGCTTCGTAGTAATCAGCAGGAATTTTGGACATTGCCGTCAAGAATAGGATGAAGTAAAAGCCAACATAATGCCATACCGTCGGTATAGATACTGCTCTCAAAGCATTGGATTCATTCAGCCACAAAATCTTCTCGATTCCGAAGTTAGCCAGAATGTTGTTAAGAAGACCGAATTGGTAATTGTAGAACAAGACGAACAGCAAGGAGATTGCCGTACCCGAGATAACAACCGGGAAGAAAAACACCGTCCGATAGAATCCCTGAAACTTACTAATGTTATCAACCAACACTGCAAGTACAAGTGCAATACCAACTTGAAAAACAATTACATACAACATAATTTCTAGCGTATTTAATGTAGCGGCACCCAGCAGCTTATCCGTAAATAGACGACCGTAGTTATCCCAGCCTATAAATTTCTTATCAAAGAAACCGGAGGTTCTGAAAAAGCTCAAATATAAACTCTTAAAGAAAGGATAATACAGGAAGATGGACATTAACGCTGCAGCAGGGAACAAAAACATCAAGATATACTTTCTATCGCCCTTCATAATTATCACCTTTGATGTTTATTTTTCTTCATTCATTTGATTATCAAATGATTACGCCGCCCGAGATATTCAACAGGGCGGCGTACATTGCATATAAATCAGAACGTTACGGGTTAAGAACTACTTCTTGTTAGCATCCTCGATTTTCTTCGCTTCTTCCATAGCTTGTGTTGGTGTTTTGGAACCAGTCACTACAGCTTGAACGTTAGCACGAAGAGTGGAGAAAGTTTCTTGGGAGATTTTGCTGTCAACTGGAGCGCTGATGGAATCAGCTTTAGCTGCCATTGCAAAACCGTCAAGAGCTGCTTGTGGAAGACCTGTTACTTCAACCTCAGCTGCTGGTGTACCACCGTTAGCTGTAGCAATTTTTTGAATGCTTGCTGGGGAAGTCAGGAATTTCAACAATTCGATTGTCATGTCTTTTTTAGCTGCATTGTCATAAGCTGCTTTGGACATGTAGAAACCAGTACCGAAGCCACCGATGATTTCATTACCTGTACCAGCACCACCAGGGATTGCAGGGAAAGGAATTACAGTTGTGTTGTCTTTAACAGCAGCGTTGTTCAAGCCGCCAAGTGCCCATGAACCTTCAAGAAGCATTGCAGCAAGACCTTCGTCATAGTAGTTTTGTGCCATACCAAGATCGATAGTTGCTGCATCTTTAGGGAATGCACCAAGGTCATACAGTTCTTTCATAGCTGCATAGCCTTTTTCCCAGTTTGGTTCGATGCCATCAACAAGTGGTTTGTTTTGGCCTTCAGCACCTGCAGCAGCAAGGATGAAGTGCTCAATCAGGTAGTGAGATTGGTCAAATGGAGCTGCCAAAGGAGTGATACCTTTAGCGGACAATGTTGTAACCGCTTTTTTCAGCTTCTCCCAGTCAGTAGGAAGCTCAAGACCATTTTCTTCAAAGATTGTTTTGTTTACAAACAGACCTTCGTAGAAACCAGTCAATGGAGCAGCGTAGATGTTGCCATCTTTTTGTTTTACAAGCTCAAGGGAGTCAGGAATAAATCCATCTTTCC
Organism: Paenibacillus sp. J22P59; assembly: GCF_059383895.1. Classification (NCBI taxonomy): domain Bacteria; kingdom Bacillati; phylum Bacillota; class Bacilli; order Caryophanales; family Paenibacillaceae; genus Paenibacillus; species Paenibacillus sp. J22P59. Next base: position 34,233 of record NZ_JBXENX010000021.1, read on the forward strand.
ACTCTTTGTCAGCATCAAGGATTTCGTTCAATGGTACAACTTTACCAGCGTTTACGAAACCTTCAGCATCAGCACCAACGAAGTAGAACAGAAGGTCTGGCTCGTTTTTGCTGTTCATGTCAGTGTTAACTTTAGTTCTGAAGCCATCATCGTTCGCGGACATAACGTCGTTGTCGATTGTTACATTTGGATATTTAGCTGTGAACTCATCCAATACGGCTTGGAATACTTCGCGAGCAGCGTCAGTACCACCGAAAGTGGAGAACACGCGCAGCTTAACCGGATCGGCATTAGCTGCTGGAGATTGACTTGCATCAGGGCTTGCACTTGGAGCCGGCTCATTTTTGTTGTTACCGCAAGCAGCCAAGAACATGGTGAGCATTAGCATAACACTCATAAGTACCAGTGAAGATCTTTTCATTCTGTAAATCCCCCTTAAGTAATGTTTTCTTGCTGGTGTAACTTCTGTTGGTGCCTATCAAAATTTTATGCCAAGCACAGGAAAGCGTCAATGCATCCAAGGGGGTACATTCCTCTAAATAAGGGGGTAAAAATCTAATGTTATGTTTTTCTGCGCTCAGATGGTGTCGAAACATCCGAAAACACAACCCTTTTTACCTTATCTAGCTTTAAGCACTTGGTTGGTTCAATCATTATTGTCAAGGTTCTCTAAGACTAACTTGATCCAAACACTTTATTTTCATTCCACTCTGGATACAATAGGATACTCATCCAATTCTATGCACGCTTTTGGCCTGCTAGTACTCTATAGCTTCTAGTAACTTCGCTCCCAATAATCTCCAAAGCATTCAATTGCAGGCCGACGGAGCAGCCCCCATCAATACCAATTTTCCCATTTCCATACCAAATATCTGGATTGCCCTGAAGATCAATGGTCTTGGTATGTCCGAAAATGACCGTCTTGCTTACGATAGGATCTTCGCTATGGAAAGGCTCTTTTATATACAAAAAATCTCGCTTAGGCTGCTCCCTCCAATTCGGATAACGAGGATTCAAACCCGCATGGACGTATATAAAATGCTCGTCCTCCTCATACAAAGGCAGCTGATCCATAAAAGCAACATGATGCTCATATTGATGATTTACGATCATCTGAAGCTCCGCTAATTTCTCTTCCTCAGCCATTGCCCAGCAGGAGGATTGTTGTACATAGCTTCTCAACGTTTCCTCTCCGCCATGCTTGAAAAACTTTGCTCTAGCCTCTTCACTTCGGCCCATTATCACATCAGCAAATCGCTCATCATGGTTGCCCTGAATCGCAATAGCACCCTGTTCACGCACAAGCTGAATCGCCTGCTCCACTACCTTTTGACTATCTGGGCCTTTGTCGACAAAGTCACCTAGCAGAATCAGCTTGTCCTTTGCCGGATGATAAGCTGCCAGTTCAAGCAGTCTATTAAATTCCTCATAGCACCCATGAATATCACTGATTACTAATATTCTAGCTTTCATTCGCTCACTCTCGATTCTTTATGTGTTTTGCAAAAAATTTATCCCATAATCAGCCTATTGTTGGACGTTGGTAAGAAAGAAAAGAGACTGCGGGTTCCGCAGTCTCTTGATGTTAGGAATTAATCAGATCGCTCTTTTGAAGCATTCTCTGAATAATAGCGGCCGTCTCTGCACGCGTAATATTTTTCTGAGGAAGCAGATCCCCTTGGTAACCACCGACAATGCCGAACTTAACGGTTAATGCCGCCGCCTGTCTAGCCCATGGAGCCACTTTTCCATTGTCTGCGAAAGCTCCGAGCGCTGCTTGCTGCTCTGTTGAATCAAGCTCTGCATATAGCTCAGCAAGCTTCATAGCTCTGGATAGAATCACCATTGCTTCTTGTCTAGTAATCTTCGCATTCGGCTTGAATGAACCATCCTTGTAGCCATCTACCAAGCCATAAGAATATCCGATCTGAATAGCAGAATAATACCAGTCCTTCTCAGCAATATCTGTGAAATTATGCGTTTTGTTCGCCGAAGTTAGCCCTAATGCCCTTATCATAATCGCCGTAAACTCTGCGCGTGTTATGTCGTTATTAGGCAAGAAGCGTTCTCCATCCGCGCCGTTAATAACAAGCCTTGATGCCAAGTCAGTTATGCTTTCCTCAGCCCAATGCGTAGTAATATCAGCGAATGATTTCTCATTATAAATGAGTCCATAAATACTGTTGGATACACTGTTCAGAATAGCGTAATAACGTCCACCATCCTGTATCACTTTAGTAGGAATATGCAGCAGTGTGCCATCCGCACCAAGCTTCACTCCTGTAGTAATACGTTTCGGATCAGTTCCTTCCGGAACAGCTACCCATCTCTCCACATACGTATCGAATTGGCTAATTGCAATTTCTTTATTGCCAAACACAGCTTTTATAGAAAATTGTACCGGAGGTGCAACAAGCGTAATCTTTCCGTCACCCGAATCCTTGAACACGAATGCCGAATTAGGAAGATTGCTCATCTCAATGCGAATCTTGATATCCTTCAGAGAAGCACCTAATTGTTCCTTCAATTTCTCAACATGAACTTGATCCACTGGAAGGATATAGGTTGCATTTTCTGTCGTCACCTGAATCATTGCATCCTTATCCTCTAAGGATGACAAGAGCTCCGCATTAATTTCCCCTAGAACGACGTCAGATTTATTGCGAACCGTAATTTTAATAATCGGCTTCTTAGTTGTATCCTTGAGCAACTCATTAATCTGCGTTTCTTCCAGAGTGACTGTTGTCACTTTCTTCCCATCTATTGTTGCCACATTTACCTTAACCGCTTGTTCTGATTTCTGATCTACGCTGATGATGACATCGGTATTATTCGTGCCTCCCGTACCGCCTGGAATACCGCCACCGTTGCCAGGGCTTCCTCCATTGCCGCCAGAGCCGCTATTATCAATAAATTCTATAGTAGCCATGTTGGCTAAGCTGCTATTGCCGGCCAGGTCCCGATATTGCACATAGACCTTTTTAGTACCAGAGCCTCCAACAAGATTCCAAGCTTTCGTTGCAGCTGCATTCTCCCAATCCGACCATGTAAGCTCATCTGCAGAGAATCGCATTTCCGTTACACCGCTTGCTGAATCTGTAGAAGTCAGATGCAAGGTAACTGACCTATTATTGGTAGTCGCTGTACCATCGTTAATGATGATTGTTCCAGTAGGAATCGTCTGATCCAGCTTAATGCTGTCCTTGATCGTCGCTGCACTGATATTGCCAGCGCCATCCTTGAATTGAACATATACAGTCTTCTCGCCGTCACCTGCTGCAAGGCTCCAGGACTTAGTCGCCGCTACAGGTTCCCAGCCACTCCAATCACTTTCATTGCTGGAGAACCGCATCTCCACTACTCCGCCGTCATCTGCATAACTAAGAGCAAGTACGGTATCCGTTGCGTTGATCCATTCTGCACCTGCATGAATGAGCACGGTGCCCGTTGGACCAATGGTGTCAATATAGAATTGAACAGTTGTCACATTGCCTGCAGCATCCGTGACAACTAATGTGTAGGTGCCATCCGCTTCAATATCTGTCCCAGCCGTATAAGGAGCGCCGTTCAGTGTTGCCGTTCCTTCACTGAAGCTTGCTGTCACCTTATCCTTGTAAGTCGTTAGATCAGTAACTCCTGTAACTACTGGCGCTACGGTATCGATCTCAAAGCCTACCGTCGTTACGTTGCCTGCATCATCGGTTACAACCAGCGTATAAATGCCATCGAGCTCAACTTCTGAACCGCTTGTAAAAGCTGCTCCATTCAACGTTGCCGTTCCTTTGTTGAATTCAGGCGTTACCTTCGTGTTATAAATCCCACCCGGCGTTACCCCAGTAACGATAGGCGCTTCCTTGTCAATCTTGAAGCCTACTGTCGTTACATTGCCTGCCGCATCCGTCACAACAAGTGTATAGGTGCCATCCTGCTCGATTTCTGTTCCACTAACAAAAGCTGCTCCGTTCAACGTTGCCGTTCCCTCGTTGAATTCTGCCGTCACCTTCGCTTTGTATATGCCATTGTCCGTTACTCCAGTAACAACAGGAGCTACCGTATCAATCTTGAAGCCTACTGTCGTTACATTGCCTGCCGCATCCGTGACAACCAGCGTGTAGGTGCCGTCCTGTTCAATTTCTGTTCCGCTCGTAAAAGCAGCCCCGTTCAACGTTGCCGTTCCTTCGTTGAATTCTGCCGTCACCTTTGATTTGTATATTCCATTATTCGCAACTCCAGTCACAACAGGAGCTGTCTTATCAATCGTAAAGCCAACCGTTGTTACATTGCCTGCCTGATCGGTTACAACAAGCGTGTAGCTGCCATCCAGTTCAATTTCTGTTCCGCTCGTAAAAGCAGCGCCGTTCAAGGTTGCCGTTCCTTCGTTGAATTCTGCCGTCACCTTCGCTTTGTATATGCCATTATTTGCAACTCCAGTCACAACAGGAGCTGTCTTATCAATCTTGAAGCCAACCGTTGTTACATTGCCTGCCTGATCGGTCACAACAAGCGTGTAGCTGCCTTCTTGGGTAACGGCTGAACCGTTATTAAAGGCTGCTCCATTCAACTTCGCTGTTCCTTCGTCGAAGCCTACCGTCTTGTTAACATTGTAAAGCCCGCCATCAGTAACTCCCGTCACAACAGGAGCTACCGTATCAATCGTGAAGCTTACTGTTGTTACATTGCCTGCCGCATCTGTAACTACAAGCGTGTAGGCTCCATCTTGATCAACCTCTGTATCCTTAGCAAAGGCTGCTCCGTTCAATGTCGCTGTTCCTTCGTTGAAGCCAACGGTTACTTTCGAATTGTAAAATTCACCTTGGCTTACTCCTGTCACAATTGGTGCAGTCTTATCTATCTCGAAACTCACGGTTGCCACATTGCCTGCCGCATCCGTCACGATTAGAGTATAGCTACCATCCTGTACAACATCCGTACCGCTTGTAAAGGCAGCTCCGTTCAACGTTGCTGTTCCTTCGTTGAAGCTCGGCGTTACCTTCGCTTTGTAAATGCCTCCAGCGGTTACGCCCGAAACCGTAGGAGCTACAGTGTCAATGTTGAAGCTTACGGTAGTTACGTTTCCTGCCTCATCCGTTACGACCAGAGTGTAACTGCCATCCTGATCAATATCCGTCCCGCTGGCAAACGGCGCACCATTCAATTTTGCTGTTCCTTCATTAAAGGAAACTTTAACAGCCGCTTTGTAATTTCCATTGTTCGCAATCCCGGTCACTATAGGTGCTACCTTATCAATCCCGAAGATTACTGTTGTTTTATTGCCTGCATCATCTGTTACAACTAGAGTATACACACCACCTATTGTAACCTGTGTACCACTAACAAAAGCAGCTCCGTTTAAGGTCGCTGTCCCTTCGTTAAAGGTAATCGTTTTGCTTGTATTGTATATACCACCATTCGCTACTCCCACCACGTCAGGTGCAATCGTATCAATCTTGAAGCTCACCGTCGCAATATTGCCTGCAGGATCAGTAACGATCAGTGAGTAGGTCCCATCCTGCGTAATATCTGCACCGCTAGAATAAGGGTTCCCATTGAGCAATCCGCTGCCTTCGTTAAATAGAGGATTAACTATGGTGTTATATGCTTTGTTATTCACTACATTCGAAATAGTTGGAGCTATTGTATCTACTGTAATTGTATTGCTAATAGTCGAACTGCTCGAATTGCCGACTTTATCTTTATATTGTACATAGACGGTCCTAGCTCCCTCGCCAGCCGGGAGGACCCATGACCTCCCATTCAGGTCAGCGATATTGAACCAACTGGTCTGCCAAGTGCCGTTAATGTTGGAGAGACGTGCTTGATCAACTCCTGAGCCGCTTCCATCCGAATAGGTTCCTTTCAATGTGACTGTAGCCGAATTTGTCCATGCAGCGCCATCATTAATAGCAATTGTTCCTGTCGGGGCTGTCTGATCCAATAAAATGGTTTGAGAAGAATTGGTTGAGATTCCATTGTTCGAATCCCGAAGCTGCATATAGATGGTCTTCGCTCCATCTCCTCCACTTAGACTATAGGTTGCTGTATTGCTGAATGGCAGCCAAGATGCCGCTGACAAATTGGCAACGCTATCGGCAAATCTCATATCTGTAACACTATCGCCTGCATCAGGATCGGATCCTGTTACAGATAGATTGACGGTGTTGGTGTTCGTTGCTGCTCCCTCCACAATTGTGAAAGCTCCTGTAGGAGGGTTATTAACCGGTCCAGTCTGGTAAGTAACGACTAGCTTCGGTCGGAATGCAGCATTAGCTTCTAAGGAATAAAATAAAAATTTTCCGCTGTCTGCATCTGCTTCATTGCCGTTAAGCGTGAAAGTTACTTTGCGATCAGAACCATCCGTAAAGGCATCGACGGCACTCTTAACGTTGAGTGTAATCGTTTGATCCTGTAGATAAGTGCCCATCGGCACTTCCGCAGTGCTTTTCGCCGTAAATTTATCTGCATAGGCACTACCTGTATTTACAGTTGGGAAGGTTACAAGATTCAAATCATTCGTAGTAGAGCCCCTTGCCTCTATGTACAATGTGTGGTTTGGAACTCTTAATACTGTAGCAACCGTCAAGACCAGCTCCGCTGATACAACGGTCCCTTCTGGAGCACCTAGATTGAAGGACGCAGCCATTCTATTGCGCACATTGACGAAGCCGTCATTATTGCTCATGCCGACATAGAGAAAACCATCGCCGTCATTATCATAGATGCCGTTATATTCCGCTTGACCATTTAATTCCATCGTATCAGCAGTTGCTGTGTAGGTCTTTGTAACTGTTCCACCTGCTGCTTTCACCGTATTAGGTCCTACTCCCGGCGCGATCAGTGCGAATAGCATAGCCAAAACCAATAAAGCCGCTTTTTTGTTCATAACCGTTCTCCCATCTTTAGTAAATCTACTAAAATGACATCCTTTTCCAGACTAAACGATGCATGGTTACTAGTCAATAGAACTAGTCTAATTTCAAACAAAAGTTGACATATTATTGCAAGATATGATAATAACAAAGTGACAATGTTTTTATGATCTACTCTAGTAATAAAGGAGCCCTTCTGAACATTTTATGAACATTTCTCCTTCTCTTTTCCTTGCGCAAGAGCAAGATCAGGCGTTTCTCTATGAAGTCTATGCTTCAACACGAATGGAAGAGGTTAGCGGATGGGGATTTAGTCCTACAGAGGCCCAATCATTTCTCCATATGCAATGGTCCATGCGTAAGCAATCCTATGCTTTGCAATTTCCCAACGCTGCAACGCATATTATTCGACATGATTGCAATATCGGAAGCTGTATTCTTCTCACTACTACTGGGACTCTGCGTATTATTGATATTTCTCTTCTACCAGCTTATCGCGGCCAGCAGATTGGAACTTTCATTATCCGAGTGATTCAAGAACAAGCCCGTCAGCAGCGCTTATCGGTTTCCTTAAGCGTATCGCCCTCCAACCCTGCCCTTCGACTCTATGAGCGACTGGGCTTTACTATAACCGGCGCCACCGAAATGTACATATCAATGGAGTGGAATCCGGTGCTTACAAACGATGCTTACAATTGAAACGGAAGGGGTTTGTTGAATGAGTGATCAATATGTAGGAGAAATTCGAATGTTTTCAGGCGACTATGCTCCGCAAGGATGGGCTTTATGCAAAGGACAATTGCTTAGCATTAATGATAATCAAGTATTGTATACGTTGCTTGGAACGACTTACGGAGGAGACGGGAGAACAACCTTTGGCTTGCCTGATTTACAAAGCCGGATTCCTATCCATGCCGGAACGAATAACGGCAACAGCTATACCCTTGGACAAAAAGCAGGTACTGAAACCGTTACGATAACAACTACCCAACTGCCTGCACACACACATTTAGCAGCGGCTAATGCTACGGCGGCAGATGCTGCTGCTCCAGCGAATCAATTCTGGGCTGCTAATGCTCTAACAAAGCAGTATACAACGAATGCTCCCACCGGCACAATGAATGCCAACATAATCAGCTCGTATGGAGGCAACCAAGCTCACGATAATATGATGCCTTTTCTTGTAGTCAATTATATTATTGCCCTCAATGGTCTATGGCCTAGCAGCTACTAATAACCGAATCATATTTTAAGGAGGAACAATAAATATGGCAGAACCATTCGTTGGAGAAATACGAACGTTTGCTTTTGGACAAATCCCCCAGGGATGGGCACCATGCAATGGCCAGCTTCTTAATGTACAGACTAATCAAGTCCTATTCTCAATCATAGGCGCAACTTATGGCGGTGACGGCAGAACGAACTTCGCTCTGCCTAATTTGCAAGGGCGCGTGCCTGTCCATCAAGGCCCAGCCCAAGGCATTGCCTATGGACAATCAAGCGGAGAAGCAGCTCATACTTTGACCATTAACGAAATGCCCGGTCATAACCATACCGTTAATGCTTCAAACAGTACCGCCAACACGGGCAACCCGACAGGGAATGTATGGGCTTCTTCCAACATACAGACATTTGCAGGCACAGCCGACACAACCATGAGTTCTAATGCAATCTCAACTGCAGGCTCCTCACAGCCGCATAACAATATGCAGCCTTATAGCGTTCTTTCTTTCTGTATCGCTCTAACTGGCCTTTATCCATCACGTAATTAGGAGGAGTTAATATGGACCCTTATGTAGGTGAAATTAGAATATTTTCAGGAAACTATGCACCAGTGGGATGGGCGCTCTGTAACGGGCAACTATTAACTGTTCAATCTAATACGGCTTTATTTTCTATTGTTGGCTTCAAATACGGCGGTGACGGCAAGAACACCTTTGCTCTGCCTAATCTGCAAGCCAAAGCAGCCGTCGGCCAGGGAGCAGGCCCAGGGCTTACTCCCCGAGTGATAGCCTCCACTGGAGGAAGCGCAACAACTACATTGCTTGACACTCAGATTCCTTCCCATACTCATACGGCTACTTCTATTGCGACAGTTGGCGGAACGGTTGATCCAACTAATGGGCTCTGGGGAGTTACATCTGGATTGACTCCAAAGCCGATCTATTCCAAAGATAATGTTATTGATACACAGATGAATCCACTGGCTCTATCTCAGACTGGAGGCAGCCAGCCTCATAACAACATGCAGCCTTTCGTGAGCATGAGCTTCATTATCGCCTTGGAAGGCGTTTATCCGCCTAAATCATAAAAAGAGCTATCTCCTACTTTGAGAGACCGCTCAACTGCCAGCCTCCCCCTCAAGATCTACCAGAAGGGGAGGCTTTGGTATGCCTATTTGCATAAGCAGAAGCCACCACTGCATCGGGCTTCACGCGAGCCTTCATTCCCATGGCTTCTACACGAAGACGCATATCCTCTACAAAAATAGCGGTCTTGGAGATGGCTGGATCAGTACCCGCATCCACATCAATGTAAGCTTCAAAGGTTGCTCCTTGGTACACGTACGGCAGTACAATGCTCTCCATCTGCAAGCGCCGTGGCCCGATAAAATGAATCGCAACCTCCTCGCTATAGGAAGTTTCCAGAGAAAGCTTTTCTCTAATGGAAATTAACTCTCTGGGTACGATTACCTGACGGTAACAAGCCCAGGCTCCCTTGCCAAGCTGTTGAATAACGAGTCCGGTAATAAAATTCGTGAATCCAGGGAACACCTGACAATCCGTTCCAATCATAAAGTTATAGCTCCCGCGCGGGTCCTGTTGCATGAACCAGATAATGCGATCATGCACCTGCTCAAGGCTTAACCGTTGTTCCAGCACATTATGAAATTCCAAATCAGCTGCTCCTATTTGACTGTTCAATTTACCTATAGTCGTCACCTCAGACTGTACAGAGTGTTGGTCTATGTCATACTCCGTCCTTGTCCCCCTATCACGCACTGCCTTGTCTATTCTCCTTTATCTATTCATATGACGGCGTCCCTTCCCACTGAACCATCTTGCTGAAAAAGGGCGCTGGCAATCCCATCCTTACTCTCTCAAATACGAACCTATTTAAATAGACAATCATAGAATAATAGAGTGAAAGGGGGTTCGTTCATGCCGATACACACAACGGGTACCAGCCTTCCGCAGCTGCGATCATTCCTTAACCGCGCCGAGCTATCCTGGTTCACCGTCTTCGACTCTGCACGTAACGGAACAGTCATTCGAATACGAGGAACTGAATACTCGCAGCTGCCTCTTCGCTTCAGCACACGTGCCAAAGTGTTAGCTTATTTCAAACGATTCTGGAGCTGCCGTATTAGCAAAACCTTGTTCTGCAATCTGAAACCTGTCGCTTATAAAGGGCGTCTATATGTCATCGTTGGTGACCCGGGTCCTGTACCCCTTCAGATTGTTTCCTTGGTGATCCGAAGGGAGACAACCAAGGATTTGCTTGTAAGAGCTTCTCTGTCTGGAAGCTCGGACGGCAATGTAATCGTAAACTACCGTATTCGCAAGCATCCGTCAGGTAAACTGACCATCACGAAGCGAATATCCAAGTTTCAAGATTACAGATATCAGCCATGCACTTTATAAAGCTGCTCATAGCCTGCTCTCGCCTCTTTCCTGTCCTCCCCCTTCGTCGTATAATGAAGTAGAGATTTGATTCTAAGGAGGAACTCCCCCATGGCAATGAGCAAAGCAAAAAAAGCACGGCAAAAGCTTGAAAAGCAAGGCTTGCTGAATCCCGCAAAATTGCGAGGAAGCTGGCAAGGCATCAACCCTGCTGAACGTACTACACCCGCCTTACGAGAAAAGCTTCATAAACTCCATAACAAACACAAAAGGAATCACGCTTCAATCAGCGATGATTCCTTTTTGTTTGCAACAGGGCAGCATTTATATATGAGTTGGACGTTTCTGAACCAACGTTTTCTCCTTATTCCGCATCGGAGTGTTTCATAATACTTTGTACGACTGCCTGAGGCGGATTGCTAAGCATCGTATAGGGAGCTGTCAAGTATTCCTTGCTAAGAATATAATCCCCTTTGTCCAATCCTGAACCGCAACCGGCGACCACTCCCAAGCCCATAATGATCAGCGCAACAACTGGTAACCATCTTCGCAATGCGCTCCCCCGCTTCAACCCATCTTTTACTTAAATTTCCGCCAATCCTGCTTATTATTGTCCAGCAAGTAGGCCATATCATTCTCCAGCCTTTTTTGCTCCTGCTTCTTAGCTTCCTCCGCCTTGCGAGCCGCTTCCTGTTGCCTATTAGCTTCCTCTGCCTTGAGCTCATCAGACTGCAGCTTCAGCTTGTTGATCACATCTGCGCTTAGCAGATCCTTTAGTGTCGGAGCTTTGTCCTCACGCCCCTTTGTGGTGGATTGGTTGTGAGCGTTTTTCTTTTTCGCCATTGTAATCACCTCGACTCATTCGTTATCTTCTATTATACCACTTCCACTTCATTTACCGAATCAATCGACATCTTTCTTTGGCTTTAGTCTCCTAATATGTTACCATGGATTGAATTACCACCACTATTGTGTAAACCCAAAGGAGGTCTTCACCCATGGCAAGCCAGACTGGCTCCATCGTACAGCAATCCTTGAACGTTCTAATGGAAGACAATAGTTTTTTACCGCATTTGCAAACGCAGAGCCGAGAGCAAGCCTTCCTGTCGCTTGGAGCAATATTATCGACACCTAACCGTGTACATAAAGCTTTTCTGCGTGTACCTCTCGATAATGGTAACGTCGTACGCATACCTGCCTATCGCATTCAACATAATGATACACTTGGCCCCTACAAAGGCGGCATCCGGTTCCACGAATCGGTGAATGAAGAAGAAGTAACGAATCTTGCTGCTCTCATGACGCTTAAGAATGCCCTGCATGAAGTACCCTTCGGCGGCGGCAAGGGCGGAGTAGTCATTAACCCGCGGAATCATTCAGCCAAAGAATTATATCTCATTTGCAAAAAATACGTGCAATACTTCAGCGATGTGCTCGGACCCGACAAGGATATTCCGGCACCTGATATGGGTACCGGCGAACGTGAGATGGACTGGATGATGGCTGAATTCAAGAGCATACATCCCGGTCAGCCTTATCTGGGCAGCTTCACGGGCAAGAGCGTCATTAATGGCGGGTCTCTGGGCCGCCGGGAAGCAACCGGCAAAGGCGTCTACTTCACCTTCCGCTATCTCTTCCATGATTTTCTCAAGCAGCAAGCGGATTGGTTGTCGGGCAGTGAGAATCCTTATGCGCAATCAGCACTTAATCATGTAGACAAGCCGCTTACGATCGCTGTGCAAGGCTTCGGCAACGTGGGGTCCATCGCTGCTCTAGAAGCTTATAAGTGCTCCTTCCTGCACAATAAAGTGGTTGCCGTGAGTGATCGCAATGTAACCTTATATAATCCGGATGGCCTGCCGATACCGGCACTCATTGAATACGCTGCGGCCAATCAGGGAGATCTTCCCGCTACGGAAGCTGATCTGACGGTGCTTGGAATAAAAGCAGTTTTGCTTGATCGCACGGATGTCCTCTACCTGAATGTAGACGTTCTCCTGCTGGCTGCTCTGGAAGAGCAGATCCATCAAGGCAATGTAGAGCAAGTACAAGCACGAATTATTGTTGAAGGTGCGAATGCTCCTGTCACAGGCGAGGCCGATCAGATTCTTTCCTCCAAAGGCGTCATTATCATTCCCGATATCTTGGCGAATGCAGGCGGTGTAATTGTCTCTTACTTCGAGTGGCTGCAAGGACGCGAGACACAATTCTATACGGAAGATCAGATTTACACCATGCTGTTCAACAAAATGCAGGAAACCTTGAATTCGCTGCTTCCTTCCTTTTTCGGCAATAGTTATCCGCTTCGCCAGACCTGCTACAGCCATGCTGTGTTGAAGCTGTCTACCGTATTGTACAAGCAAGGCAAGCTATACTAACTAATCAAGTAAGTATGAATAACAAAGGGCTGTAGAACGGGATCATCATCCTCGTTCTACAGCCCTTTTCTTCTCTGCTACTCCTCTGATAAAAACTTAATTTGCTGCAAATTATGCTGAATCTCTTCCTGCAGAAATTTGATTTTACTGTAAAACGGATGAAGCTGCCCCTCGACTCGATCAATACCGCTGTCCTCCAGGCTAGCTACGTATACCCGCTTCCCGATTTCCTTGTACTGCTGATCGATCTCGCCCAGCTTATTATGATTTTGCAATTTCAGCCGATTGATCTCGACGACAGTCTTCGCTTTATGACCCGCTTCGGCCATACCGGCCTTTACCTTATCCATGAAGCTCATGTTGGTCATCCTCTCTTATTCATCCTGCTGTCTTGAATGTGAACGACTTTCTAGAAGCTTCCCTGCTCTTGGAATCGTATACGATGACCTCTAGCTTGTGGCTGCCGGCTTTCAGTTTATTCGGATTTAGCGAGAAAGAATACGGATACTGCTGCTTCGTCAATACCGCAGTGCCATCCAGCTTCACGAGTACCTTACTAATATACGGATCATAGGTCTTGACCCATACAATTCCTGTTGAAGCTTTGCCAATCGTTCCTTGGTTGGCAAACTTGGCTACCTGCTTGCCATATCCTGTAGATGAGCCAGACGACTGAACCACCTTCTTCAAGTAGTAGGGATCTGCGATTAGCTTACTGTATGCGCTAAGAACACTCTTATTCTCCGTTAGGCTGAAATTATTCAAGCTTCTGTCTGCGCTGTGAGAATCGGTTAGCGTATTCAAGCTGAACCAATTGATTGCTTTGAGCCTAGGATACTTTAGCTTCGCTCCATGATACATCATGTTCATCTTCGTAATCGCAAAGTTGACCGTAGAGGTGTTGCCTGCCTTGCTGAAATGAGTAGCCCCATACTCACTGACCATAATCGGCTTACGCGCTGAATAGGTCTTATACACATAATCAAGAGAGTCCAGCGGATTAACCTGATCAGCAGGGCTTTTCACATCTCCATTAAAGAACTTTACGCTATAAATGCTGAGGCCTACCCAATCCACCCAATTGTCGCCCGGATAATAATCCTTAATCTTCTGCTTGGGGTTCGCAGCGGGAGACCATACCATCGCTACGTTCGGCGCATACTCCTTCATCACTTTCGATACAAGTCGGAATTTCTCAATATACAGCTTCGGATTGCCATTCCACTTCACCCAGCTGCCGTTCATCTCTGATGCAAACCTTAGAAATACCGGAACCCCGGCCGCTTGTGCATCCTTGGCGAACTTGCGGAGATATGCATCATCCTTAACCGCACTAAGGCCTTGCTCCGGCTGTACGGCCAGTTGAATAGCGCCTCCCGCTTCTTTCACCTGCTGCGCCCAGTGATAAGGAAAAGGACTGCCGTATTTGTGATAAGTGAAGTACACGGCATGCTGCTTCCCGGTCAATTTATTAAAGGCATTGAATTTCTCATCCTTTAGTTTCTCGACACCACTATCTTTGTCGACAAAAGCACCAATGTACATCCCGCTTGCCGGCTCGAACTTCGCCAGCTTGCTGCCGCCAGTGTTCGATCCGCCTTGTCCGTCCTTCTCCAGATACAGCTCAATCTGCGTATTCAGCGCATCTGCTTTGGCCAGCACCGCATAATACGTATTCAAGTCCCCGGACTTCTGCCCAAGAGCCAAATGTATCTTCGCTTCGCGATAATACGTATCCGCCGCCTTCTGGAATTGCTTGTCCTGCTGATAGGCTTCCGCTAGCTTCCGCAAGTAGCCCGCCTGCTCGGACTGCTTAACTGCCTGTTCGAATTCATAGATCGCTTGCTTGATCTGGCCCTTCTTCATATAACTGACGCCTTTGTTATAATGTGTCCAATGATGAGTAGCTGCCGCTTCTACAGGTGCAGGAATACCGGCTGGTATCGAGAGAGCCGTTATTAGCAGCATAGTAAATAGAATACGAATGCTCCATCCATTAGTTGTTTTCTTATTCATCTTCGTTCCTCCTCTAGTGGTCAAAAGCTTCTTGTTCGCCTATCTATATTACTATGATTTGCCAAGTAAGTTGCGCTCGTCCTCCTCTACGGCCTTCTCTTAGCTTTCGATAGGACAATTAAAAGACTCCTATGCTAGATATAATCCAGCATAAGAGCCTCTACATGATGCTTATTCAGATGGCTGTTCTATTTCTGCACCCACTCGTTCACATCAAAATCATTATCCGCCAGTTTTTCTTGGACTAAAAAGTTTTTGGTACCTTCCAGCAGCTTCAATCCTTCATCCGTGAAAGCAACATCCTTGATCGAAGAGATTGGCGAAGCTTGCTTCGCCAGCTCTGGTGTTGTCTTCTGAATTTTGGCAACCAGCTCATAGTACTCCTCTTCATGCTGCAACAGGTCGGCAAGCGCCTTTTGCCTCGCCTCATTCCATATTCTAGGGAAGTCCGGGAATTTGGCGAGATACTCTTCGGATACGACCGTAGCACTCGTTCCATATAGATCAGGATGCTTCGTTGCATCATCCAATAAGACGAATCCATCCTCCAGCTGCTGCAAGGCATGAACGCCTGTATTCGTAATGGCATCCACTTCGCCTCTGGCAAGCGCCGCTTCTCCATCAGGACGGAGCAAATGTACAAGCTTGTAATCCTTTACCCCTTCCTGCTGCAATAACCCTACCACATAGCGATGCATGAAGGAGCCCTTCTGAATGGCAATTGTCTTGCCCTCTAGCTCCTTAACGGTTTTTATGCCGTCCTTCTTGCCAATTAGATAAGCAATGCCTTGTGTACTCCCCTGTGTAATCAAGCGGGTTTTAGCACCTGAAGAACGTGCCAGGATCGCTGGTGTATCCCCTAAGCTTCCGATATCCAGTCTGCCGCTAATAAGCGCCTCATTCTGGTCAGGGCCGTTCGGGAATGCAGTCAGCTTAATCTCGGTAATGCCATGCTTTTTAAGCTCCTCTTGAATAATTCCTTTATAAAAGCCCCAGCCCTCCGCACCAGTGGGCAGATTCATCTCATTCAATCCAATGTAGCCATAATTCAATACGGCTGGTACAGAAGAAGCGCTGCCGTTAGCCGGAACATTCGCTTTATTATCTCCTTTTTCCGATCCGCATGCTTGGATAATAATCAAAATAAAAACCATTACACTAATAAGACCCCATTGTTTTAAACGTCCTTGCAAGCTATTCTGTCTCATCTCTATTTACCCCTCTCACTTCTGCTATACGTTAGATTATAGATTGGTCCGCAATCCCAACTGATACATATTGTCATGGCTGGCAACTGGCTGTCTGCCGGGACCCCAGCCTACCTTCTCCCGATAACCGCCAAGCAGCGGCTCTACTGCCTCCTCACTGACATGAAGAAGAGCTTCGCTGTCTGGAGCCACATAAAGCGCGTCGACAGGACAATACAGCTCGCACATGAAGCAGGTCTGGCAATCGCTTTGCCTCGCTATAATGGGAATGCCGTCTACGACTCGTTGAAATACGTTGGTTGGGCATACACTCACGCATTGGTTGCAGGCAATACATTTGGACTCGCTGATGACTTCTATCAAGTGGTAACGGCCTCCTTCTGCACGGCTTGTGTCTTCACATACACCTCATCCAATCCTCCGCTGATTAAGCGATACTGCTGCTCGTTGTCCTGAACAGGGAAATCTTCGCGCTTGTGCATTCCCCTAGTCTCGGTACGAGCAAGGGCGGAACGATACATCCATCGTGCAGTAGCAGTCATCGCTGCTGCTTCACGAGCTTTGACTCCTGCTGCATCCAAGCTGATCGCTTGGTCTCGCTGTTCTTTCCACAATCCATCAAGCCGCTCCACCGATTCTGTCAGCCCCTTCTCTGTTCGGAATAAATTCCGATCATATGGAGCCACTTCGTCTTGAATGGCGCGAATATATTCCTCTGCTCTAGATGGTGCCACTGCTTTGCTCGTGAGCGGCGAGGTCGACAGCCCCTGCAGCAGCCTTGAAGAAGTACGCTCACCCAAGGCGAGCGCATATGCGGCAGCCCCTTCCCCCGCAAAAGAACCTGAAGACATCGCCCATGCCGCATTATGGCTCCCTCCTCCAGTAAAGCCTCCGCAGATCAGCTCACGGGTAGCCGCATCTCCAGCTGCATATAGCCCTGGCACTCTTGTCGCACAGTAATCATCGACGATCTGAATACCTCCGGTTCCACGAACCGTGCCTTCCAGGCGCAGCGTCACCGGGAACTTATCCTTGAAGGGATTGATTCCTTGCCTGTCGAACGGGAGGAAGAAATTCGTCTGCCCCGTCCGAAGCAGCGGCTGGATATCCTCCGGTGCCTGGTCTAGGCTCGCATACACTTGACGTCCCTGCAACAAATTGCGGGCAATAACCGATCGGCCCTTCGTTGATCCGGCACCTTCCACAATTGAGCCATCCTCATAATAAAAGCTTGCATAACGATAATACGCCGTCTTCGTCACTGAGGAGAAGGTTGGGGATATGGCGTACGCATTAGAGAACTCCATGCCTGACATTTCGGCCCCAGCCTCTGCTGCCAGCAAATAGCCATCGCCCGTCAATACGTTGCAGCCAAGTGCCCTGCTTAGAAATGCACAGCCGCCAGTAGCGATCACGACGGAGCCGGCATGTACCGTCCACGTACCACCCGTCTGCGTCCTCACACCCTTCGCTCCTCCAACGCCATGTTCGTCTGCCAGCAGCTCCAGTGCTGGACTGTGATCCAATATTTTTACGCCGGACTTCTTAACCAGCTTACGCATGAGGCGCATATATTCAGGTCCTTGCAGTGATCTTCGATATTGGGTTCCGTTGCCGTCATGTGGGAAGGGATAGCCCCATTCCGCGATCTTATTCATGTTGTCATAAGTACGATCGAGCACTCGATCCATCCAGCGATTCTCGGCGAGCTGCCCTCCCATGTGGAATCTGCTCATCTTCGCTTCTTCCCTCAGCTCCTGCTCTGGCTTTACATACCATACACCGGTTCCTGATGGTGCAGTAGCCCCGCTTGAGCCGCAATAGCCTTTGTCAGCAAGAACGACCTTGGCCCCTTTCGCTGCTGCCGTAACAGCTGCCCATGCTCCAGCCGGTCCGCCTCCTATAACAAGTACATCCGCATGGAACTGTATGTCTTCACCCTTTAATTCTGTCACTTTTCATTCCTCCTTCATCTACAATAGCAAACGACTCGCAGCTCACTGCCCATATCCGATGATACCCGCATCTCTATCCTAAGTAGCTGTCCCGCCAGTTCAACCACTTCTTCTCAAGCAGCCTTACGAAGGAATCGAACAGCTTGCCGACAATCGCGAATATGATGACGCCAATGAAGATAAGCTCCGTAACGGAGGTCTGCTTGCCCAGATTAATGATGAAGCCGATGCCGGCTTGAGAGCCGATCAGCTCTGCGACGACAAGCCCAAGCCAAGAAACGGCCAATGAAGTTCTCAACCCCAGCATAATTTGCGGAGAAGCCGCAGGTACGATAAGTCCAGTGATAAGCTTGAACCGATTGAATTCCAGCACCTTCGCCACATCGAATAGCCGATTGTCCACACTGCGTAAGCCCATGAACGTATTAATATACATCGGGAAGAATGCCCCGTTGGCAATAATGAATATTTTCGACGTCTCGCCAAAGCCGAACCACAATATGATCAGCGGTGCCAATGCTAGGTGAGGGACCATCCTTAACATCTGGAAGGTCGGGTCAAGTACATGCTCGGCCGTTCTGGAGAAGCCAACCAGCAGCCCGCATAGGAAGCCGATTCCACCTCCGATGACAAAGCCCAGCAACGCCCGCTGGACGCTGATGGACAAGTGAGAGAACAGATCACCTGACAGCAATAGCTCCTCTGCATGGGCAGCGATCATAGATGGCGTTGGCAGAAAGAACACGGATATCCAGCCAAAAGCCCCTGCAAGCTGCCATAGCAATAAAATCATCAGCGGAATCATTGCCCCGACGATGACGTCATTGCCTCTCCTTCGCCACTGTTCATTCCACAGCTTATTTCTTTTCCGCTGCTGCGTCCCTGTAATACGTGTCTGTACAACCAGATCGACTTGATTGCTCATGCCTCCTGCCCCCTAGCCCTCATAATGATCTCGCCATTTCAATAATCGGTGCTCCAGCATTCGGACGAGGGAGTCAGTCAGCTTACCTACAACGGCGAAAATAATAATGCCGACAAATACGATCGGCGTCTTGTTGAATTGCCTTGCATCTGTCATCAAATAACCGATTCCTGAGGTCGAGGCCATTAACTCAGCTACGACCAGCCCGAGCCAGGACAGGCCAATGGATAGACGAATTCCTAACAATATATTAGGCATAGTAGCCGGAATAATCAGCTTGGTCAACTGCTTCAAGCGGCTGAAGCCAAGCACTTTTGCCACATCAAACAGCTTATTGTCGATATTCCGAATGCCTAGAAAAGAGTAGATATACAAGGGGAAAAAAGCGCCTTTTGCGATTAATAAGATTTTGGATTCTTCTCCAATACCGAACCATAGCACGAATAACGGCACGACAGCCAAGCTCGGCACCATTCGGATCATCTGAATCGTAGGGTCAAGCACCCGTTCTGTTTGCCGGAACATGCCAACCGCAATTCCCATGAGCAGACCGAACACGCCGCCGAGCAAGAAGCCAAGCAATGCGCGAGTTATGCTAATCTGAAAATGCTCCAGCAGCTCTCCCGAGGCTGCCAATCTTCCAAAAGCCTCTGCTATCGCCAGCGGCGGAGGAAACAGCAGTGGAGAAATATAGCCCAGCTGTCCGAATACCTGCCACCCTGCAAGTAAAGTTATGGGCAGTATAGAGCCGAGAACTACAATCTTGGCTTTCGAACTTCTTTTATCCAATACCGCCCCTTCTACAGGTGTCCACATCGCATTTCCTCCTCTCATCCACAAGTTAATCTACAAAAAATGAACAAAAAAAGAGACATCCCCCATTGCTCCTGAGAATGTCTCCGTTCATACGGTCGACTTTTATATAGAATTAATCTTATGTGTTTTATTGGAATTAAAGATATCAATTTTCCTTAACGATGTCAATCTTTTTCTTTATATATCCAATTGCAGCTTAGACAAATAAAAAAGTGCTGGGCCAGGACTCACTCACCTGAAGCACCAACACTTTTCTTCATTGCCAGAAGGCCTTATTCGGCGCTCTAACTAAATCGCCCAATTGCCTTTACGGAATACGGGTACTGCTGTTCCATCAGCAAGAATGCCGTCAATATCCATTTCTGCGGACCCAATCATGAAGTCAACATGGGTAATGCTTGCATTCACGCCACTTGCCTCAAGCTCTTCTGGAGACATTGTCTTCCCGCCTTCGATATTAAAGGCATAGCCGCTGCCAATAGCCAGATGATTCGAAGCATTCTCATCAAACAACGTATTATAGAACAAAATATTTGATTGTGAAATTGGCGACTCATGCGGAACTAAGGCAACCTCGCCCAAATAATGCGAGCCCTCATCTGTATCCACAAGCTTCTGAAGGATCTCTTGGCCTTCTTCTGCCTCCACCTTCACAATCCGCCCATTCTCAAAGGTCAGCTTGAAGCGGTCAATAATATTGCCGCCGTAGCTGAGCGGCTTCGTGCTGGATACATAACCGTTCACGCCTGTTTTCAGAGGCACTGTGAATACTTCTTCCGTAGGCATATTAGCCATGAATGATACATTGTTCTGATTAATGCTGCCCGCAGCCACCCACAGGTGCTTGTCTGCCAGCTCAATCGTCAGATCTGTGCCTGGTGCTGTGTAATGCAGCTTATGAAAATGCTGGTTGTTCAAAATCTCGCCTTTGGAATGAAGCGTGTCATTGTGATCCACCCATGCTTGTACCGGATCTTCCGCATGAAGCCTTACGGCATCGAAGATCGTGTTCCATAAGCGTTCGACTGCCTCTTCCGGCTTCGCCTCCGGGAACACCTTGGCAGCCCATTGTTTGCCTGCCGCTGCGACTACTGTCCAGCTTACTTTATCCGCCTGTGTCGCTCTGCGGAACTCTTTTAGTCCAAGTCCGGCAGCTTTTTGATAATTGGCAATGCGCTCTGAATCGATACCCTTTAGAAGATCCGGGCTGGAGGAGACGATGCTAATAAAGACCGCATTGCGTTCAACGAATGAATTGCGCTTAGCTGTTTCCCATTCTGGATAGTAGTTAAAAATATCGTTCGCAGCCTTTTCATACTTGAGCCGGGACAAGCTTTCATCGACCCAATCGACATGTACATTGCTCGCGCCAGCTTCATAGCCTTTAGCCGCTATAAGCCGCACAAGCTCCGCCATCTCTATTGAGCCTGTAATGAAGACCTCTTGTCCTTGCTGCACGTTGACGCCTGTCTTAATAATTAGTTCTGCATATTTGCTCAGGTTATTCTCTAATTGGTTCGTCATCTCTCTTCTCCTCACTTCTTTTGATTAGTATATACGAGTATGATCTTTCCTATGAATCTGATGGCTAGCAACATATGAAGGTCATTATAACAGGAAAAATAAGCTTATAAAAGTTTCCTGCTATTCCTTTCCAGAATGTAGGCATCTGCTGCTTTTTGCTTGGAAAAATTCGGTTTTCATTTTTCCTGCCTTCAATTTGTGGTATGATGAATAGACGTGTTTTTCACAAATGATCTACGGATGAAGGAGAAACGAAACGATATTATGGTTAAATTAGGTCGAAATGAATTATGCCATTGCAGCAGCGGACTTAAATATAAAAAGTGCTGCCTGCCCAAAGATGAGGAACTAGCAAGACAAGCCGGGAACACCAATGGCAAGCGCGTCTATAATGAAGCGGTGCTGAATCAAATGGTCGACAAGGAAATGGAGTGGGAGCATGCCTCTTACCCAGAGCTTGCTCACCAAGTGATCGACACTATGAAAGCCGATTATAAGTATGACCATATTGCTATGGCGATTATGATCTGGCATGATTACGCGAATAGAACCAAGCCAACGTTCCGCAAGGCCGGAGCGATTTGCGCGGCACTCGAATATATGGTTTGCGAAGTAACCGAGAGAGCATGCACGAAGAATGAGCTGGCCGACAAATATGAGGTGTCCGCTGCCACTGTAACAAAACGTTATCAGGAGCTGTCCGCTTTTCTAATGGAACAGCTTGAGCAGGCTCCTCAGAACGCCGGTTAAGCAATATTTAAGAGGCTGTGCCAATGTCTGCCGACATTGGCACAGCCTCTTTTTCTCCACTTATATGCTACTGCACCTGATCAGCCGGGAATACCAATCCAATTTGTCTTCTTGCTTCGTCCATTATTTCAAGCACCGTAAGCGAGTTGGCAAAAGAATTGACTGGCGATTCGGTCTTTCCTTCTCTAATTAGCTCTGCGAATGATTGAATCTCATACAGCATCGTATTGCTGACCTGAGGCCTTCCAACATCCTCATCTGGCCGTCCATCTCTATACTGAATATGAACAGTGGCCGGTTGGCTAATTCGTTCGATGATCATATTAGCTGCTTCCCCTTGTATCTCGGTAGGCAGATTAGAGCTGGATATCTTGGAGTGCATCAGGATCGCTTCCATCTCGCCATACGTGAGAATAAGGCTGCCTTTGCCATCCACGCCTGATTCCAGCATAATAGCGTTAGCCTTCACGCTGTCAGGCTTTCCGAACAGGACAACCAGCGGATAGATGCAATAGGTACCGATGTCCATTAGAGAGCCATTTGAGAGCTCAGGGAGGAAGGCATTGAGCACTTCTCCTTCTTTATATTTATCATAGCGGGAGGAATATTGGCAGAAGGATGCAAAATAGCTTCTCACTGTTCCAACCTTATGCAGATTATCTTGTATCGCTTCAAAATTAGGAAGCAGCGTCGATTTCATCGCTTCCATGAGCAGAACGCCATGCTCCTTAGCCGCTGCGATCATGCTTCTCAGCTCATTGGCATTAGAAGCAATCGGCTTCTCGCAGAGCACATGCTTCCCGTGCTTCATAAAAGCAATCGCATGCTGAGCATGCAGGGAGTTAGGAGTTGCTATATATACGGCATCGAGCGCATCGCTCTGAGCCATTCTTTCCATATCCGTGAAATAGAGAGGAATTCCATGCTTGGCCGCATATTCAGCAGCACGCTCTTCTGTACGGGAATATACCGCTTGGATGATTACTTCCTCCGCCTGCCTTGCCGCGTCAATAAAGGTTTCTGTAATGAAGTTCGAGCCTATAATACCGATTCGCAACATAGTAAGTTCCTCGCAATCTTTGTAGGTAATAGTTACATAGTAACATACTAGAGTCATCTTGCAAAAAATCAAAAAAAGCCTGCATTGCGTCTTAGACGCAAGTGCAGACTTTGTTTATTGTAGTTGTTATGGTCGGGACGACACGATTTGAACATGCGACCCCCTGGTCCCAAACCAGGTGCTCTACCAAGCTGAGCTACGTCCCGAAATCGAAAAATGGCGTGCCCTAAGAGATTCGAACTCCTGACCTTTTGATTCGTAGTCAAACGCTCTATCCAGCTGAGCTAAGGGCACAAAAAAAAAGAAATGGAGCGGAAGACGGGAATCGAACCCGCGACCCTCGCCTTGGCAAGGCGATGCTCTACCGCTGAGCCACTTCCGCATATGGTGCGGTCGAGAGGACTCGAACCTCCACGGCTGTTACACCACTAGAACCTGAATCTAGCGCGTCTGCCAATTCCGCCACGACCGCATGCATATTGTGTTGTAAAGAATGGTGCCGGCGAGAGGATTCGAACCCCCGACCTACTGATTACAAGTCAGTTGCTCTACCAACTGAGCTACACCGGCATATGAAGTTTAAAAATGGCGGAGCTGACGGGATTCGAACCCGCGGTCTCCTGCGTGACAGGCAGGCATGTTAGGCCTCTACACCACAGCTCCATAATTGGTTGCGAAGACAGGATTTGAACCTGCGACCTTCGGGTTATGAGCCCGACGAGCTACCGGACTGCTCCACCTCGCGAAAGTGTAAATCCTATATGGTGGAGGCTGAGGGGATCGAACCCCCGACCCTCTGCTTGTAAGGCAGATGCTCTCCCAGCTGAGCTAAGCCTCCGAAATATGGTGACCCGTAGGGGATTCGAACCCCTGTTACCTCCGTGAAAGGGAGGTGTCTTAACCCCTTGACCAACGGGCCGTGCAAAGACAGGTTACACCCTGAAAACTGGATGCGAAAGAATATGAAGTCCTTTAAGCTTCGATGTGTTGGTCTACTCTACGAGTAAACCGTAGTAGGATAAGCCCTCGACCGATTAGTATTCGTCA
>NZ_JBXENX010000022.1:0-23615 GCF_059383895.1 Paenibacillus sp. J22P59
TTTCGCTCGTTGTTCAGTTTTCAAAGAACAATTACTTTTTCAACAACGCCTATTATCTTATCATGTCAGCGTTTGTTATGTCAAGCTCTTTTTTTCTTTCCTGCAAAACTTCTTCGTATGTAGGAAAGTTATTATCGCTTGTTTGTTTTGTTCGTTCCGTCCATCTCTCTCGGCCGGAATTAGAATATACCATGCAGTTAATCTACTTGGCAACCCTTTTTTCAAAAAAGATTAAATTCATTTAATAGCGCTAACTTATTACGATAGAAAGAGTCTCCCCTCCGCGTCTATTGCCATTGAATCACTTAATGAAGCTACAGGTTGGTGAGTCTGATTTGGGGTGCTGCGTCCCGGCATGGTACACTCAAACTAACAGCAGCAGATACCCGGCAGAAGCCGGAAGGATTGGAGTAATAACATGCGAATGAACATTCTTGTAGCAGATGATGATCCGTCGATTCGGACACTGCTTCGTTTTCTACTAACTAAAGAAGGCTATTCGGTCTTAGATGCCATGGACGGTGAGGATGCTTCCAAACTCATTGAGCACGAACAGATCCATCTGGCGATTATTGATATTATGATGCCGAACAAAGACGGTCACCAACTATGCAAGGAAATTCGGGAGCATTATGACATTCCCGTAATTATGCTGACCGCCCGCAGTGGAATTGATGACAAAGAGCTTGGCTTCCTCTCGGGAACGGATGACTATATGGTGAAGCCTTTCGAGCCCAAGGAGCTCTTATTTCGAATTAACGCCTTGCTGCGCCGATACCGGCTTGTCTCATCGGAGCTCATCAGGCTTGGACGGCTCACCATTGACCGTAAAGGCTATGAAGTCAATTTCGGCGAAGAACGAATAGAGCTTCCTCTTCGTGAATTCGAGCTTTTGTCTCAACTGGCCGGCAATCCTGGTCGGATCTATACGAGAGAGCAGCTTATTCAATTGGTATGGGGCTCTGACTATAGTGGGGATAGCCGAACGGTCGATGTGCATGTCAAAAGATTAAGAGAACGATTCGCCCCTTTCCGTGATGACTTTGTTATTACGACTGTAAGAGGTCTCGGCTATAAGCTGGAGGCGCAAGGATGAAGTCGCTCTACGTACGAATCGTCATTACCTTTATCTTCGTTGCACTTGTCAGCTCGATCGCCGGACTCTTTTTCACGAATGCTTATTATAAAGAAGAGCTTGTATCTGATAACGAGCAAAAAACATTTCAGACTGCCGTCGCAGTTCGTAACCTGTATGAACAAAATCCCCAAATGGACTTGGCGAACTATTTAACACAGCTGTCTGCATTAGGCTACCAGTTCCACCTCATTAATGAGCAAGGAGAAAAACATTCCTACGGTGCTCCGTTTAAGCATAACAATATGGGCGCAGAGCAATATCAGACGGTAATGAATGGGGAGATTTATCAAGGCATGAGTGTCGAGGATGATAAAGGGCTCAATTTATTCGCCTTCTTCGTCAATAGCCTTCAGAATACCGTCGGCGTCCCTCTGGACACTAATGAAGGAAAGGCTGCTTTATTCGTAAGGCCTGATCTGCAGCAGCAAATCGGGGAGCTGCGAATTATCGTAGCCGTGCTCCTCGGTGCAACCTTCGTGATCAGCTTGCTGCTCATTGTCGTTCTCAGTCAATTTATCGTCAGCCCCGTTAAGCATTTGACAGCTGCTACAAGAGAAGTCGCAGGCGGCAACTATGATTTGCAACAGCTTGCGACGAGGCGAAGGGATGAGATTGGTGATCTCGCACGCAACTTCTCTGCTATGGCTGAATCCATTAAACGTGCAGATGATATGAAGCAGCAGTTCGTAGCGAACGTATCGCATGAATTCCAGACGCCGCTCACCTCGATTCAAGGCCTTGCTCAAGCGGCCGCTGACTCTACTGTACCAAGAGAGGAATCCGAGCAATATATGCAAATCATTGCCGAAGAGAGCAAGCGTCTCTCCTCCTTAAGCAAGCAATTGCTCACTCTCGCAACGCTTGATCAGCAGAATCAACTGCACCTAACCTCTTTCCGGCTCGACGAACAAATTAGACGTATCCTCATTATGCTGGAATGGCAATGGAGCGAGAAACAAATGAATCTAGAGCTTATGCTGCCAGAGATGAGTATAGTAGGAGATTCCTCCCTGTTGTACGAGGTATGGCTGAATGTCATTGCCAATGCAATCAAATTCTCAGAGCCTAATGATTCTTTGCATATACAGCTTAGCCGCTCTTCATCCGGTGAAGTGTCCGTCATTATTAGAGATACTGGACAAGGCATTCCCGAAGCGGATCTGCCCCTCTTATTTGATCGCTTCCATAAAGCAGACAAAGCAAGGAATCGTACAATCGCGGGAAGCGGCTTAGGGCTGTCCATCGCACACAAAATCATTTCCCTTCATAATGGACAAATCACCGTTGCCAGTCAGTATGGGAAGGGAACGGAATTCACTATTGTTCTCCCCTCCCTATAGATTCAAGAGCCCGTACACAGCCATGGCTTGGCTATATGCGGGCTCTTGTCATTCGGCTTTCATTAATCAAAATTATAAAGGTTCTCTTCTTCGGCAATATTCTGGATATCCTCCGCCCCAATACTTATGAAGCGGTAGCCATCAGACTCTTGCTTCTTCAAAGCCCTTTCCTTCACGAACTTGGCGCTGCTCTCAGCAGCCTCTTCATCATAGAACAATACAATGCCATCCGTCTTGCGGAAGAGCAACTCGTCTCGGGCTTGGAATTGCCACGGGCCGACATACGGCTGATTGCTTACCGCACCATAATAATCAATGCTTTGTATAATTCGTTGGTAATACTCCTTCTTCTCTTCTTTCCAGTTCTCCTCAGGATTGCTGAATGCTGTAATAACCGAGACTTTAATCTGAGGATATTGCGGCTTGAGCTCCATCGCTACTTCACACGCCCATAGATCGAAGCCATATTGACCAGGGGTGATAATCCATTCCGCCCCTTCCTCTATGAGAGGAATCAGCTTTGCCTCAAGCGCTTTTTTTATATAAGGAATGTGCTTATGCTTCTGGTCATAGATTTGCAGCTCATGTGCGCGGTAGCCTGTTACAAGAATATTTTTCATTCTGATGCATCCCGCTCCTTCCTGTGCTCACTATAACAGGATCGGAATGATTCCGGCAGAGAATGTATGTTCCATCGTTATTATATCCTCATTGCATGATATGCCCTCTTCCTTTTCATAATAGAGATAGGTTTTGCGAATTTTCTAAAAAGAAGCTTGCCAAGTTATCTGTGGTCTAGGTAGAATCTATAAGGTTGCTTAATAAGCTCTACTAATTACAACGGGGGAAAGCAGAATGATTAAAAAAGAAATCGGGATACAAGATAGGCCGCCGCTCGGTCAGAGCTTAATGCTCAGTATCCAGCATTTGTTCGCCATGTTCGGATCAACTGTACTTGTTCCAAATTTACTAGGCGTTGATCCCGCCATTTGCTTGCTCATGAATGGTATCGGAACATTATTGTACCTGTTCATCTGTAAAGGAATGATTCCTGCGTATTTGGGATCAAGCTTCGCCTTTATCACACCGGCTGTTGCAGTAATCGGCAAATATGCTACAGTATCCGAAGGCTACGCCGCAGCGCTTGGCGGTTTCATTGCCGCAGGCGTCGTGTTCACCATCATTGGCATCATCATCAAATATGCAGGTACAGGCTGGATTCATGTATTGTTCCCGCCAGCTGCAATGGGCGCTATTGTCGCTGTTATCGGCCTTGAGTTAATTCCGGTCGCGGCTAGGATGGCGGGCTGGATACCGCCTGCGGATGCTCCCGCTACTTGGACAATAGATAAAGGAACGGTCATTATTTCGGTCGTTACGCTCTGTATAACGATCTTCGGCTCCGTGCTGTTCCGCGGCTTCATGCGTATTATTCCGATTCTGATCGGTATTGTGAGCGGCTATTTACTCGCATATTTTATGGGATACACTCATTTAGAAAGCGTGACAGCCAGCAATTGGATTGATTCTCCAACCTTCACCTTGCCTGTGTTCAGTTGGACAGCGATTCTAACCATCGTGCCAGCCTCACTCGTTGTCATTGCCGAGCATATTAGTCATCTGATCGTGACAGGCAACATTGTGAACAAGGATTTATCCAAAGAACCGGGACTTCACCGTTCTATGCTGGGCAACGGTATTTCCACTCTTATATCCGGCTTCGTCGGATCAACTCCCAACACAACCTATGGGGAAAATATCGGTGTTCTTGCTATTACTCGCGTCTATTCGGTATTCGTCATTGGCGGAGCAGCTGTGATTGCGATCGTGCTCTCCTTCCTCGGCAAATTCTCTGCTATTATTGCTGCAATTCCACCTGCTGTTATGGGAGGCGTCTCCCTGCTGCTATTCGGTGTTATCGCGGCATCAGGCCTTCGCATGCTCGTCGAGACGAAGGTCGATTTCAGTAAACCGACCAACCTTTACCTGACTACCATCGTACTCGTTACTGGCTTAAGCGGTGTTAAAGTGTCCATTGGCGACTTCTCATTATCAGGTATGGCGCTGGCAACTGTCGTCGCTATCGTACTTAGCCTTTTGTTCAAACTATTCGAAATAACGCGCTTGTCCAACGACTCCGAAGCATCGGAGCATTAGGACTGGAGCAGCAAAACAGATTAAAGAGGCTCTGCGGCAATCATGCTGCAGGGCCTCTTTTTTTGTATGATTCCCTGTCCTACAGGTAGATGAAAGTGCGGAAATCTTGCAAACCTAACCGTTTTTTCCATTGCTACCTGATTAGATATTGACTATATTAATTAGCAACCCAATAAATTGTAAGCGCTTATAAAAATTCATCTAAGAGGAGGGATACATATGCTCCACCGCTATTTGCTGAGACGATTCCAACGTTCGACGTTCAGAAGCAAGCTCGTCTTAACCTATGTCCTCATTATCGTCGTCCCTGTCATCTTCGCGTTATTCCTCTCTGGCTTGCAATTATACAAGCAGACCAATTCTGATTACGAGGATATTCTGAAGCAGCTTAATCGCCGAACGAACGTCACGATTGATGATTTTTTCACCAACCTCACGCGCAACTCCTTCTTTTATTTAACGGAGACCAGACTGAACACCATTATGCAAAAAACCAAGCCTACTTATGGCAAGCAGAACATAGACGATTCCAATTATATGCATAGCTCTCTAGAGCAGTTCGTCTTGATCAATGGCAATATTTCGATGATCTCCGTGCTCGCGCCTAACGGAAATATTTATGGCAGTAAGCCCGAGAATGCCGGAGAAATTGTAAATACCATTCATGCCATTGGCCAACAGAAGCTGAAGACTAGCAATTTCGTCGTATCAGTCCCAGATGGGACAAGCAAGCATAATAACGACTCGATCTCCATCACACGCTATTTATCCGATCTCAATATTAGGAGCAGTAAAGAAGGCTACGCAAAAATTGACGTCTACTATAAAGCTGTCGAGAACATGCTTGGCGGAATATCCACGGATAAAGACAAGAAGCTTGGCACGATTGTCATGTCGGGAGATACCATCATCTATGATTCAGAAGGACGTCTCAACCTCTCGAAGGATCTCCATGCGACACAGCTAATCTCTCGTTTCTCAGATCTAAATACCGACAATGAACATATTTCTCAGTTAGAGTGGAACAAACAAAGGTATATGGTTAGCGGAAGCATTAATAACGTAACGGGATGGAAGGTGATCCAGTTCATTCCCGTCAATCAAATCTACAATACATTTCTGAGCAATACGTTGAGTGATATCCTATTCAGCATACTGGCCTTAATTGCTGCTCTGCTATTCGCTTTTTTCTTCCATCACTATTTCATTAATCCGATCCTTAAGCTAAGCAAAGCGATGAAGACCATCGACGCTGAGCATTTGTATAAGGTCATGCCAACGAGCCATAGGGAAGATGAAATTGGACGCCTCATTAACAGCTACAATGCCATGATTGAACGATTGAAAGTAAGCAGAGAATCAGAGATTATGTCCAGCAATCTGCAAAAAACAGCGGAACTAAAAATGCTGCAGTCCCAGATTAATCCCCATTTTCTATACAATACGCTGAATGCCATTCATTCGATATCTGAGCTTCATCGGATCGATACGATCTCAACCATGACCAAAAGTCTATCCAGCATTTATCGCTACAACATTAAACATGGTGATGAAGTCACGGTAGAAAATGAATTGGAGCAGATTGAAAATTACATTAGAATCCAACAGATTCGTTTCTTTAATAAGTTTCATGTGGAATACGAGATTAGCGCTGAGGTCCGCCAGTATAAAATATTGAAATTTCTAATCCAGCCGATTATCGAGAATTCGTTCTATCACGGTCTCGAGCCTAAAGGCGGACAAGGCAAGCTAAAGCTGACTATCGAGCGACAAGGCCATTTTCTGACAATACAGGTTCAAGATAACGGCGTCGGAATGAAGGAAGACAAGCTCCTTGAGCTGCGAACACTGTTCGCACAAAGCGGTCATACCCTCAATAATGATCCGGGGCGCAATTTCGGCCTACGCAATGTTCATTCACGCATCAAATATTTCTATGGAGAGAGCTATGGGATCGAAATCACTAGCATCGAACAGGAAGGCACGTCTATTGCCATGCATATACCAATCAACAAGGAGCTGAGCAGCAATGAAAATCTTGGTAGCAGATGACGAGTTTTTTGCAAGAAAGGCTGTCGTACAAATGGTCTCCGACTGGGATAGCGATGTAGAGGTAACCGAAGCGGAGGATGGGAATGAAGCACTTGCTGCCCTGAGCAGCTCCTCCTACGATCTGGTTCTTACGGATATTCGGATGCCTGGACTCGACGGTATACAGCTGGCTGCCGAAATCCTTCATTATTATCCGGGAACAACAGTTATGATCATCAGCGGCTATGATGATTTCTCTTACGCCAAGGAAGCTATACGCTATAAAGTTGAGCACTATTTGCTCAAGCCAATTGATCGCCAAGAGCTCTACCCTTTGCTTGATACGCTGAAGGAACGAATGAATCTGTCTTCAGAATCAGCGAGAAGATTAGCTCTTGCCAACGCCTTGTATGGAGACAAAGATTCTCTGGTATCCTCTGCAAAGATTCATCATAGCCACTGGGTTCAAACAGCCGTATTCTGGCTTAACCCTATAGAGCATGAACGATTGCATAAGCTGATTGAGAAAGAGCTGGCTTCCCGGGGCTATGAATTTGTCATTATGGGGGATAAGCAGCATGAGCATCTATTAATCGCTATTTTACTGTGCGGATCAGAAGCCGACGCTTCACCTACAGAGCAGCAACGAAGCGGCATGCGCTCTGGATGCGAAGCCATCCTCCGGCAATTCGCTAAACATTCGAATAGCAGACTAGCTGCGGGCATAAGCCCCGTTACAGCTAATATTCGAGAGGTTGATGAAGCCTTCAAGGAGGCCAAGCTCGCTGCCCTGCAAAGCCTTATTATCGGTGAAGGAACATTGGTTAGCAGCAGTGAACTAGCAACGAACTATACCTATGATGCCGAGTTGGTTAAGGAATGGACCGCCGGCTTCACCCGTAAAGTAACGAGCTATCAGCTTCAAGAAGCCGAAGCGATGCTTCATTCCTGGATCATTGCCGCCTCCAAGCAGCCCTGGTCTGTGTATATGATTCAGGATTGGTTCGCTGCTACGGTCAATCTTCTTAATACACTCATTGGGCGAACTAGCGAAGAGGCGTCCTCTGCCCCATTCATAGGCCAGCGCAGCTTATTCGAATATGCTTCAATTGATGCAATCGAGCAGGACTTAATCCAGCAGCTGCATGTCGTCGCCGAGCAATTGAAGCGAATGACCGACAAGCTGGATATCATCGACAGCATTAAGCATGAAGTCGATATTCACTATAAGCAGCGCATCGTGCTGGAGGATTTGGCCAAGCACAAGTACTTTGTCGATCCCAGCTATTTGAGTCGCCTTTTCAAAAGAAAAAGCGGCATGGGCTTCGCCAATTACTTATTGTCAGTGCGCATGGAGAAGGCCAAGCAATTGCTTGAGTCCAGCTCAGAGCTGTCTGTGTCCGACGTGGCGAGCGAGGTCGGCTTTAATGATTACTCCTACTTCATCCATATGTATAAGAAATGCTACGGCGAAACGCCAGGCAAATCCAGAAACAAGAGCAACGATGATTCCGATAGCGCGAAGTAAGCACGTCAGACGATTATTGAACAGTTTTATCCTATACAGAGGGTCAGTTCTTTCCTATTTTTATCGACTTGCTCCTTGCTACAATAAGACCTATACACCAAGCATAAATACAAAAAGGGAGCTGAGTACATGAAGAAAAGAATGTTAAAGGGCGGTATCGCCACTCTAGTATGCCTTAGCATGATTACCGCAGCAGGCTGTTCCAGCGGCAATTCTGAAAGCGCAACCAATAATAATAAACCAAATGGAACTGCCGGCGCAGGAGACAACAAGGTCAAAATTGAGTATTTCCAAATGAAAACAGAGGCAACGGAAATCGTTAATGAGTTAATTAAGAAATTTGAAGCGGATAACCCGAATATCATCGTGGAGCAGAACAACGTCCCGAATCCAGAGAATGTATGGACGATGCGAGTATCGACAGATGACGCACCAGCTGCTTTTACCCACTACCCTCATAATTCCGTTTTTCAGAAAATGGCTCTGGAGGGTCGTGTGTTAGATCTGACTAATGACCCGCTAATGGCGAATGTTCAGCCTGCTATCGCAGATTTGAGTAAAATCGGAGGCAAAAACTTTCTTGTTCCAATCGGGCTCGCAACACTGGGCGTCTATTACAACAAGGAAATTTTCGAGAAATACAATCTTCAGCCTCCAACAACCTATGACGAGCTCATCCAGCTGGCAGAAAAGCTGAAAGCAGAAGGTGTTACTCCATTCTACTTCCATGATAAAGACTTCAATGGCATTCGGCAGGAAGTGGTCTATAAGATGGGGCAAACGATGCCGAATATTGAGCAATTTCTCGATGACGTCATGAACGGCAAAGCACATATTACCGACAATGCTGACTTCAAGCCTTTTGCTGAATCCCTGCTCAATCTCCGCCAATACGGACAAAAGGATCTAATGGGAACAGGCTACGAGGATGCGCTTCGTGAATTCGCGAATGGCAAAGCCGCTATGTGGTTTGCAGGAATCTGGGCAATTAAAGAAATTAAAGAATCCAATCCTGATCTGAATTTCGCTCTCTTCCCGCTTCCTACCGTCAATCCGGCAGATCTGAAGACACAAGTATCCGTGGATACAGCAATCGGCATGCCGGCAGGCGGCAAGAATGAAGCTGAAGCTAGAAAATTCCTTGAATTTATGTCTTCCAAAGAATCGGTAACGACTTATTTGGAGGTTGGCGGCTATCCATCCGGCATTAAAGAGGTCGAAACTGGGCTGCCTGAGATCAGTATGCTAACAGAGCTCATTACAGACGGCAAGGTTTATCCGACAATTGAACGCCTGTGGCCGCCAGGAACGAATGCTGAAGTAGGCAAGGCTACGCAAGAGATGTTCGTGACGAAAGATATCGATCAATACCTCAAAGCTCTTGATGGCATCTTCTTCAACAAATTCAATCAATAACGAAGAGCGAAGAAGACGGGAAGGCCTTGGTCACTGAGCGCTCAAGGCGTTCCCGCTTTTTTGTCAGATGGAGGTCGATTATGAACACACGAAACATTAAGCCCGGCTTTACATTCGTCTTATTAACGATTCCTGCGGTATTGCTCTATGCGGTCTTCTTCCTAGCTCCTGTCTTCATCGGGCTCTACTACAGCATGACGAACTGGGATGGCTTCTCTTTAACCTACGATTGGGTCGGCCTGAAAAACTATATCGCTATTCTGCAAGACAAACGGTTTATGAACGGTCTTACCTTCACCCTTCTGTATACGTTAATTATTGTCATAGGCAAGCTAGGCATCGCTTTAATACTTGCATTATTGCTAAGTCAATCCTTGAAGCTCCGCGGACTATTTCGTTCGATTTATTTTTTCCCTGCCGTATTAAGCATGATTACAGTCGGTATGATGTTCAATCAGTTTTTTTATTCCCTCTTCCCGCCAATCGGTGAAGCTCTCGGAATCGATTGGTTATCCCGCAATATACTCGGCAATAAAGATACCGCCATCTTCGGCGTTGCGTTAACGAATATATGGCAAGGCTTTGCTGTCCCTATGGTTATTTTCATAGCGGGACTCTCAAGTGTACCTAAGGATCTCAAGGAAGCCTCCATTATTGATGGAGCATCTCCTATTCAACGATTCTTCTCCATAACGGTTCCCTTCTTAATTCCGATGCTTACCGTAAATGTGGTGCTCGCGATTAAAGGCGGACTTACGGTGTTCGATTACATCGTTGCAATGACGAATGGCGGACCATCCAAATCAACCGAATCGCTAGGCTTCCTCATCTATGAGCATGGTATGAGTGAGATGAAGTTCGGGTATGGGACGGCAGAAGCTATTTATGTATTCTTATTAATCGGTCTTATTTCGTTCATTCAGATTAAGCTGCTTTCAAGGAAGGAGGTTGGACAACAATGACCCAGCGACTGCCTCTTCGTATACTCAGCTACACATTCCTTGTCATCGGTGCGCTATTCATTCTGGCTCCGATCTACTTGACGGTTGCTATTGCCATGAAGACAAGAGCGGAGACGAGCAAAAGCTTCTTCGCCCCACCCTCCAGCCTGTACCTTGATAATTTCATTCAAGTCATTAATAAAGCGCATTTCTGGAAGATCTTCCAGAACTCTATCTTCATTACTGTAGTCGCTCTGCTTATTATGGTAATAGCTATTCCGATGGTATCCTATGCAATCTCCCGCAATATGAATAAAGCTTATTACAAGTGGGTGTATACCCTCATTCTAATGGGCATATTTGTACCGTTCCAAGCCGTTATGCTGCCTATTTACAGACATATGGGCAATATGGATCTGCTTAATCAGAGCGGGCTCATTATTATGTATGTCACCTTATCCTTTGCACAGGGTCTATTCCTTTGCGTCGGATTTCTCAAGAACATCCCGCTTGAGCTGGATCAAGCCTCCAAAATTGATGGCTGCGGCGTATGGCTGACCTTTATCCGGATCATCTATCCATTGATGCTTCCTATCATTGCGACGGTTCTCATTCTTAACAGCCTATGGATGTGGAATGACTTTCAGCTGCCGCTTATTATGCTGAACCGCCATCCTGATTTCTGGACACTGCCTTTATTTATTTATAATTTCAAATCAGAGGTTAGTTTTGATTACAGTCTGGCATTCGCTGCTTTCACTCTTTCCATGGCGCCAATTACGATTCTATATGTCTTTACACAGAGATACATTATCGGAGGTCTCACGGAAGGGTCCATTAAATAAAACATTAGCAAGGGGAATATCCGTATGAAAGCGATGACCTTCAATTTGCGTGTCGATACGCCAATCGACGGTAATAATGCTTGGCCTTACCGCAAGCACACTGTTGCAGAACTAATCCAAGAAACGAATCCGTCGGTACTCGGAACACAAGAAGGCAGATACGGAATGCTCCATGACCTGGACGGACTGCTGCCTGCCTATAGCCGTATTGGTGAAGGCCGCGCTGGCTATGAGAGCGGTAACCCAACATATGACGAATGCTGTGCGATCTATTACAAGCATGAAGAGCTTATTCCTGTTAAGCAAGGTCAGTTCTGGCTATCCGAGACGCCAGACACTCCAGTCAGCAAGAGCTGGGATAGTGATTTGCCACGGTTCTGCACCTGGATCTGCTTCGAAACGAAGGACCCAAGCGCAACCCGCTTCTATGTCTTCAACACGCATTTCGATCATTTAGGGCAACAGGCGCGGGAAGAAAGTGCGAAGCTGCTCATTGCACGCATCAAGCAAATCCGGGATGAAGAAAGCCTTCCTGTTCTTCTCATGGGAGATTTCAACGCCGAGCCCGATAATGCCGCAATTTTATCGCTGCAACAAGCGTTTACGGATGCTTATTCCCTTTTGCAGGAGCCTGTGGGCCGTACCTTTCATGATTTTGAAGGCGGTACCCAAGGCGAGCCTATTGACTACATTTTCACCACCTCAGACATCGAACTGACAGAAACGATCGTAGATCGCAACCAGCGTGACGGAAGATATCCTTCCGATCATTATTCAATTGCTGTGACCGTTAATCTAACTTAATTTTTAGCTTAACTTAGTACAAATAGGAGAACCACGTTACTCTTTCTTATCTAGAGAGATTTATCGTGGTTCTCCTGCTCTATCTTGGGTAATAGACATTTAGAAAGATGCGGAGGAAACAACAGATGAGGCATTATAAAGGTTATATATTCGACTTGGACGGTACTATTTATTTGGGACAATATGCTATCCATGGTGCGGTTGAGACCGTTAACCGTCTGCTTTCTGAGGATAAGAAGGTGCTGTTTCTTACGAACAAGACCATTGATTCTAGGCAAAATTATGTCACGAAGCTTAATGGCCTCGGAATACCTGTTACGCTCGAAGATATCTTGAGTCCTGTTGTTGTTACGCTCAGTCTGCTGCAAGAGCATCATCAAGGTCAAAAAGCCTATGTAATTGGTGAACAGATTTTCAAGGATGAGTTGGCGCGTGAAGGCATTATCTTCGCTGCTACACCAGCTGAGACCGATGTAATTGTCCTGTCTTGGGATCGCAATTTTCACTATGATCATTTGAACTTCGCGTATCAAGCAATCAAAGGCGGAGCGCATGTCATAGCGACTAACCCGGATAGAACATGCCCGATGCCTGGTGGTGATGTCCCCGACTGCGGCAGCATCATTGGTGCCATTGAAGGAGCAACAGGCATGAAAATTAGCGATATTGCCGGCAAGCCATCCAAGCACATGGCGGATGTGGCTCTTGATGTCCTGAACTTAACGGCAGCGGATTGCCTGATGATCGGTGACCGTCTGGAGACGGATATTTATATGGGGAAAGTATCCGGTATGCATACCGCTCTTGTTCTCACTGGCGCCTCCACTCCTGAAGATGTCTCACAGGCAAGCCATTTGCCCAATTACGTACTAAACTCCGTTCAAGACTTATATGAAATCGCGAATTAATATAGGGCAACGATGACAAGCTACATTTATAGATCATAGATAATAAAGGAACTTGTTAGGTTGAAGAAAGGCGTGAAGGTTCATGGAAAGCATCCATATTGACTGGCTCTCTATCATTATCCGACTGCTTATTGCTGCGCTACTAGGCGGTATAATTGGTTGGGAGCGCGAGCTCCGCAACAAACAAGCAGGCTTTAAGACCAATCTGCTCGTATCCGTAGGATCGTCACTTATTATGCTGACCTCAATTTACGGCTTCGGTGACCTTATTGATCATCCCAATGCACGCTTCGATCCAGCGCGGCTGTCAGCCCAGGTCGTTAGCGGTATCGGTTTTCTCGGAGCGGGTGCGATCATGCGCCGTTCCAATCACGTATCCGGTCTTACGACAGCGGCTATGCTGTGGGTTGTCGCAGGCATTGGCTTAAGTGTCGGAGCTGGCTTCTACGTTCCGGCTGTGGCTACCACGGTTATCGTCGTTGCCTGCACCGTTATTACACGAAGACTGGAAAATAAATATGTCATGACAAGCGTAGACGGAACGATGCAAATTTCAGTCAAAGAGGATGTACTCAATCTGCAAAGCTTGAGAAACATTCTGGAGAAGGATCATTTCGAGATTCATAACGTCTCCGTTACTCGTCATGACAAATATGATACCTCCTACAAAAGAATAGCTGTAGATTGCAGCATCCGTCTTAAAAATAATTTAGATATCTTGCCTCTTATGGAGCGATTCGAGCAATTGGATGGGGTTATGGAAATTACATTCGATTGGAAGGGCAGATAATCAGAGTTAACATGCAAAAAGTATTTGCTGACTCTCGTCATAATAATAATTGCCAGCTACAGTGTTAGACTGAACACAATAATAGAAGCAGCGGCAGCCGCGGACGTGAACATTAAGTCCTGAGCTGCCGCTGTTTTATTGAACCAACGACACTAATTATTTTGTTCAACCGCTGATGGCAAATCACCGATCTTAAGCATTCGTTGCTGTTTTCCATACAAACCAGCCAACGCAGCGGCAATCGCCATAAAGATTGCGCTGGATGCCACGCCAATTTGCAAGCCGTACCGTTCGACCACCACTCCTCCAACGATGGGACCGATAATCTGTCCAGAGGCAAAAAAAGCAGTGGCTATGCTGAGACATGCCGCATACGCGTGGTGAGGGACATGACGACGAAGAAGCGCAGTCGTCATCAGCGGCGGGGTAATAAAGGCAACGAGTCCAATCGTTGCAGCTCCGAGCACAGTAAATAGCATATTATTGGTCATTACCCCGCTAACACCGATCGTCCCCATGGTTAACCCCGACGCAAGCGTATACCCGCTCGGCCAACGGTCAATGGCTTTGCCTCCGATCCATCCGTTAAACAAACCCGCAAATCCAATTCCAGACCATATTAACCCGGCATAAATGGACGGAATGCCTTTGCTTACCAGATACGGAATTAAATACGTGAAATAAATGATGTATCCTGATCCAAAGAAGAAATAGGAAGCGATCAAGAACAAGAGCTTATTCGGATTTAACAGAAGACGATACACATTTTCGCTTTCATTGTCCTCTGGCTTCGATTCGGTTTGCGAGGGTATTGTCTCGGCTCCCCTCTTTCTGGTAACGAACTCAAAACCTAAAGCGGCAATTACTCCGAATACGCCCATGGCCACCCAAGCATATCGCCACCCCTGAATGTATGAAGGATCTATGGTCAAGGGAGCGAATAAACCCGTCATTAGAATACCGGCAGATCCCCCCAGCCATATTAGACCCGATGCCACTCCTCGTTCCTCCGGTCGAACGGCATCCATAGCGATAGACAGGACTAACACTGTAGCGCATGCCGATAACAAGCCAATGGCGAACCGCCAAAGACCAAGCTGGAGGAAATGCTCACTGCATGCTGAGCCGATTAACGTCAATCCGAGCAATAAGCATGCCATCCGATTAATGATAGGCTTGCGTTGTGGGAACCGCGAGATCAGAGGAGAAAGACATAATGTCCCGAGCAAATAACCGATAAAGTTGACTGTCCCCAATATGCCAAGTTGTCCATAGCTCCCCCCGATCACCCTTTGTATCCCAGGCAAGAACATGCCATAGGAGAGCCGGGAGAAGCCGAGTATGACGACAAATAATAACGATGCCCATAGCGTAATCCAATTCAATGCGGATTTTGTCCCCATCCCCCCATCTACCTCCAAAATAATAAATTGACCCTATTGTAAAATCCCGGAATTATTTTGTAAAATTAAATGATATTAATAAATAGTTCGATTTTCTTAAAGAAAGGTGATGGAGATGGATCTTCGAGCTTTAAAGACCTTCGAAGCTTGTGTGCGCCTAGGATATTTTCTGAAAGCCGCAGAGGAGCTCCAATATGCTCCCTCTACGGTAACCCTTCAGATTCAGCGTCTCGAAGCTGATCTGGGCGTTTCTTTATTCGTGCGTGACGGAAAACGAGTAATCGTAACCGAAGCTGGCCGATGGCTCTATCATGAGTCCTCGGCTCTACTGAAATCGATCGGAGCCATGAGGCAGACCGTCTCAGATATTGCTGTGGGCGATAACGGCTTGGTACGTTTTGCCGCTATTGAGCCCGTCGCAAGCCAACAGCTTGCCCTCGTTGTGGCTGACTTTTGCAGGACTAGACCGAAAGTAGAGCTAACCATGGAAGTAAGCGGCAGCAGATCCATTGCAGAGAGGATTCGGGCCGGCGAACTGGAATTCGGCGTTTGCTCGTCCCCACCTTCGAAGCTCATGCTGGAGTTTGAGCCGCTTATTGAGGAAAGATTAGGGGTCATGCTACATATAAATCACCCATTAGCCGATCAAGATAGCATCACGGTAAGCGACCTTGCTGGGCTAACCGTTCTAGTCAAAGAACCGACTTGTACTTATCGAGAGCTTTGGGACACGGCAATCTATCCAACTGGAGGAAGCCTGATCTCCTATATGGAGGTTGGAAGCTTCTTTGTCATTCAACAAATGGTTAAGGCAGAGTTTGGGATAGGGATTGTTCCAATTTACAGCAGTCTGGAACAGGAAGGCTCCTTGGTCATAAGACCTATAGCCGATTTGAATCCTGTCCTCACTATAGGCATTGCTTATAAAGACAAGAACTTATTAGGAAAAGCAACATTGATTTTAATGGAAGCGATCAGGGCATCCATGAACCAAAAAACACTTTAGTTTCACAAGAACATTATCCCCTAGAATAAAAAATCCGCGAGAATCGCGGACTATAATAAGATGGTCATCCGACATCTTGCACAACAATCTCCGCTTCGATGCCCATCTGTTCACATAGCTTAAGAATACGGCGCATGTCCTGTGTGCTGGTAATCCACTCGCAACCCAAGGTTGATGCCTCGTGAGCTGCCCATTGCAAGATATAAACTAAGGCATCCGCATGGGGCTCCTTCGTCGCGAAGTCCTCCAGCACCAGCGAACCGCCGCGAACCGAAGCACACACGTATGCCCAGTGCTGCTCGGCAAAGCTGCGGGCGACAAAATACGTTTCGCCATCCGAATTGACCTGCATGGTGAGGGCTTGCAGCCATTTTTTATAAGCATCAAATCCTGCCGGGGCTTTCAGGCTCCCCCATTCAAGTGAATCGGCCGCCAGCTTTTGCAATTCATCTTCCCCAGCTACAGGCTTCCACTGTTCACTAACAAAAGAACCTTGGGGAGTTGGTTTGAACCGGACTTGCCAGTTGCGTTCGCCAGTTGAGATGCCATCAGCATATAGCAATTCGGATACGGGAACTATGGCAAGACCTTTGGCGTGAGCATGGTGTACAAGCGATTTAACAGCCTGCGGTGTCTCTTTGGCGATTTCATTGGCATGAAAGATTAGAATCGATCCATTGACCAGCTTAGGTATCACCCGATCCACAAGCTCCCCGCTTGGAGGTCCCGACCAGTCGATCGTATCCTCCCCTTCGATAACCAGATAGCTCCACTCCCGGAGCCATTCCAAATTCTCCTCCCGATAAGAGGCGTAAGGAAAACGCATGAAGGTTGGAACCGGCCTTCCCGTTGCTTCTTGATAAGCAAGCTCAGCCAGCTTCAGCTCTTCTAAGAATACAGCTTTGGTCACATCCTCCATTCTGCGGTGATGGTAGGTATGCGTTGTCAGCTCATGGCCTCTGGCAAGCATTTCTCTCGCTTTTGCCGGGTAGCGATCGAACCACTCGCCCGTCATAAAAAATGTCCCACGCGCCCCTCCTTGCTCCAAAGCATCCAACCATGCCTCAATAGGAATTCGCATAGGACCGTCATCGAACGTAAAGGCACAATGAGCAACCGCTAGATTGCCCCGAGTTATTATCAAGCTTGTCATCATAATTCCCCCTTCTATGGTATCCTCTTCCTCAACGATACCTTACAATCTATTGTAAAATCGCGAGGAATGTTTTGTAAAATTGAATAATATGAACATATGGTTCGAATAACTCAAACAAAGAAGACAACAATGGATTTCTCATGTTCTACCTTCAAGTGCATAAATCAATTACTTTCATTACTGTATGACAAATTTCTACATTACTGTTGACAAAAGAAAGACAAATGTCCTATTCTAACTTAGCCAATGTGGACATTACTTACATAAGCACGACTATATTCAGAAAAGAAGGTGACTGGCATTAAAACTTTTTTCAGTACAGCTGGAAAAATAATAATGAGCTATGCAATAGTGATGATTATCGTCGTTGTTGCAGTAATCGGTTATATGCTGTTCGTACTAATGAATGGCAATACACTTGATATTATCGCAATGTCTGAAAGCAAGTCTCTTTTATACTGCCAAATCGGTGGCTTCATTCTAGTCTCATTAGCGATGTATACTTGGTTTGAACGGAAAAAAGGTTGGGATCTCGGACTCAAGCAGCCACATGCCGTACGCTATGCCATACAGGGCCTTCTCGCAGGAATTCTGCTGATCTCCGCTTCCTCGGTTATCATCTGGGCGCTTGGCGGCGTTAGCTGGGAATCCTCGACGTGGAATAGTACCTTAATTCTCTCGTTGCTGGAGGGCATTCTATTGTTCACCGCTGTGG
The DNA here is from genome assembly GCF_059383895.1 of Paenibacillus sp. J22P59. Lineage (NCBI taxonomy): Bacteria > Bacillati > Bacillota > Bacilli > Caryophanales > Paenibacillaceae > Paenibacillus > Paenibacillus sp. J22P59. The sequence continues at coordinate 18,179 of NZ_JBXENX010000022.1, forward strand.
CGATATCCGAGGAAATCTTCTCGCGTGGCTACGTGCAGGGCCTTGTTCGTTATCATTATGGCTCCATAACAGCGATGATTGTGAGCTCGATCCTATTCTCCTTATTGCATTTGGGCAATCCGAGCATACTCGATTCTCCCTTCCCTATACTCAATATTTTTTTGGCTGGCTTAATTATGGCTCTTGCCAGAGAAATCACAGGTGGGCTGTGGTGGCCAATAGGCTTGCATCTAACGTGGAATCTGTTCCAAGGCTATATTTATGGCTTCAATGTGTCAGGAACAGACCCTGTTCCCTCGGTATTGAGAGCAACGGACAATGGCCCAACGCTTCTATCAGGCGGCGCATTCGGAGCTGAGGGCAGCTATATTTCCACTATTATCTTAATTCTTGGTACGATAGCGGTATATTTCATTTATCGCAACAAATATACTGCGAATTCCTCTTCGTTATCGCGATAATAGCAGCCTGCCTTAATCCTACTGAAAAAGCCTGCAGCCTCCCAACTTTTGTTCATGTGAACAGAAGGGGGAAGCTGCAGGCTTTACTTTATTAATTCAATTTAGCATTCATCAGTTCGACCAGCTTAGCGAGCATTTGAGCCGTTTCTTCTCGCGTAGCCGTCTGCTTCGGAGCGAAATAAATACCTGGTTTGTTGCTATAAGTTATTCCTTGTATAATTCCTGCCCGCTGAATCAGAGTAACAGCATCACTGGCAAAGCTCCCGATCGAAGACTGGTCCGCGAATGGCTGAGCCGATCGGTCCGCTTCCAGCTCGTAGCCTATAGCTGCTGTGAACCGTACAAGCATTGCAGCAAGCTGCTCTCTCGTAATGCTCGCCTCTGGCTCGAACCGATTGTCCCCAACACCTCCAACGATGTTCTGCTGGACAGCCCATCCCACTGCCTTAGCGTAATAATCAGCAGATTGTACATCCGAGAAGCTTGAATGATTATACGCATCTAGATCAACGCCAGCAATACGAGCAAGAATTAGTGTAAAATCAGCCCTTGTCATCGTAGACTTTGGCTCATACAACCCTTTGCCAGTGCCGCCAATGATGTCGCGGGCTGCCAAATAGGTAATGGCATTCTTAGCAAAGCTGCGCTCCGTATCCTGAAAATCAACTTTGTTATAACCGGTCCCATAGCTGGACAAATAATTGATCTGGCATCTGATCATTCCCGAGGCTGCATCATATCCGCTATACGGCAAGATTCCCAGCTCTCCATCGCTGGTTATCGTATACATAACGATTGCGTTAGGATCTTCGCCTGCTCTTGGCTGGTACGGCCACTGCAGCAGAGCCGTCCCTCCTTGCAGGCTCGTTAATTCTGATCCTCCAACTGCAATTTTCACTTCCATGACAGTACGATTGCCGATTGCTGCAATCCATTTGCCCTTCGTTGCCTGATTAACTGTGCTCGGAACAGCTGCATCGCCCTCAGAGCTATGAATTGTAATTAGTATGTCACTTTGTGCCCCTGCGGAGGCAATCGCCGCCAACGCTTTTTTATCAAAAGACAAGCTTGCTCCTCCATTCACCTGCAAGGCAAGCAAGGATATCGTTTCGAGATCTGCCGCTCCCAATATTCCTTTCTCCAACCGCAAGGTCACTGCCTGCTGCTGGCTATTTGTTGTCAGCTTAAGGGATATTCCTTTCAGTTGGCCTGCCCCCGATTGATGGAGTGCCTCCAACGCTTTGTTCCACTGATTAGCCTTTATTGTAAAGGAGCTTTGCCCTAATGAATTCCCCTCGGCAGCAAGCTCCATCAAGGCCGTTGTCTTGCTACCGCTAGTTACAATGGTGAAGGCAGGTGGAGCTATAGGTGTAGTTGTCCCCGCACTTCCTCCATTGGAGCCTGTACTCCCTCCACTTGGAGACAGTACCGTTACTGTTGCCTCATCCTGTCCATATCCATCAGCACTTGTAACACTTATCGTCGCGTTTCCTTCAGAGACCGCTGTTACATAGCCCGATGAATCGACTGTTGCAACGTTTGGATTGGAGGAGCTCCATGTGAGCGCCGATTTCTCTAGCGTTGTCACAGCTGCGTTCAGCTTCACAGGAAGATCGCCTCTCGTAATGGATAAGCTGTTGCGATCCAAAGTCACCTTCGTCACATCCAACTGATATACCCCTACTTTGCCGCCGACTTCATAGGCAACGAGCAGCAACGGCTGGCCAGTCGGGCTGATCGATGCAGGAATGAACTCCAGACCTTCCGGTGCTGTGTCTGTATCCAGATTGACCTTGCCCAAGCTATCCTTGAATTGACGCGTATTCGTATAATTCACAAAGCTTGAATTCATAGGATCAGTCACATCATACGTCATAATGCCGCCAATTCGCTCAAGTCCTACGAATGCCAATAGCCTGCTGCCAACCTGCCCTACCTTAATGTCTTCTGGCTCAGGTCCCTTCTTGCCACTTCGGTCATCCATCGCAAATTTGCTATTGCTGGTGTTGAAGTATTCAGGCAAGCGCTGTGAAGTAATTCGCTCGAAATCACTTCCGCTATCATACACCTGATCCATCGTATCTGCCTCCCAGATGGAGAAGGAGCGTCCGCCATACAAATAAATGCCGTCCTGCCCCATATCGCTGGCAACCTCAACTCCATCATATTGCTTGGTGTTCTGCAGATAGGCATAGAGCTCAGAGGATGGGTCAAGCTTACCTTTGATTTTCCCAATAGTCGTGCCATTTTCCCTACCCGGCCACTCCGTTACGTCTCCTTCATTCGCCGTGAACAGATAGGTCTTGCCATTGATTGTGTGAGAGGTAAGCCCATCAGGCATATACATGCCAAAGAAAGGTACGTTCTCCAGCTTAATTGTATTATCCTTCTGGAGATCAAGTGCATGAAGCGGGTCATTGTAATCTTTCAGACCCAATCCCTTCACCGCTGTTATTTGACCTGCGGCAATATTAACGGTGGCTATTGCATTATTTTCTTGTAAGGCCACATAAGCGGTTGCCTGATCTTCCGACAGCGTAATATACTCCGGCTCCAGATCAAATATGGCATCCGCCTTCGTACCGCTTCCTGTAATTTTCCCATCTGCATTCGATATGCCTCGGATATGAACGTCATCCTCAATAACGGACGGATCATCGAATAACACATGCTGAACGGATTGCGTTACTGTATTAATAATCGTTATGCTCCCTTGCGGGTCTTCTCCTTGGATACGCGGCTCGGCTTCGTCGGCTGTGAGAATGTAAGTCCCATCTGCCGTTGATTTAATCATATCTGGCTGAACGCCTGCTGGATAAGCCTTGATTAAGTTGCCCTCATAATCCAGCACTAGTACCTTGCCTTGCTTGGTCGCATCCTTCTCCTGAACGGCTACAGAGATTTTTTTGGTTACAGTATTAACATCGACACTAGTCAAATCGCCATAAAGGAAACCCTCTGTTTCCGCAAGCGGCTTAATTAGAATGGTCTTTTCCTTGCTTAATGTCCCCGTTCCATTGCCTATGCTGACAATATCCAGGCTAGGTGGATCGCCCGCGCCATTTACCAAATAAAATTTCCCATTATCTTTATTGTATTTCACGATTTCGGCAACACCGCCATCACTGCTTGTCTTGCCAACTGAATATTCCCCTATTTTTGAGATGTGGATCGTATCTGCTATCTTCTCTTCCTCAGGTTTAACCTTTAACGAATAAGACTTCTTCGCGCTTACAGGCGTATAAGCACTATCCGTAACTGTAACCTCAAATATAGATTCTCCAGACACAGCGGGTACTCCGTTAAGAACCCCCGTCGTTTCTTCAAGGTTAAGGCCAACAGGAAGTCCTGTTGCACGATAAGCATATGGAGGTGTTCCGCCTTCGGCCGCAATGCTCACCGTATAAGGCAAGCCTATACTTGCATCCGCCAAGCTTGCCGTACTGATGACAAGCGGAGGAGCTAATACACCCCATGCGCCATCTGCACTGCTTCGCGGTTTTACAGCTGCTAGTCTATCTACACTTGCCGTCTCATAATCCAATTGCTCAAAATCTGTCTTGTTATTATCCGTATCGGCGAAGCCAACACGTCGAATGGCTTTTTTCTTAGAGGTTCCCCCTGTTGACCCTGTCGGATAATCCGTTTCATAGCCATCAATATCGCTGCCATTGTCATTGCTGCCGGTTCCCACCATATCCACATAACCCTCTGGCTTTAGTAAGTAGGGATTCTTTATCTCATCAGGCAGCTTATTCTGATTGCTCATCAGTACAACCTTAAGTCCCTTATTATTAATGAATTGTCCATCCCAGAATTGATCCGCTTTATTGAATAAGTCGATGACTGGGCTCGCCGAAGTCGTTGCTTCACCTGCAATTAAAAAGGAAGAATGGGCTTTAATCGTGCCCGATAGGTCAAGCTTATGCCAGCCGAGAGTTGGGCCTATCTCCTTCTTAGAGCCTCGATCTGCATATTGCAGCGACCACCCCGTCAAGCTCACATCATAATTTAAAGGGTTGTACAGCTCAATAAATCCATGAGAGTTAATACTACCGGAATCAGCAGTTAAACCTCCGCCATAGACTTGATTAATGATAATATGAGGCACCGATGCATCATATTGATTCAAAGCGTTGTAAGGAGTTCCAGCCAGGGACGACGGAGCGGCAGTCGCCGGAAGGCCTGCACCTCCCATAACCGTACTGGCAGTAAGCTCTACGGCTATAACTAATGACAGCATTCTCTTCATGTGCTTATTCAACAAAAACCCTCTCCTTACTTATTAGATGCATTATATTTATTCAACTAAATAGAGCCTTATTTCCTCCATCTTACTGTAAGGCGGGAATGTAAAGCAGACATTAAGGAATTACAAAGATATTGTGAATAGCAAATAAGCGTCGGCAGCTTTCACTGCCCACGCTTATCAGAATGTTAATATAAAAAAAGCCTTGCAACAGCAAGGCTTTAAATGTCATGTATGGAGCGGAAGACGGGAATCGAACCCGCGACCCTCGCCTTGGCAAGGCGATGCTCTACCGCTGAGCCACTTCCGCATACAATGGCTGGGGATTCAGGGATCGAACCTGAGAATGACGGAGTCAAAGTCCGTTGCCTTACCGCTTGGCTAATCCCCAACAAAGAATGGGGCGATTGAGGGGAATTGAACCCCCGAATGTCGGATCCACAAACCGATGCGTTAACCACTTCGCCACAACCGCCATAGACAAAACAAAACCCACCAATGTGGGTGTTAATCTCATATAAATGATTTTTCGCTGAATACCTCCCTGAATTCCTTCAGAAAAAAACAACGATAAATCCATCAGGTATTGCTACCCTGAAAACTGGATGCGAAAGAATTGAAGTCCTTTAAGCTTCGATGTGTTGGTCTACTCTACGAGTAAACCATAGTAGGATAAGCCCTCGACCGATTAGTATTCGTCAGCTGCACGCATTGCTGCGCTTCCACC
>NZ_JBXENX010000023.1:0-23323 GCF_059383895.1 Paenibacillus sp. J22P59
GTTCAAATCCTGTCTTCGCAACCAATTATGGAGCTGTGGTGTAGAGGCCTAACATGCCTGCCTGTCACGCAGGAGACCGCGGGTTCGAATCCCGTCAGCTCCGCCATTTTTTATGGCATTTAAACATTAAGGCTCGGTAGCTCAGTCGGTAGAGCAGAGGACTGAAAATCCTCGTGTCGGCGGTTCGATTCCGTCCCGAGCCACCATTTAGCTTGTGGAGGGCTAGTGAAGTGGCTAAACACGGCAGACTGTAAATCTGCTCCTTCGGGTTCGGTGGTTCGAATCCATCGCCCTCCACCACTTACATCTTTGAGAGCCATTAGCTCAGTTGGTAGAGCACCTGACTTTTAATCAGGGTGTCGAAGGTTCGAGTCCTTCATGGCTCACCAGTTCTCGAATGATAATCCGCAGACTTCGGTTTGCGGTTTTTTTATGCCTTTTTATCTATATACATGCCAAACGCACACAAAAAACTCGGAGTCCAAATATGGATTCCGAGTTTTTTGTGGTGTCATTTCTTTAGCTTCGTTTTGCCAGCTCATCAGAGATTTCAGCAACTACATTGTCTAGTCTTTCTGTCAATTCATCAACAAGCTCAAATGCTCCAGCGTCGACACGGGCGATCTGTGAATCAATAGCGTAGACACTGCTGCCGAAGTTTCTTGCATTAAGAGAAGATAATATGGGCTTCAAAGAATAATCAATGGCAAGTAAATGAGCGATCGTGCCTCCAATGAATAGCGGGGTTACAAACTTGCCGCTCAGACCTTTTTGTGGAAGCAGATCAAGGAAGGTTTTGAGTACGCCTGTAAAGGATGCCTTATATACAGGGCTTGCGATAATGACGATATCGGCTGCATCCACTAAGGCCGCTGCTTCTACGATTGCGGGGCTATCGAATCTAGCATGAATCAGATCTTCAGCAGGCAAAGATGCTACTTGAATATGATGATAAGAAATAGACTGTGCAGTTAGCTTTCCTTCTACATAATTCGTAATGCCCTCTAGACGAGAGCCTGGGTTAGGACTGCCTGAAATAATAACTACCTTGGACATTTGTCTTCACTCCTCATATAATCATTTTCTTATAATCCCGATGTTTTAAGTATGGATTCAATCCTATCAAAAAGCACATTCGCCGTCAATTTATTAATTATGATTCTCTCTCATCATTTTAACGGTTCCAGGGAACAATGTGAACTGTTGATCATAATTTCTCTACAGAGAGGTTGGCTGCATTATGGTGTATGGACTAGCGGCTATTATGAGTGTAATCATTGTGTATGTATGTATTCCGCTTTTACAAAAAATTGCGTTGAGGTATGGGTTCGTAGATCGTCCAAATGCGCGTAAAATACATAATAAACCCATTCCCCTTCTAGGAGGGCCGGCTATTTATGCCGCGACTATTATAACCATGTTCACTTTTGTAGGGATAACAGCTTTAACGCTGACGGTTAGCGTAGGTGGAGGCCTGCTTGTTGCGATCGGTCTGGTCGATGATGCTTATAAGACAAAGGGCAAGGATTTCGCTGTCTGGCCTAGAGTAATTCTATATATGCTTGTAGCGAGCCTGCCGTTGTTATTTGATATACAGATCATTGGCGTTACTAATCCTGCATCTGGCCTGTTCCACTCCTTTCCTTACTGGATCTCTTGGATCGGAACAACATTATGGGTGTTCGCTTTAATCAATATGATCAACTTCATTGATGGAGTAGATGGGTTAGCTTCGGGTATATGTTCATTGTCAGCCCTTACGCTGCTTACTGCGGCACTCATTAAAGGACAAATGGAAACGGCTATTCTGGCGGCTATAATTGGTGGGAGCTGCCTTGGTTTTCTGAGATTTAACTTTCATCCGGCACGAATCTTCATGGGAGACGCAGGGGCTACCTTTCTTGGTTATACGCTGGCGGTTATTGCAGTCGATGGCGCATTCAAAAAAGCGACCTTTATTACGATACTTGTTCCTTTATTAGCTTTGGGGCTGCCTATTCTTGATACAGCTATTGTGATGCTGCGCAGATTGGCTACCGGCAAGGGACTGCATCATGCAGATAAGCTCCATACTCACCATGCACTTATGAAGTGGGGACTTACTCAGGTCCAGACGGTGTCCTTCCTGTATCTCATTGCGGCACTATTTTCGTTGCTGTCTATTCTTCTTTTAATTGTAATGGGCTGAATTGAAAGAGTGTTTATGATACAATGACGGAAAATAACGGTTGATCATGTCGCTGGAGATTGGAGATAGATGCAAAATGAGCACGACAGAATGGTTAAGTCCACTACAGCACATTTTAAACTGTCCAGTTCAATTTATAACGATGCAACTGTCTGAGTGGGACGAGCTAGTCAAGCAAAGCGAGATTATCCAGAATGATGAGTCTGGACAGGACCCGTTCTTGGAAGGTACTCGCATTGAACGCAATGGAACGACATGGATCGTTGCAAGGCATATAGACAATGAGATTGAAGTATTGGAAATACAGGGCGCAGGCCTGAAGCCCAAAGAAACGGAATTGATCAGCTGGACGTTGCAATGGAATTATTCCAGACGTAATGCAAAAAAGACAGCCGTACTAACCGAAAGCGAGGAAATGGCGCATAAGCTGAGCGAATGGATATTGAAGCAGCTTGATTCCGATGAGCCTTCCTATTCCATTCCGGATCATCTTACGGCAGGCGGACGGTTATTTGTTGATATGATTCCATTCCTTCTTGTAACCGAGTATTCGAATACGAAGCAAGCTACCTATATAGAGCTCGAAAAGCTGCTGCGCTCCTTCTTGGCAGAAGAGGTGCTGCTCATCCCATTGAAAAACCAGGAGTGGATTATCTGGGGACCGGTCTCTTTATTAAAAGAGGCTGATTCTGAGCTGCTCGATGAGGATGACGATGAGTCAATGGAGGACAGCCTGGCTTCTATTTGCCATGGTCTTCATGAGATGCTAGCTAGTGAATGGATCGGAGAGTGCCATCTTGCTGTCGCCCATCCGGCTAGCCCTGCTAAAGAAATCGTAGAAACGACCATCTTGCTGCGAGAGACGATTAATCTGGGTCGTAAATTCCATGTAGGAACAAATATTCATCTGCCGTGGATGCTGCAACTTGAGAGATTGCTTAATGCCATTCCTGAAGTCCAACGATCACGTTATTTGGAGCATGCGCTTAAGCGTACCGAGTTATTCGTTGAATCCGAAATGCTGGCAACACTGGAAACTTTCTTCGCTCTTGACTGTAATGTAAGTGAAACAGCGAAAAAACTGTATATTCATCGGAATACTCTTTTATATCGCTTAGATAAGCTAAAACAGGAAACGAGATTAGATGTCAGGCAGTTTCGCGATGCAGTATTAGTCAAAATCATATTACTATTGTACAAAGTTACGAAAAGGAATTAGTTTTTTTGTAAAGTTTGTGCATAGTCATGTGCCTGTGTGTGGGATAAGATAGACGTATAACGAAATTTCTTTTAGGGGGAAATCACATGGCAGGCGTACGTTTAGAAGGCATTTACAAAAAATATCCGGGTACCGATAAGGCATCGGTTACTGACGTTAATCTTGATATTAAAGACAAAGAGTTTCTAGTATTGGTAGGTCCTTCCGGTTGTGGTAAATCGACTACTCTTCGTATGATCGCAGGTCTTGAGGATATTTCTGAAGGAAAATTGTTCATCGGCGACCGTCTTGTTAATGACGTAGCACCGAAAGATCGTGACATCGCGATGGTATTCCAATCCTACGCTTTGTACCCGCATATGAACGTATATCAAAACATGGCCTTCGGCCTTAAACTTCGCAAATTCAAAAAAGCGGATATCGACAAACGTGTTCGTGAAGCCGCTAAAATTCTTGATATAGAGCATTTGCTTGATCGTAAACCAAAAGCATTGTCCGGTGGTCAACGTCAACGTGTCGCTTTGGGACGCGCAATCGTTCGTGAGCCGCAAGTATTCTTGATGGATGAGCCGCTTTCCAACTTGGATGCTAAACTTCGTGGTCAAATGCGTGCTGAAATCAGCAAATTGACTAAACGTCTTGAAACAACAACAATCTACGTAACGCATGACCAAATCGAAGCAATGACAATGGGCGACCGTATCGTTGTTATGAAAGATGGCTTCATTCAACAAACAGATACTCCTGAACAATTGTACAACAACCCGCTTAACATTTTCGTAGCTGGATTTATCGGAGCTCCTTCGATGAACTTCATCACTGGATCTGTAACTGAGCAAGGCGGTACACTTAAGTTCAAGGCAGCTGGCGTTGATGTTGCTATCCCTGAAGGCAAAGCAGCAGTATTGCGTTCTAAAGGTTATGTAGGTAAAGAAGTGGTTCTGGGTATTCGTCCAGAGGATCTTCATGAAGAGCCAGTATTCCTGGAAGCTTCCCCTAACACAATCGTTACTGCACATATCGATGTTGCTGAGAACCTCGGTCACGAAATGTACCTGTACCTCAATGGTATTGGCACAGATTCCGTTATCGCTCGTGTAGACGGCCGTTCCGCACTTCGTGATGGTCAAACGGTTAAGCTTGCTCTGGACATGAACAAAGTTCATTTGTTCGACAAAGCGTCCGAGCTGAACATTTTCACTAACTAATTCTATAACAAGCACTTATACCAAGGCTGTCTCCCGACTGGGGGGCAGCCTTTTTTATAGGGGTTTTTATAGGGGGCAGCAGAATCAAATAGTCATTTGGCGCTGAGCAGAGGCGAAACGTTGCGTTCGGCGCTTTTTTCCTTTACGATGAAGGTTGAAGACTTAGTAAACGATTTACATATGAACCTATAGCTTGTGTCATAGAGGAGGCCGTGCGATGGCTAAAAAAGTGAAAGTATCCGAGCTTGTGCAGCATTTCTCTCTGGAAATTGTTTCCGGTGAAGATGGATTGAAGCGTTTAATTCTGGTCGACGATTTATATCGGCCTGGTCTAGAACTAGCAGGCTATTTCGAGCATCATCCGAATGAGCGTGTACAATTATTAGGGAAGACTGAAGTGACCTTTCTGAGCACGCTGACGCAAGAAGAAAGAGAAGGAAGACTGGAACAGCTCTGTCATCCTGATACTCCCTGCATTATTCTAACAAGAGGGCTTGAAGCACCTTATGAGTTGGTGGAGTATTCAAATAAGACGAACATTCCTGTATTGCGCAGCAACGTGGCAACGACTATTTTATCAAGCCGTATTACGGACTTTCTGGAGAAAAAGCTGGCTCCAACGGCAACCATTCATGGCGTTCTCGTAGACGTCTATGGAGTGGGTATGCTGATTACAGGCGGAAGTGGAATTGGTAAAAGTGAGACAGCACTAGAGCTGGTGAAGCGTGGGCATCGACTTGTAGCGGATGACGCCGTAGAGATTCGTCAGACCTCGGACAGTCAGTTGCATGGAAGCGCACCAGAGCTTATCCGCCATTTGCTCGAAATTCGCGGTCTGGGCATTATTAATGTTATGACTTTATTCGGAGCAGGAGCGGTACGGACGCAGAAGCGGATTACCCTCGTTATCAAGCTGGAGAATTGGCAGCAGGATAAGCAATATGACCGGCTCGGACTAGATGAAGAGAAGACACGAATTATAGATACCGATGTGCCTCTCGTCACTGTTCCTGTTCGTCCTGGGCGAAATCTGGCAGTTATTATTGAGGTTGCGGCAATGAATTTCCGCTTGAAGCGTATGGGATACAATGCAGCATTGCAGTTCACGAATAAACTGACAGAGACGATTGCTGAAGATATGGATGAATATGATTGATGACCAGAGTTAAATCAGATGGCTGATCCCATGGATTAGACATCTGAGAGTACATGAAAAGGAGTACATATGATGAATTTGTTAACGATTAATCCGGTGGCATTCTCCATTGGGCAATTGTCAGTCAACTGGTATGGCATCATTCTAGGTACGGCGGCTCTAGTCGGTCTATTACTTGTTATACAAGAAGGCAAACGATTTGGCATCAAGTCAGATTTCTTCATGGATCTTCTGCTTCTAGGTGTTCCTTCCGCGATTATTGGAGCCAGGATTTATTACGTGGCATTCAAGTGGGATGACTATAAAGACAATCCTATTAATGTGTTCAAAATATGGGAAGGCGGCATAGCGATCTATGGCGCTTTGATCGGTGCTTTTATATGCGGGTATTTCTATTTCAGGCATAAGGGGTACAGCTTCTGGAGATTGGTAGATATATGTGCACCCGGCTTGCTTGTAGGGCAAATGATCGGACGCTGGGGCAACTTCATGAACCAAGAGGCTTATGGGGGCATAGTAGAAGAAAGCTTCCTGCGTGATACGCTTCACTTGCCGAATTTCATCGTGAATCAGATGTATATTCTAGCGGATGGTGAATGGGCCTATCGTCACCCGACCTTTTTGTATGAATCGTTATGGAGCCTAGTCGGTCTAGGCATTTTGTTCATCCTGCGCCGTCAAAGATTCCTTCGTGCAGGTGAGCTGGTTGCAGCCTATTTCATCTGGTATTCCATCGGCCGCTTCTTTATCGAGGCGTTACGCACGGATAGTCTGGCGTTCTCTGGTCCGGCTTGGCTTGAATCGTTCATGAACTTCTTATGGTCGCCGATGTCGGCTGTATTCGAGCAAGGATACTTGGATCCGATGTATGGCAATATACGAATTTCACAGCTGATTGGCCTATTCCTCATTGTTGGGGCCATCATATTTGTCATCGTTCGTCGAGTGACTGGCGCAGCTTCTGCGCATTATTCTGACCCGATTGTATCGACTAAAGAGACGGTTGCGGCATCTTCTTCCGCAGCGGTGCTCACAGATAAGAATGCAGCAGAGAGCAAGAAAACCGATAAGAAGTGAGTGGTGAGATCATGACAAGCAATATACGTACAATGCTGTTCGATCTGGATGGCACAATTATGGATACGAATGAGCTTATCATTCGTTCCTTTCTCGAATCACTAGATGGAATAGCGCAAGCAGACTTCTCCAGAGAGCATATTATTCCAAGAATGGGGCTGACGCTTCATGACCAGATGAAGCACTTCTCTGGTCTGGAGGAGGTATCTGACCTCGTCGCGGCCTATCGGGCAGTCAATCTGCGCCTACATGACGAGCTGGTCAAGCCGTTTCCTTTTGTAAATGAGGTTATTGCTCGCCTGCATGCAGAAGGAATTCAGATCGGTGTCGTAACTACGAAGATGCGCCTCACCACAGAAAAGGGCCTGAAGTATGTCGGTCTATACGATTATATTGATGCGATCGTGACGATAGATGATGTAACCCACGCGAAGCCGCATCCAGAGCCGGTGCTTATGGCAATGGAGCAGCTTGGTGCTGATCCAGCAACGACCATTATGGTAGGGGACAGTACGGTGGACATTCTATCGGCAGAAGCAGCGGGCGCGATCTCTGTGGGCGTCGCTTGGTCACTCAAGGGTGGAGAAGTGCTCAAGGAGATCGGAGCGCGTCATATTATAGAGGATATGCGGGAGCTCTATGCCTTCGCGGGAATGGAGCGGGAGACGATTGCGGAACGTTGAACGCTATCCGGTGGAAGGGCCTAATGCATTATGGCAAGTCTACTCAACGGTCAGCCGATTCAAATCGGTGCGTAATTTCATCGCCATCCAGTTTGCCCGCTATTGTCCGATTCTTCCCCTGAAAAACTGGATCTATCGTCGGATTCTCGGTATGAAGGTGGGGCAGCATACTGCATTTGCCTTAATGGTTATGGTGGATGTCTTCTTTCCTGAACGGATTGAGGTCGGCGACAATACCATTATCGGATATAATACAACGATATTGACGCATGAGTATTTGATTCGCGAATATCGGCTTGGGCAGGTTCGCATTGGCTCCAATGTTATGATCGGAGCGAATACGACCATTCTGCCTGGCGTCACGATTGGCGATCATGCCGTCATTGCCGCAGGCTCTGTCGTTCACAAAGATGTTCCCGCTCACGCCTTCGTAGGAGGCAATCCGATACGGGAGATTGCTCGGAAGAAGGATACAACGCTTTAGTAATGAATAGTGAACACCTCATGGATTGTGATGCTATTGCATCTACAATGAATGAGGTGTTCTTATTAGGAGCAAGTTAATTGGTGCTGTTAGCAGAGATTCGGCAATGGCAGAATATAGGCTGCTGATCTTGACGGAGAGGTTGCTTCATGCTAATATTACGACTAAACACTTTATTTTGTTAGTATGGTAACATGGTAGCACTTTAATATACTAAAGTTATGAAGGTGAATATATATGTCCAAACCTAAAGTATTCGAGAAGCCAATAGGCTTGAAAGATTATCTCCCAAGAGCTGTATCCAAGCTGCGCTATATTGAACGTGAGGTTCTTGCTTGTATGGATGGTTGGGGCTATGAGCAGATTATTACCCCAACGATGGAATATTACGATACAGTGGGTGTAGCCAGCTCAACGTCTGATCATAAGCTGTTCAAGCTGCTCAATAATCGCGGTACGACCCTTGTGCTTCGCTCCGATTTAACGGCACCGATTGCTCGCGTCGTTTCTTCCCTGCTTAAGGAGCAGCCATTCCCTATTCGCTTGTCTTATCATGCGAATGTGTTCCGCTCTATTGAAGAAGAGTCGGGAAGAGAAGCAGAGTTTTTCCAGACAGGGGTAGAGCTTGTCGGGGATGCATCTGCTGAAGCAGATGCGGAGGTTGTAGCTCTTGCAATTGCTTCCTTGAAGGCTGCAGGCGTTAATCGATTCAAGATTGCAATCGGTCATGTCGGCTTCCTGAATGGTTTATTCGAAGAGACGTTGGCGGGACGTACAGAAGCGCAAGAGAAGCTGAAGGCTTGTCTGCTTGGCCGGGATTATGTGGGATATCGCGAGGAGCTGCGGGCATTGTCTCTGGAGGAGCCCGTTCAGCATGAGCTGGAAGGGATTCTGCGGCTTCGTGGCGGTCAGGAAATCTGTAATCAGGCTCTGAATTTAACGGCAGACGAAACCGCACAGGCTTCGATCCGACATTTATGCGAGATCTGGGATGTCCTGAAAGCCTATGGCGTATGCGAGCATGTACTTATTGATCTCACAATGATCGGCGATTTCTCTTATTATACGGGGATGACTTTCGAAGGCTATGCTGCTGATCTGGGCTTCCCGGTTGTCAGCGGCGGCAGATATGATAATCTGCTTAGCCAATTCGGTCGACCAGCGCCAGCGACAGGCTTTGCCTTGAAGACGACTCGTATACTGGAGCTGGTAGGCGATCAGGATGAGGAAGCGGGCAAGGAGAGCGTATTGATCGGTTATGACAGCGAAGGCCGCATTGAGGCGCTTGCTGCTGCACAGCAGCTGCGTGAGCAAGGCATGACCGTTATTACAGAACGGATGGATCAGGCTCATCTAATCCCTTCCTTGATAGGAAGATTCAATTATAAAGGAAAAGAATATACAAGCTTTATGCCGTACATCAGCGGCGTTGAACGGACGATTGGAGGCAGCGAGCGATGAACGGAGCAAATGGGAAAGAAATATTGAAGGTAGCAATGCCAAAGGGCCGCATCTATAAGCAAGCCTCGAAGCTGTTCCGTGAAGCGGGCTTGCCTATTCCGAGCGACTTTGACGATACGAGAAAACTGCTTATTGAGCTGCCTGAGATGGGAATGGAATTCATCATGGCGAAGCCAGTGGACGTTCCAACCTATGTTGAATATGGGGTAGCTGATATTGGAATCGTAGGCAAGGACGTCCTGATGGAAGAGAATAAGGATGTCTACGAGCTGCTTGATCTCGGCATTGCCAAATGCCGGATGTCAGTGATAGGCTTAGCGGACTGGAAGCCAGTCATTAACCCGCGGGTAGCGACGAAGTATCCAAATGTCGCCTCGCAATATTTTCGTGAGCTTGGCCAGCAGGTTGAGGTTATTAAGCTGAACGGATCAATCGAGCTTGCTCCATTGATCGGACTGGCGGACCGTATCGTAGATATGGTAGAGACAGGACAGACCCTTCGTGAGAACGGACTCGTTGAGATGGAATCGATCTTCGGTATTACGAGTCGACTTATCGCCAATCGGGTTAGCTATAGAATGAAGAATGAGGCGATTCAAAGCCTATGTGATCGACTGCAAGAGAAGATTGGCATAAAGGTCTAATCGAGCTATAGAAGATCGGCGGGGCTGGAGCACGTTAAAAAGGAGAGATGAACCTATGCGTATCATGCGAGCAGAGCAGTTCGGGTTGAAGCGTGAGGTGGAGTATGGAACACCGCAGCAGAATGAAGCGGTCCGCAGCATCGTAGAGGCTGTGCGGACAGAAGGGGATGCAGCGCTGCTGCGCTATACAGCAGAGCATGATCGCGTGGAGCTGACTGCGTCATCCCTTCGGGTAACGCAGCAGGAAATTGAAGCGGCGTATGATAAGGTTGACGCCGATTTTCTAACGGCTATCCGTGAGGCTGCCGTTAACGTGAGGTCATTCCACGAGAAGCAGATGCGTACCTCGTGGATGGATCTGCAGCCGGACGGGACGCTGCTCGGGCAAGTCATGCGCCCGCTGAAGCGGGTTGGCGTATACGTGCCCGGAGGCAAGGCGGCCTACCCATCGTCCGTGCTGATGAATGTTATTCCGGCACAGGTAGCTGGCGTACCGGAGATTGTAATGGTTACGCCGCCGGCAACGGGTGGCAAAGCAGGCATTGATCCTTACATACTTGTTGCCGCTGCAGAAGCAGGCGTCAAAGAGATGTATCGGGTCGGTGGCGCACAGGCGATAGCCGCGCTGGCTTATGGCACGGAATCGATCACGCCGGTTGATAAAATATGCGGACCAGGCAACATCTACGTGGCGCTGGCGAAGCGCACAGTATTCGGTGCTGTGGACATAGACAGCATCGCTGGTCCGAGTGAAATCGTCGTATTAGCCGATGAAGAGGCTAATGCAGCTTATATTGCTGCCGATCTGCTCTCGCAAGCCGAACATGATGAGATGTCCTCTGCGATACTTGTGACGCCGTCGGAGAAGCTTGCAGCAGAGGTGGCAGCAGAGGTAGAGAAGCAGCTGGCGGTATTGCCGCGGGAGGCAATCGCACGCGCTTCTATCGACAGCTATGGGGCAGTATTGTTGGTTGATACGCTGGAAGACGGCATTGAAGTCGTGAATAAGCTGGCCCCTGAGCATCTGGAGATACTGACAGCTGATCCAATGCGCTTGCTCGGCCATATTCAGAATGCTGGAGCAATCTTCCTGGGACCTTATAGCTCGGAGCCTGTCGGCGATTATTTCGCTGGGCCTAACCATATTATTCCGACAAATGGAACAGCAAGATTCTCTTCTCCCGTTAATGTAGACGACTTCCTGAAGAAGTCGAGCCTGATCTATTACAGCAAAGAGGCGCTCTTCGCTAATGGCGAGAAAATCATGACCTTGGCTCGTCACGAAGGGCTCGAAGGGCATGCCCGCGCTATTCAAATTCGACTGGACCAAGAAGGCAAATAAAGCGATAAAGAAAGAAGGAATAATAATGGCGGACAATACTGTACAGCGCAAAGCCGAAATTGCACGTAAGACGAATGAGACCGATATTAGATTGTCCTTTTCCGTAGACGGAACCGGTGAAGCGAACTTGGAGACTGATGTACCTTTCTTGAACCATATGCTGGATCTGTTCGCGAAGCACGGCCAATTCGACCTTTCTGTCGTAGCTCGCGGGGATATCGAGATTGACGATCATCATACAGTAGAGGATATTGGCATCTGCCTTGGTCAAACCTTGCGTGAAGCTCTTGGCGATAAGCGCGGCATCAAGCGTTATGCCAGCGTATTCGTACCGATGGACGAGGCATTGGCACAAGTCATTATTGACGTCAGCAACCGTCCGCACTTCGAGTACCGCGCTGAATATCCATCCGCTCAGGTTGGCAGCTTCTCGACGGAGCTGGTCCATGAATTTCTGTGGAAGCTGGCTCTTGAGGCGCGTATTACGCTTCATGTCATCGTTCACTACGGCAAGAATACGCATCACATGATTGAAGCGGTATTCAAGGCGCTTGGCAGAGCTATTGACGAAGCAACAAGCATTGATCCTCGTGTACAAGGAGTACCTTCTACGAAAGGAGTGCTGTAGCAGCATGATTGCGATTATTGATTATGGGATGGGCAATCTTCACAGTGTAAGCAAGGCGGTGGAGCGTCTTGGCTACGAGGCAGTCGTGACTGCTGATCCAGTGCTCATCGCAGCTTCAGAGGGAGCTATTTTGCCTGGGGTCGGCGCTTATGGCGACGCGATGGCGGATTTGCGGGAGACGGGGCTTGCAGAAGTAACTCAAGCCTATGCTGCTTCTGGCAAGCCGCTGCTCGGCATATGTCTGGGCATGCAGCTGCTCTTCAGCCAGAGCGAGGAGCATGGGCATAACGAAGGGCTGTCGCTGCTTCCAGGTGAGGTTATTCGATTCCAAGGCGACTATAAGGTGCCGCATATGGGCTGGAATAAACTAAGCTTCCTGCAACAGGAAAGCCCTCTATTCGAGGGGCTGGAAGAAGGTCATGTCTATTTCGTACATTCCTATCATGCGAAGCCGGAGGTTGCTTCTGATCTGCTGGCAACGACAGACTATCATCAGCAAGTGACTGCTATTGTGGGTCGTGGGAATGTATATGGCATGCAGTTCCACCCAGAAAAAAGCGGTGAGCTGGGGATGCGCCTATTGGGCAACTTCCTAGCTCTTACAGGAAAGAAAGCATAGCTTTTCAAGAAGGCATTATACTAGATAGCTGCTTAGCGGGGGGCGTATTGCCCTCGCAATTTAGTATAGGCAGCAGTTAATAGAGCAAAAGGAGAGTGCAGCATGCTGGCCAAACGTATCATTCCTTGTCTGGATGTGAAGGATGGACGGGTCGTAAAGGGCGTTAATTTCGTTAACCTGCGTGATGCAGGGGACCCGGTTGAGCTGGCATCCACCTACGATCAAGAAGGTGCGGATGAGCTCGTATTTCTGGATATATCGGCCTCGGTAGAAGGCAGAGCTACGATGATTGAAGTGGTGAAACGGACAGCCGGTGAAATTACGATTCCATTCACAGTAGGCGGAGGCATTTCCCATGTGGACGATATGAAGCGGCTGCTTCGTGCAGGCGCAGACAAAATCGGGATCAATACCGCAGCAGTCAAAAACCCCGAGCTTGTCAGCGGAGGTGCGCGGAAGTTCGGTTCCCAATGTATCGTCGTTGCAATAGACGCTAAGTTCAACGAGGCATGGGGCGAATGGGAAGTTTATACTCATGGAGGGCGTCAAGCAACCGGCATTAAGACGCTGGAATGGGCTCGTGAAGTAGAGCGGCTTGGTGCAGGAGAAATTCTGTTGACCAGCATGGATGCGGATGGCACAAAGGACGGATTCGATTTGAAGCTGACACAGGCTGTGTCGGATTCGCTAGGAATCCCAGTTATTGCATCAGGCGGTGCAGGGCGCATCGAGCACTTCAATGACGTATTCCAGCAGGGTCACGCAGACGCGGCGCTTGCGGCTACGATTTTTCATTATAAAGAAATGACGATTCGTGAAGTGAAGGACGATTTGCGGAAGAAGGGCGTGGAGATACGATGACCGGGATAGAACAAGGCCTGACGGAGCGAATTAAATGGAGTGAGGACGGACTTGTTCCTGCTGTTGTACAGGATGCGCAGAGCAAAGAGGTTCTGATGCTGGCTTACATGAACAAGGAATCGCTTCAGCTGTCCGTAGAATCCGGTACAACCTGGTTCTGGAGCCGTTCGCGTAACGAGCTGTGGAATAAGGGAGCGACAAGCGGCCATACGCAGCGTATTCGTGCAATGGCGTATGACTGTGATGGGGACACGCTTCTCGTACGTGTCGACCAGGTCGGCCCAGCTTGCCATACAGGGAAATACAGCTGCTTCTTTAATAATATTGAGGTAGAGGGAGCGGAGACGACAGATAACGGATCTGCAACAGATGCGGCGGACCGCTTTGCCATACTCGGTGAACTGGAGCGTACGATCGCTGAGCGTTATGCAGAGCGTCCGGATGGTGCCTATACGACGTATTTATTCGCCAAGGGTCTGGATAAAATTTTGAAGAAGGTCGGCGAGGAAGCAACCGAGACCATTATTGCGGCTAAAAACAATGATAATGATGAGCTGCGCTCTGAGGCAGGCGATTTGCTGTTCCATTTGCTGGTGCTGCTTCGTGAACGCGGCCTTCCGCTTGATGAGGTCATGCAGGAGTTGGTCAGCAGGCATGGCAAGCCTGCATCTAATAACGCAATGATCAGAGAACAGGGAAGCCGATAGAATGATAGCCGCAGTCGTTAAGGCTGCGGTTATTCGAGATGTGTGGGTGCTGGAATAAGTAATATAATCCAGTGATTGAGTGCGTCTTATGTTGAAAGATGTCGGGTTTTTGATGCTGGATCGGTGTTTTCGTCGAAAAATGGCTTGCATACGTTTTTGAATTATCGTAAATTCATGTATAATGGTATAGAATAAGCGTTGCACGTGTGCTGTTCATTGGCGGCTGTTACGCATGCTTTGCCTGTTGGCAACAGCAAACTATAGATTCAATTAATTCGGTTTAAACGCTCAGGAGGGTATCATGTTAAGCGACAAGTTGCGTATTTTTTCGGGTTCGTCCAATCCGGTCTTGGCTCAAAAGATCGCTGCCGATCTAGGACTGACACTCGGCGCCATCAAATTGTCCCGTTTCAAGAGCGGGGAAGTCTACGTTCATTATGAAGAGACGATTCGGAACTGTGATGTCTTTCTTGTTCAATCGTTCTCCCATCCAATCAACGAGTATTTCATCGAGCTGCTCGTGATGATTGATGCGGCTAAGAGGGCATCAGCTAAGACGATCAACATTATTATGCCTTATTATGGTTACGCTCGTCAGGAGCGCAAAGCAGCTCCGCGGGAACCAATCTCCGCGAAGATGGTAGCTGATGTGTTGACGACGGTCGGTGCTGACCGGGTTCTAACTATTGATCTTCATGCTCCCGCTATCCAAGGTTTCTTCAATATTCCGGTAGACCATATGACGGCGCTTGACCTCATTAGCGACTATCTGAAGTCGAAGAACATCAAAAACCCGGTTGTCGTATCTCCGGATGCAGGACGTGCTTCTACAGCCGAAAAGCTTGCTAACTATCTAGATACTTCGTTCGCTATCATGATCAAGAAACGCCCAGCTCATAACGAATCGTCCATTACTCATGTCATTGGTGATGTTGAGGGACAAACCCCAATTATTATTGAGGATCTGATTGATACAGGCAACACGATCGTGAATGTTGTGGAAAGCTTGAAGGAGCGAGGCGCGGAGGATATTTATGTATGCGCAACTCATCCGTTGTTCTCCGGCAATGCCATTGAGCGTTTGGATCATCCTAATATTAAAGAGGTTGTCGTTACGGATTCTATTCTTCTGCCAGACAATCGTCCTGATCGGTTTACTGTACTGTCGGTTGCTCCGCTGCTTGCTGAAGCAACACGCATCATTATTGAAGGCGGATCTATCAGTACCCTGTTCAAAAATGCAGGCGTATAGCTTGTCAATCTCATAGATTAACTGAGAAAATCGCGCACGGTTCTTATAACGTTCGCGATTTTCCCACATATTCTTTCGTGTTAGGATAGGCGTTGCTATGTTATAATCGTAGACAATTAGAAGTTACGGGAGGTGCCTTGCGGGTGAAAGGGAAGAAAAGTGAAGCCTTAGACCAGCCAACAAAGATAATACCAATACAATGGGACGCCACGTTTTTCTTCGAACGAGCGGTTCGTTCGTTAGATCGTTACCACTATGACAAGGCACTAAAGTATTTCAGTCGTGCTGTGGAGTATGAGCCGAAGAATCCGGTTAATCATTGCAACATGGCAGGCATTATGTCAGAGATGGGCAAATACGAAGATTCCAACCGGATATTGGCGTGGATTATCGACGAGCTTGACCCGACAATGACAGAATGCCATTTCTACATGGCTAACAATTATGCGAACATGGAATTATATGAAGCGGCCGAGGGTGCGCTCATTCAATATTTGGAAGAGGATGCAGACGGACAGTTCATGGACGAAGCGGAAGAAATGATGGATCTGCTTCATTATGAGCTGGAGAGACCGACCCGCCTGACGAATATTAAGTCTCGTGAAGGCATGTTCGAGCATGACCAAGCACGCACGCTGTTAGAAGAGGGCAAGTTCGCGGAAGCTGTACGCATTCTGGAACAAATCATCGAGAAGCAGCCGGATTTTCTAGCGGCCCGCAATAATCTTGCGTTAGCGTTCTATTATATGGGTTTATTTGATAAAGCGATGGAGACGATACAAGAAGCGCTGGCGAATGAACCAGGTAATCTGCATGCTCTCTGCAACCTTGCGATCTTCTATCAGCATGCTGGCGATACTGACAATTTAACTCCTCTTGTCGAGCTTCTGCGCAAGACAGCGCCGTTCCATGAGGAGCATGTATTCAAGCTGGCAACCACTATGGGAATACTAGGGGAGCATCAATCGGCGTATCGCCATTTCACGAGACTGCTCAAGGATGCCAGTGTGCATCAGGACCCTTGCTTATATCATTATGCGGCAGTAGCCGCATGCAATATTCAACGGTTCGTTGAAGCAGAGCGCCTCTGGAAGCAAGCGGCGAAGCTTGACCCTGATTCGGGCATTCCTCGTTATTATATGGATCAGCTCTCGTTGCTGCAGGCTGGCGATCATCATGCATCGGTAAGCTACCACTATCATCTGCCATTTGAAGAGCAGTTCAAGCTATGGGAGAATTCTTCGGACAGCCTGCCAGACCATCTGAAGCGGGATCCGCTCGTTCGTTCTTCCTTCTTCTGGGCGCTCAGGCATGGCGATCAGCATACGAAGCTTCAAGTTATTCAAGCTCTCGGCATGATTGCGGATAATGAAGTTAAGGATGTGCTGCGTGCATTCCTTCTGGAAGCAGATGAGGATGATTACCTCAAGCGTATCGCGATCTTCGTGCTGCGCACGATGGGAGTACAAGAGCCGCTTGATGCGGTGCTTGAGGGCAAAACGACGGTGATTGAACCGAATCGATTTCCTTCAAGGCTTCCAGTCTGGGAGCCCAAATGGCAGGAAGTTGTGGAGCTTGCACTATCCCGAATGAATAAACATTACGATTTGGTTCAGCAGCATGATCTTATGACACTATGGGTTGAGTTCCTATCCCGTGTATACCCGGATGTACCCAAGCTCACGAAGATAGAGGGCTGGGCAGCAGCACTAGAATATTTGACAGCCAAGATGCATCGCCGTACGATCTCCTATCATGAAGTGTCCGAGCGTTATGGCACTTCCATTGCGACAGTAAGCAAGAATGTCAAAAAAATGGATGAAGTGTGCGGGATTAAGGATAAAATGAAATCAGTTAACTCAGTCTTCTCAATCGGTGAACCGTTAGCATAATTACGAATTAGTTAATTAGGAGGAGAAATTATGTATAAAGCAATTATTATCGGAACTGGACCAGCCGGCCTTACAGCGGCGATCTACTTGGCTCGTGCCAATATGAATCCTCTCGTTATTGAAGGTCCAGAGCCTGGCGGTCAATTGACAACGACAACGGAGGTTGAGAACTTCCCTGGCTTCCCTGAGGGCATTATGGGTCCTGAGCTGATGGCGAACATGCGTAAGCAAGCGGAGCGCTTCGGTGCAGAATTCATAACAGGCTGGGTGAACAGCGTGGATATGTCTGAGCGTCCATTCAAGCTGCAGGTTGAAGGCAAAGGCGAGCTTGTTGGAGAATCGTTGATCATCTCCACAGGTGCTTCTGCGAAGTATCTAGGCATTCCAGGGGAGAAAGAAAATGTTGGGCGCGGTGTCAGTACTTGCGCCACCTGTGATGGTTTCTTCTTCCGCGGCAAAAAAATTATCGTTGTCGGCGGCGGCGATTCTGCAATGGAAGAAGCAAGCTTCCTGACTCGCTTCGCGACCAATGTAGAGTTGGTTAACCGTCGTGATGAGCTTCGTGCTTCGAAGATTATGCAGGATCGCGCTAGAGACAACGAGAAAATTGAGTGGAGCCTCAATCGTACGCCGCTTGAAGTGGTCGCTAACGGCATGGGAGTTACAGGCCTGAAGGTTCGCAACAATGAGTCTGGCGAAGAAGAAGTAATCGAGACGAATGGTATTTTCATCGCTATCGGCCACACTCCGAATACGAAATTCCTGGATGGTCAGATCGATACGGACGAGCACGGATACATCAAAGTGAAAGCAGGCTCTTCGGAGACGAACGTTCCTGGCGTATTCGCTTGCGGCGATGTGCAAGACAGCAAGTATCGTCAAGCTATAACAGCAGCAGGCAGCGGTTGTATGGCCGCACTCGATTGCGAAAGATTCCTTGAAGGCAGCATCACGCATGACTGGAGCCAATCGAAGTAACGAATGAGAGATGCTCATCAGCCTTTTTCCGGGGAGTCGCTTTTCCTGCGGAAAAGGCTGTTTTACTATTATGATGCATGACCAGAACAGCGCTCTAAACCTGAGAAAATTAGGATAAGACTGGATAATCGTCTGTCTTGACCGGACTTAGGTCATTGGCTTATAGTGTTTAACAGAGAAGATATCCTATTAATGAGGTGGACTAGTAATGTCTCAAAAGATTTACGTTGGAGTCGATGTGGGCGGAACCGCCATTAAAGTTGGAATTTGCAATGCGGACGGTGATTTGCTCCAGACGTATGAAGGCCCAACAGAAACAAGCAAGGGAACAGATGCTATCCTTCATAATATCGCTCAATATGCACGTAATATCGTTGAGGAATCTGAATTCGAATGGGACCAGGTAGACGGCGTAGGCGTCGGAATTGCCGGCTTTATTGATATACCGAACGGGTTCATCAAATTTGCACCGAACTTGAAGATTCGGGACGTAAATTTGAAAACCTACTTAGAGCAAGAGCTTCAGAAAAAGATATTGGTCAATAACGATGCCAATGTAGCTGCATTGGGAGAAGCATGGGCAGGCGCCGGCAAAGGCGTAGACAATTGCGTATGCTATACCCTTGGTACGGGAGTAGGCGGCGGTATTATTATCGGCGGCAAAATCGTTGAGGGCTTCGCTGGCATGGCTGGCGAGCTAGGTCATGTATCCATCGTTCCTGATCTGGAAGCGATTCAGTGCGGTTGCGGTAAAATGGGCTGTCTGGAGACAGTATCATCGGCAACGGGCATTATCCGCATGGCGAAGGAAGCGGTTGAGCGTGGAGACCGTACTTCACTATCGCTGGTAGAGGATATTATGGCGAAGGATGTCGTTGATGCCGCTAAGGCAGGAGACGAGGTTGCTGCTCGTATTGTGAGCCGGGCTGCTTTCTATTTGGGCAAGTCTATGGCCGTTATGGCAATTGTACTTAACCCGGAATGCTTCATTATTGGCGGCGGGGTATCCAAAGCAGGAGACTTCCTATTTGACCAAATTCGTGAAGTGTTCGAGAAATATACGATTGATGAATCCAAAGAAGGCGTTAAGATCGTTGCAGCCACGCTGGGCAATAATGCAGGCGTAGTAGGCGCTGCCGGGCTTATTCTACGGTCGTAATGCTAGTTAAGAGCGGAAATGCGCTCGGGGAAGAGGGGGATGTTATGGAATCGGGAGCAATGTCGAAGCTTGTTATCATAACAGGGATGTCTGGCGCAGGTAAAACAATCGCTGTACAGAGCCTAGAGGATCTTGGCTTCTTCTGTGTTGATAATCTGCCGCCGGTGCTTATTCCTAAATTTGCGGAGCTTATTGAGCAATCGAACGGCAAGATCGGTAAAGTAGCACTTGTTATTGACTTGAGAGGACGGGAGTTTTTTACTGCTCTGTCCGAATCGCTCAAATTTATTAAAGAGCACTCTACCATTAGCTGTGAGATTCTCTTTCTTGATGCGAAGGACGAAGTTCTGGTACAACGCTATAAAGAAAGCCGCCGACGCCATCCACTGGCACCCGACGCTATGCCGCTGGAAGGCATTCGCATGGAACGCAGAATGCTGGAGGATATGAAAGGCTCGGCATCACAGGTAATAGATACGAGCAGTATCAAGCCAGCCCAATTAAAGGAAAGAATTGTATCCAGGTTTATGAATCTGGAGCAGAACAGCTTGTCTGTCAATGTAACCTCATTCGGATTTAAGTATGGGATTCCTATTGATGCTGATTTGATCTACGACGTACGTTTTTTGCCTAATCCACATTATATTGATCATTTGCGTCCGAATACCGGCCAAACACCTGAGGTCTACGAGTACGTGATGAAATGGCCAGACACGCAAGCATTTCTAACGAAGCTGATCGACATGCTTCAATTTTTGATCCCTCTGTATCATAAAGAAGGGAAGAGCCAGGTCGTAATCGGTATTGGTTGTACGGGCGGCAAGCATCGCTCGGTGGCTATTGCTGAATATTTAGGCCGCGTGCTCGGCAGCAGCGATACGGAGCGGGTGCGTGTCAGCCACCGCGATGCCGACCGTGATAAGCATTGACGGGGTGATTGAATGGAGAATAGGCAGCACAAACTAATAAGACGCCCTAAGATCGTCGTTATTGGTGGCGGAACCGGCCTGTCGGTCATGCTGCGTGGATTAAAGGAGAAGCCTCTCGATATTACGGCAATTGTTACCGTAGCGGACGATGGCGGGAGTTCAGGCATTCTGCGTAATGAACTTCATATTCCCCCTCCGGGGGATATTCGCAATGTATTAATGGCGTTAGCCGATGCAGAGCCATTATTGACTGAGGTACTGCAATATCGTTTCAATACAGGAACAGGGTTGGCTGGTCATAGCTTGGGCAATCTGATGCTTGCCGCTATGACAGATATCTCAGGCGATTTCGTATCTGGCGTGAGAGAGCTCAGCAGGGTGCTTGCCGTAAGAGGGCGAGTGCTTCCTGCGGCTAATCAAGCCATTGTATTGAAGGCTGAGATGACAGATGGCTCGATTGTGGTAGGGGAGTCCATGATTCCCAAATCGGGCAAGAAAATAAAAAGAGTATTCATTGAGCCTGACAACGTGGTACCGCTTGCGGAAGCGGTAGAAGCGCTTGAACAGGCTGACGCTATATTGATTGGTCCAGGCAGCTTATATACAAGTATCATTCCTAATCTTCTTGTGCCGAAGCTGGCGCAGACGATTGTAGAATCGAATGCAGTGAAGCTGTTCGTATGCAACGTAATGACACAACCGGGCGAGACAGATGATTATTCGGTCAGCAATCATTTGGATGCGATTCATAAGCATATTGGTCATCATTTATTTGATTATGTCATTGTGAATGATGGAGAAATTCCGCCTCAGGTAGAGAGCAAGTATGCAGAAAAGGGTGCAAAGGCGGTTCATCTCGACTATGACGAGGTTACTCGCAGAGGATATGAGGTTATTGCGGACCGATTGGTGCTATTCCGTACTTTCTTGCGCCATGATGCGGAGCGTTTGAGTCATCATATCTATAAATTGGTGGAAAACTGGATGTTAAGAAAGAGGTGAGAAGATAATGTCATTTGCGGCGCAAACGAAAAAGGAACTGACGATGGTGGAAGCAGATTCCTGCTGTGAGCGGGCGGAACTGTCCGCACTCATCCGAATGAATGGTTCCGTTAGTATATCCAGCCGCAAAGTCGTATTGGACATCTCAACCGAAAATGCAGCGATAGCCCGGCGAATTTACTCCTTGATTAAGAAGCATTTTGACGTGCATACAGAGCTTCTGGTCCGTAAAAAAATGCGCCTTAAAAAAAATAACGTGTACATTGTAAGGATTCCTACAAGAGTGCAGGAGATTTTGAGTGAGCTGGGTATCGTGTCCGAAGGTTTTGTCTTTCTTTTGGGCATTAATAAGGATGTCGTTCGGAAGTCCTGCTGCAAACGTTCATATTTGCGTGGTGCTTTTCTTGCGGGAGGCTCTGTCAATAATCCAGAAGGTTCATCCTACCATTTGGAGATATCCTCGATGTATGAAGAGCATTGCCATGCACTAGTTGATCTGGCTAATAAGTTTAGTCTCAATGCGAGATGCATCGAGCGTAAGAAGGGCTTCATCTTCTACATTAAAGAGGGCGAGAAAATTATTGAGCTGCTCAATATTGTAGGTGCTCATCAGGCGTTGTTCAAATTTGAGGATGTTCGAATTATGAGGGATATGCGCAATTCCGTTAATCGAATCGTCAACTGTGAGACGGCGAATTTGAACAAGACCATAGGAGCAGCCGTAAGGCAGATCGATAATATCAGGCTGCTGCAAAAGGAAGTCGGGCTTGAGAATCTTCCTGACAAGCTGAAGGAAGTTGCCGAGGTCCGCATGCAGCATCCCGATCTGAATCTCAAAGAGGTTGGCGAAATGCTCAAGGGCACCGTTAGTAAATCAGGAGTCAATCATCGATTGCGCAAAATCGACGAACTTGCTGAAAAAATTAGAAATGGCTAAACTTTTATCCTAGTACATCCGATGGTATAATGGTATAATGATGTACAAAGTGACTGGGTGTACGGGTATGTACAAGGTCGGATAGAGACCATTGATAGTAGGGGATGGCTCTCACCGGACTAATGATTATGATGTAGGGGGTATGGATCCATGACAAGACTTCCAGTTGTCGTTCGTTTGAAGACAGGTCTTCATGCAAGACCAGCAGCATTATTCGTTCAAGAAGCGAACAAATTTTCCTCCGAAGTATTTGTTGAGAAAGACGACAAGAAAGTCAACGCCAAATCCATTATGGGGATTATGAGTCTCGCGATTAGCTCTGGCACAGAAGTAAACATCAGTGCAGAGGGTTCGGATTCTGAGCAGGCTGTAAACGCTTTAGTCGCACTTGTCAGTAAAGAAGAGCTGGAGAACCAATAATACAGTATAGGTAAGCTCGGGCATCTCTGATGACCGGGTTTTTTTGTTCTCGAATGTCGTACATAAGGCTGGCATAGGCAAGAATCATTGAATCCATGAATCAAGTGGTTTCGATGGTTCTTTTTTTATTCCGTGTATTTAGATCCCGGTTAGGACTGGGACTGCATACTCATAAATTGATTTTTGAAAAAAAACTCTTTTCATGCCATTCAGATTGACAAGCGGCTAGAGAACGAATCTAATTCACGGCATGAGTAATCTTTGTGAGGTGTTTTCGTTAGTTAATGAGGCTATTTTCGCTAAATGGGATTATTTTATGAGTTAATCGAGGATTAGCGCCACCAAGGTTCTTACTCGAGAAGCTTGTGAGATTAAACTAAATAGTGGACACACCATAAGGAAAAACCTTTAAAATAGAATTAACTAAAAGGTCGAGGTGTGACATGGGAAATAGCCGCCAGCAATATGATGAAATGT
>NZ_JBXENX010000024.1:0-22094 GCF_059383895.1 Paenibacillus sp. J22P59
ACCTTCTACCTTCTACCTTCTACCTTCTACCTTCTACCTTCTACCTTCTACCTTCTACCTTCTACCTTCTACCTTCTACCTTCTACCTTCTACCTTCTACCTTCTACCTTCACAAATTGTAAGTTTATGAGCGCCTCCCTGCAAGCAAAGCATGTAAGCATAGTTTGAGATGGAGTATGAACCTCATTCACTAATTGTGTGACTATCTTTTCTTTATCTAACTAAATAGGCAGCAAAAAAGCGAGTTAGTGAAGCCAAATTCATTAGTGGGAAACTTCATTGCCCGAGTAAGGAACCTAGATGACACTATCGCCCAAACTCAACCCTTTGAGTAGTGAAATAAGCCATACTCTCTTCACTAAATAGCGAAAAGCGTCATAAAACCATCCATATACCAACCATCGCCCCTCATAAAGGAACTTCTGCACTTCTGCTCTTCTGCACTCCTACTCTCCCGCACACTCCCCAGTTAACGACATAACGATTCAGCTACTCAAAAAAACAGGCACCAGATACACATATAAATTGTGCATCAAATCCCTGTCTCAAAACGATCCACTTTACTTCAACCACCACATGTAAGCATAGCTGGAGTATGAACCTCATTCACTAATTGTGTGACTATTTTTTCTTTATCTGACTAAATAGGCAGCAAAAATGTGAGTTAGTGAAGCTAGGTTCATTAGTGGGAAACTTCGTTGCCCGAGTAACGAACCTAGATGACACTATCGCCCAAACTCAGTCCTTTGAGTAGTGAAATAAGCCATACTCTCTTCACTAGATAGCGAAAAAGCTTCATAAAACCATCCTTACACCAACCATCGCCGTCCGTAAAGGTACTTCTGCACTTCTGCACTTCTGCACTTCTGCACTTCTGCACTTCTGCACTTCTGCACTTCTGCTCTTCTGCTCTTCTGTTCTTCTGCGATCCTACTCTCCCGCACACTCCCCCACTTAACCACACTCCAATTCAGCTACTCAAAAAAACAGGCACCGAATACACAACTAGATTGTGCATCCTATGCCTGTCGCAAAATGATCTACTTTGCAGCAACAAATCCATACCTCTCAAAAATCTGGACAGCCTCTGCCGATTGCAGATACTTATAAAACTCCTCAGCTTCTGCCGAGTATTTGGTAGCTTCGACGATCCCTACTGGATATCGAAT
This sequence comes from Paenibacillus sp. J22P59, assembly GCF_059383895.1. NCBI lineage: Bacteria > Bacillati > Bacillota > Bacilli > Caryophanales > Paenibacillaceae > Paenibacillus > Paenibacillus sp. J22P59. Next base: position 1,170 of record NZ_JBXENX010000024.1, read on the forward strand.
GGGTGAATACAGCTTAGAATCTACCTGTAATGCAATGGCCACTTTATTCGAGCTTAATGCATCGGTCTTATAGACCAAGCCAGCTTCAGCATTGCCTGATTCTACATAAGTGAGGACTTGGCGCACATCCTTTGCATAAACGAATTTAGGCTGCAGCTTATCCCATAGTGAGGCATTCCTTAAAGCCTCAGACGCATATTCACCAGCCGGCACTGTCTTCGGATCGCCAATTGCGATATGCAGCAGTCCCTCTTGTCCCAGATCATCTAGCTTAGCAACATTGACCCCGCTCGAATTTGAAGTGATTACAACGAGCTCATTAAGAAGCAGATCCTTGTGCTTTTCTCCTTTAATTAATTGCTTATCTACCAGCTTGTCCATATTTTTCGTTGAGGCTGACAGGAATAGATCTACCGGTGCCCCCTGTTCAATTTGCTGCTGCAATGCGCCAGATGAACCGAAATTATACTGCAGTTTAACGGAGCTGTTCTTTTCTTCATATATCGACTTAATCTCTTGCATCGCATCCGTCAAGCTAGCTGCTGCTGAAATCGTTAACTCTACACTTTCCTTATCCTGCTTGCCGCCGCATCCTGCCAGGACGAGAATTAGCAATGCCAGCAAGCAAATTTGATATTGCCTGAACTTTTTACTCATGATTTACTCCAGCCTCTCTTTCTTAACCTTTCCATATACAACTCTATTTTTATAAGAATACCAGCATCAGGTCAGCAATGAAATATCTATAGTAAAGGCTGCGAAATTGAATGAACAGCCCCTTTAAATTCTATAATTAAAAACTAAAATTAACCTCGTTAATAATAAACCATGGAGAAAATGCTCAACATGGGCCTCACTATCTACTTAATGAAAAGATAACAATTCTTTCAGCTAACCTCATCAAACAGGGGGATATTTGTAAAATATTATGATAAAATGCAATTAGGACAAAAAGATGAAAAATCCCCCTATCTATTATTGACCGTTAGGTTCGCAATATATTTCAGTCGGAGGTCGAAAGAATGAAATCAGTTCAGGGCTTTACCTTTTTTCTCATCATTCTATTATCAGCTGCGGGCTGCACGAATATAGAACAAGAGCCAGAGCCATCTGTAACTGTACCAACTCCAACACCGGTTGTGCAAGTAGAACAAGAGGAGCCAAGCTTCGTTGGCCTTACCTGGCTCAAGCCCAACGGCGAGACCTTGCGTGAACAGCCCCTGCAATCAGCTATACTTATTCAGCCTATTTGGACCGATAGCGATGAGCAGCGTCAAGACTCCCTATTGCTCTATCATAGTGATGATAGTCAGAGCTTGGTCGATCTTACAACGGGTGAAGTAGAGACGCTTCGCTTAATAGAGTGGCCTGATGCCGAGAAAAATTTTGACAATGATTACGGTACAACCTTATTATTCTCAGATAGATTTATTGGCGATATGTCCTTTGTGGTCAAAGGCAACCGCATCTTATACAGCGTAAACAGAAGAACCGGTGAAGCGCGTAAGCTATATGTTTCGGAGAACGTTATCTATGGAATGTCTTCTTCACCTGACGGCAACCGAATTGCACTTCTAGTCTCTCCGGATTCTACTAATGGCACTTATGCCGATCTTATACTGCTCAACACAGAGGGAAAAGAACTATTAAGAGAATCCAAGGCAAGTTATATCAGCCATAGTGATGGGTTCGTATTCGTCTATCCGATGACATGGGTAGACAACCGTACCATAGTTGTGCCTGGTCGCTGGAAGAATGGTGAGAATTACGTCTCAGGAAAGTCTTTTATCAATGTAAATGATAATTCCGTAAAATATGAAGTCAACGAGAAGCTGCTCGATCAGGTCACAATGGGTTCATGTATACTCGTTCACCGTAAGGATTCAGGTCAATTGATTTTATGGCAATCTAAGCCTGGTGACCAGACTTACCATATCGGGATTGATAAGAACCTTTAAACCTTGCTCCCAGTCACTCTCTTATTTTTATATTTCCATTAAAGTGACGTTCGTCTATATAAATATCTTTCTTTTTTATTTGATAGACGAACCAGGTATTAGGATGAATGTCTTTACCTAGAGTTACATTAGCGAAATGTGTTAATCTAAATTGGGGAAATTTAGTAGAACGAGCTAGCATTATTTCTTCAATTTCCCTGCCGCTTGATATAACTAGATTATGCTCATCGAAATTAACATCATTAATCGTTATTTTATATTCGGATAGCTTCTCAGCATCCCTAACAAGGTACCACCACCCCGTAATAGTTAGCTCATCCTCCGACTCTACTCTGGCAATTTCTTTATAGGATACGATCGCACTCTTTTTAGCGAAGTACACGAAGGTCACAGCACTTGCTGCCACTGCCAGGACCATGATCATCCAAATCATTGTTCTTCTGTTCATATTCCCATCCCTCAAATAATAGAAGTAATTTATAATAACCAATCAGCTTTTCTTTGTATTCCATATCCAATGTATTAATGACATGATTATAGTCGAAATTAAGGTAGTTACTTCTAACATTTTAAGCTAAACCGCCTTATTAGAGCCCCAAAGTTGAGGTTTATTCCAATTTGGTACTCTCTAAATTATGTTGTCTATTTCTTTTAAATTTGTGCAAAAGATGTCCAGCCAGCAATGCAGGTATAATGAGAAGTTCATGTATGAGCCTTTCTATTGAAAAATCAAGAAATAAACTGATGAGGCTTAAAAGTACAATAACGATCCCCAGCAGCAATACATTCTCTAGACGAGCCTCATCTCTTCGAGAAGTGAAATTCCCAATAAAAAACAAGCTACCCAAAGAAATACTGATATAAATGAGTTCATCATGCCCAGCTAAGAAAAACAGTTCGCTACAAAAAAAGAATAATAGTAATCCAAAGATCGATGCACTAACTGTAATAGTGAGGTAAAATAATACAATACCTAAAAATATAGGTCTGCTGTCGAATCTCTTTTTGTTGATCAGAATCCATTCCCCCTTAGGTTATCTCTGATGTTATCAAACGATAATTCTATCTCCATATGATCACCGATCGCATGAGGAACGGCTATACTTATACCAAGCGAATTTTCTGTCCAATAGCTGTATGTAGCTGATGAGTTAATGTCGCTTTCTTCATCCGCCTCTTCAAAGATATGTAAGCAGATCACAATTTCTAAAACCACTCATTACATCCTCAAATACTCTCTCATCCTTCAAACTCAATTGTTCATCAAAAGCTATATATTGCCCCTCTTTAAACTTTTGCACAAATCCATCTTCGACATTCACTATGTCACTTAATTTAACTGCTCTTTCTTCTGCCAAATTAATATTTGATGTAAAAAAACATTCTCTGGGTATGCAGCACCCTCTGTATATTTAATTCCTGAAAACTGAATGCTCAGTAAATCACCAATTTTCCTCATGATTCGATAATTTATTTTCAGTGTAATATTGCTGTCCTCTTTCGAATAGGTATCGAGCAGTATTGAAATACATATAGCTATTATGACTTGAATACACACTCTTACAGCAACTGATTTAATGTTTGCTCGTTGAATGAGCTCACTTACAATTCCACCAAGCAACACGAACGGTAAAGAACCGAAAAATACAATTAAAACTCCATTAAACACACCCGTTATTCCGAGCTTTCGTGTAAATGCTGTAGCAAATAACAGATAGCAAAATATAATAGCGAACAATGAACCGCATATGCCCGAAGCTATTTTTTTCATAGGATCACCCTCTTAAGCGGCAAGAATAACTAATTGGTTTCGTAATAATAAGTATTCCCGCCGTAAATTTGATTATTGAAAATAAAATTTAAAAAAGGAATTCGAATCATATAATTTTGCCAACTTCATCCTTATTATAAGTTGAAATCAAGCTCATAATCTATAAATTGGATAGAAAAGCGATAATTAAAAAAAGATCATCCTGCGTGCAGGAGATCCCTTTTATTTAACTCTCTTATGGTAGAAATTGCTCTGTACGAATTACACCAAGACGTTTCGCTTCTACGATAGCTTCCGACCTTGATCGTACGCTGAGTTTCTCAAAAATTCGAGTTAAGTTATACTCAACTGTTCGTTGGCTCATCATTAGCTTTTGAGCAATATCTTTATTACTATTCCCGTTGGCGACCTCTTGAAGTATGCTCTGATCACGTTCATTAATCGTAACATCTTCTATTGCTTTCTCTGCACGAGTAATTTTCACTTCACTTCTTCTAAGCTGCTTCAAGAGCGCAACTGGAACTACCGCTTCTCCACGCATAGCGCATCGAATATTGTTAAGCAATTGCTCACGTGAGACAGTCTTTGAGATAAAACCTGAGGCTCCACATTCAATCAACAAATTAAAGTGACTGCTAAGCTCGTATCCGGTATAAATAAGAACCCTGCATTCAGGGTCTTGCTGTATAAGACGTTTGGTTAATTCCAGACCATTAATGCCTGGCATATTCAAATCGCATAGTATAATATCAAAGGGCTCCGAATCTACCGCCTCAAGTGCCTCCATAGCAGACAGGACAACTGTTACCTTCATTTCCGTATCCTGCTCAATCATCGTCTTGGTACCTTCCCCAACTGAGGGATGATCGTCAACTAATAAGATACGAATCACGCAATAATCCCCTTTCTGAACGTTCTGACGACATTATTTGCGGCAAGTTAATCTCGACCTCTAGGCCATCTCCATGATTCGAACGAAAGCTAATGCTTCCTTCGAGACTAGCTACTCGTTCCTTGATTCCGGATAAGCCCATATGCTCAAAAGATGCTTGCATATAATCAACATCCATACCGACCCCATCATCTCGATAACGAAAATAAATATGCCCCTTGCGCTCTTCCAATTCTAGGATAACATTATTCGCACGTGAATGCTTCGCTGCATTACGCAGCAATTCCTGCACGATACGATAAATAGCTGTAATTTGCTCTTCATTCAATGGTTGAACAAACGGTTTAGGAAGAAAGTCTACCGAGAAATTATCTCTCATCTGTGTGTGCTCGACAATAGATTCCACTGCTTCAACAACACCCATTTCCTTCAAGAGTGGAGGACGCAGCTCATTACAGGTTTCTCTAATTTGATGAATGACATCAAGCAGACCCTCTTTAATCTCCTCTAATTCATGGGACATCTGATCCGAGATTGGATGGTCCATCATTATGCTCTCAAGCTTACGGTACCAAATCAATTGATCTTGAAGTGCCGAATCATGCAGATCAGCAGCCAGCTTACGCCGTTCGTTCTCCGATAGGCAAAACAACAACCGCAGAACCCAAGGTGAAGTAGATTGCTCCTTCCGCACCTCGGACTCCAAATTTTCTATTAATCCCTCAATTAAATAAAGGTTCTCGAATACAATACCCGCATAATTCGCTAAGGTCTTCAACCAGCGAAGCTCGTCCGTATTGAAATGTGTATGATTCGTCTTAGGACCAATCCACACAACATGATACTTCGAACGCTGACGTCCAATAATAAGACCTAGCCCATGAGGCAATTCTATCAGTTCTCCTATTTGTAAAGAATCCACTATTTGCAAAAGAAACGTAGATATTGTCTTCTCTATATCTGTATCCCCTCGGGGCCTAACTTCTGCTTTGACATAATCAACTAATAAGAATTCAATACGATTTACAGGGAGGAGCTCATTAATTTCATGTTTAATAACTTCTTCTAAATCCGTTCGTTTCATAACTCTAGCAACTTTTCTTGAGAATCGATCTAAACTATCCTGATAACTATACATAGCTTTAAACAATTTCGGTCGAATTCTGTGGTCGATTTGTTCCTTTAAATATTGAAATAAAATCATTCCTATATACACTAAAACGAATATTTTAAAGAATGCATTCCATTCCAGACTGGAACTGCTTCTTAGAATAAGCAAAGTAAGTATCGAAACAAAGACAGCAGGAAAAAAAGCTAATGATATATAATATTTAAATCTAGTTAAAATAAAATTAATATCAAAGAGCTGATTAGAAGTTAATAAGTAGATATAAACAATAGGTAGTATAAATAGAAACGGAGCTGTAAATGCAGCAGGAAATAACTGAGTATTCCAAATGAATAAAGGAATTAAATTGAGGGCAGTGAACGGTGTAAATGCAAAGACATGTGCTGATAAAGTAATTTTGAACAGTGAGCTCAATTTTGAATGTCTATGTATAATATATGTTTTTACGAGTTGAACAAAACACACAAAATTACCTAGCATTAATATTAAATAATATAATTTTTTTATAAATGAAAAGAACACGATAGGAATGATATCTGTCCAAATATAAATCAAACAGGTAATTTCAATAAGACTAAATAAACCTAGCAATAACAATAGGCTTTTCCTTTTTATAAAAACTACTTCAAATCTACTTAAATATTTATTCATGAACAACAAGAAGATTAATGGAATATTAGGCAAAAAGGTATAAATTACTGTGTATCCTATAAGATCACTCCTATAGGAACCCCCTGATGCATAGTAACATATGCCTATCATGGAGAAAAACATCATTAATAAAGTAACTGCACTATCATTTTTCCTCTTTTTATAGAGAAACAGTGACAACGCAGAAAATAAAATCACAGAACTGAGAGGCAATACGATTTGGATAAACAGCTCCCAATTTGTATGCTCGCCTTTCCATCCCTTAGTAAAGGAGACCAGCTGCAAGGTTCCATTCCTATGCTTCACAAGTACTGTTTCGGACTTTTCAATGGAAAGAAATTTATCCAAATTAGAATATTGCTCTGCTGGAAATCCATTAACTTCTTTTATTTCGTCATTTAGAACTATCCCTTTGAGTAATGCCTGACCAGCTGGCTCAATAGCAGTTACAATATATTGATTCCTTTCATTCTTTTTAACCTCAAGACCGATGAAAGGCTCACTAATCACAATGATTGTAATATAGATTAATATGATCGTTAAAGTAATCAGGAAGAGAGGAATGCTGATCTTCTTAAGTATTAGATTCATCATGATCTCCTCCTGATTTCTTTAACAAAATGATACATTAACCCCAAAACGAATATGAATAATCGCTTTTCTTTTCTTTATTAACAAGTATATCTTTAAGAGCATTATGTTCTGCGAGAGATACACCCTCTACCTGTAGTTGTCCCCCTGAAAATACAGCCATATTTTCTACATTGCTAACTAATGAACGAATTGCATCTTTTAACATAGTAAATCCTCCCTGTTATATAGTTCTAATTAATAATACTACTATAACAAGGATATTTGCGACTGAGAACGCCAATCTAGTTCGTAGTTCCCGCAAAGACCTTTGCGGAATAGGTATAAATATCTATTTTTACCCAAAATAAATAGATATTCCCTCCTCAAAAGGTCTGCTTTCTGGAATTTCCAGAAATAACTCCCTAAACCGGTTATAATGGATTCGGCTCTTAACAGCTCCATAGAGAGAGGCGCCGCTTCGTTCACAAGCTTCAATAAATGCTTGCTGCTTATCCACTATCTGCTCTGTCGTTAAGCGTCCTTCGAAATAGTCGGCGATCCACTGATCCTGCTCCTTAATCTCCTCTAGTAAGAAGAAGATCAGCAGGGTCTTCTTGCGCTGCAAGAAATCACTCTTATCATCCCAGCGAAGCAAATCTCTCACATCATTCTGAAATTGCGCAGCCATTCCTAGCTCCATTGCATATTCAGCTACTCCATCATGCCATTCATGACCGGCTAACATAACTCCGCTCATACAAGCATATATCAATAGGGAGGCTGACTTGTCCGACACCATCGCCGTATAAGTGTCTTCATCCAAGACAGCGTCGACTAGATCGACCATCTGTCCATTCGCAGACTTCAGCAGCTGTCGATTCATCATCTCTAAGGTATGCAACACAAGCGTTCGATCCATCTCGCAATCCAGCATCGCTTGCTGGGACAAGGTCATAAGAGACATCGCAAGGTGCATAGCAACAGAAAGAGGCGCCTTCGACCATGCTTGGTTCGGGGCGTCTCTATCTTGTAAATCATCTAATATATCGGATGCGAGAATGAACAACTCTACAGCGGCCGCTGCGCGGTATATTCCTTCATCTGCTCCTCCGAACATTCGGTAATGCAACACAGTAAGCGGACCGAACCGCATCGGTTCCCTTAGCTTGTCATCTATGAACGCTAGAGCATAATGTGCAAGCGGCTTTGCCGTATAATAGCGCTCCACCAGCTCTCTCATTTCTCGTTCAATTCTAGTTACCCACTCTTCCACCAGTCACCCTCCACCCGAATAGTCCTATGACTATTTTACACGATGGAATAAAATGTCGGCAACAGCCTGGACAAAGCCTCCCTTATTTCCCTCCTTTTTGTCTCGAGTAACCCGTTTTTGAACGATCACCTCCCCATTAATTTGATCAAGCAGTACCGCCAGCATCTTCATTCTTTCCTCTACTACATCGCCTCGGTGCATTGAGATTGGCGGATCTTTGATGTCTTTACCCTGATGCTCCATTTACCGAAGCCCTCCTCCAACTAAACGCCGTTATACTTCTGCGTAAGCGAAATGGACATATACCGCTTCCATGGTCAGGCCACCTGCAGGAATCTTTGAGATCAACTTGTTCGGTGTATCACACATCACGAGTTCTCCTTTGCGCAATACGGCAATACGATCACAATTCCGCTGCATCTCTCCCATATCATGAGAAGAGATAACAATCGTTTTCCCCTGCCTCTTCTGCTCCAGCAAGATTGACCAATATTCTGATCGAGTCTGCTGATCAAGCCCAGTGGTTGGTTCGTCTAGAAATATAATGCTTGGATCATTCACTAACGCGATCGCAAGCGCCATACGCTGCTGCCAACCCCCTGATAATCGCTTGATCATCTTATGCTGATGCGGCTCTAATCCGAATTCGCATATGATCTTATCCAAATCTGCTTTACGTCTATAGAACGACTGAAACATCTCTAGCGCCTCTCTTACAGTAAGCCTATCTAATAGAGAAGTGCTATTAAGCTGTATGCCTATGAATTCTTTCAGTCTGTCTGATTCAATTATCGCATCAATGCCCAGTACTTCAATCCGCCCATTGTCAGGCTTTCTAAGTCCCATAAGCATTTCCAACAAAGTTGTTTTCCCTGCTCCATTAGTCCCAATAATACCGAACAATTCTCCTTCCTTCACTTGGAAAGACACTTGTTCGATTGCATTGTTGGAGCCATATGATTTACATAGCGAGCTTACCTGAATGACCGTTTGTTTGTTCACCTGTATGTATCCTCCATTCACGCGAAGCAGCGCGCTCCAGCAAGCTTCTTTCTACATATTCTTTGGTAGTTCTACAATAACTTAAGTACTAAACGATTACACCGAAAATCTTACTGCGAACCCACACAAATCTTTTGCGCCCCCGCAACGCAAAAAATAGGCCCCCGCAGCATAAATGCTGCGAGTAAGCCTATTTCATTCTATCCCCGTTATCCACAGAGTTATCCACATTAGAGGATAAATTGTTAGTTAATTCTGTCGATACTGACGATTTAAAATGTAGGATTCGTAAAGGAAATTCTCTCTTCCAGGAAGCCCTCTACCGTTCTTATACGTATTTATACACTTTATGCACAATATCCACAGAATATACATGAAAAAACTATCCACTTTCCACGCACATCTCCGCTAACAGCACAGAGCTTGATTTATAGGGATTTTCAATACATATGCACAATCCCCATCAAACCTGTGGATAACTAATGATTATTGTGGATATTACACAATATTTTCCTTCTTATCCCGTTTGCTGCCGGTCATAACTGCTTGATTGCATGCCGCAACATACGCTTGCGCTGCCGCAAAAATGATATCTCTGTGAATCGATGTGCCACGGAAACGCTCCTTCTGATGCACGATCGTGACGACGGCCTCCCCATGAGCGTCTTCTCCTGTCGATAAGGAATGCAGCTCCAAATCCTCAAATTCAGCAGCGACTGGGATCGCCTGTTGAATGCAATGGATGACCGCCTCCAGCGGACCTTCTCCTGTTCCTGTATAGGAATGCTCTTCCCCATCAGAGCTCTGGCGTATCGTTACTGTCGCGATTCTCGACTTGTGGCTGCCAGCCAGCACCTGCAGATCAGCCAGCATATAAGGATCTGGCTGTGTAGCTGTGGTCTCGCCTGCGATCCGAATCAGCTCATCGTCCGTAACGATTTTTTTCTCGTCAGCAAGCTTCTTGAACTGCTCGTAGACGTCTGCCAGCTCTGTCTCATTAACGTCCACACCGTATTCAGACAAGCGGTGCTTGATCGCATGACGACCGGAATGGCGACCCAGAATAATCATGCTGCGCGAAATACCCATTGCCTCAGGGTCCATAATTTCATACGTATTGCGGTTCTTAAGCAGGCCATCCTGGTGTATCCCTGACTCATGCTGGAACGCGTTACGGCCAACGATTGGTTTATTGAATGCAATCGGGTAATGCATCGCCCGGCTGACCATACGGGAGGTTTCATAGATCTCGCTCGGCTGGATATTTGTTTCCAGATTCAGTACAGATTTGCGAGTCTCGATAATCATAGCCAGCTCTTCAAGTGAACAGTTGCCTGCACGTTCACCCACGCCATTCACAGTTACCTCTATTTGAGTAGCTCCCCCGCGAATAGCTGCCAGACTGTTCGCGACCGCCATTCCCAGATCATTATGATTATGTGCGCTATAACGTACCGTATTGCCTCCACGAGCGCCGGTGCGAACGGAGCGGAACAGATCCTCAACTTCATCCGGCAGCGCATAGCCAAGCGTATCAGGCAAATTAATGATCGTCGCTCCAGCTGCAATTGCAGCCTCCACCAGCTCAATCACGAAGGCACGGTCTGCCCGAGTAGAATCCATTGCTGAGAATTCAATCTCATCAACGAACTGCTTGCCGTAAGAGACCATGTCTCGGGCGATCTGTACAACCTCAGCTCGGGATTTGCGCAATTGATGGGTCAGATGGATATCCGACGAGGAGATGAACAGATGAAGGCGTCTCTTTGCCGCATCCTGCGTTGCTCGGGCAGCTGCATCAATATCGATCTTCATCGCACGGGCGAAGCCGACAATCTCTACATGCTGAAGCTCGCGGGATATTTGCTGAATAGCTGCGAACTCACCTGGGCTGGAGATCGCAAAGCCAGGCTCTATCGCATCAATGCCCAGCTTCGCCAGTTGGCGTGCGATTATAATTTTTCTCTCTGGATCAATAGAAGCACCGGGTGATTGCTCGCCATCACGCAGTGTTGTATCAAAAATCTGGATTTTTTTCATTCCGTTCTGAGTAGGCATATTCATATTCATTACCTCCGTTTAGTGGGTTTGAATCAATATTTTAATCAACAAAAAAAGCCTGCCGTCTCCTAATGAAGAGACGACAGGCTTATAAAGGCCACCGTGGTACCACTCTAATTGGCCGGACCCTTGCTGCAGAGCTCGTGCACAAGCTCTGCGGGCTCCAACCCGCTTGATGCCCGATAACGGAGGCTGACCGTTACGATATACGCCATGATCGGCATGTTAGCCAAGCATGGTTTCCACCGTTCCATTCCCAAGCGAGTTCGAACCTTAGCTTCGACTGCGTCGCACCGACCCGCAGCTCTCTGTGGCATTTCAACAGGTACCGGGAGCAATCCCGGGCCTATCTGCCTTTACCAGCTTGTCGTTCTACTACTCTTGTTCTTCACGTTTGTTATATCTTCCCTTACTTCCAATCTTAGCTTGCATGAGCAACAAAAAAAGCCTGTCGTCTCTTGAATCAAGAGACGACAGGCTATCATTAACCTGCGCGGTACCACCCTTGTTGACATATTCCCTTGCATTCGCACAAGGAAGTTTATGTCCACCTTAGGCACATCGTCAACATGCTGATCGATGCGCACCCGATTACGGGGGTTAGCCGTTACAACGTACGCGCCTTCCGCTGTTCATGACCAGCATTGGCCTCCGTCGTTCCGCTCCCAGGCGAGTTTCAGGTATCCTTCGACTGCGTTGCACCGACCCGCAGCTCTCTAATCCCGGACGAACCTTACTATTCCTGTTCATTGCGTTTGCAAAGTATCGAATTGGAAGTAATGTTGCTTATTATAGTACCCCACAAATAATCTGTCAATTCATTACGATCATTTTTTTGAAAAGAATTCCTAAGCATACCTATTGACCAACCGACCAACCCTCCAAAGAAAAGTTAGGCTCGGCCTTCATATCGAGGGAGGTAAATTCCCCTCTCTGCCACTTCAAATGAGCCGCTGCACCGATCATTGCGGCATTGTCCGTACATAGGCGATGCGGCGGAATAAGCAATTGCACTCGCTCCTTGTTGCATCGCTCAGTCAGCGCTGCTCTCAAGCCGCGGTTCGCAGCAACGCCCCCGCAGAGCAGTAGCTGCTTCGCCCCGAATTCATGCACAGCTCGAATCGCTTTCTCCACCAGCACCTCTATGACGGATTCCTGGAAACCTCTTGCCAAGGCTGCCGTATTAAGCGTCTCGCCCTTCATATTCGTCTGATTGATAACCGCAAGGACCGCAGATTTCAAGCCGCTGAGGCTGAAATCATACGAGCCCGCCTCCAGCCAAGCGCGCGGCAACTCAATAGATTCCGTCGCCTCCATCGCAAGCCGATCTACATGAGGGCCACCCGGATAGGGGAATTTAAGCGCTCTTGCCACTTTGTCATAGGCTTCCCCAACCGCATCGTCCCGTGTACGCCCAATCATTCGGAATGAGCCCGGACTCTCCAGCAGCACCAATTCCGTATGCCCGCCGGATACGACCAGTGCCATACAAGGATATTCCAGCTCATGCACAAGCTGATTGGCATAAATATGTCCAGCTATATGGTGAGTTCCGATAAAAGGCACATCCAGCGCCATTGCTAGCGTTTTGGCTGCAACAATACCAACAAGCAGAGCACCGACAAGGCCCGGTCCCTGAGTTACGGCAACCGCCGATATATCCTTCAAGGATAATCCCGACTCTTCAACAGCCTGCTCTATCATTAGTGTAATGACCTCGACATGTTTGCGGGAAGCAATCTCAGGCACGACACCGCCGTAGCGTTGATGAACCTCGATCTGGCTGGAGATGACGTTAGACAAAATTTCTTTTCCACCGCGAATAACAGCCACCGAAGTCTCATCACAGCTTGTCTCAATCGCTAGAATAATTCCCTCTTGTGCGTTATCTGGAGCTTGCTGCTTATCGTTCATAATCATTCCTCACACTCCTCTGCACTTACCTGATTAGGCGCAAGCTCAGCCCACATGATAAGTGCATCCTCCAAATTATCCGAATAATACGCGGGCCTTATGCCCGAGGCCTCGAAGCCAAGCTTGCGATACAAAGACTGTGCCACCTGATTCGATACCCGAACCTCAAGCGTCATCTTGGCTGCACCCAAAAAGGCGGCCGTCCGCTGCAGCTCGGTCAGCAGCTTTTCGCCTAGCCCCATGCCGCGATATTCAGCCAGTACAGCAATATTGGTTACATGAGCCTCGTCAATAATAATCCACATGCCGCCATAGCCAATAATTTGACCCTCGTATTCCATGATCATATATCTGGCGAATAGATTATTGGTCAGCTCATTGATGAAGGCCTCCTCTGTCCAAGGCGTAGTAAAGGCCTCCTGCTCTATCGCTACAATCGCTGCAATATCATTCATGGTCATCGAGCGGAACACCAATCGTTCCCTGTTCATTGGTTCCATCATCATGGCCGCTCCTCCAATGACTTCGATGACAATAGCCTCTCAGCTTCTGTCAGCTGCGTATAATTCGGAATCAGCGTATGTGTATCCGATAATTCGCCATTGCTCAGCTTCTCTCTTCCCAGCTGAGCTACCCATCTTCCTTCCAGCTCATAGGTTAACAGCTGTACCTCTATCCCTGCCTCTTCAACTAATTGCCGCAAGCGAATCGCTTCTGCTTCATGCAGAGACAAATCACCCGCAACCCATATTCGAGCAACATTCGCGGACGGTTCAGCTGCAAGTGCCGCTACCTGCTCAACCCAGTCATGCATCAGCAAAATTCTATCGTCAGCGAACTGGGTCCATGCGCCACCAGCACTCATCGCATATCCGCCTGTGTACACTTGGCCGCGTCGAGCATCCATAATTGGCAGTACCCATTCCGCTGTTCCTTCTCTATGGTCAGATGCCCGGTCCGCTGATACATTTCGGGCAGCATGATGCCAGCCGCCATAAGCCAGTGCCTCCAGACTGGAGACGCCTATTAGCGGCTTATTCCATACCCATGCCAACGTTTTGGCAGCCGATACGGCAATACGCATCCCTGTATAAGAGCCCGGTCCATGGCCCACTGCAATAGCCCCTAAAGTCTCTTCCGATATTCTGCAGTCTGCTAACAGCTGCTTGAGATGCGTCACGATATAGACCGAATGATTACGCTCTGCGAAGGACTGGATTTCTCCGAGCATCTCGTCCCCGCTAATAATTGCCGCAGCAAGAGCTGCTGTGGAAGTATCAAAAGCCAGTATCGGCTGATTCCTATTGTCTGCCGTCATTATGTCCTGCCCCCATCTCGTTCAGAGCTGCACACCAAGAGGCGTACGGCTCCCCGATCCCTTTCATGCGGAAGCTGCGCTGCTCGCCGCCCTCATGCTCTATATAAATTTCTAACCGTTCTTGCGGGAGCAGCTCTTCAATCAAGCTTGCCCATTCCACAATCGTCACGCCGCCGCCGAAAAAATAATCATCTAACCCCAGCTCATCGGCTTCCTCCAACGATAATCGATAAACATCCATATGATAAAAAGGCAGCTGCCTGCCTTCATATTCCTTAATAATTGTAAAAGTAGGGCTGTTCACTATTTCCTTCACGCCGATCGCTCTAGCAAAAGCTTGCGAGAATGCTGTTTTGCCAGCACCCAAATCCCCGTCTAACGCAAGCACTACGCCAGGCTGCGCAAGCTTAGCTAGCTGCTTTGCTAAATCAGCAGTCTGCTGCAAGCTCCCTACCTTGCTCGTCGTTTGTTCTGTTCTCATTCTTCCCATCATTTCACACCTCGCTACGTTCCTTCAAAAATGATTATATCCCCGCTTCTGAAGGGATGTGCGCCTCTGCGAATGATTAACAGCAGCCTCTTCAATAAGCTCTACGCCAGGCTGACCAGCCACAGTCTCCCCGACAATATAAAAAGGCAGCCCTTCTCCATGAAACGCTTGCTGAGCAAGCTGGGCAGCACCCGCTTCCATCGTACCTAGAAGCACATAATCCTCGCCCCCATAGAGCATCCAATCCAGCGGATCGCATCCAATCCTGTTCGCATAAGCAGCCAGGCTTCCACTTCGCGGCAGCGCCCGTTCCCACAATACAATTCTTAGCTGCGAGGCTTCGGCTATTTCCCAAGCCTCGCTTGCCAGCCCATCGCTTACATCATTGAGTGAATGGCATTTACCTTGCTGCTGCAACAGCCGCCCCGCTCGTACGGAGGGCTGTGGTCTGCGATGCGCCTCCACAATTGCAGCAGCTTGCGCTGCACTAATCGTCTTGCCGGCATCGCTATCCTCCCCAGCAAGCAGCAAATGCAGACCAGCGGCCGACATTCCGATCGGCCCGGTCAAGAAGACGGCATCGCCGGGCTTCGCCGTAGAGCGGCGCAATGCCCGCCCAGCTTCGACGGTTCCCGTCAACGTCACCGCAATGACCAAATGCTGCGGCGATGATGTTGTATCGCCCCCTACAATAGCTACGCCATATTGCTCTGCGCAGGCGTACAATCCATCATACAACCGCCGCATTCTCTCCGGTCCGAATGAAGCAGGCACGCTCACCGAGATGAGCGCATGCAAGGGCATGCCGCCCATGGCCGCGATATCGCTTATATTAGCGGCAAGAGCCTTGTAGCCAATGTCCGCTTCTCCCATCGTTATTGCATTGAAATGTACGGTTTCGACCATCGTATCCATCGTCAAAAGAAATTCATACGGCTCGCCCACATTTGGGATCTGGCAAGCTGGATTAACGATAGCGGTGTCATCACCGATACTTAGAACAACACCCCGTTCACGCTGCCACTCTATGCTCTGCCGCTCCTCCGTCCAATGACGGATGCGTGCGAACTCGTCCACCTTCCGATCTCCTCCGGTTCGATTGCCATAATGCCAAGCCAATATTATCGTTATTTTACCGCACTAGTGGGGATATTCAAAGAAAAACAACCAAACGTAAGGCCAATAATGAAACGCCCTCTCGTATCAGCCCTTACAAACAGGCGACACAAGAGGGCGTGAGGATGGTCATCCCATAAATCTTGAACGTTTCAATCCCAGCTGAGCCGGATCTTAAAGCTCCTTAACGATGGTCAAATGCAACTCATCCTTAAGCTCAAGATCATACGGAGATTGTGGAGGATTGCCATCTGCTTCTTTGATGATTCGCACCCGCGGTCGATGGAGAGCAAGCTCATTATTGACCGATACAACCCCGATCTGGCCCGAGCTCAGAAGCAGTGTCGTTGAGACAGGATAGATCGAAATATGACGGCAAAAGATCTTGATTAGATCCAGATCGAAATAAGTGTTCCCCGCTGCAAATAGAAATTCAATTGCCTCGCTCGGCGTATAGCGCTTACGGTAAGGCCTTGGTGAAGTTAAGGCATCATAGGTATCCGCTAGCCCGACAATCTGGGCGAACATATGAATCTCCTCCCCCTTCAAGCTGCGGGGATAGCCGGTGCCATTATAACGTTCATGATGCTGAAGCGCGCAATGCGCGGACACGATGGAAATATCATGATATTTGCGCAATATATCAAAGCCCTCTTTGGGATGGCTCTGCATAATCTTCTGCTCTTGCTCAGTTAAGCCTTCATTTTTATCAAGCAGCTTCTGAGGAAGCTTGGTCATTCCGATATCAAATAACAGAGCACCGATCCCTAGTTCTTCTAACTGGATACGGTTGAACCCTTTTGCAATGCCTATAATGCCAGCCAGAATGCTCACATTAACGGAATGCTGGAACAAATAAGCGTCCGTTACATGAATACTCGATAAGTTAACCATCATATTCGGTCTTGTAGCAAGATCCTGCATGATTTGCCCAAATACGGTTCGAAAAGTTCGCCCCATGTCCGGAGCAATTGTTCTACCCTTTATGATAGGCTGATCCTTGAACGTGTTCATCGTCTTGAACACAGCATCCACGGCCAGCTTACGTGTCTCATCACGTATGGACTCTTCCGGGAATAGATCTTCAGTCTGTCCATCTTCAATAAACAAATAGTCGACTCCAAGCAGCTTCAACCGGCTAACAAAACGTTCATTAAGCTCAACACCCTCACCAAGAAGAATACTGCCATTCTCTTGAAAGATAGGTTTTGCGAGCCTGTCTCCGGGATTGACCATTCCAATGTGTACTTTTCTCATCGATAGTTCCTGCTTTCTATCGTTTTGCACTCTATAACCGGATTACTATAGTTTATCAGATAATAGCAAGACTGACTAGAAAACCTATACAGAAACTGAACATAAACTAAACACATCAAAAAGAGATCCTCGCTTTCCAATCAGAAAGTAAGGATCTCTTATGCCATCTTTCGTTTAACAATACGATTGCGCCCATTATATTTCGCCTCATATAAAGCAGCATCCGCTTGTGAGAGAATCTCACGCAAGAAGGCCTTGGGATCATCCAGCACATGTGGGGTAAAATGTTCAATGGTTACTACCCCTATGCTGATTGTAACGGACACCATCTGCTCCCCATGTCCGGTCTTCACTTGATTATACTCTACTACTTCCTTCACTAGATCTGCCATTTTGTCGGCCTGTTCCCGGTTCGTGTGAGGCAGATAGACGGTAAATTCTTCTCCGCCATATCTTGCAAGAACATCTGTCTGCCGCAAGGTGCTGCGAACAGCCTCGGCAGTCCCGCAGATCACTTCGTCTCCTATCAAATGTCCATATTGATCATTAATAGATTTGAAGAGGTCGATATCGAATAAGAAAATAGAGAACGGGATGCCATAGCGAACATTAAGCGCCACCTCTTCTTCCAGTTGTTGAAGCAGGTATCTGCGGTTGAAGCAGCCCGTCAGGCTATCCGTAATCGCCATATGCTCCAGCTTCTTATTCGCCTCGGACAGCTCATCCTGCATGACCATCAGCTTGCGATTGCGCTCCTGTAACAGCTCATTCTGAGTATTGGTCTCTTCTACTAGAAGCCTCATTTCCGTAACATCATAGAAGGTTAACAGTCGTCCTATCCTATTCTTCTTGCTAAGAATCGGCGCTGACTTTACCACCACGTACTGATATTTGCCGTATGACAAATTAATCTCCAGCTCTTGCCGCTCCAACGGGTCTTTCCCCTGCTGATCAAAAAAGCTCTCGAATTCTTTGATCACATGCTCGGGCAAATCTTCTCCTATTATTCGAGGATTGAAGCGCTCTCCTATTTGAAGCCTTAGAATAGGCTGAATCGCTTTGTTGAACTCAATAATAATATCATTCTCATCCAGCACGATAATGCCGGTTGATATCGTATTCATAACATCCCGCTGGACAATTTGAATAATGTCCAATACCCTGTGGCGCGTTATAGCATGAACCAAATAAGCTGCTGATGCTGCCAGGCCAATGGATACAAGCGGGAAATAACCAGCAAATCTATCAATCCAAATCACATTCACGAGCAAATCAGCTACTCCGAACAAAAGCAGAACGAACATGCCGTTCGCCGCGGTTCTCACCAGCTTCTTATGTCGCAGTCCGACATCCTTCCTGAGCGTATGGATCATAATCACAATAGACATGATTAGATACAGCAATAATTGTGCCATCATAAACCAGTATAGCGGCCCGCTCACGAGCTGCTTCGTCTCTTCCAGCTGCGGACTAATCCTAATGAACATTTGGCCAGGATTAATCAAGGCGCATAGTGCAGACACGATCGCTGGAGCAACCAGCCACAGCAAGCGATTCAGCCGAATCACTTGTCCCGTGAAAATAATAATGAATGCAAACCAGCTAGCTCCAGTCAGAGATAGCCCCACATATGACATGCAAAGATAAAACAGCTTATACGATAAATCAGAGGTTGTCTGAGCGATAAACTGAGATAACGGCCATATCATAAATATGATGTGTAGAAATAAGTAGATCTTATGCAGTATCGTAGCTGAGCTAGAGGCAAATACGTAAAAAAATAGACCCAGCAGTACAAGGAACATGCTAAAGTCTAGCCACATCATCGATTCCAATAGATTCACCCATTCATTTCATATCCATCTATTCCCATTGTAACAAATGTTTTTTTTATGAGCAATGACCTGAAAGGCTGACTATCTACTATTTAGTTTGTTTTTCAGGCCAGCGATCCTTTAATAATTGTTCAAATGCAGGTGCTATATGCAAAAATTCACGGAATTTCTCATATTGCTCCCATTTCTTTTCAATTATGCCCGCTTCACTGCGAACGGCTCTGATCAGCAGGTTTTTCGGGGTATGCTCGGGATCAACAAACTCAAGCATTTGCACCTTGTAGCCCAGAACCTCCAGCAAATTGCCTCGCGCTGCGTCTGTTACTAAGGCGGCGAATCGTTCTTTCAGCAAGCCTTGTGATAAAAGGGGCGCAAATACATCGCTGCGAATCTGCTTGAACACCTCGTGCTGGCAGCAAGGCACAGACATAATGACAGAGGCTCCCCATTTGACCGCCTTAGCCAGAGCTGCATCCGTCGCAGTATCACAAGCATGAAGCGTAACGACCATATCTGCCTCGCTCAGCTCCTCATAATCCGCAATATCGCCAACCATAAAGGTCAGCTTGTCATAGCCAAGCTTGCCCGCAAGCTCTGAGCAAAAAGCAATAACATCAGCCTTCAAGTCCAATCCGATAATCGTAATATCACGCTGCTGCTCAACGGCAAGCAAATGATACAATGCAAAAGTAAGATAAGATTTGCCACAGCCGAAATCTACAATCGTAATTGGACGATCAGTTGGGAGGCTCGGCAGCACATCGGTTACCATCTCCAAAAAACGATTGATTTGGCGGTATTTATCCTGTTTTTTTGCGTGGACCATACCGTCCTTCGTCATAATGCCCAGCTCAACGAGGAAAGGAGCCGCGTTGCCTTCTGCGATAATACGCTGCTTCTGACGATTATGCTGCAGCGCCTCCCCTTTTGCTTTTCCTGTAGGGGGTTTGCTCAGCACAGCTGCCTTGCCCTTCTTATTGAACAAAAGCTGCACATCTGCTTCTGGCGACTTGAATAAAGCCTGCTTATAATCTTCCTCCAGCATGCGAATGATCTTGCCAGCAGCTTGATCCGGCAATACGTTATCATGAGTTACCTTGTTTGCATAATGATGCTCAAATTGATAGTGCAGCCCGTTCTTCAGCTGTATGGGGCGTACAATTATTTTGGGCGCTGCCTCCCCGTCTTTACGGCGCAACTGACTCATCGTCCCCTGCAGCAGCCCCGCTTCCTTAATCAACTTATGAATATCTTGCTGCCATTGCTCAGCCATTCTCCGTCCACTCCTTATCTACTATCGCCACCCTGCTGGCGCTCTTCCATTCCGCTTCATGCGCATGGGGAATCCGGGTACGCTATTCGCTCGACCTAGCCCCGCTTACCTCTCTCACGCGCTGCTTTACGGAACCGTGTTCCGCTATTCGCACCCACCAGCCGCTTTTCGCTTCTTTAGCGGAACCCAGGTACGCTATTCGCTCACCCTGCCCCGCTTACCTCTCTCACGCGCTGCTTTACGGAACCGTGTTCCGCTATTCGCGCCCACTAGCCGCTTTTCGCTTCTTTAGCGGAACACAGGTACGCTATTCGCTCGACCTAGCCCCGCTTACCTCTCTCACGCGCTGCTTTACGGAACCGTGTTCCGCTATTCGCACCCACCAGCCGCTTTTCGCTTCTTTAGCGGAACC
>NZ_JBXENX010000025.1:0-18742 GCF_059383895.1 Paenibacillus sp. J22P59
GATACGCCGCTGATCAGCGCTCCAGCCTCGCCTTACTTTTGCATCCTGCTCCGCTCGTATAGCTACAATGCTGCCTAGCGGTGTTTCTGGCATTAAACCAGATAACAGCGCGCAAAACTCGTCCCAAGGCATATCAGCATGTTGACGAATACGGATGCCGTACTGCGCTGCTAAGCTGGCTTCAATCAGCGGCCAATCGTCATGTAGGTCATACCAATTCTCAGCCTTTTGCTGCCCGTCGAAATCGTTTATCCGCCTCTTCATAGGTGATTCCAGACTGAGCCGCAAGAATCCCTGTAGACAACACTTTGACGTTTTCCAGACTAAAGTTCATTACGCCAATCTCATCGAATGCCTCTTTACCTAACGCGCCTTTAAGAGCGTCAAGCATCCCCTGTACCCCTTTTTCAGCAGCCTCCTGAAAGGCAAGAACCGCTTGAATCCCATTGTCGATTGGATACTCTTTACCATCAATTTCAATAGCTGGCTGAGCCTTACTGAACTTACCTGATAGATTAATAGCTTTTGACATGTGTAATCCCCCTTATGGTGCAGCCGGCGTAAATGTCGGCTTGCCGTCGCTTAATAGTTCAAATTCTAGTCCGTCAATATTGGTCGAGTCGCCGCCTGCTGGAGACGTCAGGTTAATGACGCAATTCATAGCAAGCTTTGCTCCGCTTGGCAGCGTCCACTCGAATTTCGTTTCCACTTCTTGCCCCGTACCAATCATCAAGCCTGCAATGTAGTCATTCCCCGGATCGCCGTAGTTACGCTTGCCACTAAAGCTAATCGTCATGCCCTTACCCGTTACTGCACGCCGTGTCCAGCCTCCTTGATCCATTGGGCTCCACTCTTCTGTGTTGCCATCAATGGATATGGTGAACGTCTCCAAGTCCTTTACTGTGACCATATCCCCTGGCGCTGTTGATGCACGTCCTGCGATACCGATCTTAAAAATATTATTGTGTACCGGAAAAACACCCGTTTCTGCCAAATCAATCCCCTACCTCTCGTAATAGATAACAACCTCGATTACATATTCATAAATGCCTTCATCGTCCGTACCCACGTTTACTGGCTCAGGTGTTCGCATATCAAATATTGCTTTGCGTCCATTGATCTCTGCCATCTGTCCAAACATAGCCGCAAAGACCTCCTGTGCCTTGCGCTCTGCTGCGTCGGGATTTATCCCCCAGTGAACAAGGATAGATACGCCCTTGATCGCATAGCTTGTCTGGTTCAATCCACCAAGCGCTATTACTGGAGAACCTGCATTTAGGTTATACACCCCGATGCATTGCGGTTTTTTTCCATCCAGTTTGCCAATGTACCAGCTTGGGCACTCAACCTGCGTCTTAAGCCAGTCCTTCACTTGTGCCAGTGTCATCATTTTTTGATGAACCCTCCCGCAAACTTCTTCCATAAATCCTTGAAAACCCGTTTAACGACATTATCCTTTTTGCCGTTCGCCCACTCCTCTAACCACATGCCCTGCGCATTGCGGTTCTTGTCCCTTCGGAAGTTGTATTCCGGGTGAAAGTAAAGGCGACGAGCATACGGCGTGTCATAAATCAGCGTCACTTTGCCCTTCTTGCTTTGTGACTCATCAATGAAAACGCTGCGTTCGAGCTCGCCTGTCTGCTTAGGCACAACCTCGGCTGCCATGATATCGCCCAAGATACTGTCCTTTGATGCATCCAAGGTATGCTCCAGTGCTTTTACTGCTGCATCCTTAATCCGTTTGACAGCTTTAGGGTCCATTTTCCCGCGTGCTCTGACTTTGCCCATCAGCTCAACTCTAATTCGGTGGAAAATGTGCTGCCATCCGGATGTTGTGGACGGGCTGCACGAAATATAGAGCGCCGCACCCCTCCGACAACAACATATCCCTCGATTAATTCGCCCGGGTTAATATCCCCTTGAATGATCACTTTTCCTGAGAGTGTCACCAAGCGCCGCTCCTTATCTAGCGTCTGTCGCATCTTCTCATCAAAGCAACAAAGCCCATCGAAGATTAATTCTTCGACAGGCCCTTGGTCCTCGGACAATTCAGTTTTATATATCTGAATTGGCGTTTTGAGTATCCACTTGGGAAACGGTAACTTGCCACGCATTATCATAGCCCCCTATTGGTCAGCCCTGTAGCCCGCAACAGGCTTGTGACAGCCTCCGTGGTCTGTACGCCTCCTGCACCTTCGATGGATTTGAATGACAACGATGTGCTGCCTGCACTGTATCCTGATAACGGAAACGTCAAGTAATCGCCGTATTGGTAGCTAAAGTCTGCTTGTTGACATACGGCCTTGATCACACTTACCTGCTGAAAGGCAGACAGCCCGACCATTCCGCGTCCAACAATGCGGTTATAGGTCAGGCTGTCTACTTGATCGGACGCAAGCTGCAGCTCACGCTCAAGCTCGGCTACTGGAATCTGTCCGTTACCATATTGCGCATAATCCTCCGCTGTAGCGTATGCCATGTGTACACCTACTTCTCGCCTTTTGGGGGTTTCTTTGCTTCGGCGAGCTGCGCCTCAAGCTCCTCGATTCGGTCTAGTGCCTTCTTGTACTCGGCATAAGTAACCGTCTTAGATGGCGATACCTCGATTGTAACAAGTGCGCCGCCCTCCTCTTGAGCAATATCATACCCAAGCTTGAGGTATGCGCCTTTATCCGCCTCGTCAATCTTGAGCTGCTTGTTTCCATTAACTGCGTATAGCATTTTAATTAGCCCTCCTTAAGCTTTCCGATTGATTTGCACACCTGCTACCTTACGAGCGATAACAAACAGGTCAGTATAACGACGGTTTTGATACAAGTAGCCATCGCCGCCTGTATGTGAGCCCGGTTCCCACAAATAAATAGCACTGTGCTTCACGGGTGCCAGAACAGCAGACGGATGTACAAGAATCATATTAATTTGCTTAGCGCCTACGCCCGGGACAGCACCGTCAGTAAAGTCATATACAGTTTTCATACGGTCACTTGGCACAGATACAAGCGTCACATCATCCAGCTTGCGTACAGCACGATCAATCGTGCCGTTGTTTGTTTGAACACTGATGTAGCGCTGTACGTCCTCTGCACTCTTCAATAGCTTTTTGACTGTTGGGGTGACATAGAGGATACGTCCGCTTTCTGGTACGCCTGCCTCGTCCATTTTCTCCATAAGGTTGTCATATACGGTCAGTACGTTCGCTGCTGTCAGGTCTGTTGTATCAGCCGTTCCGCCATGAGTCGTAAATTCGGTATGCAGCTTGCTGTAACGGTACTTGTCCAGTTCAGGAATCGCTTGTTCAGTCTCAAACACATTCGTCACATTGGCTGCGCCTAATGTTTGGTTGGTCTCGTCAACATCCATAGCATCGACATAGAACTCGACGTCACGGTCATGTTCCAATACCTTAAGCTCAAAGTCGTTTGCAATGGCTTGGCGGTTCCAACCGCCTGTACGGCTATGGTCCTTGTAACCGGCAACGTCCAGACGTGGCATTTTGATTGTCTTAGCACCCATCCACATTGCATTTTGTGTTGTTAGCGCCGACGATGTTAGCTCCTGCGCATATTTCTGTTGTAAAACCGTTTGAAACGAATCTACGTAATTGTAAGGCATCGTTAAATCACTCCTATTTTTGTGTATTAACTCCGAAAATTGCGGCCAGTTGATCATTACCAGCCTGACCGGCTCCACTACCGCCTCCACCAACCTTGAAACCACCGTTTCCCTTGTTCTCCTCTTGCTTGAAGAGGAATGACTTTGCTTCTTGCAGCCCTTTGAGCTGCTCATCTAATCCGACAACCTTGTCACCATCAATAACCAGCTTTGTGCGGTCAAACAAGCCTGCAGCGAGCCCCTCGTCATGTACTTTGCCTGTCAATGCCGTTTTAATGGCATTAGTCAGCGTCAGTTCCTTTAGATCAGCAGCATATTTATCCGCTGCAGCCTGATTATCTGTTTGCAGCTTACTGATCTGCGCTTTTAATTCCTCACTGGTTCCTGCATCTTTGCTGAGTGTTTCGAGCTGCTTGTCGCGCTCCTTCAACGTATCCTCTGCTGTCTTCTTGGCGGTGTTCACCTCGTCAAAACGCGCCTTGGGCACAAAGCCTTTCAGCTCATCCGCAGACACCGCAGCAGCCTTTGTAGCCTGTTCCTCAGTCAATCCCAATGCAACAAACTCTTCCTTCGTCATTCTATATCCCTCCATATTCATCTTCGCTTGTTAACCCGGTAGCGTGTCCGGTGATGTCTTGTTCTTTAACGTCTGCAATACCAAAAAGACGGCATACGAAAACGGGCATTGCCTACTCGACAACCCCCTTACTCGCTTCTATATAGTCTCTTTCGGATGGTCTAAGCTGTTCTCGGCTTCTATCCCTCCGCAGCTCATCATTATCTGCTAGATGTCCATTTAACCGACCTTGCCACTCTTTCACCTTGGCTTTAGCTGCCGCCTCGTTCTCAGGATCGACGCTACCAGCTTCCCGACGTTTGTACTTCCTGATCTGACGTTCCATGTATCGTTGCTTTTGTTCGGCCTTGTAATTCCCTAGAGCTACTTCGTCGTCCACTGGCTCAGGCAAGCGGCTCCGACCAGGAAAGAAGGTTGCCATGTTGTGGCGGCAGTTAGGATGAAACAATCCTGCAGCAATCGCCTTACTAAGCAATGGGTAATTACCATCCTTAGCGCTGCCCTTGCTGTACACATCGTCTATATAAACCTTACCCTGCCATGGCAGGCATAGCGGGGAGCAGTTATTGTGCGCTGATACAGCAACAGTACGCACCCCTATTTCATCGCGCTTGGCTCCCTCTCCAGCAAATACAGCACGCTGGGAAGCTGCCCGTAATGTCATTTCGGCATAACTGGCAACATTGACGCGACGACCATTGGAATAGGTAATACAGTCGATCCCCTTATCCAGAAAGTCCTGCATCGCCATGTCAATGGCTTTACCTAGTGACGCTGCACCAGCATTCATGTGGACCTGTGCTTTGAAGATCGTCTGACGGTACACATCATCCATCTGTCGCAGCATGGCATGCTGGGCAGCTCCTATCTCGCCCCGTGAAGCTTTGACCATCGCCCCAACACGACGCTCGTTCAGCTTAAAGAAATTGCTATCATCGTCCTGACGTGGTATCGGACGGGTGGTATCTTGCCGCCTACCGAAGCCAAAGCGATTCCAAAGCTTCCCCGCAAAATCTCCCACCTTACGAGCACCGCGTATAAACGAACCCCGAATACTCTTGTCGATCTCGGCTTCTATGGCGGGTGCTTGATCATCAACTATTGCCTTATTGCGCTTCTGATAAGCTTTCAGCGCTGCCAGCTTGCGTGCCTGCCATTGCGTCCATTTAAATCCATGTTTGTCTTGTTCAGCTTCATGGCGGGATAAGTTTCGCTGCATACTCTTAATCAGTTCTAGCTCCATATCAGCAATTATCTGACGGATTTTGTATTTACTCATTGCTCATCATCGCCTGGATCGTCTTCGTCTTCATCAGGCGGCGGATCACGATTAAGTGCGGGCTCTGATGCTTCCAACAGTCCCTGTTCAGCCTTTAGGCGATTGACTTCCTCAGTCTTTTCCTCGTCCGTCCAGGTGTCCCCATACATTTCTTCAACAGAACGCTCGATAGACATTACACCGAACGCCCGCGCCTTGCCTACCGTTTCCACTACGCTATCGAATGATGGGCTTGCGTACTCCCCGAACGTCACCGTGGTCTCATACTCGCCTGCTGTGCGGTTTCGCATCGTGTCGTATACCTTGAGCACCGTATCAGTTAGCTGCGGTATGACCTTGTTCAGCACTTCGACTAGTTTGCCCCTTGTATACAGCGTTGCTTTCTCCTTCTCACGCTGCGCCTCGGCATTGTCAAGCTTCTTCAAGTCGATTCCAAGTGTTGACGGCGAGATAATGCCCTGCAAACACATATCTAGGGTGCTGGCATAAGACCCAACGAAAGCCTCGTAAAGTATGGCCGGCTGCACTGTGTTTATTTGTCCTTTCGCTTCCTCTGCAAGTGGTGTACTCAG
Source organism: Paenibacillus sp. J22P59 (assembly GCF_059383895.1). Taxonomy (NCBI): domain Bacteria; kingdom Bacillati; phylum Bacillota; class Bacilli; order Caryophanales; family Paenibacillaceae; genus Paenibacillus; species Paenibacillus sp. J22P59. The sequence continues at coordinate 6,041 of NZ_JBXENX010000025.1, forward strand.
CTTGATAAACTGATTGTCAAAGGGGTTGGGCCGTAGCAGCTCGCCTGTCTCGACAGACCGCGGAATCATATCCTCTGGAATGTACTTTTGCACACGGCCAGCACGGATCGCATCCACCCATTGACTGATTACCTCGTCCAGGGCGTCGAACTCATCATTTTTACTGTCGAATAGCGATTTCCCTCGACCTGTCCACTTGGGAGATTTGTAAAACTGGATCGGTACAGCCATCATGAATCCGCCGTCATACATAATCTCTGGCTGCAGGTGAGCTGTCTCAGGAACAATAGCAAGTGTTACCTCTTTACCATAGGAATCTAGCAGCCTTGAACGTATATAGCCCCGTCCAAAAGTCTCCTCAAGCCGGTAATCCTTATCCTTGTAGCGGTAATCAGTATAGAACAGCACCTCTTGGAGCCGCCCACGATGCCGCTTGTAGTCAACCTGCTCACCGCTGTAAAACTCGATGATCGGGTATTCCGTCACATCTGTATCAACCGTAATCTTGAACGCCCCGTCACCAGCAACCAACGTATCCGTGATACTCTCACCTAACAGCTTATCAAAGCCGTTGTCCTCAGCTATTGCTTGCCAGTTGTCGGCTACCTCTTGCGGCTGCAACTCAATAGCATCCAAGTCTGCGATAACAATGTCACTAAGCGTTTCCGCTATCATGGAAGGCAGGCCGCTATGAATCTTACGGATGCGAAGTCCTTGACTAGCCGATGCTGCCCAGAAGCGTGCTCTGCTCACATTATCCGTAGCTGTCTGCATTGCGAATTGCTCCAGCTCGGACGGATCGCCACGGTACCATAGCCTGTTGCGGAGCACGTTTGTACCATAGCTTAGCGGCTCGGTTATCATTATGACTCGATTCTCTGGCGCTGGATTTATCTTAAGCATCTTCATGAACATGTTCTTTAACCACCCCATTCTAGTTACACCTCCAATCTCCGTTTGAACGGCTGCACAGCGTATTCGCTACTGTCCAAGCAGTCCACTGGATAGCTACCATCGTCTGTCCGCACCCATTCCCCCGCCATTCGTTCCTTCTCGTCCCATGTCGCGTTCTCCAGCGCTTCAAGCCATTGCCGCATATGCTGCATGACCTTATAGCGGCCTTGATTAATTAGGATGTTCGTCAGCCTGATACGATCCACAATGCCCTCTTTCTTATAAGCCGGTACCACTTGTATGTGAATGCCGCGGCGCTTCAACTCATTAGCCAACGCTTGGCGAAACAGCTTATCTGCTGACTCCGCAAAGATATGGGCATACGACAAAAAGGCCGGATAGGTTTCCGACCACTCTACGACTTTATCCACGATCTCTTTAGCGTACCTGTCATGTGTAAAGCCTTCTTCCTTGCCCTGTCGATGGTAATAGCCATCCAGCAGCACAACGTCCTTATATCGTGGCGTCATACCTGTCAGAGTAGCCACCGTCGCGTCCGTGCCCCCAATGTCGATCCCTATCGAAAACTCGATAAAACGATAGCCCTTAATGTCTTCCCGGGATACGGCAACTGTCTGGCTGGAATATCCTGTGTAGATGCGCCCTGTAGCTGCCGTCCGCTTGCCCTCAATGTCTGCCTTATACCACAGGCTGTCCTTATCATACTTGGATAGCGTATCCTTTAGGCGGTCATCCGGAATGCTTAGATTCCCCATTACAGTAAAGTGTCCGTAGTTGTAGCCTAGATTCTCACCGCGCTTAAGCAATTCGTCCTGATAGTCCAGTATATCCCTGTAAAACCAATGGGATGGCGGCTTGGGATTGAGATCAAAGAACAGTTGCCTATAGCTACTGGCAAGCGTCCTGTCGAATGCCTCCTGCACAAAGCCCTGATGGCATTCGTTTACCTCTGTGCCATATACCGTGCCGTATGAGTTACCCTTGATCCGGGCCGCATCGTTTGCTTTTCCTCCACCTGCGATAATAATGATCTTCTCGCCTGTCTTGGTCTGGATGTACAACGCATCGCGGTTCTTGTACTCTCCCTCTCGACATCTGCCAGCAAACAGCCATTGAAGACCGAAGCCGTTAGAGTCAATAACGTTCATCTTAGCCGCGCCCAGGCTAACGCCGAATACAAGGTGCAGCTTATCCGGGTGAATCTCCAAGCACATGGCGTAGGCAATTAGGTTGATGATGTTCTTGCCCGCGCGCTTCCCGCCTTCTGCGACATTCAGCCAGCTGTCTTTACTGAGCCTGATGTAATCGGCCTGCTTGGCAGTCAGGGGTGCATACTCAATCATCGTCCAGCACCCTCTCAGGAGCTGGATTATTGATTAGATCGGCCAGCGCTGTAATTTGGGCGTTTGGATCTACACCATCTTTGTTCGGTACCTTAGACCGCAGTACCTCGATACGTGCTTTCTGTTCGTCCGTAGCAAGATCAGTGCGCAATAACTCATCGTATTGTCGTATTAAACTCTGTAACGTGCTCATAGCTCGGCTCTGAGCGTTTAAGAATGTTGCATGTCGGTCCCATGAAAACTGAAAATCATATTCTTCCTCAGTTACAGCTTTCTCAACTCCGCCACCATCCTCTTCATCTTTCTGATGATACTCATATTTGGCCTTCTTAAGCTCTTTGACCATCTCACCTTTGTCCTCAACGAACATGATTCGCTGTGCCCGTACAATCGCCGTATACTGAATAACAATTTGATCCCAAAGCATATCAAGCGGGGAGCGCTGCTCAATCTCTTGCATGATCTCAAGCGTTTCCTCAGGTAAGTACTTTTGAAAGAAGCCATGGGTTACTGCATTGCTATTACCTTTCGGAGCTGCACCTCCTTTGTTACCCTTAGCATTCTGGTTACCAGGTGGTGCACCACCTTTCTTTGTGTGCATACCTTCTTCTTTGTGTGCACCCTTTTTACGATCCCATCCATGACGTTGTTTCCAGCTCTTTACCGTATTAAGAGATACACCGTATTTGTCAGCTATGTCCTTATATTTAGCTCCATTCATGTAATCTTGTTCAGCTGCTTTATTTGTTTCCATGCTTCATGATCACCACCTCCAGCGTTATGTTTGTTTTGGCAAAAGAAAAAGCACCGGTTAGGGTGCTTAGTTTACTTTCTCGAATGTAACTGACCGTGTTTTATTATTAATACTTTTTACCCTGAACTTACCACCTCTCCCGAATGGTGACTGTTCCTTTGTATGTATTTGGTAAATGGTGGGTAGTTTATTTTCTAAGTCCAGCGTATGAGTCAAAAGAATAAATTCAATGAACTCAGAGTAATTATCACTAGTATTTTTCACCCAAAAAAATTCCGTCCTGCTAATTTCAATTTTTTCATCGGCGAACCGATGTGTTGATTTTTCCTCACCAGTCTGTGCCCATACTATAATGTCCGTAATATATTCCATTACCTCACCTCCTTCATGTCACATTACACATTAGGAAACATTTTCTTCAAAGGAAAAAGCACCGAGTAAGGTGCTTAGTTAAAATAAAATATATTACCGCATCCATTGCAGCTTACTTCTACATTTGTATCATCTGGATCATCTTCATCTATGTTCAATCTAAGCTCTATATCAGATCCATTCACACTATATCCTTCTAGTTCAACTTCATTTCCACAATTCATACACTTTAGCGAGAATTTATTACTCATTCTCCATACCCCCTTTATATCAAAATAATACATCATATACCAATATAGGACAATGTTTGATATAATAAGAGTGACCGCTCGGGAAGCACCCGGCGGTTTTGTTGTGTTTACATAGATTCTGTACACTAAAAAAGCACCGACTAGGGTGCTTTGCTGCGATTACTTTGTCTATATTGGATAAACACGATTCAATTCTATTAATTATCCTCTTTGCTTTATTAGGAAATTGCCTCTTTCGTCTATCTATAAAATAGTTTAAGAAGGTGATGTAGAATAAACAAACTCGAGTGGCGCAAAATAGGAGAGCAGTCTTTTTTCACCTATTGGTTGAGCAAATGAAACTATAATTTCCTGATCCATTCCAGAATATTTAGTATTTACAATAAGACCTGTTCCCCATTTTTTATGTAATACTACATCACCACGATCATAATTAACAATTGATTTCAATGGTATCCGAGTAGTACCAGATGCCGCTACTATATGATTATATTCCTGTATTTCATCATCATATTCTGTGTAGCCAAAAGCTATGTTATCATCAAATTCTTCTTCCGAATCTGTTAGATTCTGAGCTTCATATATAGCATCCAAATCTAAATCTTGATTCAAAAAGTTTTGAGCATATTCCATAAATCTATAGGACTCGTATATATATATTTTTTGTTCCGTTTTAGTATTAAACTCATCCAACAACTCAACTTTAGGACCAACTGTCTTTCCATTAACGACTTGCCACCAATCGTCTTTATTATCGTCCGTAACAAAAATAATTGACTTCTTTTCTGCTATAGCTTTATCCATTATTTGATTCCAAATAATTAAATCCCCGTATTGGCTCTCTATTGTCAATCCTTTATAATATTTTCGTTTATCTTTTTTATCCTTAGCATCTTTAAATCCTGGAGGGAATTTTGCTTTATATCGTTTCTCTCCGTCTTCAAAGATTTTTTGAAGTTGATCTTGGCTGTACGCATTCCCTGTACTCTTCTTAAAAGCTACTTCCAAATTATTAAGAATCGTGTCATTATCGAGATAATTGGGATGATCCTTTTCAAGGAGATCAATCTCAGATTGTAGTGAATCCATAAAATCATTAACTCTCTTTAATATTCCACCAATTTCTAATATAGGATGCCGTTTTTTATATTCTTGAAGTTCTTTATCTAACTTTAATGAAACTTCGTTAGATGTATTCATAATTGTATTTCTTACATCTTGATAAGCATCTGATTGGTCAAAGATAACCTTATGCCTATTTGAATAAAACTCCAAGGCTACCTGATGAGGAATCCATACACGGTTACCGAACTTATTAATCAATTGAAGAAAAATATCTTTAGTTTTAATAGAGTATCTATATAAATTTAATAAAACATTTGCATCAAACACAAAAATTGATTCTTGCCATAACGAATCAAATTCAAATGCGGAAGGGGCATAATAAACCTCAAACAAATCTCTCATAGTAAGAATCCTCCAGTTAATAATTTCTAAAACAGTATAATTCCATTATCGTATCCTATCTCCTTTTATTAATCAATATATCCCCAAAAACCCCATCCTATTGTATTAGCATCACAATATCGTTTTCTAGTGCGACACTTAATTGGTTAAATTACTGGAGATCGAAGCCTTCTTTCTCCATACTGCTACCCATTAAGTTATATAGAAAAATAAAAAGCCGTCCATTTGGACGGCCTCTTCATGTATGTGAATCTCAACACTATTAGAATATCACGGTTTTACAATACTATGTGTAGCATAAAAGTTGCATCTTTACCGACTCCGGGAACGTTTGGATCTACGCGGAATCTTTGAACTAACACGCCGAATATATTGCTCACTATACCCCATTCTTTCAGCAATAGCTGCCAAAGGCAGACCTAGCGCATCACGTTGATACTCTACTGCTTGCTCAAGGCCTTGTATTTTACCAATGGTCTGCTCCATCTGTTGCCTTACTTGCTCTTTATCCTTTAAGGCCTCCAAGGTGCTTAGTAGCCCAGCAAGCGCAGCGTCATATTCTTCTAACGCTTTATCTAAGGGTACGACTACAGGTTGCCCAGCCGCCCACGGTAAACCGTTGTGCATTTTCTTACTCGCATACTTTAAACCCTTTTCTTGATCCTCTGCACGTAGCTTTAGAAGTTCAATCTCCGCGCAAACATCCTGATAGGCTATGACACCATTTAAACTTATCAACTGTTTCATTATCATTTCTCCCCTCCATCCAGTAAAAAATTAATGTGTACCTTCGGGATACCCAGTGCTTTTGTCAGCTTGCTGCGTGGCATATGCTTATGGTTATTAAAGTAAAGCTGTTGATCCTCAGTAAGCTTTATTGATGCCTTAATATCTACTAATGCGATCCCTCTAGGCTTTGGCTCGGGCTTGTCCTTTTTAGGCAGTGGCATATAAGCAACTTTATAAGGCTTATTTGTAAGATAGAGCTGCCGCGTCTTACTCTTGCGTCGTATGATCCCTTTATCTATTAACTTAATGACTAAAGCTCCTCAACTCAAACACTCCTCTCATTCAAATGTTTTAACGCACTTGTACTGAAACATTCCCACATAGTAATGCACTGTTGCTTTTTCAATAGATTTTCCTTAAAATAGTAATGTCACATTCGTTTGCCACTGGAGTTGGTTCGATTCCAACACTCTCCAACCTCGCGGTTTTATTAGATAACAATGTTCACTTATTAAGCTTGTACGCTGGCTTAATAAGTGCTTCGATTGCTAACCTTCTGTTACTTTTACCTAAGAAGGGAATGTTGCTAATGAGCTTATTTATCATCTCGTTGTCCCTGGTGGCTTGCGGAGAGTTGGTGTAATGGTAGCACGGTTTATCATAACGATAAGCTAGGGACAACCCCATAATCAGTGCCGCCCATATGGGTGGCTTTTTTTCTTAGTAGGAAGTATCATAATATTCAGCGGTGTTCACGCTTCTCTAGCGATTACACACGGAAATTCTGATTTTTTGTATTTGCTCATTAGATCAAGGCACGAGACTGGTTCAGCCTCTTCCACGTCTTCACACAGCACGCATCCATCTATGCAACATGACATGTTCTCTTCCTCGATTTGCTTCTGCGTGAGCCTGCTAATATTAATTGTGATTTCTTCTTTCTCTCCTTCACCCATCTCACTAATGTAAATCCCATTCATACCATCCGTATCTTCCATGTACTGACCAAACGCATCATCAGCGCTTTTAGCAGCTATCCAGCATTCATTAATTAAATAGACATTCATCGTTGTCCCTCCTCATGTATTTCTGTATTCAGCTTTGCACTTCTTCCAAAGCCATCAATACCATTTCAATTTGTTCTAATGAAGGCTCCACGTCGCTTAGATTACCTTCGTGTGATTGTCTATTTAGCACAGCGGAAATTTTTTGTAGAAACTGAGTCGATATAACCCATCCGTTTTCATTCTTAGACTGTCTCGGAAACTGCTCCATCCTAATACCTCCCATGCATCTCAATATTCAGTCGGTGTTCATGTCTTTTTGGCACAATGTGCAGTAGTTTTTAAATACTCCGGATTCTTCTTTGAAGGTATATCCCCAGTGAAGTGCGCCATTCATTCTGTTGTCGAAGCTTAGCGGCGTTTTTCCTAAGGCTAGCTGTCTTTCAGACTTGCAACAGTCACAAATAACAACTGTCCTATACTCTATTGTTTCATCTGCTCTGAAAGCCATTTGATTCCCTCCCATGTATTTGATTATTCAAGCAAACCCCATGATGACGAACCCTTCCTTTACATACTCTGGATCATCTAAGATATAAAAGACTTTGCATTCAGCTCCATTTCCTGTGTAACCCGTTTCAGGACTCCACTCTCGAAGCATTAATGTGTCTCCCACTTGAAAATTCCGATCATTTCGCCGAACTTCAAATGTCTTAGCTCCGCTAACAACATCTTTATACCATTTGGGTAGAGTTTTTAGATTGTGCTGCATATCGCACCCCCATGATCCTTAATATTCACGTTGTTCACGATGCAATATGAAAACCGACACTATATTCCGTTCCGATTTCGCGTTGTATTCTGCGATACTTGGTGCCGTCGATCATCTTGGAATTCTTTGAATTTTTAAATGTGATTGGATACTCAACGGCATCCTTGGCAATAAAGTATTCGAAGACTTTGTAACTTTTCGCATGCACTTCGGCATCATCTGGATCTACATAGAATGCCTTCTCGATATAGTTTCCTAATAATGAACCTGCTGACGACCCGTAGCTTACAATTACCGTTTCGTTGTATTCATCAAATGCAACGTAAACTTTGTTACTCACACTTTGCTCTAATTTGATTAATGCAGCCCGCAGAAAGCGGAACGCTTCAAGAACGTAATCAAATTTTTGAATCATGTTTACACCCTCCTCATGTATTTCTGTATTCACTCCATTAGTTCTTTTGCGTAATCCCACTGTTCTTGCGTAATTTCGATGTTGACCGGTTCGTAGTGTTCACAAACAGCTTCAAAATCCATTGAGATAAAAGCCTTCTCACCATATTTCTCGATCATAATTTCTTTGTGCCGTGCATGAAGTTTCTTATTGTCCTCAAAATCCTCATTTGTAGGAATACTTAAATCATTGCGAACAATCATGTAGGCATTTTGGATGTCTTTCAAAGTAACATCCAAGTTTTCATCGTCCCAGTCTCCAACATACATGTCTGCCGCTAGATACCTTTCTGGGTTGGTTTTATTTCTCATCACGATTACTGGAATCATTGTTATCCCTCCATGTTCTTGAATATTCAATATGTTGTATCCTCGAACTATGCAGGATAGCTGCCAGTTACTCTGAAAATATCTTGATTTGAAGCATACGTTGCGTAACAAACTCTTGGCTTCGACTGCACTTCTAAAACCTCGTACCACTCGCCGTCAAGTTCGATTATGTCAGCAATTCTTGGCTTATAACCCAAGGTTGCTATAAACGATTCTTTCCGGTATTTGTGAAACATTTTTATTCCGTACCCCATGCCAAGTACACCTCCCTACTTAAGCAAGCCATTCCCCGCAAATTAGACACTCGTCATGATCAGGATGCATTACGCACTCACCCGGAATATAGCTCCAAACTTCATGTGTTAATGGATGTTGACAAGTTGGTTTGAATCGTTCAAAACGTTCTGCCCTATCTTGCTCTTCGTATTTGCAACGTGCGCAGAAATGTATTGTGAACCCTATAATCTCGTCGCCACATTCATGCACTTTCCGCTTTGTGTAATAAATGTGACCTTTAAAGATCGGTTTACTGCATATGAGACAACGATTTTTAATTTTTCGTGGTGCTATGTGGCGTTTCACCATGTCCACCGCCTATTCCTTATGGTAAATTGCTATTCATTGAATTACTTCATCGTCTTCGCATTCTTCGTCAGTCAAGCTGGGCTCTACTATAACCAGCTCATCATCGGATATATCAAAAGAGACTTGATGCCGCTTGCCTTGGTAATAATCAACGATTGGTGCATGCAATTTTATCTCTCCTTTAAAAATTTGAAAATTCCGACAACATTCATGAAATGACGACTTCCACCCGGGGCTGCACACTATACCTTTTGCGGGCAATCACGTCAGTAACCTGGCTATCGTCCCGCCATACAATTCCCTTTAGCGCATCCTTGATGCCTTTGAGGTAGTTGTCTACGTCCGGTTTGGTCGTAGGAACAATTAGCCCCTGCTCAGCTTCCGCCGTCTTCTTCTTGCTAAACGCCTTCGGCATGCTTCGGTAAACTGTCAGCTCCAGCGTCACCGGACCATCCAGCAATACCGCCGGCCTATGCTCGGCTGCTGCAAGCCGCACATAATCCTTATAATCACTTGATTTTTGAGGATCATAGGCTCGAGCGAATCCATTGGCCGTTGTAAACCTCGGCCGTCCCTGCGCAACCGGCTCTCCGAATACGACAATTTTGATCAATCTCCCACCGCCCCTCTAATATCGTCTACTACAGCCGAGAGAGCATCGTCATGAGACTGGATGGTTGCGACATCTGGTCTGTCCTGTGACAATTCCAAACGCTCTGCTGCCTCCAAAAGGTCATTCGCAAGACGCGAAGATTCGAACAGTTCTGCATAAACCCTCAAACGTTTAGATAAACTTGTTTGCATTCTTTTTTGCTTCCTCCACTTCCGCAACATTCTCCATCGGGGATTTTCATACTCAAAACCTCTTATTGCTGATCCGATAATCATTGCCCTCAAACTTAAATGGCTTTGTATTCATCATCATGCGGCTGAAATTTCTGGCCCCAACTTTCCGCGCTAGATCCTCTGACGTGAGGTTTGTAGTATACAGTGTATGCCGTCCGCTGCGACCGTCGATAATTTCAAACAACTTTTCTGTCGCCCAGCTGTCACCCTCTTCTTCCTTCCGAACCTTCTCGGCCCCGATATCATCCAACGCAAGGAAATCGACCTTGGATAGCACATCTAGTAATTCAGCCTCTGTAAAATCGCTATTTGCGTTGTACGTGCTTTTAATGATCGTCAGGAGTTTAGGGACAGATATGAACACGGAAATGAAACCTCGGGATCTCAGAGCCTTACATATGGAATAGGACAGATGGGACTTCCCCAAACCGTACAGTCCGGCGAAAAGTAGATTCATAGGTTTATCAATTTCAAACTGTTCAGCGTAAACCATCGACATATCCAAGACCGCCCGCAAAACCGGAGTATCAGCCTTAAAACTTTCGAATGACGCCATCTCCAAGTCCGGGTTGACCGTGCTGTATCGGTCGACCATATAACTGATCTTCATCTGCCGCTGTTCTCGCTTGGCTTCCCGCGCCTGCTTGTTCTCCCAGCAGACACACCCGCGCTTTGAAGTGATCATCTTGCCTTTATCTGGGCCGCCAATGACTGGGGATTGAATAATTATCATTTCATTCCCACAGCCTTCACATATCTGCCTGCCGACCTCAGAAGCCGAAGTTAACTCCGGAATTAGGGTTTTCAATATTTCGCCCATCGTCTGCATCCTGATTCCTCCCTCCACCATAGCTATTCCGTTCCCATGTTCGTACAGCGGCTTTCCAATCCTTCATTCCGGTTTTACCTACTTTCCAACCGTTTGAAGTATAGTGGTCATACCATTTTTCAGGATCAACTCTATTTTTTCTTTCTTGGCAATAAGAAATCACTTCATCAAGAGTAGGAGGAATGAATTTTGAGCGTTTAGGACGACCGTTAGGTTGTCCGTCATCTTCACTACTCTCTACTATACTTACCTTACCTTTACTAACCTTACCTAACCTAACCTTACCTACGTCTCCCACTGGTATGTCTTCTGGTATACCAAGTGCCGTACCAAAGGTATACGACTTGGATTCATCAAGCATGAGACTACTCTTTTCTTCTGTGTAAATGGTCGGAGTATAGCGGTCATTTCGGATGTAATTGTGGAGTCTCCAGTGCTTTATTACGCAAATTCCCGTGTCAAACGGTATGATGAAGTTTTTGAAAATCAGCATGTCCATATCGTTTTTAGAGCAAGAAACCATACGCATGATTTTTTGCGGTGAGTTAACAAATCCATCATCATCAGCTCGCATAGATAAGTGAAAATATAAGTTCTGAGTGGAAGAAGACATGTCCAGGAACATATCGCTGTCGATGATACTTTTTGAAAACATTCTTCTTTCTGCCATAGCATAGAAGCCCCTTTCTAGCGGTCGTCTCGTAGCCAAATAATGCGTCGCTCAAAGTTGTATTTGACTGGTATAAAGCCAGGGTAGGCGAGTGCAATATAGCGCTCTACCTCCCTTTTAAATTCATCCAAATCGTCTCCAGCCACCGACCATATACGATCGCTTACTCCTGTTTGTGTCAAAGGTTTATCGTTGACAATGATATAATTCCTCCCGTTTGGCCTTTGCCCATTCCATGCCAGCACGGGTCGAGTCTATCCAGTTATGACAGGTGCCCGTATTTACTTGCGGGCCACACAGCATGAGTATGTCCCATGGCTGTACACCAGCCTGTCCGAAGTTATGTCGACGCTGATAATGTGCTGCCTCCAGTCCCCCGCGATGCGATGATAATTGCCCTGGTCGCCATCCGCACCGCTCACAGCAGCCGCCAGACCGCGCCGCGGCAGCCGCATACACGTCCTTGCTGACCGCCCCGCGCTGCTTGGCTGTCTTGCTGCCGCGAGTTCTCTTTTCCGGCTTTGGCGCTGGATTGTATTCGCGGGACAAGTCCCTGACTACTCTCGCCATTAGTACAGCTCCAGAGCGCGGTAATGCTGAACCCGTACCTTTTTTGTCCTGCGGCAATAATCACAGCGCTCGCAGCGTTTAGGCGGTTCAAGCCCCGATTTAACCGCTTTAACACGCTCAATGTTCTTTCTGACAATTTGGAGGCCTGCCCAAACATCATCAGGGTCAAACATTATAACTGCTTTGTCAGGCGGGTTTTCTTTTGTTACGACAACCAAATGCGGAAATACACACATTGACCGCTGCCGAACTATCCGTTCTACTTCGGCGTACACCGCCATTTGGACGTTGTAGCCATAAAAATCTATAAAATGCTCATAAGACTGAGCTTCTTTTGACCAAAACTTGTCGTTCAGAGATTTGATCGCTTTTAAATCGGCCAATGATCCAGTATCCTCGATGTTTGGCTGATAACTGTCAATCATAATTTTCCAAGGAATGCCGAACAACTGGGCTGTCAGAATAACTTCCTTTTCCCCAGCAAGAACCTTCATAGCTACTTCGTCCGTCTCAAGCGTCTCGATCATTTTATTAAGATGGCGGTATTCTGCTTTGAGCTGACCCTTAGTCTTGCCGCGACTGCTGTAAATTTCGGGATGTTGATCCTTAAATTCTGACAGTGTGCCATCATTCCAGGCATGGACGTACTTCCCCTCAACAAAAGCTGCTTTCTCTACCCGCTCATACTCCCCAGCCAGCTCAGCCATTGCCCGAGCTTCGCAGCCACCGTATGCAGGAAGAAAGCCCTTAAACTGACTTACAGACATATAATGCTGGTTTGCAGCTCGACTGTAGTAGTTATCCTTGGTCAG
>NZ_JBXENX010000026.1:0-18103 GCF_059383895.1 Paenibacillus sp. J22P59
GATACGCCGCTGATCAGCGCTCCAGCCTCGCCTTACTTTTGCATCCTGCTCCGCTCGTATAGCTACAATGCTGCCTAGCGGTGTTTCTGGCATTAAACCAGATAACAGCGCACAAAACTCGTCCCAAGGCATATCAGCATGTTGACGAATACGGATGCCGTACTGTGCCGCTAGACTCGCTTCGATCAGCGGCCAATCATCATGCAGGTCATACCAGTTCTCAGGCGTTTTCTGCCCGTTGAAATCGCGCGGCGGCATCCTCATAACTAATACCAGACTGAGCCGCTAGAATCCCCGTAGACAGCACCTTGACATTTTCTAGGCTAAAATCCATAACACCAATTTCGTTAAATGCCTCTTCGCCTAGCGCACCCTTCAACGCATCCAACATACCCTGCAACCCTTTGTCAGCCGCCTCCTGAAAGGCAAGAACCGCCTGGATACCGCTATTGATTGGGTACTTCTTATCGTCGATCTCAATTGCCGGTCTCTCCGTGCTAAATTTACCTGATAGATTAACAACCTTTGACATGTGTTATCCCCCTTATGGTGCAGCCGGCGTAAATGTCGGCTTGCCGTCGCTTAATAGTTCAAATTCCAATCCATCAATATTCGTGCTATCACCGCCTGCTGGAGACGTCAGGTTAATGACGCAATTCATAGCAAGCTTTGCTCCACTTGGCAGCGTCCACTCGAATTTCGTTTCCACTTCTTGCCCGGTACCGATCATCAGGCCTGCAATATAGTCGTTCCCCGGATCGCCGTAGTTACGTTTACCACTAAAGCTGATCGTCATGCCCTTACCTGTTACCGCACGCCTTGTCCAGCCTCCTTGGTCCATTGGGCTCCACTCTTCCGTGTTGCCGTCAATACTGATGGTAAACGTCTCCAAGTCCTTTACTGTGACCATATCCCCTGGCGCTGTTGATGCACGGCCATTAATACCAATTTTGAAAATATTATTATGAACCGGAAAAACACCCGTTTCTGCCAAATCAATCCCCTACCTCTCGTAATAGATAACAACCTCGATTACATATTCATAAATGCCTTCATCGTCAGTGCCCACGTTGACTGGCTCAGGCGTTCGCATATCAAATATTGCTTTGCGTCCATTGATCTCTGCCATCTGGCCAAACATAGCAGCAAAGACCTCCAGTGCCTTGCGCTCTGCAGCGTCGGGATTCTCGCCCCAGTGAACAAGGATAGATACGCCCTTGATCGCATAGCTTGTCTGGCTCAATCCACCAAGTGCTATTACTGGAGAGCCTGCATTTAGGTTATACACCCCAATGCATTGCGGTTTTTTGCCATCCAGTTTGCCAATGTACCAGCTTGGGCACTCAACCTGCGTCTTAAGCCAGTCCTTCACTTGTGCCAGTGTCATCATTTTTTGATGAACCCTCCCGCAAACTTCTTCCATAAATCCTTGAAAACCCGTTTAACAACATTGTCCTTCTTGCCGTTCGCCCACTCCTCTAACCACATCCCCTGCGCGTTACGGTTTTTGTCACGGCGGAAGTTGTATTCTGGGTGAAAGTAGAGGCGACGAGCATACGGCGTGTCATAGATCAGCGTCACTTTGCCTTTTTTGCTTGTTGACTCGTCGATAAATACACTGCGTTCAAGCTCACCTGTCTGCTTAGGGACAACCTCCGCTGTCATGATGTCGCCCAGGATACTGTCTTTTGATGCATCTAAGGTATGTTCCAGCGCCTTAATAGCGGCGTCCTTAATCCGTTTGACAGCTTTCGGGTCCATTTTTCCGCGTGCTCTGACTTTGCCCATCAGCTCAACTCCAATTCGGTCGAGAATATACTCCCATCCGGGTGTTGTGGGCGGGCTGCACGAAATATGGAGCGCTGAGCTCCAGCGACTACGACATAACCTTCAATCAATTCGCCCGGGTTAATATCTCCTTGAATGATCACCTTGCCTGAAAGTGTCACCAAGCGGCGCTCCTTATCTAGCATCTGTCGCATCTTTTCGTCAAAGCAACAAAGCCCGTCGAAGATTAACTCCTCGACAGGCCCTTGGTCCTCGGATAATTCAGTTTGATAAACTTGGATTGGAGTTTTTAGTATCCATATCGGAAACGGTAACTTGCCACGCATCATCATATCCCCCTATTGGTCAGCCCTGTAGACCGCAGAAGACTTGTGACAGCCTCAGTGGTCTGTACGCCGCCAGCACCCTCCACAGACTTAAACGACAAAGACAAGCTACCTGCGCTGTAACCTGATAACGGAAACGTCAAGTAATCGCCATATTGGTAGCTAAAGTCTGCTTGTTGACATACGGCCTTGATCACACTGACCTGCTGAAAGGCAGACAGCCCGACCATTCCGCGTCCAACAATGCGGTTATAGGTCAGGCTGTCTAATTGATCGGACGCAAGCTGCAGCTCATGCTCAAGCTCGGCTACTGGAATCTGCCCGTTACCATATTGCGCATAATCCTCCGCTGTAGCGTATGCCATGTGAACACCTACTTCTCGCCTTTTTGGGGTTTCTTTGCTTCGGCGAGCTGCGCCTCAAGCTCCTCAATACGGTCCAGCGCTTTCTTATGCTCAGCATAGGTCACTGTCTTGGATGGCGATACCTCAATCGTCACAAGCTCGCCGCCCTCTTCCTTGGCAATATCATATCCTAGCTTAAGATAGCCGGATGCATCAGCCTCATCAATTTTAAGTTGTTTGTTACCATTAACTGCATATAGCATCAGTCATTCTCCTTTCATTGGCTCTTAGGCCTGTCTGTTGATCTGTACGCCTGCTACCTTTCGGGCAATTACAAACAAATCTGTATAACGACGATTTTGGTACAGGTAGCCGTCGCCGCCTGTGTGTGAGCCTGGTTCCCACAAATAGATGGCACTATGCTTCACTGGCGCGAGCACGGCAGATGGATGTACAAGAATCATATTGATTTGCTTAGCACCTACACCCGGGACAGCACCGTCAGTAAAGTCATAGACAGTCTTCATACGGTCACTTGGCACAGATATAAGCGTCACATCATCCAGCTTTCGTACAGCACGATCAATCGTGCCGTTGTTTGTTTGAACACCGATGTAGCGCTGTACGTCCTCTGCACTCTTCAATAACTTTTTGACTGTTGGGGTGACATAGAGGATACGTCCGCTTTCTGGTACGCCTGCCTCGTCCATTTTCTCCATAAGGTTGTCATATACGGTCAGTACGTTCGCTGCTGTCAGGTCTGTTGTATCAGCCGTTCCGCCATGAGTCGTAAATTCGGTATGCAGCTTGCTGTAACGGTACTTGTCCAGTTCAGGAATCGCTTGTTCAGTCTCAAACACATTCGTCACATTGGCTGCGCCTAATGTTTGGTTGGTCTCGTCAACGTCCATAGCATCGACATAGAACTCGACGTCACGATCATGTTCCAGTACCTTAAGCTCAAAGTCGTTTGCAATGGCTTGGCGGTTCCAACCGCCTGTACGGCTATGGTCCTTGTAACCGGCAACGTCCAGACGTGGCATTTTGATTGTCTTAGCACCCATCCACATTGCATTTTGTGTTGTTAGCGCCGACGATGTTAGCTCCTGCGCATATTTCTGTTGTAAAACCGTTTGAAACGAATCTACGTAATTGTAAGGCATCGTTTAATCACTCCTATTCTTTTGTTGAAACTCCGAAAATTGCAGCCAACTGATCATTACCTGCCTGACCGGCCCCACTGCCGCCTCCACCAACCTTGAAACCACCGTTTCCCTTGTTCTCCTCTTGCTTGAAGAGGAATGACTTTGCTTCTTGCAGCCCTTTGAGCTGCTCATCTAATCCGACAACCTTGTCACCATCAATAACCAGCTTTGTGCGGTCAAACAAGCCTGCAGCAAGCCCCTCGTCATGTACTTTGCCTGTCAATGCCGTTTTAATCGCATTTGTCAGCGTCAGTTCCTTTAGATCAGCAGCATATTTATCCGCTGCAGCCTGATTATCTGTTTGCAGCTTACTGATCTGCGCTTTTAATTCCTCACTGGTTCCTGCATCTTTGCTGAGTGTTTCGAGCTGTTTGTCACGCTCTTTCAGCGTGTCCTCTGCTGTCTTCTTGGCGGTGTTCACCTCGTCAAAACGCGCCTTGGGCACAAAGCCTTTCAGCTCATCCGCAGAGGCCGCAGCAGCCTTTGTAGCCTGTTCCTCAGTCAATCCCAATGCAACAAACTCTTCCTTCGTCATTCTATATCCCTCCATATTCATCTTCGCTTGTTAACCCGGTAGCGTGTCCGGTGATGTCTTGTTCTTTAACGTCTGCAATACCAAAAAGACGGCATATGAAAACGGGCATTGCCTACTCGACAACCCCCTTACTCGCTTCAATATAATCTCTTTCGGATGGTCTAAGCTGTTCTCGGCTTCTATCCCTCCGCAGCTCATCATTAGCTGCTAGATGGCCGTTCAATCGACCTTGCCACTCTTTGACCTTAGCCTTGGCAGCAGCTTGGTTTTCTGGATCGACACTACCAGCCTCGCGACGTTTGTATTTACGGATCTGACGCTCCATATAGCGCTGTTTCTGCTCATCCTTGTAGTTACCTAGCGCAACCTCATCATCAACTGGCTCAGGCAAACGGCTCCGACCAGGAAAAAAGGTTGCCATGTTGTGGCGGCAGTTAGGATGAAACAAACCTGCAGCAATCGCCTTGCTTAGCAATGGGTATTTGCCATCCTTCGCGCTGCCCTTGCTATACACATCGTCTATATAAACCTTACCTTGCCATGGCAGACATAGCGGGGAGCAGTTATTATGCGCTGATACAGCAACAGTGCGCACCCCTATTTCATCGCGCTTGGCTCCCTCGCCAGCAAAAACAGCACGCTGGGAAGCTGCCCGTAATGTCATTTCGGCGTAACTGGCAACATTGACGCGGCGCCCATTGGAATAGGTAATACAATCTATCCCCTTATCCAGAAAGTCCTGTGTTGCCATGTCAATGGCTTTTCCTAGTGACGCTGCACCAGCATTCATGTGGACTTGTGCTTTGAAGATCGTCTGACGGTACACATCATCCATCTGTCGCAGCATGGCATGCTGGGCTGCTCCTATCTCGCCCCGTGAAGCTTTGACCATTGCCCCAATACGACGCTCGTTAAGCTTAAAGAAATTGCTATCATCGTCCTGACGCGGTAAAGGCCTTGTAATATCTTGCCGCCTACCGAAGCCAAAGCGATTCCACAACCGGCCAGCAAGGTCCGCTGCCTTACGGGCACCACGTTTAAACGATCCGCGAATGCTCTTGTCAACCTCCGCCTCAATGTCTGGCTTCTTTTGTTCGACAATTGCCTTGTTACGAAGTCGATATGCCTTAAATGAGGCCAGCTTACGCGCCTGCCATTGCGTCCATTTAAATCCATGTTTCTCTTGCTCAGCTTCATGACGGGAGAAGTTGCGCTTCATGCTCTTAATGAGGTCTAGCTCCATATCAGTGAATATCTGACGGATTTTGTATCTACTCATTGCTCATCATCGCCTGAACCGTCTTCCTCATCATCTGGAGGCGGATCTCGATTAAGTGCTGGCTCCGATGCTTCCAATAATCCCTGTTCGGCCTTCAAGCGCTCTACTTCCTCAGCCTTTTCCTCGTCTGTCCAGGTGTCCCCGTACATCTCTTCGACAGCACGCTCGATAGACATTACGCCGAACGTCCGCGCCTTGCCGACTGTCTCCACTACGCTGTCAAAGCTCGGGCTTGCATATTCTCCGAATGTCACCGTAGTCTCATAATCGGCTGCTGTGCGGTTTCGCATCGTGTCGTATACTTTAAGCGCCGTATCAACCAACTGCGGGATAACCTTGTTCAGCACCTCGACTATTTTGCCTCTGGTATATAGGGTTGCTTTCTCCTTCTCGCGCTGCGCCTCGGCGTTATCAAGCTTTTTGAGGTCAATACCTAACGTGGACGGGCTAATGATGCCCTGTAAACACATATCTAGGGTACTGGCGTACGACCCCATAAAAGCCTCGTATAGTATAGCCGGTTGAACCGTGTTAATTTGTCCTTTGGCTTCCTCTGTAAGTGGAGTACTCAGCTTGATAAACTGATTGTCAAAGGGATTAGGACGCAATAGCTCACCTGTCTCCGTAGATCGAGGAATCATGTCCTCTGGAATGTACTTTTGTACGCGGCCAGCGCGAATTGCGTCCACCCATTGGCTAATTACCTCGTCCAATGCGTCGAACTCATCATTTTTACTGTCGAATAGCGATTTCCCTCGACCTGTCCACTTGGGAGATTTGTAAAACTGGATCGGTACAGCCATAATCCATGTGCCATCATACGTAATCTCTGGCTGCAGGTGAGCTGTCTCAGGAACAATAGCAAGTGTTACCTCTTTACCATAGGAATCTAGCAGCCTTGAACGTATATAGCCCCGTCCAAAAGTCTCCTCAAGCCGGTAATCCTTATCCTTGTAGCGGTAATCAGTATAGAACAGCACCTCTTGGAGCCGCCCACGATGCCGCTTGTAGTCAACCTGCTCACCGCTGTAAAACTCGATGATCGGGTATTCCGTCACATCTGTATCGACCGTAATCTTGAACGCTCCGTCACCAGCAACCAGCGTATCTGTAATACTCTCACCTAACAGCTTGTCAAAGCCGTTGTCCTCAGCTATCGCTTGCCAGTTGTCGGTTACCTCTTGTGGCTGCAGCTCAATTGAATCCAAGTCTGCGATAACAATGTCGCTAAGCGTTTCCGCAATCATGGAAGGCAGCCCACTGTGGATTTTCCTTATACGTAAACCTTGGGATGCACTGGCTGCCCAGAAGCGTGCTCTACTCACATTATCCGTGGCTGTCTGCATCGCAAATTGCTCTAGCTCGGAAGGATCACCACGATACCATAGCCTATTTCGTAGCACGTTGGTGCCATAGCTTAGCGGCTCGGTTATCATAATGGCTCGATTCTCTGGCGCTGGATTTATCTTAAGCATCTTCATGACCATGTTCTTTAACCACCCCATTCTAGTTACACCTCCAATCTCCGTTTGAACGGCTGCACAGCGTATTCGCTACTGTCCAAGCAGTCCACTGGATAGCTACCATCGTCTGTCCGCACCCATTCGCCTGCCATTCGTTCCTTCTCGTCCCATGTCGCGTTCTCCAAAGCCTCAAGCCATTGCCGCATGTGATGCATGACCTTATAACGTCCTTGATTGATCAGGATGTTGGTTAGCCGTATACGATCGACGATGCCCTCTTTCTTGTAAGCCGGCACTACTTGAATATGGATGCCTCGTCGTCGCAGCTCATTGGCAAGCGCCTGCCTGAACAGCTTATCAGCCGACTCCGCAAAGATATGAGCATACGACAAAAAGGCCGGATAGGTCTCCGACCACTCTACGACTTTATCCACGATCTCTTTCGCATATCTATCATGTGTGAACCCTGACTCTTTACCTTGTTTATGGTAATAGCCATCCAGCAACACAACATCTTTATACTTGGCTGTCATACCTGTCAGAGTAGCCACCGTCGCGTCTGTGCCCCCGATGTCTATTCCAATTGAGAACTCGATAAAGCGATAGTCCTTAATGTCTTCCCGAGTAACGACAACAGCATTGCTATAGCCAGTGTAGATCCGCCCCGTCGCCGCTGTTCGCTTACCCTGAATATCAGCCTTATACCATAGGCTGCCTTTGTCATACGTAGCGAGGACCGTCTTTAAGCGATCATCTGGAATACTCAGGTTGCCCAGCACCGTGAAGTGTCCGTAATTGTACCCGGGATTTTCACCACGCTCAAGCAGCTCGTCCTGATAGTCTAGCACGTCACTGTAAAACCAATGAGAGGGTGGCTTCGGGTTGAGGTCGAAAAACAGCTGCCTATAGCTACTCGCTAGTGTCCGGTCAAATACCTCCTGAACAAAACTCTTATGGCACTCGTTAACCTCAGTGCCGTAGACCGTGCCGTATGAGTTACCCTTGATCCGTGCAGCATCGTTCTTTTTACCGCCTCCAGCTATGATGATGATCTTCTCGCCAGTCTTTGTCTGGATGTACAACGCATCGCGGTTCTTATACTCACCCTCTCGACATCTGCCAGCAAATAGCCATTGAAGCCCGAAGCCGTTAGAGTCGATTACATTCATCTTAGCCGCGCCTAGGCTGACACCAAACACTAGGTGCAGCTTATCCGGGTGAATCTCTAAGCACATGGCGTAGGCAATCAGGTTGATAATGTTCTTGCCAGCTCGCTTGCCTCCCTCAGCCACATTGAGCCAGCTATCTTTGCTACGGCGGATATACTCGGCCTGCTTAGCTGTCAGAGGTGCATACTCAATCATCGTCCAGTACCCTCTCAGGAGCTGGGTTATTAATTAGATCGGCTAGCGCTGTGATTTGGGCGTTTGGATCTACGCCGTCTTTGTTCGGCACCTTGGATTTGAGCACGTCGATACGTGCCTTCTGCTCCTCTGTAGCCAGCTCCGTGCGTAACAAATCATCATACTGTCGGATCAAGCTTTGCAACGTTGCCATGGCTCGGCTCTGCGCTTGCAAGAAGGTAGCCTGTTTGTCCCAAGCATGCTGGACTTCCCATCGTTTCTCTGTGCCAAACATACCCGGCTTATCACCAACCAATGTTTTTGTGCTGTCCGTTTGACCCTTAACGTACATAATCTGCTGGGCCCGAATAATCGCCGTGTACTGAATCATGATGTTATCCCAAACAATATCAAGTGGACCCTGTTGCTGGAGCTGCTGCATGATCTCCAAGGACTCAGCAGGCAAATACTTTTGGAATAGGCCGTGTGATACGGCATTACTATTTCTCGAAGGAGCTCCACCGTTATTGCCAACAGCGTTTTTGTTGCCTAGCGGTGCACCTGGCTTTTTTGTATGCATACCTTTTTGAGAGGGTGCACCCTTCACACGCTCCCAGCCATGCCGCTGTTTCCACGACTTTACTGTATTGATCGAGACCTCGTACTTGTCGGCGATCTCCTTGTATTTCATACCACGCTTATAATCGGCCTCTGCTTTTCTATGCATTCTTCATGCTCACCACCTCCGCCATTGTGTTGTTTTGGATAAAAGAAAAAGCACCAGGCAGGGTGCTTCTTACTTAATTTGGATTTCTAATTAAGAATATTAATCTGTTTAATGCAAATTATAATAAATAAGGAGGTGAATATTCATAATGATTAAAATCGATAAAGCCCTGTGGTCCCAACTGTCTCAATCTGAACAAGAAAAGATAATTAATGGTTTGCGCTTGACTAATAGTATTTCCCCCAACGATACGATTGAAGGGGACGATTCCCTGGACTTGGTTCATGAGTGGGATCCAATCAAAGACATCTGTAAAGCAGCCTGTAATACTGCTGCTGCTGCTGCTGCTGCCTGGTGCACAGCGAACACTTCAGGCGTTGCTCTTGCTGCCTGCTTAACTGCAGCAGAAGAAGCAAGAAAAGCATGTCGTGACAGATGTTAGAGTAGTTTTGCCAATGCCCGGAATTTATCCGGGCTATTTTTGTGAAGGTATTTTAGAATAGTTTTTTTCATGTAATCCTGTTCAGTTGCTTTATGCGTCTCTAGCATCTACATTATCACCACCCCCGACGTTATGTTGGTTTTAAACAAAAAAAGCACCTCATTGGGCGCTTTTCTTTGATTCAATGTTATCATTGAGATTGTTCATATTTAATTAATAATCTTAAATTAAAAAAATCAATAAACTGATATCCGAAATTAGTTAGATTTGGATGATCTGAATAAGAAGAAAAACCTCTACTTCCATATTTTAATTCTTTGTTTATTCTATCAAAAATCTCTTCTTGAATCTGACCAGCACTTTTAATACCCAAATCAATTAAACCCGTTTTCTCTAAGTGGTTATCTATATATGTTTTATATCCATCATCGTCATATTGCTTTTTCACATCATCAGGCTCTAAAGCAAGTCTGACATCTAGTTTGTAAGTACCCTTTACTATGGCTTCGTTCTTTAATTTTCTATACTCTTCCGTGAATTCAAGAAGTCTTTTTATTTCATCAACTCTAAGTTCTCTCAATATATCATAATAAACCATTATTCTATTTTCTTCTTTAAAACCGGTAGTTAAAATATTCTCAAATCCATTAATGATTATATCTACTTTTTCTTCTTGCGCCTCATGCAAAAGCTCATCAAAAACAATAGGGAATACCTTTGTTTTAATAATATTCTTTAAATCATGATCATTTCTGCTGGATACCCAAGAAGAGAGCGAGTCTAACTTTTTTTCCAATGTCTTGACTCGATTTGTTAATCTGTGCATCTTATATGCTGACATTACACTTCCAACATAGGGAACTACTTGCCCTATAGATTCAATTAATTCTGCTATTTCTGAATCCGCTTCAATTCCAAACAACTCTGTTATAGCAGGTATAGAAGGCATAGCATTATATACTGGCATTCATCCATCCTCCCCTTATATCAAAATAATACATCATCTACCAATATAGGACAATGTTTGATATAATAAGAGTGACCGCTCGGGAAGCACCCGGCGGTTTTTTCATTTCAAAAGAAAGGGGGATTAAAATGTCCAAGTCACATGAAGAAATTGCAAGTGATATAGTTATTGCTTGGATTACTGCAAGGGGTTCAAAACAAACAGGTACCGTTCCTGTACCTCAGGATATATCTGCTTGTTTTAAAACTGTACTTGAAGGAATTGTAAGCGCATCTCGTAGCGCCCATAACAACTAACGCAATATCCGTCGCTTGGCAAACTTGTGTTGCAAGCGACTTTTTTAGTTCATATAAAACAACAATCAATTCAAGTGTGCTCATTCTGTAACATAAAAGGCCGTCCATCGGTTGGACGACCTCTCTATATAAATCTCAACACTAATAGAATATCACGGTTTTTCAATACCGTGGGTGCCATAAAAGTACCATCTTACCGTTTGCGCATTCTCTTGTTTCTACGTGGTATGCCGGAACTTATGCGTTTTATGTGCCGCTCACTATACCCAAGTCTATCAGCAATTACTTTCAATGGCAGACCAAGCGCATCTCTTTGATACTCTACTGCTTGCTCAAGGCCCTGTATTTTTCCTATGGTCTGCTCCATACGTTGCCTTACTTGCTCTTTATCCTTTAGAGCCTCCAAGGTGCTTAGCAGCCCTGCAAGCGCAACGTCATACTCTGCCAACGCTTTATCCAGGGGAACGACTACAGGCTGTCCAGCTGCCCTCGGTAAGCCGTTATGCATTTTCCTCCTCGCATACTTCAAACTCTTTTCCTGATCCTCTGCACGCAGTTTCAGTAATTCAATCTCCGCGCAAATATCCTGATAGGCTATGACACCATTTAAATTTATTACCTGTTTCATTATCTTTTCTCCCCTCCGTCCAGTAAGAAATTAATTAATGTGTACTTTCGGTATACCCAGTGCCTTTGCCAGCTTGCTACGTGGTATGTGCTTATGGTTATTGAAGTAAAGCTGCTGATCTAGCGTATGATCCCCTTATTTTGTAACCCCCGTTACTCAAATGTATTGTATAATGTTTACAATACAATTTATGGGATGGTGTTGGTGTGAAACTTTTGCATGAAACAGCTAAATATTATTTTGTCTGTTGTGAGAAATGCAATAAAGAAAACAAAGTTCTGCGTACTAATTGTCAAGCAAACGATATAGGTTTTAAATCAAATACTATTGTAATGTGTTCCTGTGGAGAATCTTCGAATATTATTAAAAAGCCAGTAAATAAAAATATATTCAAAGATCCTGATAATTCAAACGAACAACTATCTTGCCCTAAGTGCAAGTCTTCTCAATTGGCAGCAAGCGACAAAGGGTTCAGTTTTGGTAAAGCTGCTGTTGGAGGTGCATTATTAGGTGGTGCTGGTCTACTTGGAGGATTCGTAGGTAGTAAAAAATTGATGGTTGGTTGTATGAGTTGTGGGCATAAATGGGAAGCAGGAAGTATCTAAACCGATAAACTACTAGCTTCAAGGGTGATTTTTTAGATCACTCTTTTTGTGTTTATCAATAAAAGAAGTGAGTCCTAGCGAAAATTCTACGAATGTTAATAAAGCAAATGTGCTGCTTCCCAAGTTCCTCAATATTCAGTCGGTGTTCAAAATCAAGACTGTATGACCGTCCTCTTTTTCATCCGTACAACGTGTGCAAAGCTTCAGCTCTTGCATCTTCTTGAAGCTGTACGCAGATCCGAACAATCTCCTATATTTCTGACCTGTATAGATCACGCTGCCGCAGTTACCGCAATAATGCCATTTTCGAGCGGTGCGGTATTTATCGCTGATTACCACCGAACTCATACGACCACTTCATGTCCTTCCGTATTCAACTGCAAACCTAGTCCTCCCTTAAATCTCCTATAAAAGGGCATGTGCTTTCGATCCAGCCAGCCAAATCCTCTGCTGATTTAGATGGCGGCCACTCGCCTAAACCATCCTTTATGGATTGCACCAGCGCCTCATATCGTGTCTTGTAGTCGAGTGGCGGTTTTTCGTCTTCTTCCAAAGGTAGATTTATTTTTGCCCAATGGGTAACCCAACCGATTAATGCGTTATTAATCATCCAACTGTATTCTCCGACCCCTGTCACTTTCGCATGCTGGGCGATCAATACGCGATGTCCGCCGGTTACTAAGTGGTTTCGATGACTCTCGATTGCACGGCTCGTAGGATCGTATTTAATCCATTCAATCATTGTTTTGTACCCTCCATGTCATTCAATATTCAGTCGGCGTCCTTGTGCTATTACCGAGACCATCAGCAATCATAAAACTTGTAAATATTAACATTTGATTGTAAAATCTCATATAAAGGCGGTGTTTACAATGAACTTAGTAATATCCATATTTGTTTTGCTTGGAGCATGCTGCATTCCCTTTCTCCCAATGTTCATCGTTTTCAAAGCGTTATTAAAAAAAGAATTACCGAGTAATAATTACACTCCATTTGACTACATTACAGCCCAATCTCCAGTTGAGTTTCACGATGAGAAACAAGAGAAAGAAGAAGATGAGGACCATGGTGATGATAAAGACAAAAACTTAATTGTGTCAGTCCGTTCTCAAGCTGCTGGACATAATAAATAATGTGTATTTAATCAGATACATACTTTGGCCTTAGACATGCTTCTCTCCCCCCTGTATTTCCGTATTCAAGCTATGTTCACCCATATGACCGCACCTCTCGGATGATCGTACGGAACCGGCTCCAGGTAAATTACTGGCGAACTCAGCTCCCACGCATAGCATTTCTTGTACGGGATATCATAATCCGCACTTATACGATGATTTTTGAACCCCTGATACATTGCTTCTTGCGTAACCTGAAAACTATTAGTTAAAACCACAGTTCCGTAAATCATTCCCGTCCCACTTTTAATGATTGCGATGGTCCCGCGTATCTTTGTATTGGAACCTCTTATCTCCCAGTTCTTTTTCCCCGATAGAATCAGGTCTGCCCAATTTGGTTTAATTATGAGTCCTTTCACAAATGGAATCCTCCTACGGCCTCATCTATAATGTCCTGATTTATTCCTATATAGCGCATCGTTATCATTGGGTGAGAATGATTAAATATCTCCTGTAGCAGCGCCACGTCCTTTTAGCGCTTGTAAAAGTGATAACCGAACGTCTTGCGTAGCGTATGCGTTCCGATCTCAATCAGCCCGACCTCTGCCGCGGCATAGTTGAGTATGCGGTAAGCCTGCACACGGCCAATGTTCTGCTTCGTCCGATAGCTCAGGAACAGCGGCGCGCTGTCCGGCATGCCCTTCGTGTAAGCGTTAATGATCTCGCGCAATTCCGAGTTGATAGGGAACCGCTTTTTCTTCTTCGTCTTACCTTCGACTATTCGGATGTGTGACTTATTCCTCACGTCTTTGACGTGCAGCTTGAGCAAATCTCCGATCCGCAGCCCAACGTTAATTCCCATGACTAGCAAAAACCAGTCTCTCTCCGACCGTTTCCTTAGCGCTGCCTTCATTCTCTCGAGCTTTTCCTTGCTTCGAATAGGTTGTACGACTTCCATGGTCATTACCTCCAGTCATGAAAACCTGCTATTCATTGAGATGTATTAAAAATCTCGTTCCACGTTTCTTTAAATCGGTCTACTCCATTCGGCTGCTCACCCTCAAGATCATCCCAGCACTCCGAACAGATCAACGGACGTTCTGTTTTTTCGGTGCGGATAGCTACAGCCCCGCAAACATCACATGGTTTTGTACCCTGCACTAACGTCATTCTTACGCACGCTCCCTATTCAATATGTTGTATCAGACAGGCTTGCAATTAATCGTTATAATCGTAATCCTCATCGACGTTATCGTTGTCCGCAATAATCGTTGCGCCAGTTGCATAGAGTTGGAACAGGAATTTATCAAAACCATAGAAACCATTAAGCACTTGCTTGTTCGTTAGCTCTTTATTATCTATTTTCAAAGTCGAGAGACGCCCTACGTTCTTATTCTTTTCGTCTCGTGCAATGTAGAAGGAATATTTGCAGCCATACTTGCTCTCATCGCTCTCTGGATCGAAATAAACATGGATACCTAAGCTGAAACTATCATCATAGTAAAAGCTGATGGATTCGCCATCTTTGTCATGATCCTCATTTTCCTCTTTCTTCATTTTTTCGATGATCTCTGAAAGCTTCCATTCTTTCTTTTCCAAAGGTGTGAACATCGCATGCAAATCTCTCTTTACACGTTCAATACCCTCTGTCTGAATCTGATCATCCAAAATCTCTTGCACTGCATTAAGCAAAAGAACGTTATAACCCGTCAGATTCAGCCTGTTCATGTCAACATTCAGGTTCTCTTTAACGTGAGTTTCAAGCGATGTTTTAAAATCACTACGGTAGCCGCCAATAAGATCATCGACAACCGAACTTACTGTTTTCTCAAGAGCCTTTTTAACAACTTGCTGCACAAAGCCAGCTTCTGTCATTTCCGATAAAGCATTGTTCACCATTTTATTAAGATCCATTGTCATATTCGACACTCTCCCTGTTTCGATTAGGTATTCACTGGATTGCTTCATCGACTTCGCTTGATTCGCCAGTCAATTTAGGCTCTACTACAACTAACTGACCGTCTGATATATCAAAAGAGACTTGATACCGTTCGCCCTGGTAATAATCAACGATTGGAGCATGCAATTTTATCTCCCTTTTAAAATTTAGAATATTCCGTCTATTGGCTCGATAAATCTCCTACCACTCCTCTAATATCACCTACAATAACTGTAAGAGCATCGTCATGAGACTGGATGTTTGCGACATCTGGCCTGTCCTGCAACAATTCTAATCGCTCTGCTGCTTCCAAAAGATCATTCACAAGGAACGACGATTTAAATTGCCTTGCGTAGCCCCTCAACCGTTCAGATAAACTTATTAGCATTCTTTTTTGCTTCCTCCACTTCCGCAACATTCTCCCACAGTTCCGCAAATCTAAGATTTATGGTCTCTCTTATCTCCTCAGATTTACGTCTGCTGCTGGCTTGCATTTCGGTATACATCTGGCGTGCCAAATGATCTAAGCTCTCTAGCTTCTCCCGTATCAGCCATTCAAAGCTATCCCAAACTTCTTGTTCGCCCTTCGGAATTTTCATTAAGCCGACCTCCTGCAGCTCAGAACGGTAAATCCTGCTTGCCATCAAGCTTAGCTGCTAACGCCTTCATCTCCGCTAGCCTCTCAGGTGATGGGCCCTCGTTGCCCGATGGAGCAGGCTTGTCCTGTACGATCTCTATGTGAGGCCTACCAGATGGAGCCTTGCCTCCCCGGGTGAAATTATTCGATGTGTCCTTTAGAGCAAATACACCTTGCCAACCATTGAGAATTGATTGTTCCAAAATAGCTATTTTGTCATCGTCGCTGCTTGCCAGCTTATTCAGCTCACCTAGCAACAAAGTAACTGCTCTATCAGTCAAAGGCTTTTTGATTTTCTTTCGGAATTCAACAAATGATTCCAAGGTTTCAACCAGCATCGTATTCGACGTGTAAACGGCGAAGGTATTCTTTTTAGATTTTTCTTTGGTTTGGTTAGGTACGGTACGGTTAGGTACTGTAGGCAAATGATTATTTAATGAATCTGTTTCATCATTAGATGAATCATTAGATGTAATATTAGATAATTCATTGATTGATTTAATAGGTATCAATTGCATATCTACTGATTCAGGAAGATTTTTTCCCTTTTTAGAATTGCAGCTCCGACAGGCCACGACTAAATTGTCCGATGTTGATGGTCCATCAGGATCCACATGGTCGTATGTTCCGCCTTTTTCTGTCTTCCGATCAGCCCAATCAACCGTTATTCCACAGTACCTACAACAATCACCGTCTCGCTTTCTTACAGCGTTAATAGATCCGTCCTGATATGCTTTTCGCATTTCTGATGCACGCGTGTTCTTCTTTTCCCTACTCTGCATTAGCTTTCCAGCGTAGTCATACCAATCGTGCAATCTAAGTTCACCGGCTTCATCGTCCACAAATTTTGCATCAACCAACGATTTTAATAGAGCATCAGCGTCATTCGGCCAATCCATAGCATCCGCGATGTCCTCAGGATCAAAATCTGATAAATCTCCGTCCTGGGCGTAGTCGATCGCCCACCACCAAAGCAAATGAAGGTGTCCAATGGCCGCTGGAACAGAAATGCCCAGCTTTCTTGATAGCTTTTTTGTCTTCGGATGCCGCGCTAATTCCTGATGACTTTCGATCCATGCCACTCTCTCACCCCTCCTCTTTACCTGTCATCTCGCAGCCAAATGATGCGCCGCTCAAAGTTGTATTTGACTGGTTTAAAGCCAGGGTAGGCAAGCGCTATATAGCACTCTACCTCCCTTTTAAATTCATCTAGATCATCGCCAGCTATCGACCATATACGATCGCTTACTCCTATTTGTGTCAGAGGTTTATCGTTGACGATCATATAATTCCTCCCGTTTGGCCTTTGCCCATTCCATGCCAGCGCGGGTCGAGTCTATCCAGTTATGACAGGTGCCCGTATTTACTTGTGGACCGCACAGCATGAGTATGTCCCATGGCTGTACGCCAGCCTGTCCAAAGTTATGTCGGCGCTGATAATGTGCTGCCTCCAGTCCCCAGCGATGCGAGGATAATTGCCCTGGTCGCCAGCCACACCGCTCACAGCAGCCGCCAGACCGCGCCGCGGCATCCGCATATACGTCCTTGCTGACCGCCCCGCGCTGCTTGGCTGTCTTGCTACCGCGCTTTCTCTTATCCGGCTTTGGCGCTGGATTGTATTCGCAGGACAAGTCCCTGACTACTCGCGCCATTAGTACAGCTCCAGAGCGCGGTAATGCTGAACCCGTACCTTCTTTGTCCTGCGGCAATAATCACAGCGCTCGCAGCGTTTAGGCGATTCGAGCTCCGATTTAACTGCTTTAACACGCTCAATGTTCTTTCTGACAATTTGGAGGCCCGCCCAAACATCGTCGGGGTCAAACATTATAACTGCTTTGTCAGGCGGGTTTTCTTTTGTTACGACAACCAAATGAGGAAACACACACATTGACCGCTGCCGAACTATCCGTTCTACTTCGGCGTACACCGCCATTTGGACGTTGTAGCCATAAAAATCTATAAAATGCTCATAAGACTGAGCTTCTTTAGACCAAAACTTATCATTCAGAGATTTAATTGCTTTCAAGTCAGCTAGTGAGCCAGTATCCTCAATGTTCGGCTGATAACTGTCGATCATAATTTTCCATGGAATACCGTATAGCACGGCTGTCAGAATGACTTCCTTGTCCCCCGCAAGAACCTTCATGGCTACTTCGTCCGTCTCAAGCGTCTCGATCATCTTATTAAGATGGCGGTACTCTGCTTTGAGTTGGCCCTTGGTCTTGCCGCGGCTGCTGTAAATTTCGGGATGCTGATCCTTAAATTCTGACAGTGTACCATCATTCCAGGCGTGGACGTACTTCCCCTCGACGAAAGCTGCTTTTTCTACCCGTTCATACTCCCCAGCCAGCTTAGCCATTGCCCGAGCTTCGCAGCCACCGTATGCAGGAAGAAAGCCCTTAAACTGACTTACAGACATATAATGCTGGTTTGCAGCTCGACTGTAGTAGTTATCCTTGGTCAG
>NZ_JBXENX010000027.1:0-14572 GCF_059383895.1 Paenibacillus sp. J22P59
ATACCGAACACGACCGTTAAGCCCTCCAGCGCCAATGGTACTTGGACCGCAGGGTCCTGGGAGAGTAGGACGTCGCCAAGCACGAGAAGGCCTGTCGCATTATGCGGCAGGTTTTTTTGTGCTTATTTTGCTTTTGTGGATAAAGATTATTGGCCCATAAAGGTTATCAACATTTTACAAAGATATAGTAAACGCTCTGGATATTTGATTAATTAACAGCCATTCCCGCTATATTAATACGGACGTAATTGTTAAGCTGAGTTTATATCTTATTAATCTGGGGATAAATTCAATAAATTACCTTATGAAAACGCTTTATTATTCTCTTCAGATCACTTGACATGAGGAACATAGCGTATTACTATTCATATATAGACGTATATACGACTATTCATCGTAACCTACAACAAGAAGAATGAAGGAGGAAAAAATGCTTACCGTAAAAAACGTAACGAAAAAATTTGGCGGCTTGATTGCGGTAAACGATGTATCCTTTCAATTGAACAAAGGGGAGATATTAGGGCTAATTGGTCCCAACGGTTCCGGCAAGACAACGATGTTCAATCTCGTAACCGGGTTTCTAACTTTGACAAGCGGCAGTATCACGTTCAACGGAGAGGATATTTCTAATCAAAGGCCAGACAAAATTGTACACAAAGGAATATCGCGTACGTTTCAGATTACGAGCATTTTGCGGGATCTATCAGTAGAGGAGAATATCCGTGCAGGCATGTTCGGAACGATCGAGACTAGCCTGTTCGATAACCTGCTGCGTACCCGCTCCTTCAAGCGTAAAGAAGAAGCCGCGATGAGTAGAATTGATGAGGTGCTTGCTCTGATCGGCATGGAGCAGCAGAGGAAGAAGCTAGCCAAAAATATTACTTCCGTGGAACAAAGGAAGCTTATGATCGGAATTGCTCTAGCTAAGGGCCCTGAGCTGCTGATGCTGGATGAGCCGGCAGCAGGGACGACGAAGGAGGAGCAGAAAGAACTTATAAGCATGATTCGCACAATAAATGAAAGCGGTGTCACGGTGCTGATAATCGAGCATCACATGCATGTCATCATGAATGCCTGCAACCGAATTGTTGCTTTCAACTTCGGCAAAAAAATCGCAGAGGGCAATCCTGAGGAAATTCAGAATCATAAGGATGTCATTGAAGCGTATTTGGGGAGTGGTGATCATGCCTCTTAAGGTGAAGAATCTCAAAATTGCATATAAAGGCATCGAGGCTGTGCATGGGGTCGACTTTCAAGCAGAGGACGGCAAAATAACGGTAATTATCGGTTCTAATGGTGTTGGAAAGACGTCAATTCTTAAAGGAATCATGGGCCTCGTTAAACCAACTGCCGGAGAGATTGATTATAATGGTATCGACCTTCTGAAGATTCCATCAAGTAAGCGGACCAAAATCGGATTATCATTATGCCCGGAAGGAAGACAGCTGTTCCCCAACATGACGGTGCAAGAGAATCTGGAGCTTGGTGCGTATGCGAGGAATGATAAGCAGGTTAAGGCAGATCTAATGCAGATCTACGAGAAGTTCCCGCGATTATCTGAACGAAGAGCTCAGAAGGCAGGGACACTGAGCGGTGGCGAGCAGGAGCTGGTTGCCATTGCAAGGGCGTTGATGGCCAGCCCTAAGCTGTTAATACTGGATGAGCCATCTTGGGGATTAGCCCCGATTATGATTGATGAGGTCGTGTCGATCATCCAAGAGATTAATCAACAGGGAACGACGATTCTCCTCATTGAGCAGAACGCGAACATTGCCCTTCGTATTGCTGATTATGCTTATGTAATGGACGTCAGCGGCGTAGTCGCCGAGGGGACTGGACAAGAGCTGCTGCATGACGAGAAGGTTCGCGAAGTGTATATGGGAGCCTAGAGAGCACCTGAATGGAAGCAAAAACAATATAACAAAAGCGAGGCGAACCTTGTGAAAAGCAAAAAAGTTCCTTATTCCATCGTATTTATTGTTATTGCATTATTCTTATCCGCATGCTCAAGCGGCGGAGGCTCAAACGGAGGCGTGAAGGGGAATGAAATCCTGGTGGGAGAAGTTGATCCATTAACAGGACCAGCAGCCGTATACGGCGCAGCGCAAAGCAAAGCGCTCAAAATGGCTGTCGATGAGATTAACGCAGCCGGGGGAGTTACCGTAGACGGCAAGCCTTATACATTCAAATTAATCTCCTATGATGATAAAGGCGATGCGAATGAAGCGATCTCGGCATCCCGCAAGCTAATCGACCGTGATGGCGTGAAATATCTTCTCGGCTGGGCTGTAAGCGGTTCGACGACAGGAGCATCCAAAGTACTTGGCAAAGAGGATGTCCTGATGCTGATTGGGAATGCAGGCGAGACTGGCATCGTGACTCAAGGCTACAAGAATGTATTCCGCACTAGACCCCCAGGCGGCTATACAGGCGGGCCTGCTGGTGACTTCGTAGCTGAGCAAGGCGTGAAGAAGCTTGCTGTTCTAGGCCAGCTGAAAGATTCCATCTACAAAGAATATACAGAAAATTTCAAAGAGAAATTTATCGAAGGCGGCGGTACGGTAGTGGGTGAAGAGTCCTTCAGCCTGAGCGATCGCGATATGTATACACAATTGACTAAGATTATCGGTCAGAAGCCAGATGCTATCTTTGTTCCAGGCTCCGTGGAGCCGTCGGCATTCGTCTTCAAGCAGCTTCGCGAGTTGAATTTCCAAGGTGAGATTTATAGCTTCACTGGCGGTACGCCAGAGCAATTCGCTACTGTGCTCGATATCAAGCAAATGGAAGGGATCTATGATCTTCGTCCGCTTGAGACGACTTATGAAGCGATGAGTGAGGTAGGCAAGCAATATGTGGATAACTTTAAAAAGAAATATAAAGAGTCACCTGTACCAAGTGCTGTAAACGCTTACGATCAAATGTATGTATTGAAAACAGCAATAGAAACGGCGAACAGCTTTGAAGTATCGAAGCTGATTGAAGTAATTAAGGAAATGGCTCCGCCAAAAGAAGCGGCACTGAGCTATATTACCGTTAACGACAAAATGTTCGATGAGAACGGCCAAGCCTTCACAACAAACGTAGCGATGCAGTGGAAGGATGGAGAGTGGCATCTTATCAAAGAATTGCCAGCTGCTGCGGATCAATATTCAGCATTTCTGTCTGAGCTGCGCAAGGCAGGCGGCAAATAAGATTCCCTAAGAGAGAGGGGGGCGTCTTGGCAGATGCCCCACCCCTTCCCTTTTATAGAAAGGAGCTAGATAGACTTGGCTGAGTATGCGCAACTATTGCTCAACGGCGTCGTTATTGGCAGCTTTTATGTTTTGATTGCTCTGGGGCTGTCCATCATCTTCGGCATCCTGGATATCTCGCATTTTGCTCATGGATCGGTTGCTATGTTTTCCGGCTATGTAGGATATCTGTTAGTAACGAAGCTTCACACTGGTTTTATCGTATCCTTGCTGCTAAGTATGGTGTTTGCTGCCATCATGGGTGTTGTACTGGAGAAAATCGCCTACAGTCCGGTGAAAAATGCCCCGCCGATTAATGGCTTCATCATTGCGCTCGCATTGATGATGGTCATCGACAATGTGGCTGTTCTGCTTTTTGGCGCGAATCAAGTCGTCATCCCAACGGGCGGCATAGATCAAGTTGTACGTTTCGGTGATGTGGCAATCAGCAGCTTGCGGTTATATTTGCTTGGAACAAGCATTGTATTGATTCTATCTCTCTATCTGTTCATGAAGTATGCCAAGACTGGCAAAGCCATCCGTGCCGTGGCACAAAACAGAGAGGCAGCAAGAATCGTCGGGATCAACACGAATCGAATCTCAAGTATCGTCTTCGCATTAGGCTCGGCAATGGCTGGAGCAGCAGGTGTATTCATTGGGGCAATCTTTGCATTGTATCCGGCCATGGGCGGGAACACAGTAATGAAAGGGTTCGCCGTTCTTATTCTTGGAGGCTTAGGAAGCTTCCCGGGAGCAATCGTTGGAGGTCTGCTTATCGGGATAACGGAGAACTTTGGCACAGCTTTCATTTCTTCTTCCTACAAGGACCTGTTCGCATTTGTGATTTTGGTTGCGGTCCTGGTGTTCAAGCCAAAAGGACTGTTCGGGAACAGGGGGTTATAGTCTCATGTCTAAGCTGAATCGAATATTGATCGCGGCCGTCGTTATCTTTTCCTTGTTCATTCCTTTTCTTGGTCTTCAGCAATATTATTTTCACCTGATTTCCTATTCTTTGATCTGGGTGATTATGACGCAAGGCCTTAATATTATTCAAGGCTATACAGGATACGTATCCATTGCGCAGGCGGCATTTTTCGGAATCGGGGCTTATGCCAGCTCGCTCTTATCTGTAAATCTGGGCATATCGGTATGGTTGACGATTCCGCTTGCTGTTCTTATTTCGGGCATTGCGGGTTTGATCATGGGGTATCCAGCTCTGCGGACGCAAGGGCATTATTTCGCCATCGTGACGATGTCCTTCTGTATGATTATTTGGGTGCTGATGGTATCTTGGGACTCTTTCACCAAGGGGGAAGCTGGCATTACGAATGTTGAATCGCCCAGCCCGCTCTTCGGGATTGATTTCACGGACAAGCATAATTATTACTATTTGATTTTGTTAGGCGTATTTCTCTCGATTCTGATCAGCTATCGCCTGATCTATTCCCGGACGGGAAGAGCACTTATTACGATTCGGGAAAATGAGCCGCTTGCGCAAGCAGTAGGCATTCCGATTCTGCGCTACAAAATGCTGGCATTCACAGTAAGTGCAATGATGGGCGGCTTCGCTGGCGCTTTGTACGCACACTATACGCATTTCATCAATCCGACGCCCTTCACGGTCGATTATTCCCTGAATGCTATTCTTGCCGTTATTCTTGGAGGCAGCGGCACAATCGTAGGTCCAATCATAGGCTCGTTTATTATGAATTTTTTGCCGGAATACTTGCGGATGGCAGAAGAGTATCGTCTTATCATTTATGGGGTTCTATTGATTGTGATTATGGTGTATATGCCCAAAGGCATTATTAATTTAATTCAGCTGGGTATTGGCTTTGTTCGCATGAAGCTGAAAAAAAGTGAATAGCAGGTGAGTTGCTCGTACCGTCGAGTTTAAATAATCATTGGGTTGACGGGGATGACAATTATGCTATAATCCATATAGATGTATATACAACTATACAAAATTGAGAGGATGAGGAACGTGGAATTGGTAGGATATACACTCGCAATGTTTCGCTCTGAACTCGAGAATGCAGTAGGAAGAGCTAATGTTATTGATCTGGAAGAGAAGCGCAAAGAGCTTTCCATTGACCAATCATGGATTACGCATATGTGGAATGAAAGAAAACAGCCAATGGCGATCCCTTATTTCATTGTACGCCCCTCTACTACAGAGGAAGTATCCAAGGTGATGAAAATATGCAACACGTACAAGGTGCCTGTTGTTCCTCGGGGCGGCGGCTCTGGTACGGCTGGTGGAGCTGCTACCCTGTATGGCGGCATTGTGCTGGATGTAACCAGAATGGATCAAATTATCGAGATTGACCGCGAATCCTTGATTCTGACTGCACAGCCTGGCATTAACGGCCGCGTACTGGAGGATCTGCTCAATGAACAGGGCTTGATGCTCGCTCATTATCCTTCTTCGGTTGATATTAGTACACTTGGCGGCTATTTGGCGGCACGGGGCTCCGGGGTTATGTCTACGAAGTACGGCAAGGCCGAGGATATGGTGCTGAACGTCGAAGTCGTCCTGCCAGACGGCCGAGTGATCGAGACACTTCCAACGCCTAACCATGCTTGTGGACCGGGTATGCTGCAGCTGTTCGTAGGCTCCGAAGGTACTCTGGGAGTTATTACGAAGCTCAGCATGCGCCTTGACCCACTCCCAGAGGTGCGGCTGCATCGAATGATTCAATTCCCTACTGTAAAAGCAGGCCTTGACGCTGGCAAAGCGATTATGACCAGCCGTCTCAACCCGGCGGTTATCCGCTTGTACGATCCAGGCTCGACTCAGAAATCTCTGAATACGACTGGACTAGATCTGGACGGTATCTATATGGTTATTATGTTCGACGGCTTCAAGGAGCTGGCGGAAGCACAGCAGAAGAAAGTGCTGGAGATCTGTCTGGCTAATGGAGGAACGGATCTAGGCGAGGAACTGGGCAAGCATTGGTGGGATACGCGTTATGTAGCCTACAAAGCGCCTGTACATCCTGCCTTCCCGCAGATGTATGGCACGCCGGAGACGGTTACAACCTACGCGAATATCGAAAAGCTATATTATGCTAAAAAGAAATTCGTTGAAGAAAACTATAAAGAATGGGGAGCAAAATATACAGCCCACTTCTCACACTGGTATGCTTGGGGTACGATGATCTATGATCGCTTCTATATTGATACTCCGCCAGAGAATGCCGAAGAAGCATTCCGCCTTCATAATGAGATATGGGCAGAGTGCACACGAATCAATCTGGAAAACGGAGCAGTTCTGAACGAGCATCACGGTATCGGCTTCAAGCTCGGCTGGTTCATGCGTGAGCAGTATGGAGAAGCGTTCGAAGTACTGCTTGATATTAAGAAATCTATCGATCCGAAGGGAATTATGAATCCCGGCAAGCTTGGATTCGGAGTCTGGTAAGGAAGCGTTAAGGAGGGAAGCCTTGTGAGAGGATTGGTATACGAAGGCGACAAAACATTGGCAGTTCGAGAGCTGCCAATGCCTATTATTAACAGTGGAGAAGTATTGATCCGGGTGGCTTATACAGGAATCTGTGGATCCGACCTGCTGATTTGGAATGGCGGATACCCTCGTGTAAAGCCCCCAGTGACGATTGGCCATGAGTTCTCCGGTGTTATTGAGGCCGTAGAAGGCGATGTGTGTGCTCTAAAGCCTGGTGATCGAGTTGTAGTTGAGCCCCTTATGACCTGTGGACAATGTGCAGCATGCACGAGTGGGGAATATAACCTTTGCCGCAAGCTGGGATTGATCGGCATTGATACAGACGGAGGAATGGCGCAGTACGTTAAGGCTTCTGCTGATAAGGTGATCCGTATTCCCGATTCGGTTACGCTTGCAGATGCTGCATTCGTTGAGCCGCTGGCAGTAGGCGTGCATATGGTCGAGCAGTCGGGCTTGCAGCAAGGGCAAACCGCACTTGTAGTTGGAGGCGGCCCGATCGGGCTGATTGCGGCCAGCATCGCCAAGCTTCGCGGAGCAAAGGTGTATATCTCAGAGATTAATCCGTTCCGAATTGCCAAAGCAACAGAGCTGGGATTCGAGGTCATCAACCCGCAGGAGACGAATGTAGTCGAATTTATCCGTTCGGTAACAGAGGATGATGGTGCTCATGTTGCTTTTGAAGTAACTGGCACTTCCTTCGGACTTACCGATTGCATTGAGGCAGCTGGCACGAAGGGGACTGTCCTTATTGCAGGAATGGCTAAGAAGCATGCGACAGTCGACACGTACAAAATATTAGCAAAAGAATTAAACGTTATTGGATCAAGGGTATACAAAATAGATGATTTCCATAATGCACTTCATTTGATTGAATCAGGTCAATTTGCTCCAAGTAAATTCGTCAGCCTTATCGTAACACTCGATCAGGTTGTAGACGATGGATTCGTTGCAACGGAGAACGGAGCGCCAGTCGTCAAAATTATT
Organism: Paenibacillus sp. J22P59; assembly: GCF_059383895.1. Classification (NCBI taxonomy): domain Bacteria; kingdom Bacillati; phylum Bacillota; class Bacilli; order Caryophanales; family Paenibacillaceae; genus Paenibacillus; species Paenibacillus sp. J22P59. The sequence continues at coordinate 7,681 of NZ_JBXENX010000027.1, forward strand.
GTTGACCTCCAAAAGGAGAATTCACTATGAGAAAAGATCTATTAATTGGTGGGCAATGGAGAGAGGCGAAGCGGTATGAACCGCTTCGCTCTCCTTATTCCGGGGAGATCATTGCCGAAATTCCTGTCGCGGATGAAGAAGAGACAGATGCAGCTATAACAGCTGCTTATGAAGCCAGAGCTCTCATGTCGCGCATGCCAGCGCATGAGCGTGCGGCAATTCTCGAGAGGCTCGCTATCGCTCTAGAGCAGCGCAAGGATGAGGCAGCGCGGCTGCTAGCGCTTGAAGCAGCGAAGCCCATGTCCTTCGCAATGGGAGAGGTTGCTCGCACGATTCAGACCTATAAGTTCGCAGCGGAAGAAGCGAAGCGAATCCATGGCGAAACGATCCCGCTCGATGCCGCTCCCGGAGGAGAAGGCCGAATTGCGTATACGACAAGAGAATCGCTTGGTGTAATCGGAGCGATTACGCCATTTAATTTTCCGCTCAATCTAGTTGCACATAAGGTTGGACCGGCTATTGCCGCGGGCAATACGATAGTGCTTAAGCCAGCGTCGCAGACTCCGCTGTCTGCCTATTTCATTGCAGAGCTGCTACTGGAAGCAGGCCTGCCAGCAGGTGCGATTAATATTGTGACGGGCCAAGGCAGCGTAGTAGGCAATCGGATTGTGGAAGACAGTCGGGTAGCGATGATCACGTTCACGGGCAGCCCTGAGGTTGGCATTGGTATCCGTGCTAAAGCAGGAATCAAGCGCGTTACGCTGGAGCTGGGCTCGAATGCAGCGTTGATTGTTGACCGTGACGTGAAGATTGAGCCGATTATTGCACGCTGCGTTATGGGGGCTTTTTCGAATCAGGGACAGGTGTGCATATCGTTGCAGCGGATCTATGTGCATGAAGAGGTCTATGAGACGTTTGTAGAGCAATTCACAGCAGCAACAAGGCAGCTTAAGCTCGGTGATCCGCTTGATCCGCAAACCGATCTGTCAGCGATGATATCGGGCAAGGAATCGGGTCGTGCGCTCAGCTGGATTGAGGAAGCAGTGGCTGGCGGTGCAGTCGTTGTTACTGGAGGAAGGATTAAGGATGGCATGCTGGAGCCGACCGTTATTACGGAAGCAGCATCGGAGCTTAAAGTGTCCTGCCAAGAGGTATTCGCACCGATTGTCGTTATTAGTAAAGTGAAATCGGTCGAGGAAGCCTTTGACCTCGTGAATGATTCCAGATACGGGCTTCAGGCAGGCATCTATACACAAAGTATTCATACTGCGCTTCAGGCGGCAGAGGTATTGCATGTCGGCGGCGTCATTATTAACGATATCCCCACCTTCCGAGTGGACCATATGCCTTATGGTGGTGTGAAGGACAGCGGCACGGGACGGGAAGGCATTAAATATGCCGTAGAGGAAATGACAGAAATGAAGCTTGTCGTTATCAATCGTTTGTAATCATAGAAGCGCGAATAGGGAGGATGAACAGCAGATGCCATTTATTCATGTGGAAATTTTGGAGGGCGTATCTACAGAAAAGAAACAAGAGCTGGTTAAGGAAATGACGGACTCCTTCATGAGAATTGCCGGAGTGCCGCAGGATAAAATTTTTATTTTCTTCGAGGATTTGAAGAAGGACAATTATGCCCGTAATGGCAGCTTAGTCAGCTTGATCCCTCCGGTCCAGGCTCCAGCAGCTACAGATAAGAACTAGCAAATACCCGACATGATGGAATGGAGAGGTGCAGGATGTCTTCCTATACTAGCGTTATCATCCGTATTGAAATGGATAACAGGAGAGCGGCGTTTGCGGACGTCTCGGCGGCTATTTCACGCTCCGGCGGCGATATGCTTGCGATTGATCTGATCCGCTCTCATCAGACGATGACGGTAAGAGACGTTACGGTGAATATGATCGATTCCAGATGCGATGAAGTGCTGGATTCTATCAAATTACTGCCGGGCATTACGATCGTGAACGTATCGGACTGTACATTCCTTGCCCATTTGGGAGGGAAAATCGAGATTCAATCCAAACGGCCAATTCGCAATCGGGAGGATTTGTCTCGGGTCTATACGCCTGGAGTAGCGAAGATAAGTAAGACTATCCATGAGAATAGGCATAAGGCGTATTCGCTGACGATGAAGCGTAATTCCGTCGCAGTAGTCAGCGATGGCACAGCCGTTCTTGGTCTGGGAGATATCGGTCCGTGGGCAGCTCTGCCCGTCATGGAAGGAAAAGCAATGCTGTTCAAGCAGCTGGCTAATATTGATGCTTATCCGCTATGCCTGGATACGAAGGACACGGAGGAGATCATCCGTATTGTGAAGGCGGTATCGCCGGGCTTTGGCGGCATTAATCTGGAGGATATCGCCTCTCCGAGGTGCTTCGAGATCGAGCGGCGCTTGACCGAGGAACTGGATATTCCTATTTTTCATGATGATCAGCATGGAACAGCGGTCGTCGCAATGGCGGGGCTGCTCAATGCTCTCAAGGTAGTAGGGAAGCCGCTTAGCGAGGTTAGAGTAGTTGTAACCGGTATCGGTGCGGCAGGCGTATCCATCTGTAAAATGCTGCTGGCAGCAGGAGCTGGAGATGTGATTGCGGTAGATAGGGAAGGTGCTCTGCTGGCGAGCCGCGAGTATGATAATCCGATGTGGACATGGCTGTCTGAGCGTACTAATCGAGAGCAGCGCTCGGGAAGCCTATCCGATGTTATTGCAGGTGCAGATGTTTTTATCGGTGTATCAGGACCTGGTGTGCTGAAGATAGATGACCTGCGCAAGATGGCGGAAGCGCCAGTCGTATTTGCAATGGCGAATCCTGAGCCGGAGATTGATCCTGAGCTCGCCGAGCCTTATGTAAGAGTGATGGCTACTGGAAGAAGCGATTATCCGAACCAGATTAACAATGTATTATGTTTTCCCGGCATTTTCCGTGGTGCGCTTGATTGCCGCGCTCGGTTGATTAATGAAGAGATGAAACTCGCTGCGGCTCAGGCGATTGCTGGTGTTGTACCAGAGGAAGAGCTGAACGAGCATTATATTATTCCAAGCATATTTAACGAAGTTGTTGTGGAGCGGGTCAGGAAGGCTGTTATAGAAGCAGCGATCCGAACGAATGTGCATGGCCGCATTCCCCGTGATTTTCAAGATGGCATGAGGACCGCCAATTAGAGCAGGATGGAATAGACGGAAAAGAGGTTGTCATCTATGTTGAAGGAATATGTTCTCGGAGTGGATCACGGCTCTGGAGGCTGTAAAATAACTTGTCTCGATTCGGATGGTCAGGTAGCCTCGGAAGCTTATGTTTCCTATCCGTCTTTATACCCCAAGCCGCGATGGGTCGAGCAAAACCCTGAGCAATGGATTGATGCGGCAGTAGAAGGAATCACCAAAGCGCTTGCCGCCTTCACGCCTGATCAACGCAGCGCTGTAAAAGCTATTTCATTCTCCGCTCCTCATCATGTTGCTGTATTGCTGGATGAGTCCGGGAATGTACTCCGCGATGTCATCATGTGGAATGATCAGCGAAGCGGCGAGGAATCGAAGGAGCTGGCCTCTCTAATGGGCGAGCGAATCTATGATCTGACAAATAATGCACCGAATCCGACATGGACGCTCAGTCATCTGCTCTGGCTGCGCCGTCACGAGCCAGAGGTATTGTCCCGTGTACGTCGGATCGTGTTCATGAAGGATTATGTCAGATATCGCTTTTCCGGTGAGTTGGCTACGGATTATATCGAGGCGGAGGGAACGCTGTTCTACGATATTCACGAGCAGTGTTGGTCTCAGCCATTGCTTGATGTTATTTCATTGGATCAGTCGGTATTGCCAAGAGTAGGCTCTCCGCTTGATCAGGCAGGTGTACTGCTCTCTGAGATGGCTCAGCGGATAGGCCTTCCAGCTGGTATTCCCATTGTTATGGGAACCGCGGATACGGCTGCCGAAGTATATGGCTGTGGAACGGTGGAGGATGGCGATGGGGTTGTGAAGCTGGCTACGGCAGGCAACTTCGCCCTCGTATCCAAGAGCCTGCCGCGCAATAATAAGCTGACCGCTTATCATCATGTGATTGATGGCCTGTATTATCAGAACAGTGCGACCAACTTTGCTGCGGCGTCCTTCCGCTGGTTCAAGGAAACCTTTTATAAAGAGGTCGAAGAGGCGCTAGGCTCGGAAGAGATCTACGCCTATATTGTGAATGAAGTAGATAAACTGCCTGCGGGAGCGGAAGGACTAATATTCCAGCCTTATCTGAATGGAGAACGTTCGCCTCATTGGGATCCTTATTTACGAGGCAGTTTTTTTGGCGCAACGACTCGCCATGGCAGAAGCCATTTTGCCCGTGCCGTATTGGAGGGGGTTGCTTATTCGCTCCGAGATTGTGCGGAACAGCTATCCAATCGTCCAACTAGAGCAGTCAAGCTGATCGGCGGCGGAAGCAAGGGGAGAGCGTGGATTCAGATTATGGCGAGTGTGCTGAATCTGGAGATGGAGATTCCACAGGTAAGCGACTCTTCCTTCGGTGCATCTCTGATTGCGGCTACCTCAATCGGCTGGTATGCCGATTTGCGTGAAGCAGTAGGCCATGCCCAGCGCGTCGTAGACCGTATCGCTCCAGTGGAGGCTGATGTTAAGGTATACAATGAAATGTTCGCTATCTATAAAGAACTGCACAGTAGAACGAATGACCTGTCACATCGCCTCACTCGCATGCAGGATTAATGAATCAGGCTGTGACGGCTGAAGGAGGATTATAACATGAATGCCCATCAACTTATCTTTCCCCCGAAAAGCTATGTGGGCCGGGGAGCAATCAACATGCTGAAGCCAGAGGTTATTAGCCATGCTCCTTCCCGCATTCTGATGATTACCGATCCTGTTCTGGTTCGACTAGGCGTTACGGAAAGACTGGTGCAGCCTCTTGTACAAGCTGGGATCGGGGTGGAATTATTCGAGGATGTGACGCCAGAGCCAGAGCTTGAGCTTGGCGAACGGCTCGTTGCTATTGCAAGGGCCGGCGGCTATGATCTGATTGTCGGCCTGGGCGGAGGCAGTGCGCTTGATCTGGCTAAGCTTGCTGCTGTGCTGGCCGTTCATGAAGGGCCGGTTGCAGACTACTTGAATTTGTCTGGCAAGCGTGTCATAACGAAGAAGGGCCTGCCCAAAGTACTCATTCCGACAACCTCGGGCACCGGCTCTGAGGTGACGAATATTTCTGTGTTGTCTCTTGGATCAACGAAGGATGTTGTGACGCATAATTATCTGTTGGCCGATGCTGCTATCGTGGATCCGGAATTGACACTGACAGTTCCTCCCCGTGTAACAGCAGCGACAGGAATGGATGCGCTCACCCATGCGATTGAATCTTATCTGTCCGTATCCGCAAGCCCTGTATCGGATGGACTTGCGCTGCATGCCGTTAAGCTCGCAGGGCGTTCACTGGTGAGGGCAGTCATTGACGGCTCTTGTATTGAAGCGAGAGAGGATATGAGCCAAGCAAGCTACATGGCGGGCCTTGCTTTCTTCAATGCAGGTGTTGCAGGTGTTCATGCGCTGGCTTATCCTCTGGGGGGACAGTTTCATCTTCCTCATGGAGAAGCGAATGCGGTGCTGCTGCCCTATGTCATGGAGCATATTAGAAGGGGCTGTACGGCGCGGATGCGGGATTTGTATGAGGCGCTGGGCGGAGACATCTCGGATAAGAACGAAGAAGAAGCATCCCTCTGCTTCGTAGAGAAGCTGCGAGAGATGACCGCTGAGACAGGTCTGCCTGCCTCGTTAGCCGAATACGGTATACCGGAATCGGCAGTGGTCAGTCTGGCAGAGGATGCTGCGACACAATCCCGCCTTCTTGCGCGAAGTCCCGTTAAGCTTGCTTATCAAGATATTGAGGCGATTTATAGGCATGCATGGAATTGAAGTTCACAAAGTAGTATAATTATCCAAAATCAAGCTAGTAAGGTGTCGATTCTATGGTCAATAAATCTAACCCTGTTCCGATCTATCTGCAGATTGCCCAATCGATTCGCGATATGGTCGTAGCGGGCGCATATCCTGTTAATGCTCAAATTCCAACTGAGGATGAGATTGTACGGCAGCATGGTGTCTCGCGTATGACAGCTAGACACGCCGTTACTCAGCTTGTGAATGAGGGACTAGTCTATCGTGTTCATGGCAAGGGTGCATTCGTATCCGGTACGAAGCTGGAACGTAATTTGAATAAGCTGAGCGGTTTTTTTGAGGATATGCAGGAGCTGGGGCTTAATCCTTCTTCGAAGATATTGAAGATGGAGAAGCGGAAGCCGACGCAGAAGGAGCAGCATGCTCTTAAGATTCGTCCGAATCAGCTGGTTCATCAGCTTACTCGTATCCGCTATTTAAATCATGCGCCTGTCGGCATTCAGACCGCGGTTATCGCGGCATCGCTGCTTCCGGATCTGGAAGAGCTCGATTTGGTGAGCACCTCGTTGTATGCGCATCTTGCACGGATGGGCCATACGCCATCCTACGCAGATCAACGAATGGAAGCCGTGCTCGCACCTGAGATTGCGGCGGAGATCGGCGTATCCGAGACGATGCCCTTCTTTTTCTTTGAACGCATATCCTCTGACGAGAATCAGTTGCCTGTGGAAATTTTGCAATCGTATTTCCGCGGAGATATGTACACGTTCAGTGTTTCGTTATATAGGGATTGAACAATTCGCTTAGGGGCTGTCCCAAAAATCATGAAAATGATTTTTGGGACAGCCCCTTTTCTTCACAGGTATTTTTAAAGGTAGAAGGACCAAACCCAGCAAACCCAGCAAACCCAGCAAACCCAGCAAACCCAGCAAACCCAGCAAACCCAGCAAACCCAGCAAACCCAGCAAACCCAGCAAACCCAGCAAACCCAGCAA
>NZ_JBXENX010000028.1:0-4844 GCF_059383895.1 Paenibacillus sp. J22P59
AATCAGGAGACGTTCGTTAAAGGCGCGTTATTTATCGCCAGCTTTTTCGTAGCCTTTAAGGTTGCAGGCTTAATATTGGCGATAGCTCCTATTATATCTAGCATTGCATCTCTTGTATCAACGATTGGTACATTCATCGTTTCAGGAGGTGCGGTACCTCTCTTATTGAGTGCCATATCGGCAGCATTTGGTGCTGTCACCTCGCCTATTGTGTTGATAACGGCCGGACTAGGGCTATTGATATATAGCTTCATTGATCTATATTCGGAAAGTGAAAGCTTCCGGAAGGCGCTTATTGACTTGGGTAATACGTGGCTTAAAGCTCTGCAACCGCTGGCAACCTTTGTGAAAACGGTCCTAGTAGATGCCTGGAATAAGGTTTTGAAGCCGGTTATCGACTTTTTCGTTAAGACGTTAATCCCTAACCTGGTCAGTATTTTTAAGATGCTCTGGCAAGACGTTCTTGTTCCACTCGGAAAATTCATAGGTACAGTATTGCAGCCTATTTTCAAAGTTCTCGGGGATTACCTGACACTGGTGTGGAAACAGGTTGTACTACCACTTGCTGATGCGATCGGCACCGTCTTGGCGGAAGCATGGAATGGGATCTATGCGATATTGACTAAGACGGTGATACCTGTCATCAAGGGAGTAATAGAAGTGCTACAGTTTTTATGGGAGAAGGTAATCAATCCTATCATTAGCACTCTGTGGAACAAGCTAAAGCCTGCATTTACTACAGTGTTTGAAGGTATTGGGACTGTAATAGGCGGGCTTAAGACCACGCTCGTAGGTATCATCAAATTTATAACCGGGGTGTTTACAGGAGATTGGGGCAAAGCATGGGAAGGCGTTAAAGGTATATTCAAGGGGGTTTTTGACACCCTGTATGGGATTGTTAAAACACCGTTGAACCTCATCATCGACGCGATTAATGGAATGATTAGTGGTTTGAATAGTTTTAAAATTGATGTTCCTGATTGGGTGCCTGGCGATCTAGGCGGGAAGAGCTTCGGCGTTAATATTCCCAAGATTCCTAAACTCGCAAAAGGTGGTTTGGCCTACGGTCCAACGCTGGCAATGGTCGGAGATAACAAAGGAGCTGCTGTCGATCCAGAAGTAGTTAGCCCACTCTCCAAGCTGCAGGACATGCTTGGGGGTAGTAATCAAGGAATGGTTGTCTTATTGGAACAAATATTGCAGGCCATAAAAAACAATAGTAACCAAACCGTATTGCAAATAGGAGAAACGGAGTTCGGTCGCACAGCGGCACGGGCTATTAATGCTGCCCAACGTCAGGCTGGCCGAGCAATATTGGAGTTATAAGGAGCGATGATTAACATGGAGCTAAAAATAGATGGAACTGTAATTGCAGAATATCCGTCCAAGTTTTCAGTCACGACATTGGATCTGGATGACGGTGACTCCACAACCAGGACAGCAGACGGTACCCTCAACAGGGACCGTATTGCTGTCAAACGACAGATTGACATGGAATGGGGTCTATTGTCATGGTCTAAGATATCAGCACTACTCGAATCAATGAGTGGTGTATTTTTTAATTTCACTTATCCTGATCCGCAGGCAGGTACCTATGTGACCAAGACATTTTATGTCGGTAATAGGCCTGCACCGTTTACAGTTGCCAAAGGTGATCAGGTATTGTGGTCAGGATTAAAAGTCACGCTAACGGAGCAATAGCCTATGTATCCAATATCACAAGTGTATTTAGAACAACTTCGGCGGCACAATCGGGAATTTAAGGTGAGAGCTGACATTGATGGTGTAATCTATAATGATGCAGTCATTGTGGATTTCTCTATTGAAAACAGTCTAAAGGTAGCAGATGAATTTGAGCTCGGGACAACTGTACTCAGCCAGCTCACCATTACGTTACGGACACAAGAGACCATACCGGCTAATGCAAAGATTATCCCGTATCTCTCATTGTCGCTGGCTGGCCTGACCTGGAATGAAGCAACGGATTCATGGGAGGGTATGGAGCTGCCCTGGGCTGGAGGGAATACAGAGTGGCTACCTATGGGTGAGTTTTACGTGGACAATAGGAAGAAGCTTAATGACCTATGGACGTTTACCTGCTATGACAAGCTGGTATGGTCTGACGTGCCTTATGTATCGGCACTGGCTTACCCGACGACGCAACAGGCCGTATGGGATGAGATCTGCGGCAGGCTCGGGTTTGTATACGACAGCAGCGTACAGATTAATCCTGCCTATCAAATTCAGGCGGGGCCAGCCGGTTACAGCATGCGGCAAGTACTGGGGTATATCGCCAGCGCGAACGGTGCAAGCGTCTATGTAAGCAAAACAGGAATTATACGATTCCGACAGTTTACTGCATCCGATACGCCATCATTTAACATGACTCCTGCTGATTATATCCGCGTTAAGCAGCTCAACCCTCTTAAGACATTCACTAGAATTGTAGTAACTTATAACACAGAGGATGAGCTCACCTATGAGGCCGGCAGCGGTGACGAAAATCATACACTACACGTCGAAAATCCCTTTACCACTCAGGCAATCACTAATGACCTCTATGCTAAGCTAAACGGCTTTAGCTACTTGCCTATCAATATGGATGCGCGAGGATTTCCTCAGCTAGAGCATGGGGATAGGGTTAGCTTTGGAATGTATGAGGGTACAAGCTGGATTGAGACCTTTTCGGCATGGGAGAATGCTGACCTACCTTGGGACGGTATTAAACAGTACCAGACGATAGTGCAGCATATGACGTTTAGGTTTAAAGGCGGCTTAGTCATGCAAGTGGAGTCACCATCCAGATCAGAGCAGCAATCGGAGTTTGTAATTGAGGGCAGTCTGACGCAGCAAGTGAACAAGCTCAATTCTGATACAGTAAAGTATGGCCGTCCTTATTACGGCATTACGCACAGCCGGACTGATGGGTTTGTTGTTGAGCGAGAGGACCATAAGAGCAAGCTGACTCTCAACAGCGATGTAATGGATTGGCAAGTAAACGGATCATCTAGCCTGCACTATGATGGTCAAGCCAATCGCTTAAAATTCTCAGGGACGCTGGAGGGCGCTGACGGCATATTTAGCGGCACGATCCAAGCAGCAACCATTATTGGGGGGACGATAGACGGATCATCCATTACTATTGGGGATGGCAATAGCGTAGTTAAGGCTAATAATAACGGATTATGGGCCGGGCATGCTGATTTTGCTAATGCACCATTTAAAGTTAACATGCAAGGCAAGATGGAGGCAGTTGATGCCAAATTTAGCGGAGTAATTACGGGATCGACTATTACGGGGTCCTTGATTCGAACATCTGCATCTTTTCCGTTCTCAGAGATGAGTAGTACGGGGAATTATTTTGGAGCGTATGCATCAGCGAGCAGTTATATTAATATATCGCCTTATTACGTAACAAAAAGTCGGCCCGTGTTAGCATTTTCTAATGGAGGAAAGGATGTTACGTTTGATCATTTTTCACCTGGTGCAATTGAAATAACGGCAGATGAGATCGATTTAAATGGTAATGTAAACATACCGAATGGAGGTACGCTTTGGGTAGCATCGTGGGATAAAATAAAAATAAATAGCTCCAATCTCTATGTAGAACTAAGCGGGAAAGCTACTGCAGGTTATAGTACTGGAATGTCTGGTGGTCATAATCACGGGATTTCATCAGGAAGGTATATCATGACATATAACTCATCCGGCGCGGAATTAGGGCTGCAACAATTTACGTCTGCTCCACAACACACCCACGAACAACGCTCAGATATGCTATAATGTTGTAAAATGTTGGAGGGGGTTGTCGATTGTGCGTAAGTATATTATTGGTTTCGTCGTAGGTTTGCTGGTGGCTTCTTCAGTTCCAGCTTACGCGGCGGTGTCTTCTAAGATCGGTAAAAAAGTTGGTAATGAAATTAAAGTAACATTAAATAATAAGGCAATTGATAAAGCTATTGTTGTGGATGGAAGCAGTTACTTACCTGTGAGATCGTTGGCAAATGCACTTGATTTGAAGCTTAGTGTTACAAAGGAGGAAATTGGGTTAGTGACTACAAGTCCGAATATTTCACCAAATGATAATTATGATGCAATTTCCTCATTAGATGATTCAATTAGAACTCTTAGTGGTTTAAGGGAAAGTGCTATAAAAAAACGAGATCAGTTAAAGGACATTGTAAATAGTCCTAATGAAAGATTGGAGCGAGAAAAGAAATTTATTGCCACAACTGATGATACGGACCCTCGATATCAAACAGCACTAGCTACAATAAAAGAGCTTGAACAATCAATTGAGGATTCCAAAAAGGAACTAGCTGAGTTAGAAGTAAAAATTGCTGACTATGATAAACAAATTGCAGAGCTCGAAGCAAAAAAAGCTGCTTTACAAAAATAAATTAAAGGCACTCCTACGGGGGTGTCTTTTTTGATGGAGGTTAATATGGCCCAGATACAACCAATATTAAAAGTAGAAATCAATCCCTTGCTGCCTGTGCCCGAGATAGTCGCTGTTATTATGGCCGTTACTCCATACCACCCGGGGCAAGAAGAAGCGATCTTAAATGGTGTCATAGATACTGCTGCTAAACGTTTAGAAGAGATCAGACAGAAAAACGTGGATGAACTACTAAACAAGGGGGGAGGTTTAGGGGATGGCAAATAAATATGCGAACCTTATAGGCAGTAAAAGAATATCTGAGGATTTTAGCAATATTAATGTCGGCTTTGATCGGGTAGAGCAGGATATGACTGCAGTTGATAGTGGATTAGCCATCCTAACTGATAGAGTAGATAATATTATTGCTGATGGTGGAGACAGCAACGTCGAGATCGTGGATGCA
>NZ_JBXENX010000029.1:0-4483 GCF_059383895.1 Paenibacillus sp. J22P59
AACGGTCCTAGTAGATGCCTGGAATAAGGTTTTGAAGCCGGTTATCGACTTTTTCGTTAAGACGTTAATCCCTAACCTGGTCAGTATTTTTAAGATGCTCTGGCAAGACGTGCTTGTTCCACTTGGAAAATTCATAGGCACAGTATTGCAGCCTATTTTCAAAGTTCTTGGGGATTATCTGACACTGGTTTGGAAACAGGTTGTGCTGCCACTTGCTGATGCGGTCGGCAGCGTATTGGCGGAAGCCTGGAACGGGATCTATGCGATATTGACTAAGACGGTGATACCTGTCATTAAGGGAGTAATAGAAGTGCTACAGTTTTTATGGGAGAAGGTAATCAATCCTATCATTAGCACTCTGTGGAACAAGCTAAAACCTGCATTTACTACAGTGTTTGAAGGTATTGGGGCTGTAATAGGCGGGCTTAAGACTACGCTTGTGGGTATCATCAAATTTATAACTGGGGTGTTTACAGGAGATTGGGGCAAAGCATGGGAAGGTGTTAAAAGCATATTCAAGGGGGTTTTTGACACCCTGTATGGCATTGTGAAAACACCTTTGAACCTCATCATTGACGCGATTAATGGAATGATCAGTGGTTTGAATGGTTTTAAAATTGATGTACCGGATTGGGTGCCAGGCGATTTGGGCGGGAAGAGCTTCGGTCTCAAAATACCTAAGATTCCTAAGCTTGCTAAAGGTGGCTTGGCCTACGGCCCAACGTTGGCAATGGTCGGAGACAATAAGGGAGCTGCTGTCGATCCAGAAGTAGTTAGCCCGCTCTCTAAGCTGCAGGACATGATAGGAGGAAGTAATCAAGGGATGGTTGTCTTGCTGGAGCAGATCCTGCAGGCCATAAAAAGTAGCAACAACCAAACTGTCCTGCAAATAGGGGAAACGGAGTTCGGTCGGACAGCGGCGCGGGCTATTAACGTTGCCCAACGGCAGGCTGGCCGATCTATATTGGAGTTATAAGGAGCGATGACTAACATGGAGCTTAAAATAGATGGAACAGTAATTGCAGAATACCCCTCCAAGTTTTCAGTAACGACACTGGATTTGGATGACGGCGACTCCACAACCAGGACAGCAGACGGTACCCTCAACAGGGACCGTATTGCTGTCAAACGACAGATTGACATGGAATGGGGCCTATTGCCCTGGTCTAAGATATCGGCACTCCTGCAATCAATGAGCGGTGTATTTTTTGATTTTACTTATCCTGATCCGCAGGCAGGTACCTATGTGACCAAGACATTTTATGTCGGTAATAGGCCTGCACCGTTTACAGTTGCCAAAGGTGATCAGGTATTGTGGTCAGGATTAAAAGTCACTCTAACGGAGAAATAGCCTATGTATCCAATATCGCAAGTGTATTTAGAGCAGCTTCGACGTCACAATCGGGAATTCAAGGTTAGAGCTGATATTGATGGAGTGATCTATAATGATGCAGTCATTGTGGATTTTAATATCGAGAACAGCCTCAAAGCAGCAGATGAATTTGAGCTCGGGACAACTGTACTCAGCCAGCTCATCATCACGCTTCGGACGCAAGAAACCATACCAGCTAATGCAAAGATTATCCCGTATCTCTCATTGTCGCTGGCTGGCCTAACCTGGAATGAAGCAACGGATTCATGGGAGGGTATGGAGCTGCCCTGGGCTGGAGGGAATACAGAGTGGCTACCTATGGGTGAGTTTTACGTGGACAATCGGAAGAAGCTTAATGACCTATGGACGTTTACCTGCTATGACAAGCTGGTATGGTCTGACGTACCATATGTCTCACAACTGACTTACCCAACGACGCAAAAGGCCGTATGGGATGAGATATGCGGCAGGCTTGGGTTTGTATATGATAGCAGCGTACAGATTAATCCTGCCTATCAAATTCAGGCGGGGCCAGCCGGTTACAGCATGCGGCAAGTATTGGGCTATATCGCCAGCGCGAACAGCGCAAGCGTCTATGTAAGCAAAACGGGGATTATCCGATTCCGACAGTTTGCTGCATCCGATACGCCATCATTTAACATGACTCCTGCTGACTATATCCGAGTTAAGCAGCTCAATCCTATTAAGACGTTTACTAGAATTGTCGTAACGTATAACACAGAGGACGATCTTACCTATGAGGCCGGCAGCGGCGATGAAAACCATACGCTGCATATCGAAAACCCCTTTGCTACTCAGGCAATCACAAATGAACTCTATGCTAACCTAAACGGCTTTAGCTACTTGCCTATCCAAATGGATGCGCGAGGATTCCCTCAGCTAGAGCATGGGGATAGGGTTAGCTTTGGAATGTATGAGGGTACAAGCTGGATTGAGACCTTTTCGGCATGGGAGAATGCTGACCTACCTTGGGACGGTATTAAACAGTACCAGACGATAGTGCAGCATATGACGTTTAGGTTTAAAGGCGGCTTAGTCATGCAAGTGGAGTCACCATCCAGATCAGAGCAGCAATCGGAGTTTGTAATTGAGGGCAGTCTGACGCAGCAAGTGAACAAGCTCAATTCTGATACAGTAAAGTATGGCCGTCCTTATTACGGCATTACCCATAGCCGGACTGAGGGGTTTGTCGTTGAGCGCGAGGACCATAAGAGCAAGCTGACGCTAAACAGCGATGTAATGGATTGGCAAGTAAACGGATCATCAAGCCTGCACTATGATGCTCAAGCCAACAGACTAAAGTTTTCGGGGACGCTGGAGGGGGCTGACGGCATATTCAGCGGCACGATCCAAGCAGCAACCATTATTGGGGGGACGATAGACGGGTCATCCATTAGCATTGGGGATGGTAACAATGTATTTAAGGCAGATGGTAATGGTATATGGGCCGGGCATGCTGACTTTGCTAATGCTCCTTTTAAAGTTAACATGCAGGGCAAGATGGAGGCTGTGGACGCTAAATTTAGCGGTGTCATAACAGGATCTACGATTACCGGCTCTTTAATTCAGACCTCCACGTCGTACCCTCGTTCAGAGATGAGCGTTACGGGTAACTTATTTGGTGCTTATGCCTCAGCAAACAACGGCATTGTAGTTGGTGCATACCGTTCAGGAGGATCTTATTTAGATTTTATTGATGGGTTTAATTCAGCTACACTGTCGTATTCTGCGGGATCTGGTTTATATATTCATTCAGGTGTTATTGTCGACGGTGAGATATTCCCCACCTCTCTAAGCGTTTCTAGTTGGTACGATATCGTAAAGCAAGGAGCCACACCACAAAATCTCGGTGATATTTTAAACGGTATGGCTACTGCTAATTACAGTACTGGATTATCTGGAGGTCATAATCATGGTATAACACCTGGTAGATATGTTATGACGTATAATTCAGTTGGTGCTGAACTTGGATTACAACAATTCAGTGCTGCCCCCCAACATTCACATGAGCAACTCTCTAATATGCTATAATAGTGTCAAATGTTGGAGGGGGTTTTCGATAGTGCGAAAATATATTATTGGATTTGTTGTAGGCCTATTAGTAGCTTCATCGGTTCCTGCTTATGCGGCGGTATCATCCAAAGTCGGAAAAAAGGTTGGAAATGAGATAGCGGTGAAGGTGAACAATAAAAAAATTGATAATGCGATTGTAGTAGATGGTAGTAGTTATTTGCCCGTGAGATCTTTAGCAAATGCTCTTGATTTGAAGCTTAGTGTAACGAAGGAGGAGATAGGCCTAGTGACAATACCAATAGCCTCAAATGGGATTGACGATTTGGCAATTGAATCCCAACGAGAAGTTGATCTTAGTGTCTTAAGAAATAGAAAAAAAGATATTGAAAAAAAACTGAATGAATTACCAGCAGATATTAAATATTATGAAGAAGTATTAATACCTCAAAGAGAAGAGTTATTGAGTCGAGCAGCAAATGATTCACAAAGAGAAACAACGCAAGCCACAATAGATAAATTTAAAGCTATTGTCGAAGATAGCAAAGCACAGATTCCTATACTCGAAAAAGAGCTTGCTGAGGTAAATCAAAAGATTGCAGAACTCGAAGCTCAGAAAACGAACAAATAATTTGAGAAGGCACTCCTATAGAGGGGTGCCTTTTTTGATGGAGGTCAATATGGCTAATATACAACCTGTAATTAAAGCAGAGCTCAATCCGTTGCTGCCTGTGCCTGAGATCATCGCCGTTATTATGGCCGTTACTCCTTATCATCCGGGGCAAGAGGAAGCAATCTTAAACGGTGTGATAGATGCTGCTGCTAAACGCTTAGATGAGATCAGACAGAAAAACGTGGATGATCTACTAAACAAGAGGGGAGGGATAGGGGATGGCAAATAAGTATGCGAACCTTATAGGCAGCAAACGAATTTCTGAGGATTTTAGCAATATTAATGTTGGCTTTGAACGGGTAGAGCAGGATATGACTGCAGTTGATAGTGGATTAGCCATCCTAACTGATAGAGTAGATAATATTATTGCTGATGGTGGAGACAGCAACGTCGAGATCGTGGATGCA
>NZ_JBXENX010000030.1:0-3291 GCF_059383895.1 Paenibacillus sp. J22P59
AGCCATTGCCCGAGCTTCGCAGCCACCGTATGCAGGAAGAAAGCCCTTAAACTGACTTACAGACATATAATGCTGGTTTGCAGCTCGACTGTAGTAGTTATCCTTGGTCAGTATCATTAGGCTTTACCTCCTGCTCCTCGAACGGACTACGGTACTGCGGCCGCTCCGGCTGATCGAATACAAACTCTCCCCCTGCCTCAAAAGCTAGGCGCTGTTCCGCGTCAAAGTCGATCTCAATCGTTTTGCAAAGGCGGCGCAGAACGGTCCGCTTGTACATCTCGCCCTTCGACTTGTCCCAAGTGTCACTACCCGAACTCTTTCCGTAGTTAGTCCGGACTGATTCGATTTCTTCCGCGCTCATGGCCTCGTAAACCATACCGCCATCTGTGTACTGAGCTACTGCAAAGCTTCCACTGATCGGACTGTTATTGAACGGCAATGGGTTAAAATTAATGACTGGTCGACCTTCGATAACCGCCTCTTCGATCTTGTCACCTTCCCTAACATTTTTGGCGTAGATCGTCAGCAGCGGACGTACACTGTACTTTATAGCGAGCTTCATTTCGCCCTTATAATCCGTTTGAAAGCGGACGCCGCTGCCTTCGGCTATCACATGACACTCTTTTGCCAAGAAATCCAAACCAAGCACCGCGCCTTTGAAAAATTGCATCGCCAGGTCATCAGCGTTGAAACGATCAAAATTTCGAATTTCTGGTAGGTATGCGATACAGTTTTGTACAAACCGTGTCGGGTTGAAACTGGAGGGCAAAGCATCATGCTTTGCCTCCAGCAGCGCCTCTAGAGCTAATTGAATTTGATTGCTTGCTGCCACGCTATCCCTCCTCTATTGATTTACTGACTACCTCGACAAGCTCCAGAAGCTCGATACGCATCCACTCCCGCGCCCTATGCCCGTCACCAGTCGTCAAATCATAAAACTTACATAATTGCGATGATGTGAATGATAGTCCTTCAAAGTGAAGCTCCTCGTTTACAAAAGGCCTCGTCTTAGTCCACTCCAACAATTGAAGAGCTGCTCGAAACTCCTTTAGGGAATATTGCGATTCGAACACTATTTCCGCAAACTGCGGTACAAGCCGCCCCCATTGTTCAATCAAGTAAGACCACCCCATGTATACCAGCTAAGCATTCTTTGCATAGCTTTTGTTTGCCATCACAGACTGCGACAGCTTCCGCTTTGCCACATTCACAAGGTATATAAAGTTGCAAATGATCTGCAGGCTGATGCTTATTGTCGAAATCTTCTTGCAATTTAATTGTTGGGTTTTCCAACACTTTCATGCACCCCATTTACACGCTAGATGTTTTGCGCTATACTAACGGCAATTGTTTTTTTGTAATGTTGGTCTTTGTGGCTCCTATCCCACAAGGACCTTTTTCATGCGCTTCCGATTTTCCCAAGCTGCAAATTCAAGCACAACCATACGCTCGTCTTGCGTTAGCTCCCGCCATACATAGCCTGTGACATTCATCGTTCTTCACCTCCTCTATCAGAGAATCCAATAATATACAAATTCATCCACTAACATTTCGATAAACACAAGTTTCATACTTCAACTTTACTTTCTGTCGAATATTTCCTTTTCCTTTGGTAGAATATTATTTAACAGATTTCTGAGGGGGTAACTATGTTGTCAATTGAAAATGAAATATCAGAATCAATCAGAAAAACAATGAATGAAATCAACAAATCCCTTGTACCAAGCCGAGAAATTATAAAATTAATGCAATCAAAGAACTATGAAATGATAGAAAATATAAGCCGATCTTTCGCTGTCAGTATAACTATTCCTCCAGAAGTCTTTAACATACTTGAATCGGTCAGAGCATCTGCTTCTCAAATTTCTGTCATGCCAGAAATACAAAATTTACAAAGAATATTATCTGAATTTACCAACATTAAACTACCAGAAATTTCAATCCCAAAACCGCTTGTCCCCAGAGTGAGCAGATTAATTGAAACTGTTGAAGAAACAATGCCTGAGAGCTTATCCGTTTTATCAGACGGTACCCATCACAAAATCGACATTTCTAAACTTACTTGGCCTATGCTTCGAGTTTTGGTTTCTGCTATATTCACTATCTTGGTTAATGCCTACTTCTCAGGTTCAACCGCCGAACAATTAGAACGTCATCATATTGAGCTCATGGAACAAAATGAACAGCATCATCAGGAAGAGATTGAACAGAGAGAGCGGCACCATCAAGAAACCTTAGCTCAAAACGAAAGACATCATCTAGAGAAAATGAATAACGACAACTTGTTTATTGAAACATTAGAAGATATACAAGCCATCATTCTTTCCTACCAACATGACTCTTTAGAATCTCTAAATCATGAATGATATTTGATAATTGAGAGTTGTAATCATTCCATTGATCAATCTGTTGATCAGTAATTTCGTTCCAATGCTTTGTTTGTTGTTCCCTTATTTCCATCCAGTCTTGCCACTGCTGCTCAATCTGCTGCTCATACAGCTGGTTGAGCTTTGTTCTTGTGTTAAAGGTTTTTAAGGTTAAGATATTCCCCAGCAGTAAAGTGGCAATCAGTAACCAAGGCAATACCCGATAGATCACAGTCAGTAATTTGTTAATCTTCAACGCCTCCTAAATTATCATCTGTCAGTTAGCAGCTTCGATTATACGCAGTAGGTTGTTTGGTGGCGTCCAGCGTTCAATGTAATCCTGAGCTTCGTTAAGTGACTTACGGGCTGTATTACAATAGGAGTTAACATTGAAAAACTCTTTGTAGTCATCCCACATGCATCTATATACTGAACTTCTTAATCCAGAGTCCTGATAGGCCGGTGTCTTCTTCCCACCTAACAATTCAATGACTCTTTTACTCCCCAGCTTTTGAAGTGATCGCTGCTGCCCATAATCAACCGTGGTATTGTTCTCCAACAATTCAAGCCGATTATCAATTTTCTGAATTTTATTATCCACTAAGAAAATTGCCTTCAACTCGGGGCTCAAGTTCGCATATGGATCAGCCAGTTGCTCTCGCATTCTACCAAACTCCAAAATATACATTTCTTTAAAGCGAGCTGCGTCCTTTCCCGTATAGCCCATGACCAAAAATGAGAAGCCATCCTGCGTGATAAGATATTTAGGATAATTGCGGCCTCGATCATTGGTGTAAGTTGACTCTCCAAAATTGGCGTGTGAAAATTCCTCACTACATTCTAGTCCTCTTATGTCCCTAAGAACCTTATCGTGATCTTTCCCAAACACTTCCGATACTGTTAGACTGTCTGTTACTGCTTGTCC
>NZ_JBXENX010000031.1:0-2684 GCF_059383895.1 Paenibacillus sp. J22P59
CGGGTAGAGCAGGATATGACTGCAGTTGATAGTGGATTAGCCATCCTAACTGATAGAGTAGATAATATTATTGCTGATGGTGGAGACAGCAACGTCGAGATCGTGGATGCACGCCTGCCGGCAAGTGGTCCGGCATATCCAAGTTTAAAAGCTCGTCTGGACACAGAGCATGCTGCCTTGGACTCTAAAATAGTCTCTTTAAGTGGTCGGTCAGTGATGGGGATGGAGAGACAAGCTATTATTAACGGAAACCTTGATATCTGGCAACGTGGCTCGACCTTCATTAATCCAAATGGCTACACAGCGGACAGGTATCTTGCTGGGATATCCAATACGGGCACCCTACCAACAACAATTACTCATACCCGTAACACATTGGTATCAGGAGAGATTCCCGGATCATTTCATTCTTATCGTGTTTCTTTTAGTGGTGCCGGCAACGGTTTCGGCGTGAACGATGTTTATAACATACAAAATAGAATTGAACATGGACCCAGATATCTATGTGGCAGTGGGAAAAAACTTACTATCTCATTTATGGCCAAGAGTGATATTCCGGGTAAAAAGTTGGGCATTACAGTATCCCAATTATATGGATCAGGTGGCTCCCCGAGTGCTGGAGATTCGTTAGCAGGCAAGAATTTCACCTTAACCTCACAATGGAAACGGTACACTCATACGGTTGATACAGCTAACCTCACAGGGAAAACGTTTGGTGCCAATAATGATGATATGCTAGTGCTTGCCATGGCTGTTATGTGGGGCTCTACCCGAGCTGCATCTTATGGGGATACTGTAGCCGAGACCTTTAGAGGAACTGGCTATGTTGATATTGCTCAGTTACAAGTATGCTCTGGTGATACAGCATTACCTTTCCAACCGCGTTCGTTTGCAGAGGAGCTGACGCTCTGTCAGCGGTATTATGAAAAAAGCTACAGTTATCACATTTCACCAGCAGACGGGAACGGACAAACGGGGTATGAACTGTTGTTAACAGGATCATCTTATGATTATCATATTTTTCCCCGTACTAAATTTTCAGTTGCGAAAAGGATACAACCTTCTATCCAGCTTTATAATCCAACTGCACAGGCACAGGGGAAAATTAGAAACGAGACACTGGGGACAAATATTCCTGGTAAAATCTTTGCTAATGATGAAAAGGGGTTTATTGTACAGGTAAACAACACACATGTTGCAGAGTTGAATTTTATTAGTTTTCAATGGACGGCAGACGCCGAACTATAAAGGAGGGTTAGAATGAATAAACACTATATAAGGGTAGATGGAGCCGGGACAATCGTCTACGGCTTTTCTTCTGCCTTCGAGGAGCCATTAGATGGTGATGTATTGCTTAGTGAGAGCGAGCAACGTCATTTTCACTTAGAGTTTACGGAGCCCCTTATTAACGAGAGAGGACAGTTTAACTTTAGATGGAACGGTGAGAAAGTAATTGAAAGGACGCAGCAGGAGCTTGATATAGAGTGGGCCCAACGCCCGCCAGCAAAAACGCCAGAACAGGAAATAGCAGAGCTTAAGCAACTGGTGGCGGATTTAGCCAGCTTGCAGTTAGGGGTGTAAGATGGACGATCGTATCTTGAGGCTGTATCAATTTTTATACAATATGGAACGCATCATATTAGATTTGGTGCCTGATCCATATCGTGAAGCAATTGAACAACAACAAATCAACTAAGCTCCGCTACGGCGGGGCTTTTACTTTTGAGGAGGATTATTAATGAGACCAGAACAGCCTATATGGGCAACAGCAGGGGCAGTGGTGTTGCCAGCGTTTGAATTTTTCTACGGAGCAGGTGAATCGGTGACCACAATCATGTCAGCACTATTATTTTTCATCGTTATGGATTGGATTTCTGGCGTGCAGGCTGCTAAAAAAGATAAAAGCTATGCAAGTAAATACGGCATTGATGGTATATTTCGCACAGCGTTTATGCTGCTGTTACCAGCGGGTGGTCATTTACTCGATCAAGCATTTAGCCTACCGAGTGTAGTATTCGGGGCACTATCCATCGGGCTACTTTATCACATATTGCAGTCCATGACCGCTAATGCGATCCGTGCAGGTTGGGGGGATTTCCTGCCACTGGGAGTGCTCGAAAAGGTGAGCAGCTGGGTGAGCAGTGAACTGGATAAGAAGATTGAACGCGCAGCTCAGCGCGGAGGTGTTGTGGCACCAAATGAGGAGGTAAACAAGGATGCTTAAGGTTAATCACATACCAAGAACAACACCACATAACCGTCGCCCTGGTCTCGTTATGCTAGCCACTACAATTACAATCCATAACACGGGTAATCCGACCAGCACGGCAGCAAATGAGCGGGCGTGGCTTACAAACCCAGCTAATGATCGTA
Organism: Paenibacillus sp. J22P59; assembly: GCF_059383895.1. Taxonomy (NCBI): domain Bacteria; kingdom Bacillati; phylum Bacillota; class Bacilli; order Caryophanales; family Paenibacillaceae; genus Paenibacillus; species Paenibacillus sp. J22P59. Next base: position 2,374 of record NZ_JBXENX010000031.1, read on the forward strand.
CTGCATCGTACCATCTCGTAGTAGATGAAGTAGGGGCTATTGAGTGTATCCCACTTAAAGAGGTAGCATGGCATGCTGGGGACGGAAGTGGGGCAAATAGCGGCAATCGTACAAGCATTGGAATTGAAATATGTGAGTCTGGAGATTACACAAAGACGTTGGACAATGCCGCTGAGCTGGTCGCAGGCTTGCTTAAGGAGCGCAGATGGGGCGTAGATCGGTTACGCCGTCACTATGACTGGTCAGGCAAGATATGCCCGCGGCTAATGTATGACGGTGGCAAGTGGACTAGATGGGTGGAGTTTAAGGCG
>NZ_JBXENX010000032.1:0-2364 GCF_059383895.1 Paenibacillus sp. J22P59
CAAGAGACAATTCGCCACTGCACCAGCCGGACGGAAATAGAACGTACGCCGACCGATTATGGAATTAATGGATACACGTTAGAAGACCTGGAGGATCTTAAGACGGAAGTAGCTGAGAAAATCGGGCTTGAAGCCGTGGTTGCCGGAATCCATAGGCTGACCCCAATGCAGGAAGGCATGCTGTTTACTTATCTTGAGGAGAAGGATACTACGGCTTATGTACTACAATCGGAGTTTAAATTAAACGGACCTGTAGAACTGAATTTTCTTCAGAAAGCCTACGATGCACTACGCCAGAAGTATCCTATTCTAAATGCAATCATTGTTGTAGATCAAGGGGGTCATCCGGCTAAGGTGATCCTATCAAATAGGAAAGTTTCTGTAGATTATCAGGATTTCAGTTTGGAGAGAGACAGGGAAGAGCGGTACGCTCAATATGCTAGCGGTATTATCGACAAGGGATTCGATCTGAATAAGGACCAACTGTTTGGCATTAGCTTGGTGCGAATAGCCAATGAGAAGTACCGTCTGATTGTAACCTGCCATCACATCATCATTGATGGTTGGTCAAATGCTCTTGTTCGAAATGAATTATTCCACCTGTATTCTAGATTCGCATCCGCAGAAAATATTGAGATTCAGAAAGAGTATGGCTATGAAGAATATTTATTGTGGCTGGATCGACAAGACAGGGAGAAAGGGCTTTTATTCTGGGACACCCAGTTGAAAGGTTATAACGAAGTTGTAGAATTACCGAGCTTACAGAATCAACGTAAAGGCTACATAGAAGGCGTATATGAACTTGAATTAGAAGAAGAGTGGGGCAATGCATTACAGATTTTGTCCAAGAAACAGGGTGTTACTCTAAATACAGTATGTCAAACGGCTTGGGGTTTGTTGCTTCAGATGTACATGGGAACGGAAGATGTAGTATTTGGAGCGGTCGTTTCAGGCAGATCACCTGAAGTTGAAGGTATTGAACGTATGGTAGGCATGTTCATCAATACGATCCCGATAAGGGTGAAGACAGAAGCTGATCAGCGGATAAGTGGATTGCTTCAAGAGATGCAGGAAGCAAATACGAAGGCCAGTCCGTATGAATATTTAACTTTAGCGCAAATCCAAAACTTAACCGAGGTTAGACAGAGTCTGATCCAGACACTAATGGTCTTCGAAAATTATCCTGAAGAGGAATCGGGTAGAGCAATTAAATTAGGATTTACGGTGGAGCGTATCAAAGGCAGAGAGCAGACCAGCTATGATCTCAATATCATCTTTCAGTTTGAGAGCGGATTGAAGTTTACTTTATTGTATAACCAAAACAAGTATGAGACGGAGTTCATTGAGAAACTTGGCATCAAGCTTCGCCGCTTGTTATTGGAGATGATTAACAGTCCGGAAGAAAGAATCGCTCGACTAGAATTGCTGGACGATGAAGAGATAGAAATTATTACACAGAAGTTTAATAATACTTGGCGGGAATATCCTCGCGATCAGACAATTATTCAGTTGTTTGAAAAAGCAGCAGAGGAAGCTGGAACGCGAACCGCCGTAGTTTCCGGTGGGTTGGAGCTAAGCTATACTGGGCTGAACGCTCGGGCTAATCAGTTGGCGCACACGTTGCGTAGAAAAGGTGTGGGAGCGAATCAGATCGTTTCAATTCTGTGTGATAAAAGTATAGATACAATTGTCGCCAAAGTTGCTGTCCTCAAAGCTGGCGGGGCTTATCTACCAATTGATGAGAGCTACCCGGAAGCTCGCATCAAGTATTTGCTCAAGGACAGCGGGAGCAGCATCTTGATAGCCAGATCCGACTCTTGTACTCAATTTGACTTAACAGAGTTGAAGGTAGAGATATTGGAGCCGTTCGATGTAGAAGCCACAATGGAAAGTTCCAGTAATCCTGAGACAGTAAGTCAACCAGAAGATTTGGCTTATGTAATCTATACTTCAGGAACTACAGGCAATCCGAAGGGTGTATGCATTACCAATAGGTCAGTGGTCAAAAATGCAAAGAATCCTAGCTATATTGAAGTGAAGGAAGATGATAGATTCTTACAGGCAGGATCGCTTTCATTTGATGCTGCAGTGCTTCCAACTTGGCTAGCATTGTTGAATGGCATACCGCTGCATTTGGAAGAAGATACGCTTATGCAAGATTTCTATGCATTGGAGAGATATATAAGGGATAATGCGATTCGTTTAATCGTTTTCCCGACCACTTTTTTTAATCAGCTAAGCCAGGAACGGATCGAAGCATTTGAAGGGATTAAATACGTTATCGCAGGCGGAGATGTTATTTCGAGTCGGCAGGTCAGTCGTTTGCTCCAGAGGTATAAGGGGATGAATATCGTCAATGGGTAT
>NZ_JBXENX010000033.1:0-1868 GCF_059383895.1 Paenibacillus sp. J22P59
AGATGCAATGCTAGATATAATAGGAGCTATCGCCAATATTAAGCCTGCAACCTTAAAGGCTACGAAAAAGCTGGCGATAAATAACGCGCCTTTAACGAACGTCTCCTGATTGTTCATGATCCAGTTAGATAGCCCGTTCAGCCCCTGTGCAATGAGTTGCAACGTGGATACGATCAGGCCTCCTGACCAAGCAGCTAATGGCTGCAAGACGTTATCGAACAACCAGATACCATATGGCATGAATGCAGTAATTACGGCTGTCAGTACACGGATACCGCCGCTCAGCACGTCTATAAATGCAGGCAGTGCCTCTGTGATGGTCCATTTCCCGAGCGGTACCAATACCTCTGAGAAAAACCATTTAAGGCCTAAGCCAACATTTTGTACAAAAGGCTTAAGTGCATCACCCAAGCCAATTAAGGATTGCTTAAGTGGCTCGATGTACCCCCCTGCGCCACTGAACATTGCTTTGATATCGTCAATAAAGCTCTGTACTTTGGCTTTGATTGGATCAACGTCAATTTCTGGTGTTGTAATGCTGCCGAAATCCACTCCTCCGCCTGCTCCGAGTCCCCCGAACATGTCACCTGCGGCACCTGCAGCATCATCTAGGGACTTAGCAGCTCCTTGAGATATTGTATTGAGTTGATCAAAACCACCTAGTGAGCCCTTTACCTTTTTGCCTGCTTTTTTCACCTTATCAGCGGCGGCAGTTGTGGTATCCCCCATGTCGGCAACCGAGCCGCTTGCTTGTTCTGCCGCGCTGGCTGCTGATGCTGCAGACGCACCCACGGCATCTCCAAACACAATTTCGGTAAACGCCTTGAAGTAGATCGCAGCTATCTGTAGCTTGGCGATGAGCCAATTCAAACCCTTTACAATCGGCGTAAGTATGTTAATGAAGCCAATACCCATCGTACCCTGAAAGATTTTCCATTGTTCCGTCATAATACGAATTTGATTGGCCCAGCTGTCGCTATTTCGCGCAAAGTCTCCCTGCGCATCAGCCGTTACACTCAATAAGTAGTTGTAGCGTAACAACGTCTGCTCAGCCTGCGACATCTTTTCATAGCTTTTTTGAATGCCTTGGGATAGGGCATAAGCTTGCATATTAGCTACGCTCATATTGACACCTAGCGCCTTAAGCGGCTCCGTCTCCCCGGTCATCCCAGCGAATACCTTGTAATAAGCCTCATCATTACTCAAGTTGTAGAATGAAGCCATGTCTGCTGACAGCTCTGTCAGAACCTTGGACATGTCTTTCATTTGCTCGCCCGCAAGGCCTGATGACTTGAGCATGGCTCCCATTGTGGATGCGTATTTCTTGGCTGACAGCTCCGACAGACCAAAGCTATTAATCATATCTTTAGACCATGTATCTATTTCCTGCTTCATAGAGCCGAACGTGACGTTCACAACGTTCTGGACCTCTTGCAGGTCAGACGCCAACTGCACGGCTTGCCTACTAAAATCGACTAGGCCGTTCACCGCAAATGCTGCTGCAATAACGCCACCCAAGCCCATAAAAGCCTTTGCTACCTGATTGGAGGCTTGCCCAGCTATTCCTGCGAGCTGACGGTTAAACTCACCTAAATTTAAGCCAAGGTCTAAATCTATACTACCTGCTGATCCTGCTGCCATTATCCGCCACCTCCAAATAGCCGAGCCATTTCGGCCTCCATTTTCTTCATGCTGTCTTGCAGTTCGTCAACGTCGTGCATCTTGCGTTCAGCGCTGCGCTTCCGCCATTCGCTGTAGATACGCCGCTGATCAGCGCTCCAGCCTCGCCTTACTTTTGCATCCTGCTCCGCTCGTATAGCTACAATGCTGCCTAGCGGTGTTTCTGGCATTAAACCAGATAACAGCGC
>NZ_JBXENX010000034.1:0-1867 GCF_059383895.1 Paenibacillus sp. J22P59
CACGGATAGCGGAGAGCTTGCTGCCGATAAGTTGCCTGCTCCATCCTTTGCCTTCACCGTAAATGTATATGCTGTATTCGGTGACAAGCCATTAATCGTTGTGCTTGTTCCTGCCACATTCACAGTCGTCGTGCCATACGTTACCGTGTAGCCCGTTACGGCCACGTTATCGGTGGAGGCGTTCCAAGATAGACTGGCGCTGGAGGAAGTTTTTGCCGTCAACTGTACATTGGTCGGTACAGTCGGCTGTGCCGTATCCACAACGGCCTCCTCTGTCGTGACTTGTAGCGGAGCACTTGCCTCTGAGCTATTGCCTGCTGCGTCCTTCGCTTTCACCGTAAACGTATACGCCGTATTCGGCAACAAGCCATTAATCGTTGTGCTTGTTCCTGCCACATTCACAGTCGTCGTGCCATAGGTTACTGTATAGCCCGATACACCTACGTTATCTGTGGAAGCATTCCATGCTAAGCTGACACTGCTTGACGTTTTGGCTGTCGAGCGTAGATTGCCCGGTACGCTAGGAGGAGTAGTATCTGCCACACCGCCTGAATCAAATTGGTTCAAATACGTCCGATGATTGCGCGAGAACTCGAAATTATTGAATTTATCCCAATTGATCGACCATGTCATCAGGCCTCTCATCCCGGGATGCGCCCCGTTGCGCAGCTGGTAGCTGCCGCCATACGACACGCCTTTCATTAAATAATTGAGTGCCTTCTGTACCTCCGCTACTGAAGTAAATCCTCCTCCTGCATTTTGGTTAGCAGGAAGTCCCATAACGACCTGGTCAGGACGGAGTGCCGGGAAGAGATAATTCTGATTTTTCCCTACAGGGAAGCCGGTAAGCAGCATATCCACCATAGCAACATGGAAATCAGCACTGCCCATCGTATAGAAGCGGTCATCAAGAGCGGTAATCGGACCAGAATTATACTGCTGCACCTGCAGCCAATCCAGAATATCGCGAAGCGCATAAATAACAGGGAGATATGAGCCTGCCCTATTGTCACATGAAATGCAGGTGCCTCCATAGAAGGAATACCCAAGCTGCACGAAGAAAGTCTCAGGTGCCATCGTCAGCATGAAGCTATCTCCATAGAAATCATGAAGCTCCCTCACTGCTGAGATCAGGTTCGTAATAACCGGGGTTTTGGGGCTGCGGAAATCGCTGTCTCCAGAATTGAGATAAAGGGAATGGCCTTCAAAATCAATGTCCAAGCCGTTAAAGCCATATTTCGTAATAATGCCCTTCATGCTGGAGACAAAATTGTCCCGGGCTTGCGTACTGACTAGCTGCACCTGCCCGTTAGCTCCTCCGATGGAGATCATTACTTTCTTCCCTTGAGCTTGCAAATATTGAATATCTGCAATGAATTCCGCTTCTGTCGCATTGTAAGGAGCGAAGCCAATCGTCCCTCCCTGCACCCCGCTCGATGGTTCTGCAAAAGAAACGTTAATCACATCAAAGTCCGCAGATACGTCGCGAAGCCTAATGTTCCCTGAACCATTGTCAAAGTTGTGCCAATACCCGACGATCAGCTTGTTATTTGCTGGAATAGACGCATAGGCTTGTGGCGCATGCCATTGATACATCGTGACAAGGAGTGCAAATACTAAGGCGAGAAGCATGGTGCGTGTGAATGAACGAGTCATTATTCGGCTTACCCTCATAGCTCTATATCCCCTCTCTTATTGCACTCTCCACAGCGCTGGCACGTTAGAAGGCTCCCAGCCTCCAAGGGAAGTATGCGGCTGAATGCACACATACGTTTTGCCTCCATACGTCACTACATCATTCACTTTGTAGCTGATGCCTGTTGCCCATGCAGTTGGACCGCCCGGCGCATCCGTCGTTGCATTAATG
>NZ_JBXENX010000036.1:0-1271 GCF_059383895.1 Paenibacillus sp. J22P59
TGTATTTCTGTCAAGAAAGTGGACACATTTATTAGGAAACTTGAAGCTGTTCATAATACCTTTTTTCACACTGAAACGGGGTCATATACTGGATAGACCCATGGATTCGGAGACGATTGTAATCGAGCTCAATGTATCCGTAAAGAGCTTCATAAGCCTGTTCACGTGTGCGAAACTTCACTTGGTAGACCATCTCTCGTTTGAGGATGCTATGAAAAGATTCAATGCAGGCATTATCATAGCAGTTGCCTTTTCTGCTCATGCTGCCGATCATCTTCTTTTCTTTCAGGCGATTACGGTACTCACAAGAAGCATATTGGACGCCTCGATCCGAATGATGGATGAGTCCTTCAGCCGGATTTTGGCGTTCACAGGCTTGATCAAACGCATCAAGCACGAGCTCCTTTGTCATTCGTGGACCAGCTGCCCAACCTACAATTTTACGAGAATATAAGTCCATAAGGCTGGCCAAATACACCCAGCCTTGCCCCGTCTGAATGTAGGTAATATCAGAGACCCAAACTCGGTTTGGTGCCTCTGCTTTAAAGTTTTGATCCAGTACATTTTCAAATACAGGCTGACTATGATTGGAATTTGTAGTCGCCTTGTATTTTTTCACCGTACACGAACGTAAACCCATTTCCTTCATGAGTTTACCCACCGTCTTTGTAGCAATCTTCCAGCCTTCCTCTCGCAGCTTAAACGCTACTTTCGGACTGCCGTATCGTTTCTTCATACTTTGATAGTGGTGACGAATTCGTTCCATTATCTTTTTTCGGCTCTTTTCTTGCTTCCCTGGCACTCGCTTCAACCATTTGTAGTAACCACTTCTTGCAACTTGCATAACCCGGCACAACTTCTCCACACCATATCGACGACGATATTTATGCACGAACGCATAAATTACTCTCGGTTTTTCGTGAAGAAGTGCATCGCCTTTTTTAGGATGTCGAGTTCCTCCTGCATCTCTTTGTTTTGCCGCTCCAGCTTCTGGAGACGCTCATAATCCACAAATACCTGCGAGTGAGAGGAGAGCTCTCCTTTCTTTCCGTACCGTTTCCTCCACATGCTCAGATTCGTAACAGGAATGTCTAATTCCTTAGAAACTTGCTTCAGTGTTTTCTTTGTTTCTTCCAAGTGCTCAACCGTTTTGCGTTTAAACATTTCATCATATTGCTGGCGGCTATTTCCCATGTCACACCTCGACCTTTTAGTTAATTCTATTTTAAAGGTTTTTCCTTATGGTGTGTCCACTATTTAGTTTAATCTCA
>NZ_JBXENX010000037.1:0-1219 GCF_059383895.1 Paenibacillus sp. J22P59
ACATGTCATAGCTTCGGTGGTGTGTTTAGCCCCGTTACATTTTCGGCGCAGAGTCACTCGACCAGTGAGCTATTACGCACTCTTTAAATGGTGGCTGCTTCTAAGCCAACATCCTGGTTGTTTTTGCAACTCCACATCCTTTCCCACTTAACACACACTTGGGGACCTTAGCTGATGATCTGGGCTGTTTCCCTCTTGACAATGGATCTTAGCACTCACTGTCTGACTCCCGAGTAGCACGTCTATGGCATTCGGAGTTTGACTGGACTTGGTAACCCTTGGCGGGCCCCGCACCCAATCAGTGCTCTACCTCCACGACGCTCATTCCTCGAGGCTAGCCCTAAAGCTATTTCGGGGAGAACCAGCTATCTCCGAGTTCGATTGGAATTTCTCCGCTACCCCCACCTCATCCCCGCATTTTTCAACATGCGTGGGTTCGGGCCTCCAGTGCGTGTTACCGCACCTTCACCCTGGACAGGGGTAGATCACACGGTTTCGGGTCTACGACCACGTACTTATTCGCCCTATTCAGACTCGCTTTCGCTGCGGCTCCGTCTTCCCGACTTAACCTTGCACGTGAACGTAACTCGCCGGTTCATTCTACAAAAGGCACGCCATCACCCATAAATAGGGCTCTGACTTCTTGTAAGCGCACGGTTTCAGGTTCTTTTTCACTCCGCTTCCGCGGTGCTTTTCACCTTTCCCTCACGGTACTGCTTCACTATCGGTCACTAGGGAGTATTTAGCCTTGGCAGATGGTCCTGCCGGATTCCGACGGGGTTTCACGTGTCCCGCCGTACTCAGGATCCGTCTCGGAGAGTGCTGATTTTTGGTTACAGGGCTTTTACCTCTTCTAGCGGGCCTTTCCAGACCTCTTCGCCTAACCAACACCTTTGTAACTCCATGTGAGACGTCCTACAACCCCAAGGAGCAAGCTCCTTGGTTTGGGCTAATCCGCGTTCGCTCGCCGCTACTGACGGAATCACTTTTGTTTTCTCTTCCTCAGGGTACTTAGATGTTTCAGTTCCCCTGGTATGCCTCTACGCAACCTATGTATTCAGTTACGAGTAACTATCCATTACGATAGCTGGGTTTCCCCATTCGGATATCCCCGGATCAAAGCCTGCTTACGGCTCCCCGAGGCAGTTTCGTTGTTCGCCACGTCCTTCTTCGGCTCCTAGTGCCTAGGCATCCTCCGTGCGCTCTTACTAGCTTAACC